>NZ_JAVDVJ010000001.1:0-838474 GCF_031456825.1 Luteimonas sp. 3794 | reverse complement strand
ATTTGATTGTTCGTCGAAACACAATCATGGCACTCGATGCCGAGCGGCTTGCCGCTGAAGTGGGAAGTCTCCTTTTTACTCATTCAAGCCGATGCCGCTTCGCGGCACGGCTTAACTCAGGTGTTAGCAGGCGCTATCAGCATTGTGAGAGCCGACAAAATTTCCAGAGGCCACCATGTCCCATAATTTCAATGAGCTAGACAACCTCACGCTTGAGCAAAAACAGCAGTTGTTAACGCTTATCGCGGCGCTCGTAGAATCCGCGGAGACTAAGCAAAGTCAAGCATATGATTCTGGAGATAAGGCTCAGAAGCTTGCAGTCATGCAGGACGCGCTTGGCCTCGTCAAACTGCGCCACGAGATCAAGGACATGCGAGATGCGCTGCAGAAGTCTCCATCAATTCGTACAACCTCGTTGATTGATCCGGTTCTCCGCTACATCGAGAACGCGGCATAGAGGCGCCTGCTAACAATTCATTCAAGCCGAACCCGCTTCGCGGGTCGGCTTAATTCAGGTGTTAGCACCTACTTGAAGTACTGGCGATGGCCAAAAAGAAGCATTACCTATCAGAGTTCTCGGTAAATCTGTTCACCAGCAACTGGCTTCTCATCCCCGCCGATCAGGTCACATCGGGCGGAGAGATGAGACCAGAAGAGAAGGTTATCGCGGACAACTCACACATCTATCTCATCTGTCGTCGTCCGGCACTCCGGATGGACGCAGGAACGTTCGAATACCAAGATGGTATCGCCAGCGGTGACCTTGTCTACTCCATCAACGGCGCAGAGCACAGAGCTCCATTCCACATTCGGTTCCCGCTCCTTGATGACGCAAAGCGCGCTGCGCTTTCACCTTATCCGCACCGAGAGATAAGGTCGTACAACGCGGACGACCAGATCGTGCGGTACTTGCCAGCAAGTGCACTGAGTATCAGCGAAGGCATGCACATCAGCCGGCCCGAGCTTGCGAATCTGGAGGTCCTATATGTCGGACAGGCATTCGCGGGAGGCAATCGATCGGCATTCGAAAGGCTCCAGAGCCATTCAACGCTACAGAAAATCTTGGCCGAGGTGGCTTATGAGAGTCCCGAGTCGGAGATATTCGTAGCGACCTTCCAGTACGAACCGTATCGTGTAATGACCATGTTTGACGGCAGGGCCAAGGAGGTCATTGCTGATGAGCGTGATATGGGTCGCTTCTACAGCATCCTGGATAAGCCCTTGAAGAAGTCGCAGCAAGTGTCCCTTGCTGAGGCAGCTTTAATTAGATACTTCGAGCCGCGATACAACACGATCTACAAAACAAAGTTTCCGTCCAACAAGCACAAGGTGCTGGCGTCCTGCTACGAGCTTGACTTCTCTGGCCTGACAGTTGAGATCAACACGGATGAGCTTGCATTCCGGCTGCACTCAGAGCGTGTCAAACCTTCGATGCACCACATCAGCAATATCGAACTTCTCGGAAAGTCGGACCGAGCCGGATTCTTCTTTTTCACCGACAACGCAGGCGGCGTGCGTCAGTCGGTGCCTACCATCGGGTAGGTGCTAACAATTCATTCAAGCCGATGCCGCTTCGCGGCACGGCTTAATTCTGGCGTTAGGCCCTGGAAAAGCACTATGGCATCTCCTGACAGCGAATACTTCCACGAGCTTCCCCCACTCACGTCAGACATCGTTGCCGAGCTTGGCGCTGGCCAAGAACTTACGCTGCTCCTCTTGGAGTACGTTCCTTCAGGCGGCGGTGTCATCTTCCAGTTCAGTACATTCACCGGGAGCTTGTGTACCGCACTCCCGGTCAGAAAGATGCAGTCGCACTTGGTACTGCAAGGCTCATTGACGGCGGAGAATTCCGGGACGCACGTATTCTGTTCTCCCGCCCGAACCAGACTGCAACTCTCCGCGGTCTTACTCTAGAGGGGCAGGTCAAGGTTGCTCGGCCGGGGGGTGAATTAACACGCGAAGTGCACCGCGCCGAGTAGTTCTCATCTTCGTTAGATCGGTGATTTGAACCAGAGACATCACGTGGAAGGCCCAACCAACAAACTCCTTGTGGTGGGTGGCGCACTGAGTGGCCTTGCCGCTCTGATGCATCTGGCGTGCCTAGTAGTGGGAGCGCCGCTCTTCCGCCTTTTGGGCGCCGGAGAGCAGATGGCGCAGCTTCACTCTGCAGGCCACTGGTACCCCACAGTAGTCACGCTCGCGATCGCCACCGTTCTCGCTGTCTGCGGTGCGTATGCACTCTCGGCCGCTGGCGTACTCCGGCCGCTTCCGCTGCGTCGAACGGTTCTTACTGCGGTCACAGCTGTTTACATCGTTCGCGGTGTGGCGTTCGTCCCGGTCATGGCCTACTTCCCCGGCAACAGCATCACGTTCTGGGTGGTGAGCTCGTCGATCTGTCTCGCCATTGGTCTGGTGCACCTCGTGGGGCTTCGCCAGTCGTGGAGCAGACTCCGACGGCATGCGGCCTGACAATTCGCTCAAGCCGACGCCGCCTCGCGGCGCGCTCAATTCAGCAGATTCTCTGGCTTCTCGTGCTTCTCGGGCACACAAAGGCGCCTTTGGATCCGGGACGACTCGGCCACCACTTCTCCCGCTCCACGCGTCTTGCTCCTGGCCACGCGTCGACTGGCGAACGCAATGCACAGCGTGCTGGCAGGGGCATATGCGCCGCCGTGACTGACGGCAGGTTCCGTGCGTAGCCAGCGAGGGCATGCTGTCCTGACCTGGAGACCTGGAGATCTGGCGTGCGGCGATGCATACAGAACGTCACGCTGCTGGTGACGTGCGGGCTGGCGAGCGTGGCGGGGGCGCAAATGCCCGTGGGCCTGATGGCGGTGAACACCCGTGAGCCGGTCACCGATACCGCAGTGCCGGCCGCGGTGTTCTATCCCGCGCTCGCTTCAGGCGAGCAGGCGGGATCCGTGATGGCAGGCCCGTATCGGGTGGAGGCCACACCGGGCGCTGCGCCGGCGCCTGGCCGACACCCCTTGCTGGTGTTGTCGCATGGCAATGGCGGCACTCGTTACGGACATCATGATCTGGCGGTCGCGCTGGCCCGCCAAGGCTATGTCGTGGTCGCGCCCGAACATGCCGGCAACCACCACGGCGACCAGAGCGGATTCGGGACCGATCGGGTATTGCTGGGTCGCGCATGGCAGGCCAGTCGTGCGCTCGACGCGGTGCTGTCCGACGACCGACTGGGCCCGCACGTCGACGCAGCTCGCATCGGTGCCGTGGGCTTCTCTGCCGGCGGTTACACCACGTTGCTGCTCGCCGGCGCGGTACCCGACTTCGCGCGCTTCGACCGATTCTGCGAGGCGCATCCGGGTACACCGGAACTGTGCGACCCGCCGCCTGCAGGCGGCATGCACACGCTGTCGAACCCGCCGCCAACCGCGGACCGTCGCGTGCGCGCGGCCTTCGTCATGGCGCCGCTGGCGCTGGTGTTCGACAGCGCCGGCGTGTCCGATATGCACGCGCCGGTCTTTCTGCTGACCGCCGAACACGACGAGGTGCTGATGCCATCTGCCAACGGCGATCACCTGCGGTCGTTGTTGCCCGATCTTGCAGGGTCGCGCGAGATCGCCGGCGCCGGCCATTTCGTGTTCCTCGCGCCATGCCCGCCACCACTTGTAGACGCGCTCCCCCAGCTGTGCGTGGATCCCCACGGGATCGATCGCGAGGCCGAGCACGCCCGGATCGCAGCCGATGCGTTGGCGTTCTTCGACCGCTATTTGCCGGGGGAAGGGTAAATTGATGGGCCTGCGGTGCCGGATCCGCTCACGGCAATACGAATGCGAGCAAGACATTGGTGGGCGGCTATTGAAGACGCGTCCCGTCTGACAAGCGCGTGCCCACCTGCCTTCAGGCCGCTCATCGCTTGGTGGCCCGGGATGCGGCAAGCATCAGGTGGTGAATGTTCCATCGAAACAGAACCCGAAAGAAAGGCTTGAGTGCCGCGTGGGCAGCTGGATATGTCTTGCTCGCTGCGCTCGGCGTCTATTCGCTCTACATTGGCGGCGCTGCCATCGCATCGCTTGAGGTCGCGACTTTCACGCGCTTCAACCGGGACGTCATCGTGTACGCCGTGCAGCCCGTCACGTTCTGCCTGAACGTCATGCTTTGGTTGGCCGGCGGGCTTTTCCTGATCGGGCTTGCCGTGTTTGGCTGGCGTACGGCGAGCACCTGAAGATGTTTCCAAGCGGTGCCATCGCGCAGCGCAGGAACCGCCGCCGTTTGCAGGGCGCGCAGGTTTCGGCGCCCCAGGCTGTGACGGCGCCACGCTTACACTAGCGGCATGCAGTGCATCTCCAGCCCTCTTGACGACACGGATCGGGCAACGCTTCACGTCGTTCTCAGGCGCGAGCGCCATTACGCTTTCATGCACCTGCTCGGTGCCTTCGGCGCAGCGGCGCCGGCGATCGTGGTGGCATTTCTGGATACCGGTCTGCCTTTGGCGCTTACCGTCGCTGCGGTTGCGACCGGCGTGTGCGCGTGGCAGCTGCGGCGTTTTTTTCATTGGCGCACGACGTCGGCGCGCTTGCGTCGCGCCTTGGCGATGGGCATGAAATCCACCACGCAAGGCGCGCTGTCTGGCGTCGAGGTCGTGCAGCCCGGGCACCTGCGGTATCGCGTCGACGGCGATGTCCTGATCCTGCGGCCGCTCGCCGCCCCGCTCGAGCAGGCCGACACCGCGGCGCATATGCATGTCACCCGCTTCGAGCATGTACCGGCCACCGACGTGGTGCTGCACTGGGTGCCGCTGACTGCCAGACGCGGCGCGCTGCTGGGTGTCGAGTATTCCGCGCTTCCGGCGCCGGAGCGCGTCGAGGTGACGATGGACGCCGCCGCCGTCGAGCGCAGTGGCTGGCAAGTGCGTCAGCTGGCCATCCTGCTGAGCGTGGGATTGCTGGTCGTGATCCTGATCAGCATCACGAACTATGGCTTCGGCTTGCACCAGCTCTTGCAGACCCTCGGGATTGCCGCGGGCGCTGGCGCCGTGATCTTCGCGTGCAATCGCGTGCGCGTCCGACGTCTGCTTCGGGGCGGCACGCAGATGACCGTTGTGCGCGGGGTGGTCAGCGAAGTCCTCAGTGCCCGCGTCCGGGCGGGGAGGCGAACGCTGCACCACACCTGGTATCGCGTCGGCAACATGCTGGTGTGCCCTCCAACCTCCATGCGTGGCGCGATCGGTGTCGGCAGCCCGGTCACGCTGGAATACATCGCCAGCGACGCCCCAGGACTTGCAGGCACGCTGGTCTCACTGTCGGCACGTGCCTGACGGAGAACGGCGGCCAGCGGCGCCAGACTCACTTTCGACTTCTATTAACCAGTCCAAAGAGTGATTTCCGGAAGGCGATTACGACCCCCTGCCTCCGTCCTTCTCTCCTGCTATGTTTGTTGCCCATCGAGTTTTTATTCGCTTGGACGTGATTCCACTTGATCGCGAAGAACATGCCCACGCCCAGCATGACGACCTTGAGAACGATGACGATGATGCGGAACCAGACCTTTGGATTATTTCCCGGCCTTTAACCGATGCGACCTGTCATAAAGCCCGCTTGTTGCCTCACAGCGCGGCGGGGCCCGCGACGAGCAGCAAGACTGGCAGAAAGAGCGCCATTCCCTCCTCAAGGCTGGGCACCTCATTGACAGCCGCCGCCGTCTCCAATCTTCAGCTAGGCAGCGATACGGTTCGTGATCTGCGCAGATGCAGACAGGGCGCCTTTCGACGCCCTCTCTGCTTGGGCAATGCCGGATACCCCCGACTCAGAAACCGGACAGAAACACCGTCAGCACGGGCTGGCTATCGGGCGGGATCGGCGCCTGCCAAGCGATCGCGACGATGCGGTCGCCTTCCCGCCATGCTGCGCTTCGGTAGCCGGCAGCGGCGCCGTCGTACTCGACCTGGACTTCCCAAACGGTGCCCAGTGTGTCGGCGTAGTGTTGCCGGACCTGCTCCCAGGCCATGGAAGCCTCCGCGCTGTAACGCGAAATGTCCCACTTGCGGTCCGGATAGGAGGCTTTGAGGCGCAGGCGCAAATCGGTCATTGCTAACTGAGCGGCAGTCGTCGACGCATCACCCCGATAGGCTGATGCACCGGCGGGCGGCGTCGGCGGCGTAGCCGACTGGCCTGAATCGCATCCAGAGATGGTCAAAGCAGCCATCGCGACGATCAGCATCCAAGTCCTCATTCGTGGTCCACGGGCGAGCGCATCACTCAGGGCCGCACGATGGCCCGCTCCTCAGCCCAGGTCAATCATTGACCTGAGCGATCGCCGCATAGGAGGCATTAAAGGCGTCGTAGCCCGTACCGCTCATGTTCACGCTGCCACCCGCGTCCCGAGGGATCGCCAGTTCGTAGAGCGCCTGTTTAAGATCCTTGTTCCCATCGCTCACCCGGTCGACGATGCCGTCGATGACAGTCGAGGTGATGCCGTTGCCGACCGAGGCGATCACGCCGGCAGCAGGATTCGCTGCGCCACTTACACCGAAGGCGGTACCGAAGATGTTCTTGAGCATGTTGCCCTGCGCTTCTGCGTCATCGGTGGTCGAGTTGATGGCCGCCGCGATCGAGCCGCTCAGGAAGCCGAGATTGCGTGCGAAGGCGGGATCACTGAAGTTCTCGAAGGCGTTGCCTGCACCATCGTTGCCCTGCTGCATCTGTACGACCAGATTACGCAGATCCTCCTCCCGTCCGGATTCGAGCATCTCCTTGGTGTAGGCGGTCAGCGATTCACCGGTGAGGTCTGTTCGCGCCTGCAGCTCGTTCACCAGACCACTGGGGTCGCTCTCCACCAGGCCGCTGATCGCATCCAGATAGCTGCTGTCGAGCGCCTGACCATCCACGGTGTTGAAGTGTGCGGTGGCTGCCTCGAAGACCGCCCCCTTCACCTGCAGATCAGTGCTGTTGGTCGCTGCACTCAAAATGCCGAGGGACGCGGAGGGATCGAAGGAGTAGAAACCGGTATTGCCTGCCGGATAGTAGTTCCGCCCCAAGCCGACTGCCAGCACGTCTTCGAGCTGGCCTTCGGACAATGACTTGATGGCGGTATCAAAGGCGGCCTGGTCGCCGGACAGGCTTGCCAGGACCTTGGCGATAGCGAGCGTTTCAGGATTGCCGTCCTGTCCCTGCATCGCGCTGTAGGCGCCGTCGATTGAGCCCTTGGTTGCTTCGATAAACGCGAGTTTGGCTTCCGGCGTGGCATGCGACGCGACTGCATCGGCGAAGTCAACGCGTCCGATACGGTCACTGCCGCCAAAGGTCGTGGCCAGACGCGCGATCTGCGCACCATCCAAACCATCGACCAGATTCTCATAAACGTCCTGGCGCTCGTTCGCGCTCAGCTCCTCTGCATTCCCCGTCAGGCGCTCCAGTGCCTTGTCGTCGAGTTGGGAGACGACTTCGTTGCGCTCCGAGGGCGTCAGCTCGGCCAGCGCGGCCATGCTGTCACGCACGTCCTGGTCGCTGATGACCCAGTCGGTGAATCCATAGGACATGCGATCCTGGATCGTATCGACGGCGCCGCTGACATCTCCCATTGGGATGCTCCTGAAGTCGAGAATGCGGTAGAAGAATTTCACCCAACGGTATGGGGCTGCCTAAACACCGACAAGCCAGGGCTTTACGCACCTAGGGATTTCCATAGGGTCGCGATCCTTTGCGCATGTCAGGCACACCAGCGCCCGCCCGCCCGTTTGATCGGAACGATTAAGGCGCCGTATCCGTGTGCAAGTTCAGAGCAGTGCATCAACGCAGATTGACGAACCCGTCCGCGTCGACGTTGCCGGCCGCGACGCGATTCCGCATATCCGCGGTGCTCAGGCCGCTGTCGAGCTGGAAGTGCGGGCGGTCGACGAAGGTGGTCCAGTTGCCGCCCCACTCCAGACCCATGTCGGTGCCGACGCGGCCGATGGCCTGCCAGTCGGGGCTCCAGTTGATGCTGCCGTCCGGGCGCACTTCGACCACGTCGAAGGCGGTGCCGAAGTTGTGGTTGCTGTAGCCCGCGGGCACCTGGGTGACGATGCCGCCAGGTGCGGTACGGCCCTGGGCGTAAAGCGCGTCCTGCTCGGCATAGGTACGCATGCCCGACGTCACGCGCAGGGTAATGCCGAGTTCCTGTTCGACGCGGTTGACGAACTCGGCCGCCTGGCCGCGCAGTTCGGGATGCAGGGTGGCGATGCGGGCGTTGCTCGGGCCGTCGGTGACCTGGGCGACTTCACCCGGCGCGACCGGTTCGGCTGCCGGCGGCGTTTCGACCGCAGGCGCGCCGTTGAGCTGTGCCCAGGTGTTCGGGCCGACCACGCCGTCGACCTCGATACCGCGGCTGGCCTGGTAACTGCGCACGGCGCTCTCGGTACGGGCGCCGAAGATGCCGTCGGCCGTGCCCGGACTGAAACCCGCGGCCGCCAGGCGGGTCTGCAGATCGGCCACGGCCGGGCCGCGATCGTCGCGTTCCAGCGTCGGTGTGGCCGATGCCGGCGCGCTTTGCTGCACCGGCGCCGCGCCCTCGGTTCGGGCGCCGCCATTGAACGGCGTGCCCAGCAGGCCCTGCGCCTGCGCGTCGGCCACGGCAGCGCGCGCTGCCGGCACATCGGTGTTGTAGGTATTCGCCAGCCCCCTGTACGCGCCCCACGGCGAGAGGTCGGTGCCGTTATTGGACAGTTCGAAGGCGACGCGCGCATTGGTCTGCGGGTCGAACAGCTGCTCGTTCGAGGTCAGGCCGAAGGCTTCGCGGCGCTCGGGGCCCATGCCGCCGAGCATGTTGATCTGGGTCAGGCCGTAGGACTGGTCACCGGTGGCGCGGTTGCCGTTGAACGCGGCCGGATCGCCGGTGGATTCGCGCATCGCGATGGCGACCATGCTCACCAGGTTCTCGCCGCGGAAGCCGGCTTCGTGGAACAGCTGGGCCAGCTGGGTACGATCCAGCGAGCCGCCGGTGTAAGTGCCCTGGGTCGCGTTCGCCGGCGCGGCGCCATTGACCGGCGCCGCGTCACCGCCGAGCGCCCTGGTGCCTGCGGGCAGTGCGATGGACTGGTCGGGATAGATGACATCGGGATTGTTCACCTGCGGATTCGCGGCCAGCAGGCCTTCCAGGCTGACGCCGTGGGCCTTGGCGATCTCCGACAACGTGTCGCCGCGCTGCGCGATGTAGGACTCCTTCGCGTCGCTCGGCGGCGGCAGGTCCTGTAGACGGCTGCTGGTTTCGGATGACGAGACGGCGTTGAGGCTCACGGCAGGCTCCTGGATCGGTCGGGCACGAACTTCCCGGACAGCTTCAGTCTCCCGACCCAGGCGCCAGCGCGACAGATGGGGGGTGCCCCAGCGTGCAAGGGTCACAGTTTGGCTTTCGATGCCCGCGTCCTACGCGCGGAGGCCTGGGTGGAGACAACCGTCGGCCGCGCCTGCGCTGATCTTTCACCCTCCGTGAGATGCTCGCGGGCGGCAGCGGGCGCTTCTGGCAATGGGGCTTCGATGCCCAACCCTCACCCGAAGCGCTGCGCGCTTCGACCCCGGATCAAGTCCGGGGCAGGCTCTCTCCCTGAGGGAGAGGTGTTCAAAAACCTTGCGCGCCCGCTCTGCAGGGTCCGCTTCGAAACACGTCCAACCCACACCCTCACCGCACCGCGATCCGCTTCCCGATTGAATGCGCGGATGCCGAAACGCCGATCTGCCGCCACCCCTGCCCGCCCGCGCGATCTGACCCGCGGCGCGATCGGTGCCACGTTGTTCGCATTCGCACTGCCGATCCTCGGTGGCAACGTCATGCAGTCGCTCAACGGCTCGGTCAACGCGGTCTGGATCGGGCGCTTCCTCGGCGAGGGCGCACTGGCGGCGATCGCAAACGCCAACAACATCCTGTTCCTGCTGCTGGACGCGGTGTTCGGTGTGGGCATGGCGGCGACGATCCTGGTCGCGCAGGCGATTGGCCGCGACGATCTGCCGGGCGCCAAGCGCGTGATCGGCACCAGCGCGACGTTCTTTCTGACCGCCTCGGTGCTGGTCGCGCGCGCGGGCCATCGCACGCGCCGGGCGATAAACTTCAACGCGTATGTTGATCCTCGACGCCTTCATGGTGGGTGCCGGCCTCGGGCTGTTTCTCCAAGCCACTCTGCTGGCCCTGCTGGGGTTCGTGCCCGCGCTCCCGGGGACGCCGGGGCATTGGCGCATGCGCGTGGGCCTGGCGGTCCTGAGCCTGTTCGCGGCATGTGTGGCATGGGGGCATGGGCACAGGGTCATCTACGCCGCTGAGGCGACGACGGACGTGCTCGCGCGCTTCCTCGCGATAGCGATACCGACGGGCCTGATCGCGTTCGTCGTGCCGCCCGCCCTGTTCTTCTGGCGCCGGGCTCGAGGCCGGCGTCGCCTCGCCCGCGAGGCGCAGCTCCAGCGCGACACCTGGGCCCGTCAACGTGCGGACGCGGGCGTACGTGCGCGCGCCCATCGCGAGAACCTGCCGCGCCCCAAACGGCGCCGGAATGGCCGTCGTCGCCATCGTCGATAGCGCGGATTCGAGGTCGGCGACGCGGCGACGAATCGTCGAGTGGAGACATTCTTCTTCAGGTCGCCGCGGTCATGTTCCAGCCGCGGCGCCCACCGTGTCGTGCTGCCACGACGCCTCCGATCGGGGCCCGCCCGCCTGGGCTCCATCGACGTGCGACGCTGCGGGGTCGACTAAGCGTGGTCCACCTCGGCCAGCGGAATGCGGATGCCGCGCGGCCCTTCGGAATACGGCGCCGAGGACCCGCAGACATGGCGAGCATGCGCCAGGCGCTTCGCGTCATGGGCTTGCTCCTGCAGCGCGTGGACGCCGCCGCTGACCGACAAACGGCACCGAGACTCGTCGCACGCGCCGCCCGGCGTCGGCAGCGCACGCGGGCTCGGCGCGATGCACGCCCGGGGCCGTGTCACGATCGTGACGGCCACGACCGCTCCTTCCAGCGTGCGCCCTGCGTCGGAATCGCGACGATCGGAAGCGCATGTGCGCAACGTGGTGCCGACAGCGCCGTGGCGCGATCGAGCCGCAAAGCGTTCCCCGCCGCAGCGAACCGTCGCGCGGTGCAACGGCACCACGAGCCCGCCAGGGCGGTTGCGCGGCCTGCACGGCCCGCCCTCACCGTGCCGCGATCCGCCTCCCGATTGAATGCGCTGATGCCGAAACGCCGATCTTCCACCAAGCCCGCCCGTCCACGCGACCTGACCCGCGGCGCGATCGGTCCCACGTTGTTCGCGTTCGCGCTGCCGATCCTGGGTGGCAACGTCATGCAGTCGCTCAACGGCTCGGTCAACGCGGTCTGGATCGGGCGCTTCCTCGGCGAGGGCGCGCTGGCGGCGATCGCCAATGCCAACAACATTCTGTTCCTGCTGCTGGGCGCAGTGTTCGGCGTGGGCATGGCGGCGACGATCCTGGTGGCGCAGGCGATCGGCCGCGACGATCTGCCGGGCGCCAAGCGCGTGATCGGCACCAGCGCGACGTTCTTTCTGACCGCCTCGGTACTCGTCGCGCTGGTTGGTCTGCCGCTGTCGCGCCACGTGCTGCTGTGGATGGGCACGCCGGCCGATGCGCTGCCGCATGCGGATGCCTATCTGAAACTGATCTTCCTCGCGGTGCCGTTCCTGTACGCGTTCGCGTTCCTGTCGGCGATCCTGCGCGGCGCGGGCGACGCGCGCACGCCGTTCCTGTTCCTGCTGCTGGTGGTCGCGCTCGACATCGTGCTGGTGCCGATGCTGATGCTCGGCGTCGGGCCGCTGCCGGCGATGGGCATGGCCGGCGCGGCACTGGCGAGCCTGATCGCGAATGCGCTTGGGCTGACCGCCCTGCTCGCCTGGCTGCGGCATCGTCGGCACCGCTTGTGGATCCACCGCACCGAGCGGCATCTCTACAGGCCCGACTGGACCATCGTGCGTGCGCTGCTGGCCAAGGGGCTGCCGATGGGCCTGCAGATGGTGATGCTGTCGGCGGCAATGATCGCAATGATCTCGATGGTCAACGCACACGGCGTCGACACCACCGCGGGTTATGGCGCCGCACTGCAGCTGTGGACCTATGTGCAGATGCCGGCGATGGCGATCGGCGCGGCGTGTTCGACGATGGCGGCGCAGAACGTCGGCGCCGGCCACTGGGACCGCGTGTCACGGATCGCCGCCACCGGCGTGGGTTTCAACGTGCTGATGACGGGCGCGCTGATCGGCCTGTTGCTGCTGCTCGACCGCGCCGCGCTGTCGCTGTTCCTCGGCGATGCCGGCGTCGCGCTGGAAACCGCGCGCCATCTCAACCGCATCGCGATCTGGTCGTTCCTGTTCTTCGGCGTGACTTTCGTGCTGTTCGGCGTGGTGCGCTCGACCGGCGCGGTCATGCCGCCGCTGGTGATTCTCGCGGTCACGCTGTGGGGCGTACGCGTGCCGTTCGCGACGCTGCTGCAGCCGACGCTCGGCGTGGATGCAATCTGGTGGAGTTTCCCGGCCAGTGCGCTGCTGGCGATGCTGCTGTCGATCGGCTACTACCGCTGGGGAGGCTGGCGGCGTGCACGCATGCTCGATGGGGCGTCGCGCGAACCGGTGGCGATGCCTGCCGAAGTGCCCGCACAACCGCCGGCGCCGCTGGCGAGTCTCGATCCGAATGACACACAGGACCGACGTCACCGCGCGCATTGATGGTGTGGCAGCCGGCCGGCGCCTGAACCCGTGGACCGCGCTGCATTGACCTGCCTGCATGGCGACGGCATCTAGGACGTTCGAACGCGAAACCCGCGTGCATCCGGACCGTTCCATGCGCACTCCACTTCTGCTGACGCTGCTGATTGCCACCGCGATTGCGCCCGCGTTCGCGCAGCAGCTGCGCAATCCGGCCGATCCGCCGCCGCGTGCCGCCCCGGCGCTGCGTCAGGTGGAGCCCTCGCCGCGTCTGCCCACGCATGTCGGCGCGAATGCCGCACGAGATGCCGCGCATGACCGCTGCGTGCAGGCCGCGTCGCGCACGATCCAGCCGACCAGTGATGCACGCGTCGCCAGTGCGCAGCGCCGCGCCGCGGCCATCGAAACCCAGCGCGCCGCGCGCGGCGGTGATGCGCGCGATCCGACCGATCAAAGTGGCCTGCGCGCGCAGCGCGATGCGCAACAACGTGCTGCGACGCGCGAGCGCAATGCGGCGAGCCAGCGACTGGCCATCGCGCAGGCCAACTGCCGCTGAGTCAGCGGCGCGGCAGTGCGCGCCACGCGAGCGTCAACAGCGTGCTGTAGAGCATCGCTTCGCCCGTTCGCTGCAACACACCGCGTATGGGTTCGAACGGCGGCAGGACCATCGCGAAGAACAGCAGCAGCCACAGCATCGCCACAACCAGCAGCACAGCGCGCGTGCTCGATCGCAGCCCGGTGCCGCAAGCCAGCAGCACGACGCCCACGCATGTTCCGAGATACGTCAGCAGGCCGAGCAGGTTGTGCAGCTGCTGGCTCAGTGATCCGTCCGCTGGACAGCCGGCATCGCAGGGTGCGAATGCCGACCCGATGTAGGCGACGGCTTCGAGCAACAGGATCCAGTAGCCCACGCGGGCGATGCCGCGGATCGGCAGCAGCGGCGCCGCGACAATCAGCACGGCCGCCAGCATCAGTCCGAACGGCACAAAGCCCAGCAGCCCGATCTGCCAGGCGTGGGGCGTGCCGATGGCGTTGAGTTCGCTGATGTACTGGGAGACGTGCGAGTAGCCGGGTTTGAAGGCACTGCTGCCAAACAGCATCAGCAGCCAGGCTGGCACGACGGCGAGGATGGCGATGCGGGTCAGGCGGATGCGGGTTGCGCTGTACGTTGCGGGCATCGGTGGCGGGTGCATGCGTGCCTTCCGGGATGGCTTGGGGTGAGGCTAGGCTTCCTTCGAACCTGCGGCGTGTGCCATTGGGCATGTGGGAATGGGGGCTCGATCGGCGCCCTTCCATCGTCATAGCTACCCCTCTGCCCGTCAACCCGGCGGCTTTCAACAGCCGAATGGCTGATCAGACCGGGCCCCAGTGCATTTGCTTCATGTCGAAGTGCGCGCCGAATCCGCTCATGCGGTACTGCGCGAAGAATCAAGGCGCTGGATTCCGGCATTCGCCGGAATGACGGGGATTGGATTTCCGGCGACTTGTCAGGTCGACTTTCTGATCAGCCTCGCCGACGTCGCGCCTATGCAGTCAGGTTCAGCCTCAGCCCCACTTCGGCAGCTTCGCCCGGTCCAGCCCCGCCACCTCGAAAACCGCGGTCCGCGTACCACCCGCCTTCACCGGGAATTCGATCGACACCGTCTTCGCGCCGTCGAGCAGACGCCACAGCGCGCGCTCGTCGTCGATGAACATGGCGATGGCTTCGTCGGTCTGCGGACGGTTGGCGGCCATGCGGCGTGGTGCACCGTCGTCGACGCGCACGTTCACGCGGCAGCTGGGATAGCAGTCGAAATCGCCGGCCTGCAGCACGAGGTAACTGCTGCGGCCCCAGGACGGGTGGTCGCGAAAGATCAGTTGCACGCGCTTCGCGCCGGTGCCGTCAACGTCGATGGTGTCCTTGGCGTAGATCGCCGCCGACAGTTGCTCGCCGCCCTCGACGTTGGCGGTGTTGTAGCTCCACAGCGCCTGCGTGCGCGCGTCCTCGCGCACGGCGTCGCCCTTGGCCGCAACGTCATCGAACTTCGCGCGGACGCGCTCCGCGGCCTCGGTGTCGGGATAGCGCGCGAGCAGCACGTCGGCCTGCGCTTTCGCCAGTGCCCAGTTCTCGCTTGCGACGGCGGCTTCGAAATCGCGCTCGCCGGCTTCGGCCTGCGCTTCGGCCGCGGCGGCCTGGGCCTGCGCCTGGGCGGCGGCCTGGGCCTCGCGGTCCTGGCAGGCAGTCAACGGCAGCAGCGCGGCGAGCAAAGCGGTGGCGAGCAGGTGTCGGGATGTCATGCGGGCGTTCCTCGTTCGATCAGCCAGTGCACCGCGTCGGCGACCTCGCGCGGTTGCTCCATCAAAGTCATGTGGCCGCTGCGGTCGAGCAGGACCTGACGCGCCTGCGGCATGCGCGCAGCGTACAGGGCCATCGCGCTCGGATCGATCACCGCATCGTGTGCGCCCCAGATGAGGACGACGGGCTGGCGGATGTCACCCGCCGCGTCACCGGGTGCGAACCGCTCATCGCTGCGACCGATGCGGTCGAGCACGGCCTGTTCGAACGCGGCCTCGTTGCGGCGATGGCGTACGAACGCGATCGCGCCGGGCCATGGCAACGGCGGCCGCGCACTGCGCTCGTGGAACAGCACGGACATGTACTGCTCCATCGACGCGGTGTTCTCGATACCGAAGGGATTGCGACCGTCGAGCACGGCGAGACCGAAGGCGTTGTCCTCGAAGTGCACGCCGGCCGCATCGAGCAGACCGACGCGCGCGACGAGCTCCGGATGTTTCGCCGCGACCAGCGCGGCAATGCCACCACCCATCGAATGTCCCAGCAGGACGACCGGGCCTGCATCGAGATGGCGCAGGAACGCGGCGACGTGCGCGGCTTCGGCGACGAAGCCGTGGTCGGCATCGGCAATGCGTTCGCTGTCGCCCCAGCCCGGCAGGTCCGGCATGACCAGGCGATAGCGTGCATCGAGTTCGGGCACCAGCCTGTACCAGTTCTCCTTGCTGCCGGTGTAGCCGTGCAGCATCACGAGCGTTGGCGCGGATGCGTCTGTGCCCGTGCGTTCGGTCCAGCACCAGCGCAGACCGTCGATGCGCGCGCGGTGCACGGCCAGCCGCAAGCTTCGACGCTGGCGTCCGTACTCGGCGCGGATCAGTTGCCGCGGCTGGCGCAGCAACACCCACACGAATACGGCGACACCGATGACCACAACGCACGCGGCCGCCACGTGGGCGGCCGCGAACGGTTGGCTCAATGCCTGCATCGCCTCAGTTGGCGGGTGCAGGCGCCGCCGCATCGGCCGCCGGCGTTTCAGCCGGTGCCGGAGCGGGTGCCGGCTTGGCCTCGTTGATCAGCGTCTCCACCGAGCCGGTCGTGATCGGGTGATACCCCGGACGCGCGGTTTCGAAGATCTGCTTGGCCAGCGCGAGGCCGGCTTCCGTCTGCACCAGTGCGGTGTAGATCGGCATGATCAGCTTGCGACGACCGACGCGCGTGGTGAACTCGGCCAGTGCCTCGTTCGCCTGCGTGTATCCGCTGCGCACGGCCAGCGGATACCAGCGCATCGCGATCTCGCCGTTGTCGGTGCCGGTGAAGGTGTAGGCCTCATCGAGCTGGGCCAGCTGTTCGACGGTCAGCGTCGGCGGCAGGCTTTCGAGGAAGTGCAGCCACTCCTGCGTCGACCACGCGTCGGTGATCTGACGCGGCGGCAGCTGCGCGCTGCCCAGCCACGCCAGACGCGCGGAATCGACGATGCCGAAGTTGCGCGACATCACCTGCGGCGCGTAACCCGGAATGCCCGGCGCATAGACCCATTCCTGGATCTCGGCATCGGTCACGGTGTCGGGGAACTTGTCGAACAGGTTTTCTTTCGCGTAGGCGAGGAACTGCTCGGTGGTGATGCTCTGGAACGCGAAGTGGTCGAAGTAGCCACGCAGGAACGTATCGAAATTCTCGCGGCCGAACCGCTGCTCGAGGAACTGCAGGAACCACGCGCCCTTGTCGTAGGACACCGCGCTCAGCGCGTCGTCGGCATCCAGCGCGACGTCGGGCTTCACTGCCAGCGCCTGCGTGCCTTCGGGCATGGACGCGATGTTCTCGCGCAGCGAATTGCGCGCGATCACGTACTCCATGTCGCTGACTTCCTTGCCGTACAGCGATTCGACGATGCGGTTCTCGACGTAACTGGTGAAGCCCTCGTTGAGCCAGCCGTGCTTGGCGCTGGAGAAGGTCACCAGGTTGCCCGACCAGCTGTGCGCAAGCTCGTGCGCGATCAGCGAGACCAGCGACTTGTCGCCGACGATGACGGTCGGGGTGATGAATGACAGGCGCGGATTCTCCATGCCGCCATACGGGAACGACGGCGGCAGGATCAGCAGGTCGTAACGCTCCCAGCGGTAGGGGCCGTAGAGCTGCTCGGTGACCTCGATCATCTTCTCGGTGTCGGCGAACTCCGCCACCGCGCGATCGATCATCGCCGGCTCGGCCCACACGCCGGCGCGGCCCGAGATCTCCTGGAAGACCAGGTCGCCGGCGGCGATCGCCATCAGGTACGACGGGATCTTCTGCGGCATCTTGAAGCTGTAGTCACCGTCACGCTGGGCGGCCGGATCGTTGTCGGCGCTCATCAGCACCATCACGTCCGGACGCGCGGTGACATGCGCGGTGTAGGTGTAGCGGATCGCCGGCGTGTCCTGCAGCGGCACCCACGAACGCGCATGGATCTGCTGCGATTGGCTGAACATGAAGGGCAGTTGCTTGCCTTCGGTCATCTCCGGCGTGAGCCACTGCAGGCCCGAGGCGTCCGGCGAGGTCACGTAGGTCACGCGGACCTTGGCGTTGCGCTCGGGCGTTTCGATGGTGAGCTTGCTGCCGAGCGTCGCGTCGGCATCGGCCAGCGCGTACTGCAGCGGCTGCCACTGGCCGCCGGCGGCTTCGCCTTCGACTTTCGAGATCGTCAGGTCGCGCGTGTCGAGCACCAGCTGCGTCGCCGCCTGGTCTGTCCACTGCAGCGTGTAGGTCGCGGTACCGGCGATGGTCTTCGCATCGAAGTCGAGCGCGATATCGAGCGCCAGGTCTTCGGTGACCACCTTGTCGGGCTCGGCGTAGGAATGCTCGTCGCGGTCGACGGCGGCAGCCTGGGCAGGCGGCGCGGCCGGCTCGGCGGCAGGCGCTGCATCGCGGTTACATGCGGTCAGCGCAAGGACGGCCAGTGCCAGCAGGCCGGCGGCGGAACGGAGTGGGCGCATCAGGAAATCCACGCGGGGGACAAGCCGCCGATTCTACCGTGCGCCCTGCCCTGCCCTGCCGTCGCAGCGCCGCGTCAGCGACGCGAGGTCGTATTCAGGCCTTGTACCCGTCGTGGATCGCGACGATGCCGCCGCTGAGATTGCGGTACTTGCAACGCGCGAAACCGGCCGCTTCCATCATGCCCTTGAGCGCGTCCTGCGGCGGATGCTTGCGGATCGATTCCGACAGGTACTGGTAGCTGTCGCTGTCGCGCGCGAACAGCTTGCCCAGCCGCGGCATGATCTGGAAGGAATGAAAGTCGTAGATCGGCTTGAACCACTCGGCCTTCACTTCCGAGAATTCCAGCACGCGCGCCTGACCACCGACTTTCAGCACGCGCAGCATTTCGCGCAGCGCGGCGTCCTTGTCGGTCACGTTGCGCAGGCCGAAGGCGATCGTCACCAGGTCGAAGCTGGCGTCCGGGAACGGCAGCGTCTCGGCGTTGCATTGCACGTACTCGAAGCCGCGCACGTTGCCGCGATCGGTCATGCGGTCGCGGCCGACGCGCAGCATCGAGGCGTTGATGTCGCCGAGCACCAGTTCACCGGACTCGCCGACGCGGGATTTGAGCAGCGCGGCGATGTCGCCGGTGCCGCCAGCCAGATCGAGTACACGGTCGCCGGTGCGCACCTGCGCGGTCGCGGCGAAGTAGCGCTTCCACACCCGGTGGATGCCCAGGCTCATCAGATCGTTCATCAGGTCGTAGCTGCCTGCGACCGAGGAGAACACCTCGCCGACCAGCTTCTGCTTCTCGCCGGTGGGCACGTCGCGGAAACCGAAGTGGGTGGTGCCGGGCTTGCTGGAGTCGTCGTTCATACGTTGATTATCCCTCATCCGCCGGCGCGCGCCCGTGTATGCCGGCTCGACCCCGCGGGCCGCTGCGGTCAGACTCATGCGCCATTCGCCGACGATGTGCCCGATGATCGCCACACCCGACTACCGCGCCCTGCTCGACACCGCCATCGCCGAAGCCCGCCAGGGCCTGGCCGAAGGCGGCATCCCGATCGGCGCCGCGCTGTATCACCAGGACGGCCGACTGCTCGGCTGCGGCCACAACCGCCGCGTGCAGGAAAGCGACCCGTCGATCCACGGCGAGACCGACGCCTTCCGCAAGGCCGGACGCCAGCGCTCGTATCGCGACACGATCATGGTCACGACGCTCGCGCCGTGCTGGTACTGCAGCGGCCTGGTGCGCCAGTTCGGTATCGGCACCGTGGTCGTCGGCGAATCGGTGACCTTCCAGGGCGGGATCGACTGGCTGCGCGAGAACGGTGTCGAGGTCATCGACCTACAGAGCCAGGAATGCGTGGACCTGCTCGGCGGTTTCATCGCCGCGCATCCCGAGGTCTGGAACGAGGACATCGGCGAGGACTGAGCGCCCGCCGCGCGACGACGCGCGGGCCTTCGATTACACTGCGCGCCTCGACGATGCCTGCGTGGCATCGGCCCGCCGCTCCGAATCCCTGCCTTGATGACGATCACGCCGCCATAGCACCCGACGCCTGCCGCTGACGCGGCCGTCTCCTGCTGGCTGCATTTCGATCTCACATCCCGGACCCGTGTCCGGGCGTTACCAGGGCATTCCATTGAATTTTTCCCCCACGCTGCGCCAGGAATGGTTCGGCAACGTCCGCGGCGATCTGCTCTCCGGACTCGTCGTCGCGCTCGCGCTGATTCCCGAAGCCATCGCGTTCTCGATCATCGCCGGCGTCGATCCCAGCGTCGGCCTGTACGCCTCGTTCTGCATCGCGGTGGTGATCGCCTTCACCGGTGGCCGGCCGGGCATGATCTCGGCCGCGACCGGCGCGATGGCGCTGGTGATGGTCACGCTGGTGCGCGACCACGGCCTGCAGTACCTGCTGGCGGCCACACTGCTGACCGGTGTGCTGCAGATCGTCGCCGGCGCACTGAAGCTGGGCGCGCTGATGCGCTTCGTCTCACGCTCGGTGATCACCGGCTTCGTCAATGCGCTGGCGATCCTGATCTTCATGGCGCAGATCCCCGAACTCATCGGTGTGCCGGCGCTGGTGTATCCGATGGTCGCGCTGGGCCTGGCGATCATCTACGGCCTGCCATGGCTGGGACGGCTGACGTTCCCCGGCGTGGGGTTGTTGCTGCTGGTGATCGGTTTCGCGCTGACCTTCGGCAGCATGGAGCCGCGGCTTCTGTACGTCGTCGCGGTGCTCGGCCTCGCCGCCGTGGCGCTGCTGTTCCGCTGGACCCGCAACCTCGTGGTGCCCGCGCCGCTGGTGGCGATCGTGCTGCTGACCGGGCTGGCGCTGTACTTCGGACTGGTGGTGCCGACCGTCGGTGACAAGGGCGCGCTGCCCGACAGCCTGCCGGTGTTCCTGTTCCCCGATGTACCGCTGACCCTCGAAACGCTGTGGATCATCCTGCCGGTCTCGCTGACGCTGACCGTCGTCGGGCTGCTGGAATCATTGCTGACGGCGCAGATCGTCGACGATCTCACCGACACGCCCAGCAACAAGAACCGCGAGTGCGCCGGTCAGGGCGTGGCCAACATCGCGGCGGGCTTTCTCGGCGGCATGGCCGGCTGCGCGATGATCGGCCAGTCGGTGATCAACGTGAAATCCGGTGGCCGCGGACGGCTGTCGTGCCTGGTCGCCGGCGTGGTGCTGCTGATGCTGGTGGTGTTCGCCGGGCCGTGGGTCGCGACGATTCCGATGGCGGCGCTGGTCGCGGTGATGGTCATGGTGTCGATCGGCACCTTCAGCTGGAGCTCGATCAAACAGCTGCGCACGCATCCGGGCACGTCGAGCATCGTGATGCTCGGCACCGTGATCGTCACCGTGGCCACCCACGACCTGGCCAAGGGCGTGCTGACCGGGGTGCTGCTGTCGGCGCTGTTCTTCGCGCGCAAGGTCAGCCGGGTGCTGCACATCGGCTCCACCGCCGACGGCGCGGCGCGCACCTATGTCGTCACCGGCCAGGTGTTCTTCGCCTCGTCCGAGCGTTTCGTATCGGCCTTCGATTTCCGCGAAGTGCTCGAGCGTGTGACCATCGATGTCTCCGCCGCGCACTTCTGGGACCTCAGCGCGGTCGGCGCGCTGGACAAGGTGGTGCTGAAGTTCCGCCGCGAAGGCACGCACGTGGACATCGTCGGCCTCGACGCGGCCAGCGCCACCATCGTCGACCGCCTCGGCGTGCACGACAAACCCGACGCCGAACGCCTGATGGGCGGCCACTGAGGACCGATGCAGATGACCGACACACCGTTGATCCCCACCGGCGGCCGCGTGCTGGCCGCCATCGACGCCTCCGCCCACGCACGCGGCGTCGCCGACCTCGCTGCCTGGGCCGCGCAGCGTCTCGACGTGCCGCTCGATCTGCTGCATGCGATCGAGCGTGATCCGGCATCGACCCCGCCGGCCGACTTCAGCGGCAGCCTGTCGCTGGGCAGCCAGGAAGCGCTGCTGGCCGAGCTGGCCGCGCACGACGAACAGCGGGGCCAGCTGGCGCAGCGCCACGGCCGCGCGCTGCTCGACCAGATCCGCGCCCACCTGCGCGACACGGCCGGACTGGAGGCCGAACCGCGCCTGCGTCACGGCGCGCTGGTGGACGCGTTGACGGATGTCGAAGCGGACGTGCGCCTGTTCGTGCTCGGGCGCCGCGGCGCCCATGCCGATGGCGCCAGCGGCCATCTCGGCCGCAACCTGGAGCGGGCAGTCCGTGCGGTGCATCGCCCGGTGCTGGTCGCCACGCGTGCGATGCAGCCGATCACGCGCTTCGCGATCGCCTTCGACGGCAGTGCCACCGCGCGCCGCTGCGTGGCGATGGTGGCCGCCAGTCCGCTGCTGCGTGGACTCGACTGCCACCTGATCACCGCAGGCCGCGAGGATGCCTACGCCGCCGAACGCGCGGACGCGGTGGCGGAACTGGCCGCGGCCGGTTTCCAGGCGCAGAACCATTGCGTCGATGGCGACGCCGAGTCGGTGCTGCCCGCGTTTCTCGACAGCCACGCGATCGACCTGCTGGTCATGGGCGCCTACGGGCATTCGCGCATCCGCAGCTTCATCGTCGGCAGCACCACGACGCGGGTGCTGCTGACGAGCGCAGTGCCGGTGCTGCTGCTGCGCTGACCGACTGTCCAGCGGGGCGGGCGAACATAGTCCGCGTTGAATTCAGGGCCCCAACGCCGCTTCAAGCACCGGCTTCGCCCACTCCGGCGTCGCCGCCAGCGCCTCCAGGTCACCCGCGTCCGGCACCACCAGCGCACCATCGATCATCTCCAGCAGCAGCACCGGATCCGGCACCGCTTTGCCGCGCGCGACGTCGACGCTGTTGTCGTAGACCTGCAGCTGCGCGAGCGCCGGCATCAGCGCGATCAGGTTTTCGCGGGCGCGGGTCCAGCGTGCGCGGATGCTGGCTTCGGGAATGTCGTGGCCGCCGACCGCGACCCGCGCCTGCACGCGCGCGATGTGCTGCTCGGCCGAGGACAGGCCACAGAACCACATCAGCACATCGTGCGTGCGTGCGGCCTCGGCGATGCGCGCCGGCACGGTGTTGCCGCCGAGCGTGGTTTCGAATGCATGGCTGTGGCCGTTCGCCAGCGCGACATCGAGCCGGCGCATGCCTTCCTGCCAGGCTTCCGCATTCGCTTCGGTCATCGTGCAGGTGGTCGCCGCGGCCAGTTCGCGCGCGAAGGTGTCCGGGTTGAACCACGTCATGCCGGCCCGTTCGAGCAGATGGCCGCCGACCGAGCTCTTGCCAGCGCCGTTGACGCCGGCCAGCACGTAGAGGACCGGACGCGCCACGCTCAGCAGGTCGCGCCGGCCTTGACCTTGCCGCGCAACCGCGCGGGGCCGCGCATCGCGCCACGTAGACGCTTACTGGCGTCATCGGCCTGCAGCGCCGAGAGGCGTGCGTCGAAACGTGTGCGCAGGGTGTCGAGCGCCGAACGCTGGCTTGCGCCGGCGGCGTCGAGCGCCTGCAGGATCGCGCCGTATTCCTCGGCAGAAAGAATCACCGCCTCGGGCGTGTTGTGATTGGTCACGACAACCTTGCCGCCGCGGGCGATGGTCTTCATCACGCCGCGCCAGCCGAGTTTCTTGACGTCGGATGCCGGCGTGCGCGGCAGCGCATCGAGGGCGTCGAGCTTGAGGGACATCGTCATGGCGGTCGCTCCTGCAGCGGGTATGGGAAATATACCCCAATTGGACCATTTGGCCCTTCATGTCATGCCAGGCGTTCCGGTCCAACTCAGCGGCGGGCGAAGCGCATCACCAGCCACAACCCCAGGGCGAGCAGGTTCACACCCAGGATCGCGGTCGACGGACCGGCGAGCGCCAGCCGGAACGCTTCCGAGGGCACCGACCAGTCGAGGTCGAGCACCACGTGGCGCCCGAACCGGAACTGCAGCGGCACGGTCGCGCCGGCGTGCCAGGCGTAGCTCAGCCACGGCGTGGCGATGACCGGAATCTGCAGCGCCAGCGCGATCCGCGACAGGCGTTCGCCGAGCGCGTCGCCTTCGAGCAGCAGCACACCCGCAATCATCGCGAACGTCGACAGCAGCAGGCCGATCACCAGCACCAGTACCGCGCCGCCACCGGCGCCGCCGGAAGCCAGCGTGCTGGCGAGGCCGTAGAAACCACCGGCGATCTGCAGGATCGCGACGAGTCGAAGCAAAACGGACATGGGCGGCGCACCGGACAGGGCGGGCGATTGTGGCAACGTCGCCCGACGGGCTCAAGGCACGTCGGCAGGTTTGGCCACGCGCCACAGCATCCTGCGCGCCGTGTCCGGACTCACGGCGGTTCCAAACGAAAGGGCCCGCAATGATGCGGGCCCAATGGTCGAACGTGATGAATCCCGCCGCGTCAAAGGATGTAGCGGCTCAGGTCTTGGTCCTGCACCAAATCGCCCAACTGCTGGTCGACATACGCGCGGTCGATGCGCACCGTGCCGCCCTTGTCGGGCGCCTCGAAGCTCAGCGAATCGAGCAGGCGCTCGAGCACGGTGTGCAGACGGCGCGCACCGATGTTCTCCTGGCGCTCGTTGACGTGCGCGGCGATCTCGGCGAGTCGCTCCACCGCGTCCGGCGCGAACGTCAGTCCGACGCCCTCGGTCTTGAGCAGCTCCACGTACTGCGTGGTCAGCGCGGCCTTGGGCTCGGTGAGGATGCGGACGAAATCGTCTTTGGTCAGCGCGGTCAGTTCGACCCGGATCGGGAAGCGGCCCTGCATTTCCGGAATCAGGTCGCTAGGCTTGGCGAGGTGGAACGCGCCCGACGCGATGAACAGGATGTGGTCGGTCTTCACCGAGCCGTACTTGGTGCTGACCGTGCTGCCTTCGACCAGCGGCAGCAGATCGCGCTGCACGCCTTCGCGGCTGACATCCGCGCCGCTCGCCCCGCCTTCGCTGCGCTTGGCGACCTTGTCGATCTCGTCGATGAACACGATGCCGTGCTGCTCGCAGGCTTCGATCGCGGCCTCGCGCACGTCGTCCTCGTTGACCAGCTTGCCGGCCTCGTCCTCGATCAGCTGCGGACGCGCGGCGCGGATCGTCAGCTTGCGCTTGTGGGTCTTGCCGCCGCCGAGGTTGGCGAACATCTGCCGCAGCTGCTGGCCCATTTCTTCCATGCCCGGCGGGGTCATGATGTCCATGCCCTGCCCCGCGCTGAGTTCGAGTTCGATCTCGCGATCGTCGAGCTCACCTGCGCGCAGCTGGCGGCGCAGCTTCTGCCGCGTCTCGGATTCCTTCGACGACGGTTCGGCGCCGATGTCGACGGTCGCGCTTTGCGCGCCGAAACCGAACGCCGGCTGCGGCGTCTCGCGCTTCGGCAACAGCGCATCGAGAATGCGGTCTTCGGCGCGCTCCTCGGCCTGCGTGCGCACGCGCACCTTGGCCTGTTCGCGGTAGAGCTTGACCGCGGTGTCGGCGAGGTCGCGGATGATCTGCTCGACGTCCTTGCCGACGTAGCCCACTTCCGTGAAGCGCGTCGCCTCGACCTTGACGAATGGTGCGTTGGCGAGCGTCGCCAGACGGCGCGCGATCTCGGTCTTGCCGACGCCGGTCGGGCCGATCATCAGGATGTTCTTGGGCATGACCTCGTTGCGCAGATCGTCGTCGAGCTGCGCGCGGCGCCAGCGGTTGCGCAGCGCGATCGCGACCGCACGCTTGGCGGCGTTCTGGCCGACGATGTGGCGGTCGAGTTCCTGCACGATCTCGCGCGGGGTCATGGAGGAAGAGCTGGAATTGAACATAAGGATTCTGGTTTCGTAAGGGCGGAGGGTCGCGCGACTCGGGATCCGCGGACGGGATCGGCGGTTGCGAATCCCCGCTCCCGGTTTTTAACGGACGAATGTCCGGTAATCCCCAATCCCGCCTCAGAGTTCTTCGACCACCACGTTGCGATTGGTGTAGATGCAGATGTCGCCGGCGATGTTGAGCGACTCGATGGCGACGGTGCGGGCATCGAGTTCGGTATGCGCGAGCAGCGCGCGCGCGGCCGACAGCGCGTACGAGCCGCCGGAACCGATCGCGATGATGCCGTCGTCGGGTTCGATGATGTCGCCGTTGCCGCTGATGATCAGCGAGGTCTCGGCGTCGGCGACCGCGAGCAGCGCCTCGAGCTTTCCGTAGCGGCGGTCGGTGCGCCAGTCCTTGACCAGCTCGACCGCGGCGCGCACCAGTTGGCCGCCGTGCTGCTGCAACTTGCCTTCGAACAGTTCGAACAGGGTGAACGCATCGGCCGCGGCGCCAGCGAATCCGGCGAGCACCTTGCCGCCCTCGCCCAGCCGACGCACCTTGCGTGCGTTGCCTTTCATGATGGTGTGGCCGAGCGTGACCTGGCCGTCGCCGGCGACGACCACCTTGCCGCCCTTGCGGATCGACACGATCGTCGTGGCGTGGAATACGTTGGGATTCTGGCTGGGGTCCATGCGGCCTCCAAGGGTCGAATCCACTGGATGGGGCCGCAGCTGCGCGGATCAAGGCATCCGGGGCTGCGTCATTGCGTCGCGTCGGCCGCTGGCCCGCATACGCGGCGGTCGCGCCGGGGCCCCGCGCACGCCCAGCACGGTTGTGATGCCTGGAATGACGATCGCCATCGCGTTCGCACTCGTAGGTGAACTTGCCCGCCAACGAGGCGCTGCACCACGAGCACGCTCGACACCCCGCGCATCACCCACCGCGCCAGCGCCGCTTGCATGAACCGCTGCCCCGCGGCAAACACACCACACGTTCCACACCCGCAATGCGGTCACCCCCGCTTGCAGCGCGGTCGACACCGGCGCCACACCGGAGGGCAGCGGCGGAAGACGCGGCCAGCATGCCGAGCATGCTTCTAGAAACAGACCGACACCGCGAGGCCCATCACAATGCGCAGGTTCATGGGACGGCTCAGATAGATGTACAGGCGGCGTACCCCACGCCGAATCAGCCGCCGACGGGAGACAGACAGGATTGAGCGGCGCCCCCGGGCACTACCGTGTAGCCGAGTGTCTGTCGACCGTCGAGGTGCTCACGTTCGATGCGATAGCGGCCGGGCGTCAGCCACAGCAACGCCGCGCGGGCCCCCTTCGGAACGCGCACCTGGTCGCGCGCGATCGCAAGTGCTGGATCGCCCGGCGAGAACGCGCGCAACAGAGTTTCAGTCTTCGTCGGCGCGATGCAGATCGGCGTCGGCGCGCCCAGTACCGACTTCGCGTCGTCGACTGCTGCGGGTGGATGCAAGACCATCAGATCGGCATGTCCCGAACCGCGCATCGGCACGCCAGCGCGGAACGCAACTAGAGCAGATGCCGACTGGACAGGCCATTCGCCCGCAGTCTCCGGACAGGCCGTCGCGGACTGCTGGATCGTCAGCGGGTCGATGCCCGTGTCCGCGATGAAGCGCGCGGCCATCCAGCCGTCGTCGGCCACTTTGGAGATGTGGGAGCCACCGGCGTACACCAGCAGGCGGCGTCCGGGATTGCGTGTGAGCCAGTCGGCGAGATTGCGCGCCTGCCCCGCCTCGCGCGCGGCGCGACCGTTGCCGTGCATGGCCTCGTAGTGGACGAAGTCCCAGCCCAGCCCCTGGGCGCGACGCAGTGCAGCGGCGAACACGGGGTCCGGCGTGTAGAAGCCGGTGTCCACATCCACCGGGCCGTTCCGGAGTTGCGAAGGCGCCCCGCTGTTCAAGGTCTCGGCGGCCAGCGCATCGAAACCCAGCGCATGCAGGCGCTCGATCACACGCAGCAGAAAAGCGCGATGCACCGTGCGGAAATGCGATTCGTTGAGCATCACCACCCGGCGCCCGGATGCGGCCTCCGTGATGGTGTCGAGTGCATCGCGATACTCGGCGTCTTCGGGAAGCGCAAGCCCGCCGAACAGGGTGCAGCCCCCTGTCTCGTCACCGACGAACACGCCGAGCTGCGCCGCCACCTGATCCATCTCCGGCATCTGCCGCACGCCGTGCATCGCGGCAAGCGGGCGATTCTCCTGCAGACGCTTGTACCAGTCGGACGGCGGTTCGGCTGCTGTCGCAGTTGCGCATGCGACGATCATCAAAAACGCGACCAGCAGCGCTGCGGTTGGGGATATCGGCATTTCGGCTTCCTCCGTGAAGCGTGAGCGATCAGGCCTTGCGTCGTTTCGCCCGCGGATGCGCGGCGTCGTAGACCTTGGCCAGATGCTGGAAATCGAGATGGGTATAGATCTGCGTGGTTGCGATGTCGGCGTGGCCCAGCAGTTCCTGCACGCCGCGCAGATCGCCGGACGATTCCAGCACATGGCTCGCGAACGAATGCCGCAGCAGATGCGGATGCACGCGCTTGAACAGGCCCTGGCGCTGCGCGAGCAGGCGCAGGCGCAGCTGCACCGCTCGCGGGGTGATCGGCGCGCCGCCGCGGCCGGGGAACACCGGTGTCGCCGACGTGCCGCCACTCTCGGTGCGCCACTCGGTCAACGCGCGCAGCGCATGACTGCCGACCGGCACGCTGCGCTGGCGGCTGCCCTTGCCGAGCACGGTCACCAGGCCGCTGTCGAAATCCAGATCGCGCCAGCGCAAGCCGACCAGTTCCGACAGGCGCAGACCCGAGGAATAAAAGAGTTCCAGCAACGCACGATCACGCAGGCCCAGCGGCGCGTCGACCGGCACCTCGACCAGCTGCGTGGCTTCGTCGACATCCAATACCTGCGGCAGCTTCCGCGGCGCCTTGGGGCCACGCACGCCGGCAGCAGGATTGGCGCTGACGTGACCGTGCTTGAGCAGCCATTGATAGAAGCTCCGGCAGGCCGACAAGCGCCGCTGCAGACTCTTGGGCGACAGCCCGCCGCGATGGCCGGCAGCGACAAAGGCGCGGATGTCCTCGCCCTGCAGGCCGCGCAGATCGCCGCGCGCCTGCGCGCCGGTCCAGTCGACAAGCGCGGTCAGATCGCGGCGATAGGCGTCGAGCGTGTGTACCGACATCCGCCGTTCGATCTGCAGATGGTCGAGGAACGCGTCGACGTCGGCGTGCATGCGGGTGCGCTCAGGCGGCGGTGTCGAACCGGCGCATCGCGGTGGCGAACGCCTCGCCCATCATGCGCAGGAACAGCGTGCCCATGCCGGGATAGAAGCGGTTGGCGTCGCGGCTGCCGACCGCGACCAGGCCGATGTCGGCCAGCGGCAGCAGCGCGCTAGACTGCACTTCGTCGACGCGCGGGCCATACAGCAGCGACTGCTTGTCCGGATGGAGGCGGCCGCACAGCGGCTCTTCGTCCTTCAGGCAATCGGCGAAGGGCTGCAGCGCACGGTCATCGCGCGCGACGACCTGCACCCAGTCTTCCTCCAGTCCCGGCACCGGCGCGAACAGCACGATTCGCACCAGATCGCCGTTGAAGTCCTCGGCCAGCGTCGCGGCGAGCGCGCGCACCGTGGATGCCGGATCGGACTGGCGCATCAACGCCAGCGTGAGCTGGTGCGTGCGCACGGCGAGGCGCTCGTTTTCCTGGGAGATCGCGAAGAGATCGCGCAGACGCTTGGACAATTCGCGGTTCTTGTCGCGCAGCACTTCGAGCTGGTAGCTCGCCAGCGATGCGGCCGGGCCGTCCTCGCGTGGCACCACAAGGGTGAGTGCCAGATCAGGGAACTGCTGCAGGAAGCTCGGGTGACGACGCAGCCACATGGCGACTTCGTGTGCGCCGAGTTTCTCGGTCGTTTCGCTCATCACAATTCCCCTTCAAAAACGAATGCGGCCGGCCCGGCCATCGACAGGGCGACGTCGTCGGCCGGCCAGTCGATATGCAGCGTGCCGCCGGGCAACGATACGGCGACGCTGCGCCCGGTGCGACCACGGCGCGCGAGCACCGCGACCGCCGCGCAGGCACCACTGCCGCAGGCCAGCGTTTCGCCGACGCCGCGCTCGAACACGCGCAGGCGGATGCGGTCATCGGCGACGACCTGGGCGAAGCCGACATTGACCGACTCGGGAAACCACGGCGACGCCTGCAGCGCGCGCCCGATGCGCGCCACATCCGCGGCGTCGACATCGTCGACTTCGATCACCGCGTGCGGATTGCCCATCGACGCCGCGCCCAACGTGAGCGTGCCGACGCCGTCGACCGGCAGCGTATACAGCGGTTGCGCTGCATCGACACCGGCCATCGGAATGCGCGCCGGCAGAAACTCGGGAACGCCCATCGCGATCCGATAGCCATCGCCTTCGCGGGTCACCCGATGCAGACCGGCCGGACTTTCGAGCACGAAGTCGTCTCCGCCCACGCCGTCGCGCACCAACCACGCCGCCACGCAGCGCGCGCCGTTGCCGCATTGCTGCGAGGCCGAGCCGTCGGCGTTCCAGATGCGGTAACGCGCGAGCACGCCGGCAACGCGCGGGGTCTCGACGGTGAGGATCTGGTCGCAGCCGACGCCGGTGTGGCGATCGGCCAGCGCGCGGCACAGGGCGGCATCGGGCGGCGGCACCTCGCCGCGCAAGTCCAGCACGACGAAGTCGTTGCCGGCGCCATGCATCTTGGTGAAGCGCAGCGGGGGGGCGGTCCGGGACATCAGATAAGACAGCGGTGCAAACGGATGTCGCGACGGATCACGGCGTTCCGGTGGCCGGCGGGACGTCGAGGATCAGCGGCACCGGCTGCGCAGGCGGCGTGTCGGTCGCATCGTCGCTCATGCCGTCGTCCGAGGTCTCGTCGTCGGCGTCGTCTTCCCACGCGGCGTCCTCCGCGGCGTCGAGCTGCTCCTGGGTCGGAATCGACGACTTGAAGATGTAGCGGCCACGGTCTTCCGGCGGCACCTGGCGGGGCGACAGGAGGTCGGCCTTGTTGCCGCAGGCGGACAACAACAGCGTGGCGGCGAGGATCGGCAGGAGACGGATGTGCATGCGCGGAAGTGTAGCCCGCCGCGTGGCGGGCGACATCACCGGCGTTGTCGTTCAGATGACAGCACGATGACCGCGCACCAAGGGTCGGCCCCAGATTGTCCGGGCCCGCCGGCCCGCCCAGACTTTGCCCAATCCGCGCCGACAGGACCGCACGATGAGCATTCTCGATGGGCTGGGCAACGCCGCATCCCAGGTGGGCGGCGTCTTCAAGGGCGCCGGCGAAGTGCTTTGGGAAACCGGTGAAGGCGTGGTTACCCTCGGCGGCAACGCACTGAAGGCCAGCTACGACCTGAGCCCCGCCGGTCTGGCCGTGGACGGCGTCACCGGCCTGTACGAACACGCCACGGGCGACACCCTTGACGCGCCGGACTGGCTGCCGTCGGCCGCACGCGGCGGCGAGCGCATGGAAGCCGCTGCCGAGGTCGTGTCCACCCTCGCCCGCAATCCGGGACTGCTGGTCGACGCGGTGGTCGATCCGATCCAGGCCGACTGGCAGGCCGGCAACTACGGCGAAGCGATCGGCCGCGGTGCAACCGAACTGGCGCTGGCCGTGGTCGGCACCAAGGGCGCCGACAAGGCGGCCAAGGGCGCGAAGGCGGCCGATGCTGCCGACACGGTGGCCGATGCCGCGCGCGTCGCCGAGCGCACGGATGATCTGGGCGACGCGGGCCGCACCACCGCAGCGCGTGCCGACCAGGCGGATCTGGCCGACATCCTCGCCGACGCCGAGACCGGCCGCACCATCGGCGGGCGTCCGGTGCTGGCCTTCGAGTCGATGGACGACTTCAACCTCGCCGCCAACGCCGCGCGTCCCGACGCTGTCTACGAATTCGGCAACTACCGCTGGACCACCGACGACCAGGCGCGCGTGATCCGCGCCGAAGGCCGCGTGGATCTGGAACCCGTCGGCCGCAACGATGCCGGTCTGCAGCGCGACATCGGCAATGAAGGCCGGGACACCGACGTCGGCTTCCACATCATCGCCGACCGTCTCGCCGGGCCGACCAACCGGCTGAACGTTGTGCCGGGGAACGGCAAGCCGATCGGCGATGGCCTGCCCAACCTCAACAACGGCGAATACAAGCGATTCGAGAACGAGCTCGCGCGGCTCGCTGGCGACGGGCACGAGGTGGATATGCGGGTATCGCCCCAATACAATCCGGGCAACACCAGCAACCGTCCCGACACCTTCGTTGCGGAATACCGCGTGGATGGCGGCGACTGGATCGACCAGACCTTCCCCAACAAGTGATGCGACCACGCCATGGATGATCTCAATGCCGCCTATGCCGACACCGTGCGTGCCGTCGCGGCGAGCGTCCGGGATGTGAACGACGGCGAATGGGGCGCGCGCGACTGGCTGCGCCTCGTGGTCGATTTCGAATCGCTGTCCGAAGACGGCGGCGCGCCGCGTACCAGCAGCATCTCGTTCGCGATCGCACGCGAGGGCGACGGTCCGCTGGAAAAGGTCGGGTTCCGACTGTCGCCCGAAGCCAAGGCCGGCTTCGCGCAGATCGGCAGGATCATGCACGCGCAGAAGGGCCAGGACTGGACCACGAGCACGCTGGTGGTCGAACGCGACGGTCAGTACGACTTCCAGTTCGCCTACACCGCGCCGTATCGCCTGTCGGGCAACCTCAACGACACGCGCTACCGCGATTATCTCGAGCGTTACAAGGCCGAGACCGGCACGCCGTAGAGCCGTGTAGGAGCGCGCTTGCGCGCGATGGGGCGTTGCCGCGAGGGGCACATCGCGCGCAAGCGCGCTCCTACCGCAGTTCAGGCCGCCGGCGGCTCCGGCCGCAGCCACAGCCAGGTCGCGACCGCAGCCATGCATGCGATCGGCAAGGCGGTCATCCACCAGCGGTGCGCCGGAATCCACAGCATCAGCGCGAGCAGGATCACCGCGCAGACGGTCATGGTGCCGGTCGCCAGCCATTTCGCGCGGCGGCTGACCGCGCCGTGTGCCTGCCAGTCGCGGATCGACGGGCCGAAGCGCGGATGCGCTAGCAGCCAGCGGTGCAGACGCTCGGATCCGCGCGACGCGGCCCAGGCTGCGATCAGCACGAACACCGTCGTCGGCAGGCCGGGTACGAACACGCCCACGATGCCGAGGCCGAGACTGGCGTAAGCCAGCAGCCACCAGGCCCAGCGAAAGCGCGTGCGTCGTTGCATGACGCGCATTCTATGCGCAGCGCCTGTGATCGCCGGGCGCCGCTCGGTTTGCGCCGGTTATTCGAGGCGGCTTGCGTCGGGCACGCGCGCCGGATCGGCGGCCGACTGGGGCACGCGGCGAATCTTCGAGATGTCGTACCCCAGCGCGGTGATGCGCTCCATGTGCGCCGCATAGTCGGATTCCGAGATCGCCGGCGTACGCGCCATCAGCCACACGTAGTCACGCTTGCTGCGCCCGACGATGGTCTGCTGGTAGTCGTCGTCGACATAGACGATCACGTACTCAGCCTTGATCGGCCAGACGAACTGCATGCCCCAGATCGCATTGCCGGTCCCTTCGCGCACGGTGCCGGTGGGGTGCAGCGTTTTGATCTTCTCGTCGAAGCCGCCATCGCGATACCGGAACGTCGTATCGACCTTGCCGTCCTCACGCAGCGTATAGGTCTCGACCGAATCGAAGGCCTCTCGCTCCAGACGCGTCGGGATCTGCGCGATCACGTACCAGTCGCCCATGAAGCGGGGGACGTCGACATGCGCGACCGGGGGAATCTGTTCCTTCACGTTGTCGCCTCCACAGGCCGCGAGCATGCCGGTGGCGATGCCCGCGAAGATCAGGCCGGCGGCAAACCGCCGGTTCGTAGTCGTCATGAAAAGCTCTCCTGCCGCGAGTACGGCCTCGGACGCGGTCAGCCCGCGCGTGCAAACCGGTAATGCGCGACCAGCCACTGCTGGCCATGTTCGTAGCCGAACAGCTCGGCGCAGGACATCCAGAACATGCGCCAGCGCTGGAACCACAGCTTCGCGCCCTCGTGGCCGTAGGCCTGCTCCAGCACAGCCATCACTGCCTCGCGGTTGCGGTCCTGGTTGGCGAGCCAGTGGTTGGACGTCTTCTCGTAATGCGTGCCGTCGAGCAGCCAGCGCTGCTCGATGCCGAGATCCCCCTGCTGGAAATGCAGCAGCGTGTCCGCCGCCGGCATCAGGCCGCCAGTGAAGAAATGCCGACCCATCCAGTTGTCTTCGCCCGCGGTCTCGTAGGGATACATCAGCGTGCGGTGGGCGAAGATGTGCACGAATAGCTTGCCGCCCGGCCGCAGCCACGTGCCGATGCGCGTCATCAGGATCTGGTAGTTGCGCATGTGCTCGAACATCTCGATCGACACCACGCGGTCGAATGCTTCGGCGTCGAGCTCCAGCTGGTTCACATCGCAGGTGATCACCCGCACGTTGCCCAGCCCGCGCGCCGCGCACTGCGCTTCGATGTGCTCGCGCTGCGGGCGCGAGTTCGACACCGCGGTGATGCGCGCGCCGGGGAAGTGCTCGGCCATCCACAGGGTCAGCGAGCCCCACCCGCAGCCGAGCTCCAGGATGTCCTGGCCGTCGGCGAGTTCGGCGCGCGCGCCGTACAACGCCAGCATCGCGTCCTCAGCCTCGTCGAGCGTCTCCTTGCCGGTCGGGTAGTAGCAGCTGCTGTACTTGAAACGACGCCCGAGGCACAGCGCGAAAAATTCCGGCGGCAGCTCGTAGTGCTGGGTGTTCGCCGCATCGGTATGGATGGCGACCGGGCTGGTGCGCAGCGCCTGCAGCAAGGTATCGAAGCGCGTCGACTGCGCCTCCATGCTGCCTTCGGTCTCCTCGGCCAGGCGCTGTGCACACAAACGACGGATGCCGAGGCGCAGCGCGGCGTCCGGCACCAGCCCCCGTTCGGCCATGCCGATCAGGCCGGGCGCAGCGGTGTCGCGTTCGAGTTCGGGGCGGGCCACGGCATTCATGCGGAAGGTCCTTCGGAATCGGAGCGGGCGGGTTCGGATCGGGGAAACCACGGAAACAGCATCGGCGTGGTGCGCTGGTAGTCGCGGTAGTCATCGCCGCGCGAGCGCAGTGCCTGCTGCTCGGTGTAGGGAATGCCGCTGACATACCGCAGGAACAGGTACATCAGCACCGGCCCCACCAGCGCCAGCCACCACAGCGGCGAGCCTGCTGCGAGCACCACGTAGGTCAGCCAGTGGAGCCACTCGAAGAAATAGTTCGGATGCCGCGAGTAACGCCACAGCCCATCGCGACAGGTCTTGCCGCGGTTGGTCGGATCGGCGCGGAAATCGGCGAGCTGCCGGTCGGCGACCGCTTCGCCGCCGACGCTGATCAACCACACCGCGATTGCGGCCAGCAGACCGAGCGAGGACACCGGATTCGTGGCCACCGCGAGGAACGGCAGCGCGAACAGCACGATCAGCAGCGCCTGCGCCTGGAAGAACAGGAAGAACTTGCGCTGGTCGCCATGCCAGTGCTTGCGTAGATAGGCGTAGCGACCGTCTTCATCCTCCCTGCGGACGCGCTTCCACAGATGCGCGGCCAGCCGCAGGCCCCACAGTCCACCGAGCACCGCGAGCAGGATCCGCGGCAGCGGCGCGCCGTCGCCGAGCAGCGCGACAACGACCGCCGCGCCGCCGACCCCACTGGCCCAGACGACGTCGACGATGCCGGCGTTGTCGCGTGCTTTCTGCCAGCGCCAGGCGGCGGTCATCGCGATCGCCGCAAGTACCCAGACCAGCAGCAACGTCCATGGCGGGCTCACGACGCGAACCTCCGGATGTGGTCAGGCTTGCCGAACAGCAGATGCGAGACGCCGATCGATCGTTCGCGGAAGCCGCCCTCGCAGTAGGCGAGATAGAACGTCCACATGCGCTCGAAACGGGTGTCGAAGCCCAGCTTGCGCACATCGGGCAGGCGCGACAGGAAGCGCTCGCGCCAGAGCTGCAGCGTGCGCGCGTACGAGGGACCGAAGTCGTCCTGCTGCAGCAGCTGCAGATCACTGGCGGCAGTCTTGGCCTGCAGCATCGCCGAGATCGACGGGATGAAGCTGCCGGGAAAGATGAAGCGCTTGATGAAGTCCACCGAGTCGCGCGCCTGCACGTAGCGGTGGTCCTCGATGGTGATCGCCTGCACCAGCGCCGCGCCGTGGGGCTTGAGCAGGCTGCCGAGCCTGCCGAAGTAGGTCTCCAGGTACTGGGCGCCGATCGCTTCGATCATTTCGATCGAGACCAGCCTGTCGTAGCTGCCCTCGAGGTCCCGATAGTCCTGCAACAACAGCGTGACCCGGCCCTGCAATCCGGCTTCGGCAATACGCGCGCTGGCCAACGCGTGCTGCTCGCGCGAGATCGTGGTCGTGGTGACGTGGCAGCCGTAGCGTTGCGCGGCGTGCAGGGCGAAGCCGCCCCAGCCGGTACCGATCTCGAGCACCCGGTCACCCGGGCGCAACGCCAGCCGCTCGCAGATGCGATCGAGCTTGCGCGTGGATGCGACTTCGAGTGTGTCGTCTTCGCGCTCGAACAGCGCGGACGAATACATCAGGTCGGACGAGAGGAACAGCGAGAAGAAATCGTTGCCGAGATCGTAATGCGCGGCGATGTTGCGCCGGCTGCCGTCGCGTGTGTTCCGACGCAATGCATTCCAGCCGCGCATCGCCAGTCCACCCAGACGCGCGATACCGGTTTCCATGCCGTCGAGCAGATCGCGGTTGCGCACCAGCAGGCGCACCAGGCCGACGAGATCGTCGCAGTCCCAATGCCCGTCCATATAGGATTCGCCCGCACCGACGCTGCCGGTGGCGGCGACCAGACGGTAGAACGCGGGGTCGTGCACGCGCACCTGCACCGGGCGCAGCTGCGTGTCGCCGAAGGTCTCGCTGCCGAGGGCGTCGTCGAGTTGCAGCGCCCCGCCCTGCAGTTGCGCGAACTGCGCGACAAGCCGCGCACGCAGCGCACGTTCGAGCGCGCCGAACGCACGCGGCGTCACATGGGCGGCGATCTGGTTCATCGAAAAGGCTCCTGTTCGGCGCCCGGCAGGCGCGGATGGTCGTGCACCGGGTTGCGCTTGAGCCATAACCGCAGCGCCTGCCAGTGGATCGCGGCGACGACCTGCACGGTCATCAGCGGGTAGCGCCACAGCACGCGCGCCAGCGCGGACGCATCCAAAGGTCGCCGCTGCAGCGTCATGGTGGCGTCGAATTCGCGCACGTCGTCGCGCAATACATCCATGTGGATGTGCAGATCCTCCACCGGCGGCGTCAGGCGCCAGCGATACCCGTGGTCCATCGCCATGAACGGCGAGACGTGGAACGCCTTGGCGAAGTCCCACTGCAATGCGCGACCATGACGTTCGGCGTCAGCAGCTGGCAGCACGTAGGCGTGACGCTCCTTCCACGGCGTATTGGTGATCTCGGCGACGATACAGTCCAGCGTCGTGCCGTCGGCGCGATAGCAGTAGTAGAAGCTGACCGGATTGAAGACGAATCCGAAGTAGCGCAAGTGCGTCAGCAGGCGGATCGGCCCGTCAGGCCTGCGCCCCAGCGTGGCTTCGACGCGCATGCGCACGGCTTCGGCGAGCGGCACGTCGGTCGGGCCGAGGTAATCGGCGCGGCGGAACCTGGCCAGCGCCGGGCGCCGGGTCGACCACAGCCAACGGCTGTCGAACACGCGATCGAGCTCGTCGAGATCCAGCCACAGCTGCGCGACGCGATACGAGAATGCGTGCGGCACCGGACGGTAGCGGCGATGCCGCACCACGCCTTCGTACACCGCGCTCTGCAGCGGTGCGACGCAGGGCGTGCGAGCGCCGTCGCCACTCATGCGACAGCGCTCACCGGCATCGGCATCGCTTGCGCGCGACCGGCGGCGGCCAGCGGGCCGAGTCCGAACGCGCGCGCGACCTGCGCCGCGCTGCGGATGCCGTCTTCGTGGAAGCCCCAGCCCCAGTACGCACCGGCGTACCAGGTGCGTCGCTGGCCCTGGATCTCGTCGCGCCTGCCCTGCGCGGCCACCATCGCCGCGTCATAGACCGGGTGGGCGTAGCGCATGCGCGCGATGACCTTCGCCGGATCGATCGCATCACTGCGGTTGAGCGTGACCACCAGCGGTTCTGGCGTGTCGAGGGACTGCAACTGATGCATGCAATAGCTCACCGTGCACGCGGCGTCGGGCGTTGCCGGCACGTGCGCGTTCCACGCGGCCCAGGCCTTGCGGTCGCGCGGCAACAGCCGCGCATCGGTGTGAAGCACGGTCTCGTTGGTCTGGTAGCGGATCGCGCCGAGGATGTCGCGCTCGGCCGCGTCGGCATCGTCGAGCAGCGCCAGCGCCTGGTCGCTGTGGCAGGTCAGCACGATCTGATCGAAACGCTCGCTGCCCGCCGCGGACGCCACATGCACGCCCGCCGCATCCCGGCGCACCGCATCAACCGGGCAGCCGACGCGCGCGGTCACCGACCAGCGTGCGCGCAAGGCATCGATGTAACGCGACGAACCGCCGCGCACCACGCGCCATTCCGGTCGCCCGGTCAGCTGCAGCATGTGGTGGTTGGCCATGAACTGCACGAGATACCGCGCCGGAAATTCGAGAATGCTCGCGCTCGGCGACGACCACAGCGCCGACGCCATCGGCACCAGATGCAGATCGCGGAACGCGGCGCCGTAGCGGTTGGCCTGCAGGTAAGCGCCGAGCGTCGGCCCGGCATCGTCGCCGTCCAGCAGCGCAGGCGCTTCGCGATAGAAGCGCTTGAGGTCGCGCAACATGCCCCAGAACCGCGGCGACAGCAGATTGCGGCGCTGGCAGAACAAGGTGTCGAGTGAGGTCGCGTTGTATTCAAGACCGTCGACCTCGTTGTGCACCGAGAAGCTCATCGTCGTCGGCTGCGAGGCCACGTCCAGCGATTCGAACAGACCGCTCAGCAGCGGGTAGTGCTGCGGATTGAACACGATGAAACCGGTGTCGACCGCGTACTCGCGGCCGCCCATCTGCACGGCATGCGTGTGCGTGTGACCGCCCAGGCGCGTATCGGCTTCGAACAGCGTCACCGCGTGGCGCTGCGACAGCCACCACGCAGTGGCGAGCCCGGCGATGCCCGAACCGACGACGGCGATGCGCTGACTCATCCGCGCGCCTTTCCATGCACCCAGGCGGGCACCGGCTTGAGATCGCGCACCAGCCCCAACCAGGACATGAGCTTGAGCCCGTACCAGGTCAGATCGATCTCCCACCAGCGGAAGCCCTGACGCACGGTGCCGGGGAAGAAGTGGTGGTTGTTGTGCCAGCCTTCGCCAAAGGTCAGCAGCGCCAGCCAGAGGTTGTTGCGGCTGTCGTCGCCGGTCTCGAACCGCTGGCTGCCGAAGCGGTGCGACAGCGAGTTGATCGTCACCGTGGCGTGGAACAGCACGGTGGTCGAGATGAAGAACCCCCACACCAGCATCTGTCCGCCGCTCGTGCCCAGGCCCGGCGCGACGCGTTCAAGCAGCGCACCCAGGCCGAACAGCGCGGCCGCGAGCAGCACCGGGACCAGCGTGTCGAACCGGTCCAGCCAGCGCAGTTCCGGGAACTTCGCCAGATCCGGAATCCGCGACCAGTCGGTGCGGAAGCCTTCCCGGGTCAGGAACCAGCCCATGTGGCTCCACCAGAAGCCGTGCACGCGCGGCGAATGCGGGTCGAGTGCGGTCTCGGTGTGGCGATGGTGATTGCGGTGATGCGCCGCCCACCACAGCGGGCCGCGCTGCACGCAGGACGCCCCGATCAGCGCGAACACGAACTGCACCACGCGCGAGGTGCGGAAGGTGCGGTGCGAGAAATAGCGGTGATAGAAACCGGTCAACGCGAACATGCGGATCGCGTACAGCGCAACCGCCACGCCCACCGCGATCGGCGACACGCCCACCCAGAACGCCAGCAGGCAGGCCAGATGCATGGCGACGAACGGCGCCGCGCGCAGCCAGTCGATCCGGTCGTCACCCTCGCGCAGTTCGTGCGTCTGCGCGCCGGTATCGAACCAGCGGCTCAGACTGGCGCGCAAACTGCGGGGACCGGTCGCATTGCGGCCGGGGGCGCTCGACATGGAAACTCCTGCGGTTGTGGCCTACCCGGGGCATACGCGCAGGCGTAAAGAACGGATGCATGGCGCGCGCGTGCGTTCACGTGCGGACGCGCAACGCAGCAGCGTACAGCGAGGGCCGCCGCCAGGGCGCGAACCACCTCGCGAGGCGGCGCCCGGCACGGCGTCAGGCGGCAGTCGCGATCAGCGCGCGTCCACGGCCCGGCGCGCGAGCGCGGGGTCGTCGGCGAACAAGCCATCGACGCCGGCATCGAGATACATGCGCATCTCCGCGATGGCGCCCGTCTCGTTGCGCGCATGGCCGCCGCCGCTGCGCAGCGCGCTGGGCAGATACGGATTCTCCGGCCGGAACGTGTACGGCATCACCTGCAGACCGGCGGCGTGCGCATCGGCGATCAGCGTGGTGGCTTCGAAGCGGCCGCCGCGCCCGACCTCGCCGACTTGCGACTTGTGTGGCCCCAGCATCGACGCGTATTCGGCGATCGCGCGCAGGCCATCCGCGGTGAGCATGTCGCGATAGCGCAGATCGCCGCCTGCGGCATCCACGTCCGCCGGGCGCGCGCGCGGGTCGCCGATCAGCTGCAACAGGCGCAGGTCGGGCAGCACCGGCGCTGTAAGGCCGCCCAAGGTGCGCAGGCTGGTCGGCTCGAACGACTGCACGACCAGCGGCACGCGCGTGGCGATCTCGTGCGTCGCGAGCACGTCGAGCAGCGCCTGCTCCATCGGCAAGCCGATCTCGCGGAAGTACGTCGGATGCTTGATCTCCGGGATCAGTCCGACCGGGCGGCCGGACTCGCGCACCAGATCGTCGAGCAGCACCATGATCTCGTGCAGGGTGGGCACCGCGAACTGGCGATCGAACCAGATGCCGCGCAGGGCAGGCAGCGGTTCGCGCGCGCGCAGCGTCTTGAGCTCGGCGAGCGTGAAGTCCTCGGTGAACCAGCCGGTGACGTCGACACCGTCGATCCGCTGGGTGCGCTTGCGGTCGGCGAACTGCGGATACAACGCGACATCGGTGGTGCCGCCGATCTCGTTCTCGTGGCGCGCGACCAGCACGCCGTCGCGGGTCATCACGAGGTCAGGCTCGATGAAGTCCGCGCCGTCCTCGACCGCGCGGCGATAGGCCGCCAGCGTGTGCTCGGGCATGCGCGCACTGGCGCCGCGATGCGCGATCACGCGCGGCGCGTCAGCAGTGGGCGCGGCAGCGGAGGCAACGCGATCGGGCAGGGTCATGGCGGCAGTGGCGAGCAGCAGCGGGATCAGGAAAGACGTTCGGGACATCGGAGATCGACCTGGGAGCGAAGGCCGGCGAGCGTGGCAGCCGTACATGTCAGCGCCGCGACGATTGCCGCGCGGGCAGGCACCCCCGAGAATGCACGCATGGACATCTTCAAGGTTTTCACCCTCGAGGCCGCGCACCGGCTGCCGAACGTGCCGCCGGGCCACAAATGCGCGCGTCTGCATGGACATTCGTTCCAGGTCGAGGTGCACGTGTCCGGCGAGCCCGGCCCGGAAACCGGCTGGATCATGGACTTCGGCGATCTGAAGGCCGCATTCGCCCCGCTCTACGCCCAGCTCGACCACCACTATCTCAACGACATCCCCGGGCTCGAGAACCCGACCAGCGAACGTCTGGCGATCTGGATCTGGGAACGCCTCAAGCCGACGCTGCCGGCGCTGAGTGCGATCGTGATCCGCGAAACCTGCACCTCGGGCTGCCGCTACACCGGCCCCTGAATCGCCCTCGCCCGCTGGAACCGGTTTCAAGTCATTGATCCATATACGAAACTGAATGCGTGACGACCGCCTGTCGGGATTTTGTTGCAATGCAACATAGCTGCGATATGCTGCATCGCACAAACCCGGCAGACCGCCGGCTCACGCAGGTAACCGCCATGTCTTATCAGTTCAACGAGCAGTTCACCGCCGCGTCGCGCCAGTTCGCCGATGCAGCCGCCCAGTTCAACCGTCTGACCCTCGAGAACGCCGAGACCCTGTTCGGTCTCCACCTCTCGACGTTCAACGACAACACCCATGCCACGTTCGCGTTCATCAACGAAGCGATCGAAGTGCGTGACATGGATGGCTTCAAGGCCCTGCTGCCGAAAGGCGCGCAGGTTGCCCGCGAGAACGTCGAGCGTCTCGTCAGTGCCGGCCAGGAAACCCTGGGCCGCACGGTGAAGACCAACGAAGCCATCGCAGGCCTGGCCAAGTCGCACGTCGAATCGGCCACCGCCGATGTCCGCGCCGAAGCCGAGAAGGTCGCCAAGGCGACCGCGAAGGCCACCAAGCGCTGAGACGCGCTGCGGCGCCCTGGCGCCACGACCTGAACTCCGGGCGATCCCTCCCTCGCCCGTAGCCGACCCGGCAGCCCCCACGCTGCCGGGTTTTTTATGCGCCGCGCACCGGGCCGGCTGGCAGCACCATGCGCGCCAGCAGGCGGGCGCACAGCCCGTCGGGATCATCGGTACGGCCGGTGTGCACCGGCGAGACCTGGATCACCGAGCTGCGCCGCGCAGTGAGCCAGTGAAACCGCGCGCGCGCGGGCAACGCGGCGATCGGCCCGCCATCGGCATCGCCGCGACAGATGCGCACGATCGCATCGAGATGCCGCTGCAGCGTGGCGACATCGGCATGCGGATCGAGCGCGTGCAGCCGTGCCGGATCCAGCGCGACCGCTGCGGCCAGCGTGCGCGCGCCCTGGCAGGACACGATCACGCCCACGTTGATGAACTCTTCGCGTTCGACCCGGGGCACGACCCGGATCACCGCGTAGTCATAGACCCGCTGCATACGCACGCTGCGCCTCCCCGACGAACGCCGACCGGTGCGCCAGGCGCGTGCAGAAGAACTCGACGTAGGCTGCGCGCTGCACGTCCGCATCGGCGAACCGCGAGTCGCCGGCCAGCCACGCGTCGGGCACCAGCGACACGATGCGGCGGATTTCGGCCTCGGTGATGCGTGCCGACAGGGCCGCATCGGCGGCGTCGAGGGCAGTCGCAAACGGCAGCAGCACGTGATCGGCGATCCGCGCGAACGGGCCGGTCGCGATGCGCGCAGCGCTGTCCCAGTCGTGGTGGAAGTACAGCGCCGCGCCGTGATCGATCAAAGTCAGCCGGCGGTGCCAGACCAGCAGATTGGTATTGCGCGCGGTGCGGTCGACATTGCAGACGAAGGCATCGAACCAGACGATCCGCGATGCGAGATCGGCATCGGGCGGCTCGACCGCGGGATCGAAGTTGATCGCACCGGGCAGGTAGTCCAGCGCGAGGTTGCAACCCGCGCTGGCGCGGATCAGATGCTGGATCTCGGAATCCGGTTCGGTCGCGGCCAGGTCCGGATCGAGATCGATGAACACGATCTCCGGCATCGGCAGGCCCAGCAGGCGCGCGAATTCACCGCCGATCAGCTCGGCGACCAGCGCCTTCGGTCCCTGCCCCGCGCCGCGGAACTTCATGACGTACATGCCGTCGTCGTCGGCTTCCACGACGGCCGGCAGCGAGCCACCTTCACGCAACGGCGTGACATAGCGCGTGGCCTCGACGCTGCGGATCATGCGTCGAGCGCCGAGCGCATCGGCAGCGACCAGTCGATCTGGGCGATGCCGCGTTTGCGCAGGAAATTGTTGGTCTTGGAGAAATGCCCGCTGCCGAGAAATCCGCGATAGGCAGACAGCGGCGACGGGTGGGTGGTGCGCAGCACGCAATGGCGCTGGGTGTCGATGACCTTGCCCTTGGCCTGGGCGTAGCTGCCCCACAGCAGGAAGACCAGATCCTCGCGCTCGCGGTTGAGCACGTCGACAACATGATCGGTGAAGCCTTCCCAGCCCTTGCCCTGGTGCGCGCCGGCCTTGCCCTCTTCCACGGTCAGCACCGCATTGAGCAGCAGCACGCCGCGCTTGGCCCAGGGCATCAGCCAGCCGTGGTCGGGCCGCGGCAGGCCGAGATCGCGTTCGAGTTCCTTGTACATGTTGTCCAGCGACGGCGGCACCCGCTGGTCCGGACGTACCGAGAAACACAGGCCATGCGCCTGACAGGGCCCGTGATACGGGTCCTGGCCGAGGATGACCACTTTCACCGCGTCGAATGGCGTGGCATCGAACGCCGCGAAGATCTCGGGGCCAGGCGGATAGATCCGCGCACCGGCGGCTTTCCGCTGACGCAGGAATGCGGAGAGCGCCTGCATATCGTCGCGACGCAGCCAGTCGCCGACGTGGGCTTTCCAGGAAGGTTCGAGGCGGATATCGGACATGGGTCAACCGTGGATGGACACCCCTGCCAGCGTAGCGGCACAGCGGTGCGTGAGGTTGTGGGAGTGCACATGCGGCGCGAGACGGCTGCATCGGCAACGCCGCATCGCGCGTAAGCGCGCGCCTACAGAGTGATGTGCGGCTGCATCGCGGACAGGCGCAACTGGAACAGCGCCTTGGTCGCCAGCACCCGTTCCTCGGCCGGCTTGACGACCAGATCGTTGGCACCGGCGCGCAGCAGCGCGATCTGGTTGTCGTGGTTGCCGTCGCCGGTCATCACCAGCACCGGCAGGCGCCGCTTGCCGTAACCGAAATCGCGACGGACCGCGCGCAGCAGGTCGTGCCCGCTGAGCTCGCCCTTCAGATACACGTCGGTAAGCAGCAGGTCGGCGCCGGGAGCCCCCGGGCCGTCGCGATAGGCGTCGAGATAGGCCAACGCGTCCTCCGCGCTGAGCACATGGGTCACGCGCATCTGCTGCGCTTCGAGGATGCGCCTGGTCGCGAGCGCGACCGTGCGGCTGTCCTCGACGTAGAGCACGTGCGCGTCTGGAATCGCTTTCGGCTGCACGTAGCCGCGGATGAATTCCGCCAGCGCGCGGTGTCCGAGCGCCTTGTCGAAATGGTCGGTGACGTCTTCGGTGAAGCGACGGGCCTCCAGATGCGACTGCGCATCGCCCGAGACCACGATCACCGGCACGTAGCGCTGGCCCGTGGCTTCACGGACGCGGCGTGCGAGCTGTAGGCCGTCGCCATCGGGGAGTGACAGCGCGGTGCTGACCAGATCGACCGGCGCCGCATCGAGGGCGACCGCCGCATCCACCAGACCCGTGCATTCGATCACTTCGACATCGGCGAGCGCCTGCCGCAGCACGTCACCGATCAGCCGGCGCACCAGCTTCGAGCCGTCGACGACCATCACCCGGGGCGCGTCGCCGGCCAAATGGCGAAGGTCGTGCATGGATCAGGTGTCGGTGGGCCGCGTCTGGCGCAGGAAGTGCCCGGTGACGATGCCGCCGCCACACCAGCCCAGCGCAGTCGCGCCGGCCAGTACCGCCAGCACACCCATCGGGCCGAACCCGCGCAACGCGAACGCCGCGCCATAACTCGCCGCGAGTTCCGCCAGCGGCGGCTGCAGGGCGAGACCGGCCAGAGCAAGCAGACCGAGCGCGACCGCGCCGGCAGCCAGCCCGTACCAGGCGCCCAGATACAGGAACGGCCGGCGGATGAAGCCGTCGGTCGCGCCGAGCAGTTGCAGCACGCCGAGTTCGTCGCGGCGCGACTGGATGTCGAGGCGCACCGTATTGCCGACCACCAGCAGCGCGCCGATGCCGAGCAGCGCCGCGAGCACCCAGACCACGCGGCCGCCGAAACGCAGCCAGCCATCGAGGCGCTCGCGCCATTGCGCATCGTGCTGGACGAGTTCCGATTCCGGCAGCGTGCGCAGCGATTCGGCCAGCAGCATCTCGTCGCCGCCGGGCGTCACGATCAGCACATGCGGGAGCGGGTTCTCGCCGAGCACGTCGATCGCATCGCCGAATTCGCCGCGCTCGCGCAATTCGGCCAGACCTTCATCCGGCGAGCGATGCACCACGCTGCCGACGTCACTGCGACCACGCAGTTCGCCGGCCAGCGCTTCGGCGCGCGGACCGTCGACGTCCTGCTTGAGGAACACGCTGATCTCGCGCGAGGCGTCGATGCTGCCGCCCAGACGGCCGACGTTGTCGAGCACCAGCCACAGGCCGAGCGGCAGCGCGAGTGCGACTGCCATGACGCCGATCGTCAGCGCCGCCGACCACGGCTTCTTGAACAGCCGGCCGAGGCTGGCGAGCACGCTGTAGACATGGTGATCGACCCAGGTGCCGACCGGCGACGTGCCGCGGCGCGCGGGCTGGTTGCGGGGCGCCTCAGGCATCGGCGAGATCCTCCGGCGCAATATCGTCGGCCAGCGTGCCGTGGTCGAGCACCAGCGTGCGCTTCTTCATGCGCTTGACCAGACCGAGGTCGTGACTGGCGATCAGCACACTGGTGCCGCGCTCGGGCAGCTCGGCGAACAGCGCCATGATTTCGGCCGACAGCGTGGGGTCGAGGTTGCCGGTGGGCTCGTCGGCGACCAGCAGCATCGGCTCACCGACGATTGCGCGGGCGATGCCGATGCGCTGCTGTTCGCCGGCCGAGAGCTGCGTGGGCAACGCACGTTCGCGCGCGCCCAGCGCCAAACGCTCCAGCACGCTGCGCACGCGCTTGCCGATCTCCGGCCGGCGCATGCCGCGCAGGATCAGCGGCAACGCGATGTTGTCGAACACGGTGCGGTCGGGCAGCAGGCGGTGATCCTGGAACACGACGCCGATGTCGCGACGGTGCATCGCGACCCTGCGACCGCGCACCTTGAGCAGATTGCGCTCGCCGAACACCACCGCGCCGCGGCTCGGCCGCTCGGCCAGATGGATGAGTTTCAGCAGCGTGCTCTTGCCCGCGCCGGAGTGGCCGGTGACGAACAGCATCTCGCCGGCCGCCACATCGAAACTCACTTCCGACAGCGCCACATGGCCGCCCGGATACTGCTTGCTGACGTTGTCGAATCGCAGAACACTCATGCGCGGCAGTATCGCAGGGAATGTGCACAACAGCGTCATAAGGAAGTGGAAGGTTGGGGATGGGGGCGAAGGATCAGGGTCGGTCACCATGGAGATCGGAAGGGCTTACAGCGCTTGGCTTTGTGTTCGTAGCGGCGTCAGATGTGGAAGCGCTTTAGGGCCGCCCCCACCCAACCCTCCACCCGTAAAGGGCGCAATGCCCCGCGAGCGGGGAAGGCTCAAGCGCCAGAGGCGCACCCACAAAAAAACCCAGCCGAAGCTGGGCTTTTTTGCGCTCGCGCACTGAAGCGTGCGATCAGCGCTTGTCGTCACCCGACACGAGGCGACGCAGGCCCCGACCGATGCGGCTCAGCAGCGAAGGCGCATTGTCCGACTTGGCGGCCGGCGCCGGACGCTGGGTCGGGCGCACTTCGCGCGGCCCCTTGCCACCGTTGCCCTGCGGCTTCTTCGACGCATCGGCTGCCGTCGTCTCGCCGGCCTGCGGCGCCGCGCCTTCGGCACCTTCGATCTTCTTGCCTGCGCGACGGCGACGACGCTTGCGCGGCGGACGCGACTCGTCCGGCATCGCCTGCGCGACCGTGCCGGCGGCATCGATCACCGACTGCGGCGCGGCAGCGACCGGCGCAACCGCAGCTTCTTCGCCTTCGACACGCGGCGGACGCGGCTTGCGCGGTCCACGCTCGCCACGGGCTTCGCCGCTGCCCGCCGGACGCGGACCGCGCGAACCGGGCGCACCCCGACCACCGGCACCCGCACCACGGCCGCCGCCACGCTTGGCGTCTTCGACCGCGCGTGCTTCGCGCACTTCCTTGAAGATCTCGTGGATGCTCTCGCCGTCCTCGTCATCGAGCTCCACGCCTTCGCGCGGCTTGCGCGGCAGCGCGGTCAGCAGCTCGGACGTCACCGGCTCCACCGGGATCTTCTGCTCGATGTAGGCCTCGATCTCCGGCAGGCTCTGCGCGTAGCGCTCGCAGGCGAAGCTGATCGCATCGCCCTCGGCGCCGAGGCGCGCGGTGCGGCCGATGCGGTGGACGTAGTCCTCGGCATCGAACGGGAGATCGTAGTTGTAGACATGGCTGACGCCGTCGATGTGCAGGCCGCGCGCGGCCACGTCGGTCGCCACCAGCAGTTCGAGCTGGCCGGCCTGGAACTTCTTCAGCAGGCTCTCGCGCTTCTTCTGCGGGACGTCGCCCGACAGCACGCCGACCCGGTAGCCGGCCTTCTCGAGCGCACGTGCCACCCGCTCGATGAACGCCTTGGTGTTGACGAACACCATCGTGCGCGCGCCTTCGCTGCGCGACAGCAGGCCCAGCAGCAGCTGCAGCTTTTCGTCATCGGCCGGGAAGTACATCACCTGCCGGACCTTGGCGTTGGTGATGAACTCGGTCTCGACGACCAGCTTCTCCGGCTCGTTCATGTGCTCGTAGGCGAGCTCGAGCACGCGATGGCTCAGCGTCGCCGAGAACAGCAGCGTCTGGCGCTCGGTGCGGATCGGCATGCGCCGCAGCAGGAAGCGGATGTCCTTGATGAAGCCCAGGTCGAACATGCGGTCGGCTTCGTCGAGCACGCACATCTCGCAGGCGTGCAGGCTGACGACCTTGTGCTGCTTGACGTAGTCGATCAGGCGGCCGGGGGTCGCGATGATCACGTCCGCGCCCTCGGTGAGGATCTGCCGCTGCTTGTCGTAGTCGACGCCGCCGTAGACCAGGGCGAACTTCAGCCCCAGTTGGCTGCCGAACTTCACCGCATCCTTGTGGATCTGGATCGCGAGTTCGCGGGTCGGCGCGAGGATCAGCGCGCGCGGATCCTCCGGCTTGCGGTCGGCCAGCGCCGGCTTCGAGAGCAGACGGTTGATCACCGCCACCAGGAAGGCCAGGGTCTTGCCGGTGCCGGTCTGGGCCTGGCCGGCGACGTCGCGGCCTGCGAGGGCCAGCGGCAGCGTCAGCGCCTGGATCGGCGTGCAGCGGGTGAACCCGGCCTCTTCCAGCCCGGCGAGCAACGCCGGATGCAGGTCGAAGGACGAGAAGGTGATGTCGGTAAGAGGCTTGTCGCTCATGCGTAGGAAGGTGTCCGGGCGTCGCCGACTTGGAGGGCGCCGCGTGCTTGCGTGGGAGGCAGTCGCGACGGCAGACTGCCTGGGCGCAGGACGCGTGGGTCGTCCCGCAGGAGCGCCACCTTGATTCCGGGCGGCGATTCCCCATTTTACATCCATCCCGGCGCCGCTGCTTCGAAGCGCGCCCCAGCCCCCCGGAGCCCCCCGTGACCGATGCCGTCATCCATGCCAGCGATTCCGATTTCGACTCCACCGTGCTGCAGTCCGATGTCCCGGTGCTGGTCGACTTCTGGGCCCCCTGGTGCGGCCCCTGCAAGATGATCGCCCCGGCGCTCGACGAACTGGCGGGCGACTACTCCGGCCGCGCCAAGATCGTGAAGATCGACGTCGACCAGAACCAGGCCACGGCGCTGAAGTACCACGTGCGATCGATCCCGATGCTGCTGCTGTTCAAGGACGGTCAGGTGCAGGGCACCCAGATCGGTGCCGTGGGCAAGCCGCAGTTGGCCCAGCTGATCGACAAGGCCCTCTGAGGCCCCGTCCAGCACCGCGACAGTGCGCCGCTGGGCGCCCTGTCGCCTGAACCGACCGCGCGGGTAACGCTTGCCGCCGGTCGGACGCAGTGCTAGGTTTGCGCTGCTCCGGCGTGTTTTCAGCGCGCCGCACCCATCTGGCGTCACTCCCGACTGTCCGTTTCCCTGCCGCCGCCCGTCCCGGGCGCTCGCAACCGAGCGAGGATTTTCCGCTTGTCCGACAACACATCCGATCCCGGCACGCCCGAGGGCGACACCGCCGTGAAGCGCGTGCGCAAGCCGCGCGTGGCCAAGAAAGCCACCGACTCCGCGCCTCCCGATTCCCAGTCCCAGTTGCCGTTGGCGACCCAGGACACCGCCGCGCCAAAGGCCCCGCCCGCCAGCGCACCGCCGCCGCAGGCGTCTGCACCGCAGTCCGATCCGCAGCGTGCGCCCAGCGAGTCGGGCCAGGGCGATGCCCAGCGCGGCAACCAGGGCAACCAGGGCGGCAACAACGGGCAGCCGAATGGCGGCCAGCACCACCCCCAGCAGGGCGGCGAGCCGCGCCAGCACGGTGGCGGGCAGCCGAACCAGAACCGCGGCAACCCCGGCAACAACAACAATGACCAGGGCGGCAACAACCGCCGCGACCGGTTCAAGAACCGGCGTGATCGTCCGCGTGGCGGTGGCCGCGACGACGGCCTGCCGCAGGACGGCGGCAACGACCACGTCCAGCGTCTGCCCCCGCCGAACATCCCCGAGGGCTTCCCGCAGTACACGCTGAGCGACCTCAAGCGGATGCCGGCGCACAAGCTGCTCGACATCGCCGACCAGCTGGCGATCGAAGGCGTGGCCCGCGCGCGCAAGCAGGACGTGATCTTCGGCCTGCTCAAAGTGCTGACCCGCCACGGCGAGGGCGTCGTCGCCGACGGCGTGCTCGAGATCCTGCCCGACGGCTACGGCTTCCTGCGCGCGGCCGAGGCGAGCTATCTCGCCGGCCCGGACGATGTCTACATCTCGCCCAGCCAGATCCGCCGCTTCAACCTGCGCACCGGCGACCACCTGCTCGGCCGCATCCGCTGGCCCAAGGATGGCGAACGCTACTTCGCGCTGTCGGTCGTCGACACGATCAACGGCGAACCGCCGGAAGCCAGCAAGGGCAAGGTGCTGTTCGAGAACCTCACCCCGCTGTTCCCGCGCAAGCGCTTCAAGCTCGAGCGCGGCGACGGTTCCAGCGAAGACATCGCCGGCCGCATCCTCGATCTGATGGCGCCGCAGGGCAAGGGTCAGCGCGCCCTGATCGTCTCGCCGCCGAAGGCCGGCAAGACGATGATGATGCAGCAGATCGCCAGCGCGATTACCTACAACCATCCCGACGTGCACATGATCGTGCTGCTGATCGACGAGCGTCCGGAAGAAGTGACCGAGATGCAGCGCACCGTGCGCGGCGAAGTCATCTCCTCGACGTTCGACGAGCCGGCCGCCCGCCACGTGCAGGTGGCCGAAATGGTCATCGAGCGCGCCAAGCGCCTGGTCGAGCACAAGAAGGATGTCGTCATCCTGCTCGACTCGATCACCCGCCTCGCCCGCGCCTACAACAACGTCGTGCCGAGCTCGGGCAAGGTGCTGACCGGTGGTGTCGATGCCAACGCCATGCATCGCCCGAAGCGCTTCTTCGGCGCGGCGCGCAACGTCGAGGAAGGCGGTTCGCTGACCATCATCGCCACCGCCCTCGTCGACACCGGCAGCGCGATGGACAAGGTGATCTACGAAGAGTTCAAGGGCACTGGTAACTCCGAAGTGCACCTGGATCGCCGCATCACCGAGAAGCGCGTCTACCCGGCGATCAACGTCAACCAGTCGGGCACCCGCCGCGAGGACTACCTCATCGAGCCGGACCTGCTGCAGCGCATCTGGATCCTGCGCAAGCTGCTCCACCCGATGGACGAGATCGCCGCGATGGAGTTCCTGCTCGACAAGATGAAGAGCACGAAGTCCAACGACGAGTTCTTCTCGTCGATGAAGCGCTGATCCAAAGGGTCTCGCTCACGAAAAAGCCCCGCTTCCGCGGGGCTTTTTTTGGCTTCGATCCAGCTGTGTCAGCCTTCGAGCGGCGTGAGCAGGCGGAAGCGTGACTGTCCCTGATGCAGCGCGCCGGCGACCTGCGCGTCGGGGCTGAAGCCGGGCGGGTCCGGCATCGCCCAGGTCGGACGGGTCTGCGCGCCGGGCACGTATCCGAGCCATTGTCCGTAGGCCGGACCTTGCGGAGGCCGGGGGCCATCGTAGAGCGAGAAGTCCACCGGCACACGAACGACCCAATGCTCGCTGGAAACGGCGTCTCCCGTGGTCGGTGGCGAGAACGTCCACTCCCGGGCCTTGTCGGTCGCCGCTTTCTCCAGACCGCGGCGGATCATTTCCATCTGTCGCGCTGTGCCCAGCGCCGCCAGATTGGTCTGCTCGGCTGCGACGTCTTCCACACGACCATCGCGGCCGACCTTGACCAGCAAGTAGACCGTGCCCTTGCCGCCCATCTGCGCAATGTTCATCGGATACCGCGGCGGCGTCATCTCGATCGAGCGGACGCTTCCGGTGTCGTCCGGATCGTATTCCTCGCCGAAACTCGCGCTCTTGATCGCGATGTCCATATTGCCGTCGCTCGCCGGCGTCGCGACGAGTCGGATGCTCATCTTCGCGCGGGCCAACACAGGCGCACCGTCGAGGAGCACCGGCTCGAAACGCAGCGCAGGGACCGCGCGTTCGATCAGACGCACGACGTAGTCAGGGAGCTTGTCCGGTTGATCCAGCGTGTGCGCGCTGACGCTGCCATCGCGCTCGATGTCGACATGGCCGGTCACCAGCATGCTGGCCTCCACCTGTCGGCGCATTTCGCGCGCACTCTGCGCTGCCGTCACCGACGGGACGAGACACGCCAGCGCGAGCAGCACACCCAGCAGTCTTTGAAGTGTCATCACGGCTCCATCCTTGAGTGAAGACCCCGACGTTACTCTCGGGCCCCGGCGTGGACAAGCGGGACTAAACCCTCGCGCCGTCAGCGCTGCTCGCGCAGAAACCTGGCCATCGACACGCCGTCGCCGCTCTGCACGGGCGCAAACTCCGCGGCGACGTCGATGAAGCCGCGCATGATGGCGATCTCGCGCGGGGTCCGGTTGAGCGTGTCGCGCAGGTCGGGGTCAGCGCCGGCGCGCAGCAGGCGTCGGGCCAGACGCAGTTGGCCGTGCAGGCCTGACAGGTGCAGCGGGCCGAAGCCGCGCTGGTCCTGCGCATCGAGCGAGACACCCTCGTCGAGCAGATGTTCCATCGCCGCCAGCACCACGTCCTCGTCGCATGCCGTGCCGGGCTCGGCGCGCGCGCCCAGCAACAGCAGCAACGGCGTCACGCCGCCAGCGGCGGGCGCATCGACCTCGGCCCCAGCCAACAGCAGGGTGTCGAACAACGCGAGCAGTCGCGGTCGCTCGCGCGAGGTGAAGCCGTAGAGCGCGGCGCAGTGCAGCGGCGTCAGGCCCTGGGCGTCGGTCGCGTGGATGTCGGCCCCGGCGGTCAGCAGGCGCGCGGCGAGGTCCGGCAGGCCCAGGGCCGCGGCGAGCATCAGCACGCTGACCTCGCCCGGCAGGCGCTGGTCGAGCGACACACCGGCGGCGAGCAGGCGATCGACCACGCCCGCGTGCCGCATGCTCACTGCCGCCGACAACGGCGTCGCGCCCGACTGGGCTGCAAGCGCCGCATCGGCGCCGCGTGCGAGCAGCAGCTCGACGACATCGCGATGGCCCCCACCGGCGGCGCGGAGCAAGGCGGTGCAGCCCTGCGCGTCCACGGCATCGACGGAAAACCCGAGATCCAGCAGGCGACGCACGGCCTCGGCATCGCCTGCGCTCGCGGCGGCCGGCAAGTCGGTGGCCTCCAGCGCGCGCCCCGGCAGCGCCCAGCCGCGCCAGTCGAGCCAGTCGGCGAGATCGCGCCGGCCGGCCGACAGGGCGACGCCCAGCGGTGTCTGCCCGTCCGCCGCGCACGCCGCAGGTGAGGCGCCGTGACGCACGAGCACCTTCAGCGCGCCCTCGCGGCCGAGCGCGGCGGCGAGATGCAGCGCGGTCATGCCGCGGGTATCACGCGCATCGAGATCGACGCCGTGACCGACCAGGCGTTCGATCAGCCGCAGCCAGCCCAGCCGGACCGCGAGCGACAACGGCGGATCTCCGCCGGGCGCGGCAGCGAACGGATCGGCGCCGCGCGCCAGCAGATCGAGCGCGAAGGTTTCGAACGCGCGCGCCGCCTGGTCGTCGCCGTTACAGGCCGCGAGATACCGCGCCAGCGTGCCGGCGCCGCCGGGCGACGCACCATGGCGCAGCAGGGCCTGCAGGATCGGCAGGTGTTGTGGCGCCGAGGCCAACAACGCGCACAGCGGCGGCGCGCCGGCGGCGTCGGCCACTTCGACATCCGCGCCCTGCGCGAGCAGCCACTCGATGCGCTCCAGCGACGGCGGCATTTCGGGATCGAGCAGCAGGCCGCCGAGATCGCGTGCACCGAGCAGGCGCAACAGCGGCCCTTGGTTATCGAAGCGGCCCTCGCGCAGGCTGGCGCGTAGCAGCAGGACGGGGGTGCGGTCCGCGGACGGGGCGCCGTCCTCGTCGTCATCGATGCCGAGATTGACCGGCAGCGGGTAGTCGGGATCGAGCAGGCGCACCAGCGTCCAGCGCCCGGTTTCAGCGGCGCGGTCGACCGGCTTGCGGCCGTCTGCGTCGGCGATATCGGCGGGTACACCAAGTTCGAGCAGGCGCTGCAGCAGCGCGGCCGACGGCAGTTCCGCGCCACAGGCCAGCATCACCGCATTGCGACCGGCGACATCGACCGCGGCGACATCGGCATTCGCCGCCAGCAGCGCTTCGAGTGCGGACAGACGTCCGCCGCGCGCGGCTTCGAGCAGGGGCGTACGGCCGTCGTTGTCGCGGCCGCGCACGTCGGCGCCAGCGCCGAGCAGCGCGGCGAGGATCTCGTCGTGGCCCTGGAACGCGGCGACATGCAATGCGCTTCGACGCAAAGCATCGCGCGCATCGACGCGCGCCTTGTGTTTGAGCAGCAACTGCACGCCGGCGGCGTCGTCCTCGTCGCCGCCTGCCGCGGCCAGCAGCGCCGGCGTGCCACCGTCGACCTCGGCGCGGGCGCCACGTTCAAGCAGGAACTTCGCCAGACGCCAGTTGCCGACAGCGCAGGCCATGCCCAGCGGCGTCAGGCCATCGTGGTTGCGCGCTTCGAGTTCGGCGGCGGCATCGCGCAGCAACGCGGCGACGCCGGGGTCGGAACTGCGCGCGGCCAGATGCAGCGGCGTATTGCCTTCGTGGTCGGTGATCCGCGGATCGGCGCCGTTGGCCAGCAACGTCATCACCGCATCGGGACGACCGTGCCAGCTGTCGCGGGTCGCGGCCAGCAGCGGGGTCATGCCCGCGTGCGCAGCATTGACGTCCACGCCCCGGGCGATCAGTTCGCGCAGTAGGCGCAGGTCCGGCAGCACCGCAGCCAAGACCGGCAGGCTGCGCTGATCACGGTCTTCGGCGGCGGGCAGTGCGCGCACGTCGGCCCCGCCTTCGATCAGCGCGAGGGCGCGATCGACACGACCGACGCGCGCAGCGGTGTACAGGGCAACGTCCGGCGCCGCGTCGAGCGGCTCTTCCGAGAGCGCAATTGCCGGATCACCCCGCATCTCGACGATCTGGATCGGCAATGCGGCAGGGGGCGCAATACGCTGCAGGACCCCATGCAGGCCGAGCGAAGCGAGCACGGCCAGGAGGGCGAGCCCAGTGCGCGGGCCGATGCCGCCGGGCGGCAGCCAGGCCGGCAGCAGCACCAGCGCGACGATCGCAGCCACGCACAACGCGGCGCCCACACCGCGCCAGTTACCGGTTTCGCGCTCCGACAGCGCGCGCCAGTGCGTGCGCAGATCGCCGCCGTCGCGCTCGAGCGCATGCCACAGCGGCCACGTGCGCCAGAAGCCGATGACCGCAAGACCAATGGCGACGCTCAGCGCCAGTGCTGCGCCAAGCTCACCGCCCTGCCGCAACGCCGACAGCGGCCAGGCGACGAGCACGGCGGTCGCGACCGTGGCACCACTCCAGGCGCCGGCCAGAGACAGCAGATCGGTCCGCAGCGTGGCCCCCGCGGGCACGGTGCGCGTGCGCCAGCCGCGGATGACCAGCGCGAACACGGGCTGCGCGAGCGCGCCGGCAATCGCGGCGAGCGGGCCGCCGACGAGCGTCAGCGCCGCCAGCGCGATGCCGGCCAGGAGCACGAAGATCAGGGATCGGGCGAACGCGGACGACGGCCGCTGCGCGGACTCAGGCATCGGTGCCCCAGTCCTCCGTCAGGGGATCGTGGACCAGGCGCGGCGGCATCTGCAGATGGAACTTCTGCGTGCGCAGCTTCTCGCGGACGGTCGCGACATCCTCGCGTGCGAGCTTTCTGTCGGGCGTCAGCGCTACGTCCAGCACGAAGATCAATTCGCCCAGCTGCGCACGCACCGGATCGGGCAGGACGTCGAACGCGTCGCGCTCGGCGAGGTACACATAAGTGTCCGCCTTGCGCTGGCTTTTGTAGACGTAGGCGTGCATGGCCGAAGAACCGCGGAAACACGCTCGATTGTGCGGCAAAAGCCCCGGCTTGGGTATCGCGCGCGGCCATGCATCGAGTGTGCGCGTCGACACCGCGTTCAGTGATAGCCGGCGTCGACGGCCACCTTGCCGCGGAACACACGGTACGACCAGGCGGTGTAACCGAGGATCAGTGGCAACAGCACCACCAGCCCGGCGAGCACGAAGCCCTGCGACGACGGTGGCGACGCAGCCTCCCAGATACTCAGCGAAGGCGGCACGATATTCGGCCACATCCCCAGTACCAGACCGAGAAATCCGAGCCCGAAGAAACTCAGCGTCAGCAGGAACGGACGCGCATCGCGCCCCTCGCGCATCGCCGCGCGCCACAGCCAGATCGCGTTGATCAGGGCCAGCACCGGCACCGGCGACAGCCACCAGAAATTCCCGTCCTCGAACCAGCGCGCCATGATCTGCGAATCGAGGAACGGTAGCCACGCGCTGACCACACCCATGCACGCGGCGACCACCAGCACCAGCGGCCGGGTCGCCTTGCGCGCCAGCTGCTGCAGCCGGCCCTCGGTCTTGAGAATCAGCCAGCCGCTGCCGAGCAGCGCGTAACCGGCCACCACCGCTGCGCCGGTCAGCATCGAGAACGGGCTGAACCAGTCCAGCGCGCCGCCGGCGTACTTGCCTTCCTGGAGCGGCATGCCCTCGACCAGTGCACCCAGAATCACACCTTGGGAGAACGCCGCCAGCAGCGAGCCCACCGCGAAGGCCGCGCCCCAGAAGCGCTTGCCGCGCTGCGCCTTGAAGCGGAATTCGAACGCCACACCGCGGAACACCAGCGCGATCAGCATCAACAGCACCGGCAGATACAGCGCCGACAGCACGATCGCGTAGGCGCGCGGAAACGCGGCCAGCAGGCCGGCGCCGCCGAGCACCAGCCAGGTCTCGTTGCCGTCCCAGATCGGCGCGGCGGTGGTCATCATGTGGTCGAGCTGCTCGCCGTCTTCGGCGAACGGCGCCAGCACGCCCAGGCCCAGCACGAAGCCGTCGAGCAGCACGTACATCAGCACGCCGAAGCCGATGACGCCGAACCAGATCACCGGCAGCGCGGTCTGCAGGTCGATGTCCATCAGTCGTCTCCCACCGGGCCGTCCGCCGCGGAGATCGGCCGCATCGGCGTGCGTTCGCCCTCGTCGTGGTCGGGGCCGTCGTCGAAGGGTTGCGGGCCTTTGCGGATCATCTTGAGGATGTAGCCGCCGCCGGCGCCGAACACCACCGCATAGGCGATGACGAACGCGGTCAGCGAGATGATCACGCTGGTGCGGTCGATGTCGCTGACTGCGTCCGCGGTGCGCAGCAGCCCCTGGATCGCCCACGGCTGGCGGCCGATCTCGACGACGAACCAGCCCGCCAGCACCGCGATGAAGCCGCTCGGCGCCATCAACCGCCAGGTGTTGAGCAGCCAGGTCGATTCAAACAGCCAGCGACGCCGCCATGCCCACAGCGAGACCACCGTGAGCAGCAGCATCGCCATGCCGATGCCGACCATGACCCGGAACGCATAGAACACCGGCGCGACCGGTGGCCGTTCGTCGCGCGGCACCGCGGTCAACGGCGCGATCGTGCCGTCCCAGCTGTGGGTCAGGATCACGCTGCCGAGCCGCGGAATCGCGATCTCGTAGTCATTGCGCTCTGCGTCCACGTTCGGCACCGCGAACAGCACCAGCGGCACGCCCTCACCCGGCTCGCTTTCGTGCCAGTGCGCTTCCATCGCCGCGAGCTTCACCGGCTGCATCTCGCCGGTCTTCAGACCATGCAGATCGCCGACGAAGATCTGCACGGGCACGGTGATCGCCGCGAATGCGACCGAGAGCTTGAGCATCCGCGTCGCCGCATCCACGTGCACGCCGCGGCGCAGATACCACGCCGCCACGCCGCCGATGACGAAACATGTGGTGATGAACGCCGCCAGCACCATGTGCCCCAGCCGGTACGGGAACGAGGGATTGAAGATGATCGCCATCCAGTCGGCAGGGTGGAACACGCCGTCGATCAACTCATAGCCGGCCGGCGTATGCAGCCAGCTGTTGGCCGACAGGATCCAGAACGTCGAGATCAGCGTGCCCACCGCGACCAGGCAGGTGGACAGGAAATGCAGCTTCTCCGATACCCGCCCCCAGCCGAACAGCATTACGCCGAGGAAACTCGCCTCGAGGAAGAACGCGGTCAGCACCTCGTAGCTCAATAGCGGCCCGAGAATATTGCCGGCCGCGATGCTCAGCGCCGACCAGTTGGTGCCGAACTGGAAACTCATGACGATACCCGACACCACGCCCATGCCGAACGACACGGCGAAGATCCGCATCCAGAAGAAGTACAGCTCGCGCCACACCGGATCGCGCGTGCGCAGCCAGCGGAACTCCAGAAACGCCAGCCAGCTCGACAGGCCGATCGTGAAGGCGGGAAACAGCACGTGGAAGGAGATCACGAATCCGAACTGGATCCGCGACAGCAGCAGGGCGTCCAAGCGGAGCTCCATTGGGGCGGCGCACGGTGAGTCTGCGGGCGGCGACGTGAAAGCACGATGCGGCAGGACGTCGCACGACCGGGCGCCGTAGCCCGACCATGACCTTCGCCAGAGCGGCCCGGGCGGCCTTGCCCGTTACACTTCGGCCTCCTTTCGTGTCATGGAACCGTCGAATGCGTCGACTGCCGTTGAGCTGGGTGCTCGCCTGCGCCCTCGTGTCTCCCGCCGCTCTGGCGCAACCGGCACAGCCGCTGACGATGGAGCGGATCATGGCCGATCCGGACTGGATCGGCGCCCCGGTCGAAGGCGCGTGGTGGCGCTGGGACGGCCAGGCCGCGTACTACACGCTCAAGCGCGAAGGCAGCAGTGTCCGCGAGACCTGGAGCCAACCGCTGGCCGGCGGGGCGTCGACGCGCGTGGAAGACGGCGCGCGTGCCGATCTCGATGCGCAGAACCCGATCACCGATGCCACCGGCACGCGCATGGCATTCCTGCGCAATGGCGATCTGTTCGTGCGGGATCTGCGTACCGGCGCGCTGACCCAGGTCACCCGCACCGAAGCCCAGGAAGCGCAGCCACAGTGGTCGACAACCGGCGGTCTGGTCTGGCGCGCGGGCAACGACTGGTTCGGCTGGGACACCCAGCGCGGCACCACGCAGCTGGCGAGCCTCAAGGCCGAAGACGATCCTGCCAAGCCGCCGAAGGACGATGACCTGCGCGACCGCCAGCTGCGCATGATCGAAACCCTGCGCGTCGAGCGCGAACGCCGCGACGGCCTGCGCACGCAGAACGAGACCTGGCGCCGCAGCGATGCCACGCGCGCGCCGGGCCCGGTGTTCCTGGGCAAGGACGTCACGATCGCCGGCAGCGCGTTGTCGCCGGCCGGCGATCGCCTGATCGTCGCCACCACCGCCAAGAGCGGCGATGCGGGACAGGCCGGCAAGATGCCGCGCTACGTGACCGAATCGGGCTACGAGGAATTCGAGGACGTGCGCACGCGCGTCGGCCGCAACGATCCGCTGCCACACACGCTGTGGCTGGTGGACGTGGCCAGCGGCCAGGCGCGTGAACTCAAGACCGACACCCTGCCCGGCATCGGCACCGATCCGCTGGCCGATCTGCGTCGCGCGGCCGGCAAGGACGCGCTCAAGGGCAACCGTCCGGTGCGTCTGGAACTCGACGGACGCGGCGGTGGCGGCGGTGCGATCCGCTGGAGCGACGATGGGCGCAGCGTCGCGCTGTCGATCCATTCGGTCGACAACAAGGATCGCTGGCTCGCCACGGTCGATCTGGCCGGCGCCACGCTGCAGAGCCGCGACCGCCTGACCGACAACGCCTGGATCAACTGGGATTTCAACGAGTTCGGCTGGCTGCCCGACAACCGCACGCTGTGGTTCCTGTCGGAGACCTCCGGCTACTCGCATCTGTATCTCAACGACGGCGGCCGCTCGCGTGCGCTGACTTCGGGCAACTGGGAAGTCTCCGCGCCGGTGATGTCGCGCGATGGCGGCCGCTTCTTCTTCCTGTGCAACCAGCAGTGGCCGGGACGTTACGAGGTCTGCAGCGCGAATGGCGGCCCGGTCAGCGAACTCACGAAGACCGGCGGCATCGAGGACTTCGCGCTGTCGCCCGACGAGACCCGCCTGCTGCTGCGCACCTCCAGCAGCTATACGCCGCCGCAGCTCGCGGTCGCCGATGTCGCCGGCGGCGAGGTGCGCGTGCTCACCGACACCCGCACCGCCGAGTTCAAGGCGCACGACTGGCTGCAGCCCGAGTACGTGCAGATTCCGTCCAAGCACGGCGCCGGCACGGTCTGGGGCAAGTTCTACGCGCCTGAGAACTATGAGCCGGGCCGCAAGTATCCCGTCGTGCTGTTCGTGCACGGCGCCGGCTACCTGCAGAACGTCAGCGACCGCTATCCGAACTACTTCCGCGAGCAGATGTTCCACAACCTGCTGGTGCAGCAGGGCTACATCGTGCTGGACCTCGATTTCCGCGCCTCCGCCGGCTACGGCCGCGACTGGCGCACGGCGATCTACCGGCAGATGGGCCACCCGGAACTCGAGGATTACCTCGACGGCATCGACTGGCTGGTCGACAACCACCAGGCCGATCGCGACCGCGTCGGCATCTATGGCGGCAGCTACGGCGGCTTCATGACCTTCATGGCGCTGTTCCGCGAGCCCGGCGTGTTCAAGGCCGGCGCCGCACTGCGCCCGGTCACCGACTGGTCGCAGTACAACCACGCCTACACCGCCAACATCCTCAACACGCCGGACATCGATCCCGAGGCGTATCTGAAGTCCTCGCCGATGGAATACGCCGACCGCCTGCAGGACAACCTGCTGATCGCGCACGGCATGATCGACGACAACGTGTTCTACAAGGACTCGGTGATGATGGCCCAGCGCCTGATCGAACTGCGCAAGGACAAGTGGGAACTGGCGAGCTATCCGCTTGAGCGCCACGCCTACCAGCACCCGGCCTCATGGTACGACCAGTACCGCCGCATCTACGAGCTCTTCGAGCGCACGCTGAAATGACCGCGCCCGGCCCGTTGCCGGTGAGCGAGCTGCTGCGGCCTTCGCCGTGGAAGATGCTCGCGCTGCTGGCGATCTCGGCCGGGTTCGTGTGGATGGCGCTCGTCATCGGCGAACGCCATCTGCTGATCGCATGGCTGTGCGGTGGATTCTTCGGCCTCTGCGCGCTGGTCGCGCTGGTGTCGCTGCTGCCCGGCGCGAACCATCTGCGCCTCGATGCCGATGGCATCGAGCTGCGCTCGCTGTTCCGGGTCACCCGCTGGGGCTGGCGTGATGTCGTGCGTTTCGGCCCCACACGCGTGGGCCTGCACACGATGGTCGGCATCGACTTCGCCGATCACGTGGAGGCCGCGGCGCGCCTGCGCCGCGTCAACCGCGGCCTGACCGGCTTCGATGGCGCCCTGCCCGACACCTACGGACACAGGGCCGCCGCACTCGCGGCAAAGCTGGAAATCTGGCGCCAGGCGCACGCCTGAGCACCTCGCGGCATTGACCAGAATCAATGTCGCCACACGGGCGCCGCCTACAATGCGGGCCATGAACGATTTCGACACCGTCCGCGACTATCTGACCGGCCTGCAGGACCGGATCTGCCATGCGATCGAAGGCGCCGATGGCCAAGCCCGCTTCGTCGAAGACCTGTGGCAACGCCCTGAAGGCGGCGGCGGCCGCACCCGCGTACTGCGTGACGGCGCGGTGTTCGAGCAGGCCGGCATCGGCTTCTCCGATGTGTCCGGCACCGCCCTGCCGCCCTCGGCCAGCGCCAACCGGCCCGAACTCACCGGCGCCTCGTGGCGCGCCTGCGGCGTGTCGCTGGTGTTCCATCCGCACAATCCGCACCTGCCGACCACGCATGCCAACGTGCGCCACTTCCGCGCGATGCGCGACGGCGAGACCGTGGCCTGGTGGTTCGGCGGCGGGTTCGACCTGACGCCGTTCTACCCGGTCGACGAAGACGTGCTGCACTGGCACCGAACAGCGCGCGCGCTGTGCGAACCCTTCGGCGGGCAGGCGCGCTACGACGCCCACAAGCAATGGTGCGACGAGTATTTCTTCCTCAAGCACCGCAACGAGACGCGCGGCGTCGGCGGCCTGTTCTTCGACGATCTGCACGGCGATTTCGATGCAGACTTCGCCTATATGCGCGCGGTCGGCGACGGCTTTCTCGATGCCTACCTGCCGATCGTCGAACGCCGCAAAGACACGCCCTGCAGCGAGCGCGAGCGCGAGTTCCAGTTGTATCGTCGCGGGCGCTACGTCGAGTTCAACCTGGTCTACGACCGCGGCACGCTGTTCGGCCTGCAATCGGGCGGCCGCGCCGAATCGATCCTGATGAGCCTGCCGCCGCGCGTGCGCTGGGAGTACGGCTTCACCCCGGAGGCCGGCAGCGAGGAGTCGCGACTGGCCGCATACCTGCATCCGCGCGACTGGCTCGGCGAGCTGGTCTGAGCGAACTGGCCTGGACGCGTAGGACTGAAGCGGTGATCGCATCCGAGGACGCCACCCATCCGGATGTCGCGCCGGACTGCCTGCGCGTGCTGCACGAAGACGCGCATGTGCTTGCCTTCGACAAGCCCAGCGGCCTACTGTCGGTGCCCGGCCGTGGCGCCGACAAACAGGACTGCATCGCGACCCGTGCCCTGGCGCAGTGGCCGGACGCACGCGTGGTGCATCGACTGGACCAGCCGACCTCGGGAGTGATCGTGCTGGCCCGGGGAGCCAGGATGCAGCGCGCACTGGGCGACGCCTTCGCCGAACGCAGGGTCGACAAGCGTTATGTCGCCATCGTCGACGGCTGGCCCGACACGGATGACGGCGTGATCGACCTGCCGCTGCAGGCGGACTGGCCCAACCGGCCGCGTCAGCAGGTCGACCCTGCCAGCGGCAAGTCCGCACTGACCCGCTGGCAGGCCCTGTCGCGCACGCAGACGGCCGATGGCGCGCCGTGCGCCCGGCTGGCCCTGATACCTGAGACCGGTCGTACGCACCAGTTGCGCGTGCACCTGCAGGCGATCGGTCATCCGATCCTCGGTGATGCGCTTTACGCCCCGTCCGAGGTGCAAGCGCGCGCGCCACGGCTGCTGCTGCATGCGGAATTGCTGACGTTCGAGCACCCTGCAACCGGTGCACGGCTACAAATCGAGTGTCCGGTGCCGTTCTAGACGCCTCTGTAGGAGCGCGCTTGCGCGCGAACGCCCTGGCCGGTAAAGCACCATCGCGCGCAAGCGCGCTCCTACAGCACACACGGATTGGCAAATTCCGGACATAAAAAAGCCCCGCAGGCAGGGGGGGCCTACGGGGCTCAGGGAACCGGGCGCGGGGAGACGCCTGATGGTTCCGGTCGATCACTCCAGGGGAAGGAAGCGATCTGCGACAGACCTTGCATCTGTCGAGGGACATAAGACCATTCTGCGGATGGATGGATCGTGAAGATTATGGTTAATTTTCTGTTGGATTCAGGCCGCATTTACCCATAATCCGCGCATTACCCCGAGGCGCCAGAAGCGGCACATTCAGGGGTGGTGGGCAGCCCTCAATGAGCCTCGTCCCAGTTGTCGCCCACGCCACTGTCGACGACCAACGGCACCCGCAATTCGGCGGCGCTGGTCATGCGGGTCACGACCTCGGGCAGCAGCGTGTCGACAAAATCCAGATCCGCTTCGAACACCAGTTCATCGTGCACCTGCAGGATCATCTTGGCGAGGTCCGCGTGGTCGGCGATCCAGCCGTCGATCGTGATCATCGCGCGCTTGATGATATCGGCCGCGGTGCCCTGCATCGGCGCGTTGATTGCTGCGCGCTCGGCGCCGGCGCGTTGCGAGGCGTTGCCCTTCTGGATGAAGTCCAGGGTCAGGCGTCGGCCGAAGACCGTCTCGACATGGCCCGTCGCCCTCGCCTGCTCGCGCGTGCGATCCATGAAGTCGCGCACGCCTGGATACCGCGAGAAGTACAGCGCGATGTAGTCCTGCGCTTCGCCGCGACCGATGCCGAGGTTGCGTGCCAGGCCGAAGGCGCTCATGCCGTACATCAGGCCGAAGTTGATTGCCTTGGCCGCCCGGCGCTCGTTGCCGGTGACCTCGTCCAGCGGCCGACCGAAGACTTCGGCGGCGGTCGCCCGGTGGATGTCGACGCCGGATTCGAACGCGCGTACCAGGCCCGGATCCTCGGACAGGTGGGCCATGATCCGCAACTCGATCTGCGAGTAGTCGCAGGCGATCAGCTTGCGGCCCGGCGGCGCGACGAAGGCGCGGCGGATGCGGCGGCCATCGTCGGTGCGGATCGGAATGTTCTGCAGGTTGGGATCCGACGACGACAGGCGCCCGGTCGCCGCGCCCGCCTGGTGGTAGCTGGTGTGCACCCGGCCGGTGTCGGCGTTGATCATCTCCGGCAGCTTGTCGGTGTAGGTGCTACGCAGCTTGTTCAGCCCGCGGTATTCGAGGATCACGCGCGGCAGCTCGTGCTGGTCGGCGATCGCCTCCAGCGCCTCCTCGTTGGTGCTGGGCTGGCCCTTTGGCGTCTTGACCAGCGCCGGCAACTTCAATTCGTCGAACAGCAGCGCGCACAACTGCTTGGGCGAATCGAGATTGAACGTGCGTCCGGCGAGCTCGGTCGCTTTCTGCTGCGCGGCGAGCATGCGCTTGGACAGGTCCGCGCTCTGCCGGCGCAGTTCCTCAGCGTCGACACGCACGCCATTGGCCTCGATCCGCGCAAGCACTGGCACCAGCGGCATCTCGATGTCGGTGTAGACCCGCGCCAGCCCCGCATCGGCCTCGATGCGCGGCTTCATGACCCGGTGCAGCCGCAGGGTGATGTCGGCATCTTCAGCCGCGTACTTCGACGCATCGTCGATCGCGACCTGCGAGAACGAGATCTGCTTGGCGCCCTTGCCGGCGACATCCTCGAACTTGATCGTGTCCATGCCCAGATGGCGCTTGGCCAGCGAGTCGAGATCGTGGCGGGCGATGCCGGCGTCGAGCACGAAACTCTCCAGCAGCGTGTCGTCGGCGTAGCCGCGGACCTCGACGCCGTGCCGGCGCAACACGTGAATATCGTACTTGCCGTGCTGGCCGAGCTTGCGCTTCGCGGGATCTTCCAGCACGCCGCGCAGCGCATCGAGCACCAGTGCGCGGTCGAGCTGCGGCGGTGCGCCGGGATAGTCGTGACCGACGGGAATGTAGGCCGCGCGGCCAGGCTCGATCGCGAAGCTCAGGCCGACCAGGCCCGAACGCATCGAGTCCAGCGCATCGGTCTCGGTGTCGAACGCGAACTCGTCTGCGGCCTGCAACTGCGCGACCCACGCATCGAGCTGCTCGCGCGTCATCACCGTCTCGTACTCGCCCGGCACCGACAGCGCGGGGTCGAGTGTCGACGGCGCTGCGGGTATCGCGATCGCAGCCGCTCCTGCCGGTGCAGCGCGCGTATCGCCGGCGGCGTCGAGATCCTTCAGCGCCTGGCCAAAGCCGTAACGCGCGTACAGCACGCGCAGGGCATCGACCGCACGCGGTCGCAGGATCAGCGTTTCCGGCCCGCCATCGAGCACGACGTCGGTCTTGATCGTCGCCAGCTCGCGGCTGAGCGGCAGCTGGTGCAGCGCCTCGCGCAGGTTCTCGCCGATCTTGCCCTTGATGTTGCCGGCATTCGCGATCACGCCATCGAGCGATTCGTATTCCGTCAGCCACTTGGCCGCGGTCTTCGGCCCGCACTTGGGCACACCGGGAATGTTGTCGATGCTGTCGCCCATCAGCGCGAGCAGGTCGACGATCTGGTCGGCGCGCACGCCGAACTTGTCGCGCACGGCGTCGTCGCTGTCCATGCGGCTGCCGCTCATGGTGTTGACGAGGGTGACGCGGGGGCGCACCAGCTGGGCGAAATCCTTGTCGCCGGTGGAGATCGTCACCTCGATACCGGCGTCGGCCGCCTGCAGCGCCAGCGTGCCGATGACGTCGTCGGCCTCGACTCCGGCCACGCGCAGGATCGGGAAACCCAGCGCCTCGACGATTCCGCACATCGGCTCGACCTGCGCCCGCAGTTCGTCGGGCATCGGCGGGCGGTTGGCCTTGTACTGGTCGTAGAGATCGTCGCGGAAAGTCCTGCCGGGCGCATCGACGACGAACGCTGCGAAATCCGGCGCTTCCTTCAGTGTCGCGCGCAGCATGTTGACGATGCCGAACAGCGCGCCGGTGGGTTCACCGTCGGCATTGGTCAGCGGGGGAAGCGCGTGGAACGCGCGATACAGGTACGAGGACCCGTCGATCAGGATGAGGCGTTTCATCCTGCGATTCTACCGCCGCGCCTCGCGCGGCCCGTGAGACGCGTCACCCCGGCGCGATGCCCGCCGACGCATACTGGCGCTCCTTGGCCCGCGCCGGAGAACACCATGCACAGGTTCCGCACCGCTCTGCTCGCCACCGCCCTGCTGGGCCTGTCCGCCTGCGCGACCACCGGCGGCAACGGCATGCCGGACGGCATCCCCGCCGATGCCGAGCAGGTGACCCGCACCGAATCCAACGGCGACCAGATCACCGAGTACCGCGTCGCCGGCCAGCTGCGCGCGGTGCAGGTGGTGCCCTCGCGCGGTCCGGCGTATTTCCTCTATGACCGCGACGGCGACGGCAGCATCGATGGCGACCGCGACAACGTGCCGCAGACCTACTTCAAGCTGTTCAGCTGGTAAGTCCGTGGGTGAGGGCTTGCGGGTCGCGCTGGTCGGCTACGGTCTCGCCGGCCGCGTATTCCACGCGCCACTGATCAAAGCGACGCCGGGGCTGACGCTGCACACGGTGGTGTCGAGCGATGCGGGCAAGGTCCATGCGGATCTGCCCGAAGTCCGCGTTGTCGGTGATCCGCAAGCCGCGTTCGACGATCCGGCCGTCGATCTGATCGTCATTGCCTCGCCCAACGCCACGCATGCGCCGCTGGCGATCGCGGCGCTGCAGGCCGGCAAGCATGTGATCGTGGACAAGCCCTTCGCGCTCGATCTCGCCGAGACGCGGACCGTCGCTGCGGCGGCAGCTGACAGCGGGCGCATGCTCAGCGTGTTCCACAACCGTCGCTGGGATGCCGATTTCCTGGCGCTGCGTGCGTTGATCGAGGCCGGCACGCTTGGCGAGATCACCGAGGTCCATTCGCATTTCGACCGGTTCCGTCCGCGCGTGCCCGACCGCTGGCGCGAACGCGCGGGTCCAGGCGCCGGGCTGTGGCTGGACCTGGGTCCGCATCTGGTCGACCAGGCACTGCAGTTGTTCGGGCTGCCGGATGCGGTGCAGGCCGATATCGCGATCCAGCGCGCAGGCGCCGAGGTCAACGATTTCTTCCACGTCGTGTTGCGCTATCCGCGGCTGCGCGTCGTGCTGCATGCCGGCGCGCTGGTGCCGGGCGCGGATTTGCGGTTCGCCGTGCACGGCGCGCGTGGCAGCTGGTTCAAGCATGGCCTGGATCCGCAAGAGGCAGCGTTGCGCGCGGGCGGCATTCCGGGGGCGACAGGTTGGGGCGTGGATCCCGCGCCCGGCCAGCTGCTGCGTGTGGCGGCAGACGGCATGGTGCGTGAAGCGCCCTCACCGTCGCCGGCCGGCGATTACCGCACGTTCTACGCTGGCATCCGCGATGCGATCCGCGACGGTGCGCCGCTGCCCGTCACGGCCGATGAGGCACTCGATGTGATGCGCGTGCTGCAGGCCGGGATCGACAGCGCCGCGAGTGGCAGCCTCGTGGTGCCGGAACGTTTGTAAGCGGCTGGCTGCGCAGCCGAACAAGGCTGGTTGCGCGCGACTCCTGATCGCTCCGTTCGGCAGCAATAGGCTGCGCTCGGCCAGTATCAGGCGGGGGCCCACGGTTGATCGATCGACGACGCAAAACCAACTGCGTAGGAGCGCACTTGCGCGCGATCGGATCTAGTCGGTAGCGCTACTTCGCGCGCAAGCGCGCTCCTACAGAAGTCACTGGCGGCAGACACGAACGGCGCACCGAATCCGGGGCGCCGTTCGTGTGACGCATCCACCAAACGCGTTTACTTCTGCAGCAATTCACCCACCAGCGCATCGGCGCCGTAGACCGACTTCAACGATTCGATGATCGCCGCGCTGTGCACCGACACCGTGCGATTGAGCGTCGGGTCGTACCAGAAGCTGCCGCCCAGCGAGTGGATGTTGCCGTCGAACGCGAGGCCGATCACCTGCGCGTCGCGGTTGATCACCGGGCTGCCGGAATTGCCGCCGATGATGTCGTTGGTGCTGACGAAGTTGAAGCGCGTGTCCTGTGCGATGCGGCCTTGCGCATCAAGCCAGCGCTTCGGCAAGTCATACGGTTCGGCGCCGGTATTGCGTGCGAACACGCCGCCCATCGTCGTGAACGGTTCGATCGCCTTGCCGTTTTCCTCCCAGCCGGCGACATCGCCGTAGGACAGGCGCAGGGTGAACGTCGCATCCGGGTAGACCGTGGTGCCGAGCTTTTCGAAGCGCACCCTGGCGATCTGCGTGGCTGCGCGCGACTCGATCGACGCGACCTCCGATTCCTGCCGCTGACGTACCGCGCGCGCCGGTGCATCCACCGCACGGGCCAGACGGATGAAGGGATCGTCCGAGGCCTCAATGGCCGCTGCGCCGCCGTTCCACAAACGCTCACGCTCGGCGACATCGGCAAGCGCCGAGCCTTCGACCAGCGACTTGGCGACCTGCGCCGGCGACTGGGTGCCAAGCACCGACTTCACCAGCGGATCGTCGGTGCCCAGCAGCTCGCGGAACTTGGTCAGCGACCAGGTCAGCTTGGCGATCTCGTACTCCGGGTACACCGGCGCGCTGCTGAGCAGGGTCTGGCGCAGGCGGCCCTGGCCGGCGTCCTGGAACTCCGGCAGGCGGGCGTCGTTGGGCTTCGCGCGTTCGGCGCCGCCACGCACCAGCGTGCGGGCGATGCCGAACAGGCGTGAGTCGAAGCCACGCCCCTGCTCGAGCAGCATGTAGGGCACGGCCAGCTGGCGCGCGGTGACCTGCGCCGCTTCGACCTCGTTCCACGGCGCGGCGTCCACGCCGTCGCGCAGACGGGCTTCCTCGGCGCGCTTGCCGGCAAACACCTGCGGGTCGAGCAGCGCCTGCAACTGTCCGCGGAACACCTTGTAGCTATTGTCGGTGAACGTGAGATCCGACTGCGCCTGACGCGCGGCTTCCTCGTTGCTGCGGCCGTACTGGCCGAGCATCGCGCGGCGCTCGGCCAGCCACAGCAGGCCGTTGATCAGGCTGACGTCACGCACGGTTTCCAGCTGCGCGACCGTGAGCTGGCGCTGGGTGCGGCCGGGATGTCCGGTGACCATGACCAGTTCGCCAGCCTCCGCCCCTTCGGGCTTCAGCGTGAAGTGGTGTTCGACGTTCGCCGGCCTGCCGTCCTCGTAAGCGCGCAGCAGCGCGGCGTCGAGGTTGTAGCGCGGGAAATTGAAATTGTCGGGATCGCCGCCGAAGAAGCCGACCGAATATTCGGGCGTGAACACCAGGCGCACATCGGAGTAGCGGTGGTAGCGGTACAGATGCTGCTGGCCGCCGTTGTAGAGCTCGACGACATCACAACGTGTCTTCGCCTCGTCGTCACCGACGCATTCGGATTCGATGCGGCTCTTCTCGGCATTGCGCGCATCCACATAGGCCTGACCCTGCTTGCCATCAGCCGCACTGGCCAGTCGGCCACTGACATCGGTGATCTCCCGCAGCACGTTGAGTTCTTCGGCCGGGCACTGCAGCTCTTCACCGCGCGCATCAGCGACGAAGCCGTCGTTCTGCAGGTCGCGCTGCGGTGAGGACAGGCCCTGCACGCAACCCACCACGCAATGCGCATTGGTCAGCACCAGGCCATCGGGGGAGACGAACGAACCCGAGCAGCCGCCGGCGAGGCGCACCGAGGACTGCATCGCGTGGTCCACCCAGGCCTGGTCCGGCGAGAACTGGTACTGCGACTGCAGCTGGGCCTTGGGCAGATTGTCGAGCGTCCACATGCCTTCGGCGGCGAACGCGGCCGGCGCAAGTGAAACGACCAGCAGCCCGCCCACGCACGTGGCGAGGCGGGTATGGGCACCGGCCACAGAGCGCGCGGCAGGCGGTAACACGAACATGGGAGCGGCGGCGGCCATGGAATCTCCAGTCGAGCGGCCGGGTCCCGGCCGAAGGCCGCCCAGCGTACGCCGCCCGGCCGGCGAAGGCGTGGCCGGAAGGTCATGGTCGCGGCGCCTGGTTTGGCCCGCACCATCCCTTCACGTACGATTGTGCGGTGTGCGACACAGGACAGTCTGTCGCCAGGCTTCGAGACACCGATGGACCCCAACGACCGCCGCAGGCCCGATCATCCGGATGCCGTCGCCCTCCGCGCCGGGCTGACACCGGCACAGATCAACGCGATCACCACGCTGGAGCAGTTCGGCTGGACGCTGCGTTTCGTCCGCCGCCCTCTGTTCCGCGATCCGGTGCCGGTGCTGTTCGAGAAGAACGGCCCCCGCTGGATCGTCGTCGATGGCGATGGTGCCCTCGACGAAAATCCGGGCTTCAACATCCGCGATTGAATCTGTACCCGGGGCGATGCCAACGGTTCAGCTGAATGCGGATGATCGTCACGGGCACACCGCTAGCATCCGGCCGTCTTCAATGCCAGGAGCAGCCGATGTCTTCGTTCTCCATCTATCTTGTGGGCATGGTGGTGCTGATCGGCGGTCTCGCCTACGGCGCCCATCTCGCCGGTCTTGCGCCGCAGTGGATCGCGGTCGGTGTCGTGGTGCTGCTTGGCCTGGGCATCGTGAAAGCGGTCTCGCGCACGCGTCGTCCGGATCCGCCCTCGGCCTGATCACCTCGACGGGCGGGCGCTAGGCCGGCTGCAGGTTGGCGTAGGCCAGCACCAGCCATTTGCTGCCGGCCTCGTCGAAATTGACCTGCACCCGCGCGTGGGCGCCGTCGCCTTCGATGTCGGTCACCGTGCCGGTGCCGAATTTCACGTGGCTCACGTTCTGGCCCAGACGCACACCGACTGAAGGCGCCAGACTCGCGTGGCCGAAATCACGCTGGCGCTGCGGGAATGAGGCGCGCGCGACCTGCGCTTTCGGACGCACTTCGTGCAGCAGCGCCGGCGGAATCTCGCGCAAAAAGCGCGAGGGCACACCGAACATGTCCTGCCCGTGCAGGCGCCGCGCTTCGGCGTAGGTCAGCACCAGCTTCTGCCGCGCGCGGGTGATGCCCACGTACGCAAGCCGGCGCTCCTCTTCCAGGCGCCCGCTTTCTTCGGCGGTACGCGCGCTCGGGAACAGGCCTTCTTCCAGACCGACCAGGAACACCAGCGGAAATTCGAGCCCCTTGGCGCTGTGCAGGGTCATCAGCTGCACACCGTCTTCGCCGGCCTGGGCCTGGCTTTCGCCGGCTTCCAGCGAGGCGTAGGCGAGGAAGGCGACCATCTCGGTCAGCTGCGCGCTTTCTTCGTCGTCACCGCGCACGAAGCGCGAGGCCACCGACACCAGTTCGTCCAGATTCTCGACCCGCGAGTCCGCGCTGCCCTTCGATTCGTTGGCGTAGTGCACGCGCAGGTTCGAGCGCGCCAGCACGTGGTCGATCTTGTCCTTCAATGACAGCTCGGCCAGTTCGGCCGACAGCTGGTCGATCAACTGCGCGAAACCGGCCAGCGCATTGCGCGCGCGACCGGCCAGCACGTTGCCCTGGGCGCAGCGCAGCGCGGATTCCCACAACGGAATGCCCTGCATGCGCGCCTGCTGGCGCACTTCATCGAGCGTGCGCTCACCGATGCCACGCGGCGGCGTGTTGACCGCACGTTCGAACGCCGCGTCGTCGTCGCGGTTGGCGACCAGGCGCAGATAGGCCAGCGTGTCCTTGATCTCGGCACGTTCGAAGAAGCGCACGCCGCCGTAGACGCGGTAAGGCACCTGCTCGGCGACGAGCTGCTCTTCCATCGCGCGCGATTGCGCATTGCTGCGGTAGAGGATCGCGATGTCGCCGTGCGAGCCGCCATCGCGGACCCACTGCAGCGCGCGCTCGACGACGTAACGCGCTTCGTCGATCTCGTTGTAGGCCGAGTACAGGTCGATCGGGTCGCCCTCGCCGCTGTCGGTCCACAACTGCTTGCCGAGGCGCTCTGGGTTGTGCGCGATCACCGCATTGGCGGCGCCCAGGATGTTCGCGCTCGAGCGGTAGTTCTGCTCGAGCCGGATCGTCTCCGCGCCCGGATAGTCGCGCAGGAAGCGCTGCACGTTCTCGACCTGCGCGCCGCGCCAGCCGTAGATGGCCTGGTCGTCGTCGCCGACCACGAACACCTTGCCGGTCTCACCCGCCAGCACGCGCACGAAGGCGTACTGGATCGCGTTGGTGTCCTGGAATTCGTCGACCAGCAGATGGCCGAAACGCTGGCGGTAATGCGCGAGCAGCGCCGGCGTGTCGCGCAGCAGTTCGTGCGCGCGCAGCAGGATTTCGGCGAAGTCGACCAAGCCCGCGCGGTCGCAGCGCTCCTGATACAGCGCGTAGGCCTTGCGCATGACGTCCGACCATTCGTCTGCGCCATCCTGTATATGCTGCGGGCGCCGGCCTTCGTCCTTCTGCGCGTTGATCCACCAGGCGATCTGCCGCGGCGGGAAACGCGCATCGTCGAGCTCGAGCTGCTGCACCACGCGCTTGACCAGCCGCAGCTGGTCGTCGCTGTCGAGGATCTGGAAACTCTCGGGCAGCTTCGCGTCCTGCCAGTGCAGGCGCAGCAGTCGATGGGCCAAGCCGTGGAAGGTGCCGATCCACATGCCGCGTGCGCCGCTGCGCAGCTGCGCGTCGACGCGGTGGCGCATCTCGGCCGCGGCCTTGTTGGTGAAGGTGACGGCGAAGATCCCGTGCGCAGGCACGCCGACGACCTCGTTCAGCCACGCGATGCGGTGCGTGAGCACGCGGGTCTTGCCGCTGCCGGCGCCGGCGAGGACCAGATAATGGGCATCGGGCGCGGAAACCGCCTGACGCTGGGCGGCATTGAGGCCGTCGATAAGGTGTGACACATCCATCGCGGCATTCTACGCGGTCGCCGTCGCTCGCCCTGCGACGGGTCAGGGCGTCTCGGGTCGGCCGAGCAGCGCCAGCACATCCTCAAAGGGCGCCGGGCGCGCAAACAGATAGCCCTGCAGTTCCTCGCAGCCGTGCGCGGCAAGCCATTGCCATTGCAGGTCGGTTTCCACGCCTTCTGCCGTCGTGCCCAGTCCGAGGCGCTGCGCCATGCGGATGATCGCATCGCAGATCGCCTCGTCGTCGGGGTCGCGGCCCAGCTCCTGCACGAACGAGCGGTCCAGCTTCACCCGATGCAGGGGCAACCGCTTGAGGTAGGCGAGGCTGGAGTAACCGGTGCCGAAGTCGTCGATCGCGATGCACACACCGGCGTCGCGCAGCGCGACCATGTCGCGGATCACGTTGTCGGGGCTCGCCATGACCACGCTTTCGGTGAGCTCGAGCTCGAGGATGTCGGCCGGCAGCGCGAAGGCCTGCATCACCGACAGCACGTCTTCGACCAGGCCCTGCTGGAACTGCGCGGCCGACACGTTGACGGCGAGCCGCAGATGGCCCCAGCCGTGCGCGGCGAGGATCTGGTGGTGGCGCGCGGCCTCGCGCAGGACCCAGCGCCCGATCGGCACGATCAGCCCGCTGTCTTCGCATACGCCGATAAAGGCATCCGGCGCCAGCAGGCCCCGTTCGGGATGCTGCCAGCGCAGCAGCGCCTCCATGCCGACCGGGCGGCGCTGTTGATCGAACTGCAGCTGGAATACCAGCGCGAACTGTCCGGCCTGCAAGGCCTCGCGCAGTTGCGAGACCAGGGCGAGACGTGCGCTGGCCTGGGCACCGAACTCGGCCCGATAGGCCACGACGCAGTTTCGCCCCTGCTGCTTGGCCTGGTACATCGCCTGGTCCGCATGCCGCAGCAGCATCGCGGGATCGTCGCCGTCGCCCGGGTGGCAGCAGTAGCCGATGCTGGGGGTGATCTGCAGCGATGCCGCGCCGACCCCCATCGGCTGCGACAGCGCGTCGAACACCGCACTGGTCGCGCGCGCCACCGCGTCGCGGTCGGCCGCGTTCACCACCAGCACGAACTCGTCGCCGCCGAAACGGCCGACCGTGTCGCCCGGCTGCAGCGCCGCCGGCAGGCGTCCAGCGACGGTCCGCAGCACGGCGTCGCCGCTGGCGTGGCCGAGGCTGTCGTTGATGAGCTTGAAGTCGTCGAGATCGACGAACACCAGGCCGACGCAGGTGTTGTGCGCATCGGCGCGGGCCACGGCCTCGGCCAGACGGTCCATCACCAGTTCGCGGTTGGGCAGCCCGGTGAGTTCATCGTGCGTCGCGCGGTGCGCGAGCGCGTCCTCGGCGCGCCGGCGCTCGGTGACGTCGTTGAGAATGCCGACGAAATGCGTGAGCTCACCGTTCTGGTCGCGCACCGGCGCCATGCGCAATTCATTCCAGAACGGCGAGCCGTCGCGCCGGTAATTACGCAGTTGCACGCGGACCTCTCGCGCCTGGGCAATCGCATCGCGGATCGCCGGCAACGCAGGCTGGTCACGCTCCGTTGCCTGCAGAAAACGGCAGTTGCGGCCGAGGCTTTCTTCGACCGAATACCCGGTGATGCGCGAGAACGCCGGATTCACGTAGACGATCGGCTGATCGGCCCCGCAGGCCTCGGTGATGACGACGCCGTTCTCGGTGGCCTCCACCGCCCGGCGCAGCAGGCGCAGATCGGCTTCATCGCGGCGGCGGCGGGTCACGTCGAGCATGCCGCCGACCGCGCGCACGCCCTTGCCCTCGGCATCGCGCAGGATCATGCCGCGATCCTCGACAGATGCGTAATGCCCGTCGCTGCATCGCAGGCGGTATTGTGCATACCACTCGCTTGCGCCCCCCGCGATTGCTTCAAGCAGATGCCCCGCGACACGCGCCTCGTCATCGGGGTGCAGCAGCGCCGACCATTGTTCGATCGTGGAGGCGTGCGTGCGCCAGTCCCAGCCGTACTGCACGGTGAACTCCTCGCTCCACCACAGGCGCCCGGCGACGATGTCCCAGTCCCATATCGCATCGCTGGTGGCACGCGCCACCATCTGGAACCGCGCCTCGCTGCGCTCCCGCTCTGCCTCGATGCGCTCGCGGTCGCTCATGTCCAGCACCAGCACCAGCCGCGCGGGACGACCGAAGAAATCGAGATTGCTCGAGTACACCGTCACCGCGAACGTGCTGCCATCGCGGCGCCGGTGGCGGAAGCGCCGCCCGATGTGCGGTGGAGGCTGGCGGGCGATCTCCTGCCGGACTTCGTCACCATCCATGTCGACGACGAGCGCATCGGCATCGAGCGCCAGAAAGGCCTCGCGCGGATGGCCGTACTCGGCGATGGCGGCGTCGTTGACGGCGAGAATCCGCAGCGAATCGCGGTCGTAGACGATCGCCGGCAGCGGGTGGCCTTCGTAGAGATACCGGTAATGCGCTTCGACGTCGCGGACCCGGGTCGTCAGATCGACAATGGTCTCCACCGAACGTGCGATGTCCGCGCTCAAGGCGCGTTCGCGGCGCGCACCGACCACCAGCATGCGCACGCCCGCGAGCCAGGCGGCCAGCAACAGCAGTCCGCCGGTCGACAGGGCGGCGACGAATACCCACCAGCCCGCCAGCAGATCGTCCCGGCCAATACCGAATGTCGCAATCAGCGGGTAGTGCTCCAGCGCCTGGAATCCCGTCAGCCGCCGCGTGCGGTCGAGATCGCTCGCACCTTCCACCAGTCCGGCCTCCGCCTGCAGCAGCCCGTCGGTGAACAACACCGACTGGCTGATGTCGACGCCGGCATAGCGATCGTCTGCGTCGGCGCGCGTGATGACGCGCCCGTCCCGGTGGACGAAACTCGCAGTGCCGTGGCGGCCGAAATCGAGATCCCGCAGCAGCGCACGCAGCGATGCCACATGCAGATGCCCCACCAGCCAGCGCGGCGGGTGGCCCGATACCGTGGGAACCGCCATCGCCAGCGGTAGAACCCAGCCCGCCTGTCCCGCCGCAGGCTGTGGACTACCCGCCTGCATTCGGGCGCTCGCCGGCCCGGTCGCCGTCACGAAGTCCGGGCGTACGTCCGTGAGAGCCAGATCCTGCAGATCCCGGTGGCGGGACAGCACACCTTCGGCCGCCTCGTCGGCGAACAGGTCGGCGGCGCCGGGGGCGCGTTGTTCGATCGCCACCAGATCCGCCACCAGGCCGGTGAACGTGCGCTCGAGATTGGCCAGACTCAGTTCGAGATTGCGCGCGAGCCCCGCCGAGACCTCGCGGACGTAGCGCTCGCCGGCGTCCTGCCGCACTCGCAGATCGTTCCAGGCGACCACCGCGGCTGCCGCGCACAGGCTCACGACCAGCAGCCCGCCGATCAGCAGCGCCCGGTTGCGCCGGCGACGCGCGGGCGCACCATGGGATCGCTCTCTCTCGCGTGCCGCCCCGTCCCCCATCGCAGCCCGACTCCCCTGTCACCGCGCGTCGATGCTGCCACATTTGGCCGCCTCGGGGCGGGACGAGGCTCAGTGCGCGGCCTGCGCGCGCTTGGCAGTGCTGCTGGTCATCAACCGGTCGGTGTAGGCGATGCCGATCGCCGAGAGAATGAACCGCCGGGGATGATGGTCTGCCACATCACCCCGGCTCGGGTGAACCGGCGCGGCCAGCGACACACCGGCGGAAAGCGCCTGCGCGTGGGCGGTAACCGCAGTGATGCAGTCAGCGGTGCCGCAAACCGGCAGGCTCACTTCGCCGGCGGCGACGAACGTCTTGAGCAGGTGGATCGACGAGATGCCGATGATCGCCATAGTCAGCTTGACCTAGAGCACGCTCGCATTCACGTGGCTCAGCCATTCCGGCTGATCGGGCGTGAATCTGCAGGCCCAGCCGCGAGACCAAGGTTTCGTGGCCGCTAACGGGACGCCGGCTTCGCCGCCCCTGATTGACAGCGTTGTCAGCCAGTCTGTACAAACGCAGCCGCGGGCTGTCCGGGTCCGTGTCCGAGATTTGGGAGGGTCACGGATGCTGTCGATGCGCACTGCGCCTGGCAAGCCCTGCGGTGGCGGGGCCTGCCCGGCACGACGTCGCGATGCGCGGGGCCACGTCCACTGCGGCATCCACCGCATCGCTTGCCTGCCGACACCGCCTCCCTGTGATTCGCGCGCGCGCCGTTGATCCGGCCTGCGCAGTCCGCATGCGCGTCCGGACGTTTTCGCCAGACGCATGTGCATTCCACTCCATCGCCCGTTCGGGCTCGAGGTAGCGCCGCATGAATCCGTCCCGTCGCACGATGTCCAACCCCGCCGCGATCGCGGTGGTCAGCCTGATCTTCTTCACCTGGGGCGGCCTGACCAGTCTCAACGACGTACTGATCCCGCATCTCAAAGCCGTGTTCTCGATGAACTACACGCAGACGATGCTGATCCAGTTCACGTTCTTCGGCGCGTACTTCCTGATGTCGATGCCGGCCGGCGCCGTCGTCGCCCGCGTGGGCTACAAGGCGGGCATCGTGATCGGCCTGGTGATCGCGGCGATTGGCGCGGCGTTGTTCTATCCGGCCGCGCGCCTGCCCTCGTATCCGGTGTTCCTGACCGCGTTGTTCGTGCTCGCCAGCGGCATCACGCTGCTGCAGGTCGCGGCCAATCCGTACATCAGCCTGCTCGGACGACCGGAAACCTCGCACAGCCGCCTCAATCTGGCGCAGGCGCTTAACTCGCTGGGCACCACGGTCTTTCCGCTGCTGATCGGCCCGCTGATCCTGGTCGGCGCGGTGCTCGGCGCCGACGAGATCGCAGCGATGGGCGCGGCCGAACAGATCGCCTATCGCGCCGCTGAGGCACGTTCGGTCGAAATGCCCTATCTCCTGCTCGCGGGCGCGCTGCTGCTGTTGGCGGTCTTCGTGCTGCTGATGCGCATTCCGTCGCTGCGCGATTCGACCGAGGCCAGCCCGGCCGTGCACCACACCTACCTCGAAGCCCTGCGCACGCCGCACCTGCGCTGGGGCGTGCTCGGCATCTTCTGCTACGTGGGCGCGGAGGTCGCGATCGGCAGCTTCCTGATCAACTACATGGCCGAACCCGAAATCGGCGGCCTGACCGAAGCACGGGCCTCGCAGTTCCTCGCGTTCTACTGGGGTGGTGCGATGGTCGGCCGTTTCCTCGGCGCGGCGCTGATGACCTTCATCGACGCGCGCAAGCTGCTCGGCTTCGCCGCTGGCATGGTCTGCGTGCTGCTGGTGGTGACGATGAGCACCACCGGTCACGTGGCGATGTGGAGCGCATTGGCGATCGGCCTGTTCAACTCCATCATGTTCCCGACCATCTTCACCACCGCGATCGAGCGCCTCGGCACCCTGACCAGCAAGGCCTCGAGCCTGCTGGTGATGGCGATCGTCGGCGGCGCGCTGATTCCGCTCGCGCAAGGTGTACTGGCGGATCGCATCGGCATCCAGCACGCATTCGTCGTTCCGCTCGTCTGCTACGTCTACATCATCTGGTACGGGCTGCGGGGCTCACGCCTGACGGGCGCGGCAGCAGCAGCGGCCGGCACACCGGCGCCACGTCCGGGCGCGATGCACTGACCGGGACACGCGCATCTGAGGGGCTTCGGATGGCACATGCAGACACGTGCGGCCGCGGGTTCGAGATCTCCGGCGCACCGTTGCGATCGCGTGCCTGCGTGATCGCGACGCGCGCGTTCGACTCGGCAGGGGGCTAAGCAGGCACGCCTCGTGCAGCGCAGAAAACTGTTGCGCCGCAGCACGAAGCGCTGCCTTTTCCTGCCTGTGCAATCCGATTTCGCAATTCGCATGTCAGTCCGTTGACAACGCTGTCAGCCTGACATCCAATTCGCGCGACGCACATCGCCCGCATCCTAAGAGGCGCGGGCACACAACCAGACCGCATGCGAATCCTTGGGAGGGGAGACACATGAAGCGATTGCACGCCGCGCCAAAGAAGCGACTGCTCACGTCCGCACTGTTGTTGGCACTTGCGCCGCCGCTGGCCGCCCAGGTGGCGGACCAGTCCACGCCGCAGACGCCCTACACCACCTCAACCACCGGTGACGACGCCACCGAGCTCGACCGGGTCACCGTGACCGGTATCCGTGGCAGCCTCGAATCGTCGATGAACCTCAAGCGCGATGCCCGCGGCATCGTCGACGGCATCATCGCCGAGGACATCGGCAAGTTCCCCGACACCAATCTGGCCGAGTCGCTGCAGCGCATCTCCGGCGTGTCGATCGACCGGAGCGCGATCGGCGAAGGCTCGCGCGTGACCGTGCGCGGCGTCGGCCCGGACTTCAACCTGGTGCTGCTCAACGGCCGACAGATGCCCGCGTCGAGCAACGGCGACGGCAGCACCGTCTCCAACTCGCGCGCATACGACTTCGCCAACATCGCCTCCGAAGCGATCTCCGCGGTCGAGGTTTACAAGAGCGGCCGGGCGGAGACCCCGACCGGCGGCATCGGCGCGACGATCAACATCAAGACCGCGCGTCCGCTCGACAATCCGGGCTTCCGGGCCAATGTCGGCCTCAAGGGCGTGCACGACACCTCGCTCGACAACCTGCCCGACCAGTTCAAGGGCAGCTCGGTCACGCCGGAAGTCTCCGGCATCTTCAGCACCACCAGCGCCGACGGTCGCTTCGGTATCGCGGTGACCGGCAGCTACCAGGAGCGTGACCTCGGCTACAACCAGGTTTCGGTGCCCGGCGGCTGGCGCGGCTTCCGCGGCGACGAGGAAAACTGGGGCGCGATCCCGCAGCCCGGCGCGCCCGGTTCGGAGAACATCGTCAACCGGCCCGGTCCGGACGACGTGTATTCGGTGCCGCAGAACCTCAACTACGCCGTCACCGGCGTGCAGCGCCAGCGCACCAATGGCCAGGTCGTGCTGCAGTGGGCGCCGACCGACACCATCACCACGACGCTCGACTACACCTACTCCGAGAACAAGATCCAGCAGCAGCGCAACGACATGTCGGTCTGGTTCAACTACGGGCCGTCGAGTTCGTCGTGGACCGATGGCCCGGTGGCCGCGCCGCTGCTCTACACCGAAATCCTGCCCTTCACCTGCGACGCCGACAGCGTGTGCCGCGGCGCGGACCTCGCCATGGGCGGCGCGGACATCGCCAACCGCAACGAGAACAAGTCGATCGGCTTCAACGTCGAGTGGGAAGCCACGGACAATCTCGGGTTCGAGCTCGACGTGCACAAGTCGACCGCCGAAACCAGCCCGGACAGCCCCTACGGCTCCGGCGGCACGCTCGGCACGGCCGCTTTCATCCGCGGCAACACCACGGCCGATTTCAGCGGCGACTTCCCGATCCTGACCGTGCAGTACCCGCCGGGTTACACCGGCCCGCGCGCGTCCGACATGCTGGTCACCGGCTCGGTGTTCCACCGCAGCTACATGAAGTCGGAAATCGAGCAGGTCCAGGCGCGTGGGCACTTCAAGTTCGGCGACTACTCGCGCCTCGACTTCGGCGTGGCAGCGACCGAAGCCAACAACCGCACCGCCTACGGCAACGTGCAGCGCGACAACACATGGGGCGGCGCGGAAGGCAGCGCCGAGGACTATCCGGACAACATCTGGATCCCCGGCAACATGGCGGACTACTTCGATGCGTTCGCGGGCAGCGGCAATCCGGCGTTCACCGATGGCTTCTACATGTTCGACTTCAGGACCGTGCGCGATCTCGCGGCGCAATTCGCCGGCGACGAATCGCTGTATCTGGCGCCTGCGACCTACAACACCGACCGCCGCGTCACCGAGAAGTCGAAGAGCGCGTATTTCCAGATCAGTTCGACCTGGGACATCGGCATCCAGTTGAACGCCGCAGCAGGCGTGCGCTACGAGAAGACCGATGTCACCTCCTCGGCGCTTGTGCCGGTCGCCACCGCGCTGTTGTGGGAATCCAACAACGAGATCGGCATCCAGCGCGAGGGGTCCGACTTCACCACGCTCTATGGCGACTACGCGCACTGGCTGCCCAGCATCGACCTCAGCGCGGAACTGACCGACGGGCTGGTCCTGCGCAGCAGCTACAGCCGCACGATCGGCCGTCCGGGCTGGGGCGACATCCAGGGCGGGCAGACACTCAACGAACCTGTCCGCGTCGACGGCGGTACCGGCCAGCAGGGCAATCCCGGCCTGGAACCGCTCAAGGCCGACAACTTCGACCTGTCGCTGGAGTGGTACTACGCAGAGGCGAGCTACCTGTCGGTCGGCTATTTCCAGAAGAACATCGACAACTACATCGGCACGACGATCATCCAGGCGACCCCGTTCGACCTGACGACGCCGATCGGCGGCGCGTACTGGAACGCAGCGGTCGCCAATGCGTGCCCGACGACCGACCTGACCTGCATCCGCAACTACATCTTCACCAATTTCGACGGCCAGCCGGGCGTGACCCGGACCGGATCGGACGCGGGCGGCAATGCGATCGGCACGATCACCGGCCAGCCCGGCGATCCGATTGCGAACTTCCGCATCACGACCCCCGCGAACACCGGATCGTCAAAACTCGATGGTCTCGAGCTCAACCTGCAGCATGTCTTCGGCGACAGCGGCTTCGGTATCGCGGCGAACTACACCTACGTCGACAGTCCCAACCTCAACTACGACAACTACAACCTCGGCGGCCAGTTCGCGCTGCTTGGGCTGAGCGACTCCGCCAACCTGGTGGCGTTCTATGACAAGGGCGCCTGGCAGGCGCGCGCGGCCTACAACTGGCGCGACAAGTTCTTGTCCAGCGGCTTCGACAGCGAACGGCCCAACCCGGTGTATGTCGAAGAGTACGGCCAGCTCGACGTCAGCGTGGGCTACAAGGTCACCGACAACCTCACGGTGCAGGCCGAGGCGATCAACGTGACCGACGAAACCCAGCGCACGCACGGCCGCAACGCACGCCAGCTGCTGTACGGCACCCAGACCGGTCCGCGCTACATGTTCGGCGTCAGGTACACGTTCTGATCTCCGTCTCCACCCCGGCGCCGCGGCTCAATGCCGCGGCGCCTTCTGTTCATGGGCATGCCGCTGGTAGGGACACGCCGTGTTGAACCGTCCGCTGCGCCACGTGGTCATCCTGGGCGGCGGGTCCGCCGGCTGGCTGACCGCGGCATTGCTGGCCGCCGATCACGACAGCGCATCGCCCACCGGCCTGCGCGTGACCCTGATCGAATCGCCGGACGTGCCGACCATCGGCGTCGGCGAAGGCACTTGGCCGACCATGCGCGATACCTTGCGCCGCATCGGCGTGTCGGAAACCGCATTCGTACGGGCCTGCGACGCGACCTTCAAGCAGGGCTCGAAGTTCGTGCGCTGGACCCGGGACCACGCGGACGACCACTACCACCATCCGTTCGTGCTGCCGCAGGGTTATCACGATGCGGATCTCGTCGCCGGCTGGCTGCGCCGCGGTGACACGCCCTTCGACCGGCTGGTGAGCTTCCAGCCGCAGTTGTGCGATGCCGGGCGCGCACCCAAGCAGTTCGGCACACCCGAGTACGCCGCGGTCGCCAACTACGCATACCACATGGACGCGGCGAAGCTCGGCCTGTTCCTGCGCGCGCATTGCACGGAGCGGCTCGGGGTCCGGCTGGTCTCCGACCATGTCGACGGCATCGACGTCCATGACAACGGCGACATCGCCGCCCTGCGCACGCGCGCGCATGGCGCGATCGACGGCGATCTGTTCGTCGACTGCACCGGCATGCGTGCGCTGCTGATCGGCCAGCACTACGGCATCGACAAGACGCCCTGCGGCGACGTGCTGTTCAACGACCGCGCGCTGGCGCTGCAGGTCCGCTATCCGGATGCCGACACGCCGATCGCCTGCCAGACCGTGTCGATTGCGCAGGCCAACGGCTGGATCTGGGACATCGGTCTGTCGGCGCGACGCGGCGTGGGCCATGTCTATTCCAGCGCGCATACCGATGCCGACGCGGTCGAGGCCACGCTGCAGCGCTACATCGGTGAGACCGGCGGCGCGGACTGCGAGGTCATCGCCCGCCAGTCGCTGTCGTTCGAGCCCGGCTACCGGCGGCGCAGCTGGCACCGCAACTGCGTGGCGATCGGCCTGTCGAGCGGCTTCGTCGAACCGCTGGAGGCCTCCTCGCTGGTGCTGGTGGAACTGGCCGCGACGATGCTCAGCGACCAGCTGCCGGCCACGCGCGAGACGATGGACGTCGTGGCCGCACGCTTCAACGACACGTTCGCCTATCGCTGGGAACGCGTGATCGAATTCCTCAAGCTGCATTACGTGCTGTCCCACCGCGACGACAGCGCGTACTGGCGCGACCATCGCGATGCCGCGTCCATGCCCGCCCGACTCGGCGAGCTGCTGGCGCTGTGGCGCCACCAGTCGCCGTCGCGCTACGACCTGCCCCGGGTGGACGAGGTGTTTCCCTCGGCCAGCTGGCAGTACATTCTCTACGGCATGGGATTCCGACCGGACACACGCGCCACCACGCGGCGCGCATCTGATGCGGGTCGCGCCGAAGCGGCATTCCGCGAAGCATCCGATCTCGCGCGCAGGATGATTCCGGCGCTGCCCAGCCACCGCGAACTGATCGACCACATCCACACCCGGGGCCTGTCCCCCGTCTAGGCGAGCCCGATGTCCAGGACTGTGCAACTCAACAACGTCGACCACAGGGATCTGCGCGTCGACACCCGCCGCAGTGCGGCGCTCGGCGACGACGTGATGTGGGCGATCACGTTTCCCGCCGAGTTCCGCAACGTGCAGGCGCACTATCCGATCGTCTTCGGAAAATCGGCCGACGGCGAGTTCCAGCCGCTGGCGCTGTTCGGCTTCACCGACAGGCAGAACCTGTTCCTCGACGGCGAGCGCTGGGACGCGACCTATATTCCGCTGACGATCGAGCGCCAGCCGTTCCTGATCGGCCGGTCCGCCGACGAGATGCTGATGCACATCGATCTCGATCATCCGCGCGTCGGCACCACGCACGGTGAGGCCCTGTTTCTGCCGCACGGCGGCACGAGCGCGTATGTCGAACACGCGAGCTCACTGCTCAACACCATCCACCAGGGCCTGCAGGGCACCGCGCCGTTCGTGGCCGCGTTGCTGCAGCACGACCTGCTCGAACCCTTCGTGCTCGACATCCGGCTCGACGACGGTTCCGACAATCGCCTGTCCGGCTATTACACAATCAACGAGGACCGCCTGCGCCAACTCGACGGCGACGCCTTCGCGGCATTGGGCCGCGCCGGCCATCTGGAAGCCATCTACATGATGCTGGCGTCCGTCGTGCGATTCCGCGACCTCATCGAGCGGGTGAACCGTGCCGGCGCTGCAGGTCGATAAGCGCATTCCGGAATTGACGGGGATCGATCCCCGGGCGATTCCGGAGACCGTGCTGCGCTCGGAGACCCCGCTGGTGCTGCGCGGGCTGCTGTCCGGGTGGCCCGTGGTGCAGGCGGCGCGGATCTCGTCCGACGCGGCCGCGCAGTATCTGCAGCGTTTCGAGCGCGTGGATGGCCCGCCCGTGGTCGCGACGGTCGGCCCGCCGGAGATCGACGGCCGCTTCTTCTACGACGACACCCTGCAGGGCTTCAACTTCCGCCGCGAACACGTGCCGCTCGGTGTCGCGCTGAAGACGCTGCTCAAGTACGCACCTGATCCCGCGCCGCCGGCGATCTACATCGGCTCGACCACCATCGACACCTGGCTGCCGGGCTTCCGCGCCGAGAACGATCTGCCGCTCGGCAGGCGCGATGCATTGGCCAGCATCTGGATCGGCAACCGCACGCGGATCGCCGCGCACCAGGATCTGCCCGACAACCTCGCCTGCGTGGTCGCGGGCACGCGGCGCGCGACGCTGTTTCCGCCGCAGCAGCTCGAGAACCTCTACATCGGCCCGCTCGATGTCACCCCGGCCGGCCAGGCCGTGAGCCTGGTCGATTTCGCCGACGTCGACCATGCGCGCTTTCCGCGTTTCGCACAGGCGCAGGCGCAGGCCCAGTGCGCCGATCTCGAAGCAGGGGACGCGCTGTTCATTCCCAGCATGTGGTGGCACCACATGGAAGCGCAGACGCCGTTCAACGTGCTGGTGAACTACTGGTGGCGGCAGGCGCCCGCGTGGGCGACCACACCGATGGACGCGTTGATGCACGCGATCGTGAGCATCCGCGACCTGCCGGACGCCGAGCGCGCGATCTGGCACGACGTGTTCCGCCATTACGTCTTCGACTATGACGAGGACACCGTCGCCGGCCACGTGCCGGCCCCGGCGCGCGGCGCATTGGCCCCGCTCGACGAGGCGCGCGCAAGCGCCATCCGCGCCCGCCTGCGCAAGCGCCTGGACCGCTAGGAGACACGCCATGCACGTTGCATCGACCGATCAGGGCCAAGCGCCCATCCGCCGCGTCGTCATCGCCGGCGGCGGCACCGCGGGCTGGATGGCCGCGGCCGCCCTGTCGCGCACGCTGGGCAAGGTACTCGAGATCACGCTGGTCGAATCGGACGAAATCGGCACGATCGGTGTCGGTGAAGCGACGATTCCGACGTTGATGACGTTCCATCGCCTGCTCGGCATCGGCGAGCAGGAGTTCATGGCGCAGACCCAGGCCACGATCAAACTCGGCATCAACTTCGAGAACTGGCGCGACGTCGGTCAGGACTACTTCCACTCCTTCGGCCTGACCGGCACCGACCACTGGACCGCCGGCTTCCAGCATTTCTGGATGCGCGGCCGCGAGCGTGGCCTGGCGAGCGCCTACGACGACTACTGCCTGGAACTGAAGGCGGCGCTCGACGGAAGATTCGCCCATCTGCCCAAGCGCAAGCTCAACTACGCCTACCACCTCGACGCGACGCTGTATGCGCGTTACTTGCGGCGCTTCAGTGAGGCCAACGGCGCGCGTCGCGTCGAGGGCAAAATCTCGGACGTGGCCACCGATCCCGATTCGGGCTGCATCACCGCGCTGCAGCTCGAGAACGGCACGCGCGTCGAAGGCGATTTCTTCATCGACTGCACTGGCTTTCGTGCGCTGCTGATCGAGAAGACGCTCGGCGTCGGGTTCGACGACTGGTCGCACTGGCTGTTCAACGACCGCGCGTTCGCGGTGCCCACGGCCACCGTGCGCGACGCGGTGCCCTACACGCGTGCCATCGCCGGTCCCGCGGGCTGGCAGTGGCGCATTCCGCTGCAGCATCGCGTCGGCAACGGCATCGTCTATTCGAGCCGCTACATGGACGACGACCAGGCCCGCGACACGCTGCTGTCGAGCATCGACGGCGCGCCACTGCGCGATCCGTTCCCGGTGCGCTTCCGCCCCGGCCAGCGCATGCGCTGCTGGGAGAAGAACTGCGTGGCGCTGGGCCTGTCGGCCAGCTTCATCGAACCGCTGGAATCCACGACGATCCACCTGATCCAGCGCGGCATCATCCACCTGATGCAGACCTTCCCGCGCACGCTGTGCCAGCCGGACATCGACCAGTACAACATGCGCATGGCCGACGAGCTGCAGCATGCGCGCGACTTCGTGATCCTGCACTTCAACATCACCGACCGTCAGGACACGCCGTACTGGCGTGACTGTAAGGCGATGCCGATCCCCGATTCGCTTCGGCACCGCATCGAACTGTTCCGCGAAACCGGACGGGTGTTCCACGTTCCGACCGAGCTGTTTGCGGAGAACTCGTGGATTCAGGTGATGATGGGCCAGGGCATCTATCCCAGGGAATACCACCGGTCTGCGGACCTGATGGGCGATGCCGAACTCAAGGGGTTTCTCGACGGCATCCGCCAGGACGTCGAGCGCACGCTACGCCAGCTGCCGCCACACATGGAGTACGTGCGCAGTTACGCGCCTGCCACACCGGCCTGATCCATCACAGGGAAGGTCGTAGACGCGTCAGCGGCGCAACGCTCAGACGGGCGCAGGCCCCGTCGACTTGCGCACCTGCAGCGCATACGGGAGCTCCAGTGTTTCGCCGGCACTGCTGTCGCGGATCGCCTTGAGCAGTTCGAGTCCGGCCAGACGCCCCATCTCGCGACTGGGTTGGCGCACCGTGGTCAGTGAGGGATAGATATGGCGCGCGATCGGCATGTCGTCGAAGCCGCAGACGGATACATCCCGCGGCACGGCCATGCCGCGCTCGCAGATCGCGCAGATCGCGCCGGCCGCCATGTCGTCGTTGGCGGCGAAGACCGCCGTCGGCGGGTCCGGCAGATCGAGCAGGGTATTGGTCGCATCGAAGCCGGATTCGTAGAAGAACTTGCCGGCCACGACCAGCGAGGCGTCGTAGGCCAGTCCAGCCTGCTTGAGACCATCTCGATAGCCGGCCAGGCGCCAGCGGCTCGCGCCGTGCGCGGGATGGCCCTTGATGTGGGCGATGCGACGGTGGCCGAGGCCTGCCAGATGCAAGACGACATCGCGCGCGGCGCTGCGTTCATCGACGACCGCGCCGATGCGCCGGTTCTGTTCCTGCGCCGAGACGCTCGCGAACGGGATGCCCATCTCGTCGAGCCGGGCGATCAGTTTCGCGTCGTCGGTGATCGGCGGCGTCAGCACCACGCCATCGAGCTGCGACTGCACGATCATCGATTCGACCTTGGCGACGATGTCCTTGGCGGTGTAGTCGACCGGCGCCAGCATGAGGTTGTAATGCTGCGACTGGCAGGCGTCGAGCACACCGAGCTCGACCTCCATGAGGTAATTGCTCGACGGATTGTCATAGAGCATCGCCACCAGATACGAGCGGCGGCCGGCGAGCAGGCGCGCCGAGGCCAGCGGCCGATACTGCAGCTTCTCCACGGCGGCTTCCACCGCCAGACGCGTGCGCTCCGACACGTTCGGCTCGTGGTTGAGCACGCGCGAAACGGTCTTCATCGACACGCCCGCCGCTTCCGCGACATCCTCGATCCGCACACGCATGTTGTTCAATCCGACCATGGCCGTCCCGGTGGCGCATTCTGCCAGACCCACAATGCACGACGCGGCGCGCATGTCGATGATGCTGTGCAGCAAGCCTGCGCGCCTGCTGGCGGCTATGCTATCGGCCGTCTGACAACGCTGTCATCGCTGTTTCGCAGCATGGCGTCCGTCCCATCCGCGACCCAGGTCGCACTCTCCTGCTCCGGAGCCCTTCGATGATCCAGTCGCATCGCCCCGCACACCGCCCCTTCCGCCGCGCACTGCTGCCCGCAATGCTCGCCGTACTCGTCCTCGGTGCCTGCGCGCGCGACGACGCGCCCGCCGCTGCCGCCACGCCAGAAGCTGCGGCAACGAGCGCAGCCGACGCCGGTGCGATCGATGCCGCCAATTGGCCCGAGACGGCGTGGCCCCTTGCCGAGGACCCCGCGCTCGAGCAGCGCATCACCGACCTGATGGCCACCATGACCGTCGAGGAAAAGGTCGGCCAGATCGTGCAGGGCGACATTGCCGACATCACCCCCGAGGACGTGCGCAAGTACCGCCTGGGCTCGATCCTCGCCGGCGGCAATTCCGATCCGGGTGGTCGTTACGACGCGACGCCCGCCGAATGGCTGGCACTGTCGGATGCCTACTGGGAAGCGTCGATGGACACCGCCGGCGGCGGCAAGGCGATCCCGGTGATCTTCGGCATCGACGCCGTGCACGGCCAGAGCAACATCGTCGGCGCGACCTTGTTCCCGCACAACATCGGCCTGGGCGCCACGCGTAACGCCGAGCTGATGCGTGAGATCGGCCGCGTCACCGCGATCGAAACCCGCACCACCGGCATGGAATGGGCGTTCGCGCCGACCGTCGCCGTGCCGCAGGACGATCGCTGGGGCCGCACCTACGAGGGCTATTCCGAATCGCCCGACATCGTCGCCGCGTTCGCACCGGCCGTGGTCGAGGGCATGCAGGGCAAGGCCGGCTCGCCGGACTTCCTCGACGACCACCACGTGATGGTCTCGGTCAAGCACTACCTCGGCGACGGCGGCACCGCCGGCGGCAAGGACCAGGGCGAAACCGCAGTGACCGAAGCGCAGCTGCGCGACATCCATGGCGCGGGCTACCCGCCGGCGATCGCGGCCGGTGCGCAGGCGGTCATGGCCTCGTTCAACAGCGTGCACGGCCAGCGCATGCACGGGCACAAGGCGCTGCTGACCGACGTGCTCAAGGACCGCATGAACTTCGGCGGCTTCGTCGTCGGCGACTGGAACGGCCACGGCCAGCTGCCGGGCTGCACCACCACCGACTGCGCGGCGACGTTCAACGCCGGCCTCGACATGGCGATGGCGCCGGACAGCTGGCGCGGCCTGTACGAGAGCACGGTCAAGCACGTGCAGTCGGGTGAGCTTCCGATGGCGCGCCTCGACGATGCGGTGCGCCGCATCCTGCGGGTCAAGTTCCGCATGGGCCTGTTCGACGCACCCAAGCCGTCCGAGCGTGCGCTCGGCGGCAAGTTCGAACTGCTCGGCGCGCCGGAACACCGTGAGGTCGCGCGCCGCGCGGTGCGCGAATCGCTGGTGCTGCTGAAGAACCAGGACGGCATCCTGCCGCTGGCGGCGAATCAGAACGTGCTGGTGGCCGGCGACGGCGCCGACGATATGGGCAAGCAGTCCGGCGGCTGGACGCTGAACTGGCAGGGCACGGGCACCAAGCGCGCGGACTATCCCAACGGCGACACCATCTGGGACGGCATCCGCACGCAGGTCACCGCCGCCGGCGGCAGCGCGCAGCTCGCGGTCGACGGCGCGTACCGGCAGAAGCCGGACGTGGCGATCGTCGTGTTCGGCGAGGATCCGTATGCCGAATTCCTCGGCGACCTGCCGAACCTGCTGTACAAGCCCGGCGACGATGCCGACCTGGCACTCGTCAAGCGCCTGCGCGCCGACGGCATTCCGGTGATCTCGGTCTTCATCAGCGGCCGTCCGCTGTGGATGAACCGCGAGATCAACGCGTCCAACGCCTTCGTCGCCGCCTGGCTGCCGGGCTCGGAAGGTGCGGGCATCGCCGACGTGCTGCTGCGCGGCGCCGATGGCCAGCCGCAGCACGACTTCAAGGGCAAGCTCAGCTTCTCGTGGCCGCGCCGCGCTGACCAGTACGTCAACAACGTCGGCATGGAAGGCTATGACCCGCTGTTCGCCTTCGGTCACGGCCTGACCTACGCCGATGCCGGCAACCTCGACGCTTTGCCGGAAGACGCCGGCGTCAGTGCCGAAGACGGCAAGGACGCAGGCTACTTCGCCAAGGGCGTGCCCGGCCCCGGCATCCGTCTGGTGGTCACCGGCGCGGACGGCCGCGGCGCCGATGTCCTGCACCCGCGCGTCGCCACGCCGGATGGCACGCTCACCCTCGCCGCGGTCGATTACCAGACCCAGGAAGGCGCGCGCCTGCTGACATGGACCGGCAATGCGACCGCCGAGCTGCTGTCCCACTCGCCATTCGACCTGAGCCGCGAGACCAATGGCGATTCCCTGCTGCTGGTGACGATGCGCGTCGATGCCCTGCCGGCCTCTGGCGATACCGTGCTGTACGCGAGCTGCGGCGACGACTGCAAGGCCGAACTGCCGATCGGTCCGTGGCTTGGCACCGTGCCGCGCGGCGAATGGATCACCGCCGGCGTGCCGCTCAAGTGCCTGACCACGGCCGGCCTCGACGCCGCCCGCGTCAGCACGCCGTTCGCAATCCGCGCACCCGCTGGACTGACGCTGGGCCTGGCCGACATCCGCGTCGGCACCGAAGCGACGCACAGGCTCGACTGCAAAACGCAGTAAGCGCTGGAGCCCTCCCCCGCAGGCGGGGGAGGGTTGGGTGGGGGCGAACTCGACACTCGCGAGATGTCAGCCTCCCGTCGCCTGGGGCATCCACGGATGGATTTCGCTTCGCGCTACCCATCCTCCGCATGCTCCGCTTGCAGTCCCTCTCTCCCAGGTAGAAGAGAGGCTGGGGTGCATGCAGATGCCCGCAGATCAGACGACCGACGCCGCCCCTCCAGGCGGCGTCGTCATATCCGCGTCCCAAGCCCCATCACCGCAACGCAACGCAGCGTGCGCCCCGTATCCACGCCGCTCTACGAACGCGCGCCTAGACTCGGCGCACCTGTCACGCGGAGCGCCCCCCATGATCGACCTGTACTACTGGCCCACCCCCAACGGCCACAAGGTCACCCTGTTCCTCGAAGAAGCCGGCCTGGACTACACGATCCACCCGGTCAACATCGGCAAGGGCGACCAGTTCAAGCCGGAGTTCCTCGCGTTCTCGCCGAACAACAAGATGCCAGCGATCGTCGACCGCTCGCCGGCCGATGGCGGCGAGCCGCAGACCGTGTTCGAGTCCGGCGCGATCCTGCTGTATCTGGCGGAGAAGTCAGGCCAGTTCCTGTCGACCGACCCGCGCGTTCGCATCGGAACGCTGGAATGGCTGTTCTGGCAGATGGCCGGCCTCGGCCCGATGACCGGCCAGTACGGCCACTTCAACGTCTACGCGCCCGAGAAGATCCCCTACGCGATCGAGCGCTACACCAACGAGGCCAACCGTCTGCTGCAGGTGCTCGACACGCACCTCAAGGGCCGCGATTTCATCGCCGGCGATGCGTATTCGATCGCAGACATGGCGACGTATCCGTGGATCGGCGTCTACGACAAGGCGCCGATCGACATGACGCCCTACCCGGAAGTCCAGCGCTGGCATGCCGCGATCCAGGCACGCCCCGCCACCGCGCGTGCGTATGCGAAGGCAAAAGAGGTCAATCCCGATGCGGGCAAGACCATGAGCGACGAGGAAAAGAAGCTGCTGTTCGGGCAGGGGCGTCGCTGACGGCTCATCGCGCGTGGCGGTCTGCACCGCCACGCGTGGTTACGTAGGATCGGAGGCCTCCCGGACTCAAGGACGACCTCGGATGCAAAAGTTCGCCACACTGACCGCCGCCTGCCTGCTCACCGCCTGCGCGTCGCTCCCTGCACCCATGACTGCCGATCCCGACCGCTGCGATGCACTGGCCGGTGAAGACTGGCGACGCACCGCAGCACCTGACGTGGCTGCGGAACTGCTCACGCTGGCCCACGTCGAAACGCCGCCAGATCGCGCGGTGTGGTACATCGCCGCCGACGGGGCGCAGGCCGCGTGCCTGCCTTCAACGCCGCGTGAAGCCTGCGAACATGTGCTGCATATCTTCCAGCCGCAGATCCATCGCATGTGGAGCTGGTCCGAAGGTGCAGTTCGGCGCGAGGCGTGTGACGTCGATTGATCCTCCGCCGCCGCTCCACCCCGAACGCAGATCGGACGCTCTGCCCCCCCCCAACGGCCTTGAGCACGACTGAAGCGGCTGCCGGTACATCGCCGATGCGTACGCGGTCACGCATGCGGTCGCCGCATCGGGCCAGGACTCGGCCTGCCCTGCTTGCCAGTCTGGAGCCGTCTTCGCAAGCTGGCACCACGGCGCGCTGACAGACGGCGCACGCCTGCGGCCGGACGCCGGCCCGAGGCCGCCTGAGTTCAAAATCCTAAAGCCTGGGCGCCAGCGGCCGCTACCGGCTGCAGGGCTGGTGCACTCCCCATGGAGGCGCCTTGCGGTTCTCTCTTCATCTCATGCCTCACCGGGAGTGATGCAATGCTTCGACACTCGTTACGGGTGCGCCTGCTGCTGCCGGTGCTGGGCCTCGTGGTCGTCATCGTGGTCGCGCTGACGCTGGCCTTGGCCAGTGTCGAAGCGGACCGGGTGCAGGCCGAGGCCGATGAGGCTATCCGGCAGCAGTCGACCGCGGTGCAGAGCCTGTTCTCGGTCACGCGTTCGGTCATGCTGGAACGCGTGCACGGCGCCATGAACCTGCTCCGCCAGGAGAGTGATGCGCTGGGCCGGGCCTCGAGTGGCGCCCCGGTCGGCATTGGCGGGCGCACTGCCACCGACCTGCTGTTCGGCGCCGAGTCACAGAGCGGCAACTATGCGCTCGTCGACGGCGTGACTTCAGTCCTGGACGGCACCGCAACCGTGTTCTCGCGCACGGGCGATGAGTTCGTGCGCGTGGCGACCAATGTCAGAAGCGCCGACGGCAATCGCGCGGTGGGTACGGTGCTGAACCCGGACGGACAGGTCATCGAGCAGATCCGCAAGTCGCAGGGCTTCTACGGCGTGGTGGACATTCTCGGTACGCCGTACGTCACCGGCTACGAGCCGATCGTGGCGGGCGACGCCATCGCCCCGATCGGCATCTGGTACGTGGGCTACCGGACGGATCTGGACGCGCTCGAGGCGGTCATCACCCAGGCGCGTGTCCTGGAATCTGGATTCGTCGCGATCTTCGACAGTACCGGCCAGCTGCGCTTCCAATCCCGCACCGGCAATACCACCGACCCTGTGCAGATCGAGCAGATCGCCCGCGAACGGCCGGACACCTGGGTGGTGACCAGCGAGGAGATTCCGGATTGGGGCTTCACCCTGGTATCGGCCTTCCCGAAACGCGACATCAATCGCGTGATCCTGGCGCAGTCGCTCTGGATCGGCGGCATCGGCCTGTTCGTCTGCATCCTGCTGTTCGGCCTGCTGTCGATGCTGATCTTCCGCCGCGTGCTGCGCCCGATTCAGCGCCTCACCGCCGTCGCTGAAGAGCTGAGCGTGGGCAAATGGAACCACACCATCGGGGAGGTGGAGCTCAAGGACGAGATCGGTAGCCTGGCACGTGCCATTTCGCGGCTGTCCAACAGCGTGCGCCTGGCCATGGAGCGTCTGAGCAAGCGATGAGGCGGATAATGCCCGCCTGCCAGACACCACCCGGGAGATCCCAGCATGGCCAATGAATTCAGTCCGCTGATCGACGTGCTGCGCGAGCTGAAGGCGCTGGTCGCAAAGAAATCGTCCGGGCTCTTCTTCGTGGTGACCGAGGACAACCACTCCTGCATCGTCCGCCTCCATGGCGGCCAGATCGAGGATGTCGCCTTCCGCATGTCACGCGGGGACGAAGCCGTCCAGCGGCTGTCCATGGTGACCGCCGCGCGGGCCCGGTTTCAGGTCAATCCCGCGAGCCGGCTGGGCAGCAACCCGCTGAGCGAGGACTCGCTGCAGTGGCTGCTCGGCGGTTTCGAGCAGGCCCTGGCCCAGCCACCGCGCGCGCCGGTCGATCGCGGAGCCGCGTCGCCCGTCTCCAACCCGCAAGCGGCGGGAGGCGAGCTTACGGCCGCGCACCACACTGCAATCCGTGACGTCGCCCTGCAGCACTTCGGCCCCATCGCCGGCATGCTCTGCGATGAAGCGTTCGACCCGCCGGCGTCGCTCCAGGCCACCTTGGAGAAGCTGGCCGGCAATGCCGCCTCGCCCGAGGAAGGCCAGCGCTTCCTGCGCGATGTGCGCGCCGCGCTCGCCCGACTGCCAAGCTGATCGATACGCCCCGACTGCAGGCGGAGGCCTGACGTGCCCGCACGCCTGCGCCATCGACCCGGCGCCAGAAACATGCTCTCAAGGCCCACAAGGGCCAGGGCGGATGCACGCCGCGTGCTCGCCTGGGCATGCACCCGATGCGCCGCATCGGCGCCCCCGCGTCGCTGACGGTCCGACAGGCACCCGCGGCAGACGCGCCACGCCCGATACACTGGCGCCCTCGCTCCACTGGACCCGCCATGCGCTCCGTACTTGCCGCTGCCGCCCTGATGATCGCCACCACGTCCACCCTCGCCGCCACGCCGCCGACCACCGGCCGCCTCACGCTCGAAGCCATCACCGGCGATGCGCCGCTGTCGGGGCCGACGCTGATGAAACCGCAGGTCGCGCCGGATGGTTCGCGTGTGACCTTCCTGCGCGGCAAGGACGAGAACCGCAACCAGCTCGACCTCTGGGAATACGACATCGCCAGCGGGCAGACCCGGATGCTGGTCGATTCCAAGGTCGTACTGCCGGGCGAGGAGACGCTCAGCGACGCGGAGAAGGCGCGCCGCGAACGCCAGCGCATCGCCGGGCAGTCGGGCATCGTCAACTACCAGTGGGCACCGGACGCGCAGCGGCTGCTGTTTCCGCTCGGCGGCGAGCTGTATCTCTACGACCTGTCGAAGTCCGGTTCCGAGGCGGTGCGCCAGCTCACCGACGGCGGCGGCTTCGCGACCGATCCGAAAGTCTCGCCGCGTGGCGGCTTCGTCAGCTTCGTGCGCGCGCGCAACCTGTGGGTCATCGATCTCGCCAGCGGCGCCGAGCGCCAGCTGACGAATGACGGCAGCGACGTGATCGGCAACGGCGTCGCCGAATTCGTCGCCGACGAGGAAATGAACCGCCACACCGGTTACTGGTGGGCGCCCGACGACAGCGGCATCGCCTACGCGCGTATCGACGAATCGCCGGTACCGGTGCAGAAGCGCTACGAGGTCTATCCCGATCGCACCGAGGTCGTCGAGCAGCGCTATCCCGCTGCCGGCGACGACAACGTGCGCGTGACCCTGCATGTCGTCGCGCCCCAAGGCGGCGCGGTGACCGATGTCGATCTGGGCGCCAACCCCGATATCTACCTCGCCCGCGTGCACTGGCGCGACCCGCAGCGCCTGACCTTCCAGCGCCAGTCGCGCGACCAGCAGACGCTCGAACTGATCGAAACCACGCTCGCCACCGACGCGCAGCGCACATTGGTCACCGAGCGCGGCCGCACCTGGGTGCCGCTGCACGACAGCCTGCGCTTCCTCGATGACGGCCGCTTCGTGTGGTCGTCGGAGCGCGACGGCTTCCAGCATCTGTATCTCGCGTCCGAAGACGGCCGTCGTCTGACCCAGCTCACGCAGGGCGACTGGCCGGTCGACGAGCTGCTGGCAGTCGATGCCACCGCGGGCCTAGCCTACTTCCGCGCCGGCATGGCGCTCGAAGACGGCAAGGCGCTGCCGCGCGCGACCGAATCGCGGATCTACAGCGTCGGCCTCGACGGCACGCGCGCCTACACCGCGCTGTCGACCGAACCCGGCATGCATGGCGCCAGCTTCGCGCGCAACGCCTCGGTCTACGTCGACAGCTGGTCGAACACCACCACGCCGCCCCAGATCGCGCTGCACCGCGCCGACGGCACGCGGCTCGCGACGCTGGTCGAGAACGATCTCGCCGCCGCCGACCATCCCTATGCGCCGTTCCTCGCCGCGCACCGCCCGACCGAGTTCGGCACGCTCACCGCCGCCGACGGCCGCACGCCGCTGCACTACTCGCTGATCAAGCCGGCGGATTTCGATGACACCAAGCCGCATCCGGTCGTGGTCTTCGTCTACGGCGGCCCGGCCGCACAGACCGTGCTCAATGCCTGGCCCGGCCGCGCCGATGCGAGCTTCCACCAGTACCTCGCGCAGCAGGGCTATGTGGTGTTCTCGCTCGACAACCGCGGCACGCCGCGCCGCGGCCGCGATTTCGTCGGCACGCTGTACGAGCGTCAGGGCACGGTCGAGGTCGAGGACCAGCTGCGCGGCGTCGAATGGCTGAAATCACAGCCTTGGGTCGACGGCAAGCGCATCGCGGTCAACGGCTGGTCCAACGGCGGCTACATGACGCTGATGCTGCTGGCCAAAGCGCCGGACGCCTACGCCTGCGGTATCGCCGGCGCGCCCGTCGCCGACTGGGCGCTCTACGACACGCACTACACCGAGCGCTACATGAACCTGCCGAAGGCCAATGTCGACGGCTACCGCGAGGCCAGCGTGTTCACCCACGCGGACAACATCCGGCCGAACGCGCTGCTGCTGATCCACGGCATGGCTGACGACAACGTGCTGTTCACCAATGCCACGCAGCTGATGAGCCAGCTGCAGCAGGCCGGCACGCCGTTCGAGCTGATGACCTATCCCGGCGCCAAGCATGGCCTGCGTGGCAAGGACGCACTGCATCGCTACCGCACCAGCGAGGCGTTCCTCGCGCGTTGCCTGGCCCCCTGACCGCACACAACGACACCACGCGCATGTCCACGATCCCGCCACCGCTGCCGCCGCGCCCCGCATCCGTGCCACCACCGCCGCGTGGCTGGTGGCAACGCAACTGGAAATGGGCGCTACCAGTCACCGGGCTGACTTTCGTCGCGCTGGTCGTGGCGTGCATCGCGATCGTGCTGTTCGCGGTCCGCGGTTCGATAACTCACTCGGACGTCTACGCCGATGCGCTGGCGCGTGCCCGCACGCATCCGCAGCTCGTAGCGACCCTCGGTACGCCGATCGAACCCGGCTTGATGCCGATGGGATCGATCAGCACATCGAGCGACAACGGCGGCGAAGGCCGGGCGGACCTGGTGATCGGCATCGAAGGTCCACTCGGCGAAGGTCGCCTCATCGCCGCTGCCGACCGCCGGCTGGGCGCCTGGACCTGGGAATCGCTGCTGTACGTGCCCGGGGACAACGACCCCGAGCACATCATCACCCTCGCCGAGGCGGACACGCCGGTCGAACACCACGCAGCGCCGTGACCTCCGACCATTGCCGGCAACGGCGCGAGCGCCTACGGTCGGCGTTCGTCCTTGCCGCTGGTGCTGCCATGAAACCGCTTGTCCTCGCGATTGCTCTATCCCTTGCTGCGCCGCTCTCGGCATTTGCCCACACCGATGACGCCAAGGCCGTCGTCGGCGCATCGCAGACCGCATCGCCAGCCTGGGTCACGCGCAGCAACGAACTGTCGCAGATCCTCATCGATGCGCAGGCGCCGTTCCAGCCCGAATCCGCAGGCTTTTTCGGCGTGCCCGGCTACGACGACCAGGTTGCGGACTTCGGCCCCGACAACGCTCGGCGCTACCGCGACGCGATGACCGCAGCGCGTGCCAGGCTGCAGACGCAGCTCGAACTCGAGCGCGACGCCAATGTCCGTCAGGACCTGCAGATTCTGCTGACCAGCATCGACCAGAGCATCGAGGGCAGCACGCTCGGCGAGCGCTACCTGCTGCCGTGGACCGACGCACCGCAGTTGATCTTCGGCGGCATCAACGGCCTGCTGTCGGCGCAGACCCCACCCGAGCGCCGCGTGCATGCACTCGCCCGCCTGCAGCGTTACGCCGGCCTCGCCGAAGGCAGCACACCCATCACCACCCTCGCCCGCCAGCGCTATGAAGAGCGCCTGTCGAATCCGGACCTGCTGCAGCCGACGAAACTCGAGGTGCAGCGCGCACTCGACAGCGCCGACACCTACATCGCCGGCATCCGCAAACTGTTCGAGGAATACGAAGTCGAGAACGCGGAGCCCGCGCTCGAGGCGATCGCGAAGGAGATCACCGCCTACGCCGACTGGACCCGCAGCACCGTGCTGCCACAGGCGCGCGACGACACGCGGCTGCCGCCCGAGCTGTATGCGTTCGGGCTCAAGCAGTACGGCACCGATGTCGATCCGCAGTTGCTGATGCAGCGCGCGCAGCTGGCCTTCATGGAAATCCGCGCGCAGATGCAGCAGCTCGCGCCCTTGGTCGCGAAGGAAAAGGGCATCGCGGCGACCGACTATCGCGGCGTGATCGCCGCGCTCAAGCGCAACACGATTCCCAACGACCGCCTCGAAGCAAGCTATCGCGACGTCCTCGACGCGATCGATCCGATCATCGAACGCGAAAACATCGTCGACGTGCCGCAGCGGCAGATGCAGATGCGCCTGGGCTCGGAGGCCGAATCCGCTGCTTCGCCCGCGCCGCACTTCCGCCCTGCGCCGTTGGTCGGCAACACCGGTCAGCAGGGCACGTTCGTGCTGCCGGTCGGCAATCCGGGCGGTGGCGGCGAAGACGACGCCTACGACGACTTCAACTTCGACGCCGTGCGCTGGACACTGTCCGCCCACGAAGGCCGGCCCGGCCACGAGCTGCAATTCACCGCGATGGTCGAGCGCGGCGTGTCGCTGGCGCGCTCGATGTTCGCGTTCAATTCGGTCAACGTCGAAGGCTGGGCGCTGTACGCCGAAGCCGAGCTCGTGCCGTACGAACCCCTCGACGGCCAGCTGATCGCGCTGCAGTTCCGCCTGCTGCGCGCCGCCCGCGCGATGCTCGACCCGATGCTCAATCTCGGCATGATCGACCGCGAACGCGCCGGCCGCGTGCTGACCGAGGAGGTGATGCTCTCACCGGCGATGGCGCGCCAGGAACTCGACCGCTACACCTTCAACGCACCGGGCCAGGCGACGAGCTACTTCTACGGCTACACGCGGATCCTCGAACTGCGCATGCGCACCGAGCTCGCACTGGGCGCCAAGTTCGACCGGCGCGCGTTCAACAACTTCCTGCTCGACCAGGGCCTGCTGCCGCCCGACCAACTAGCCGAAGCGGTGGAAACGACGTTCATCCCGGCGCAGCAACGCCGCTGAGTGGGCGCGGCGCGGGGCTCAAGGCCCCGCGTCGACGACCACGCGCTGCGCCGCAGTGCGTGCGTTGCTGGCGCCGCCGTACATCAGTTCGGCAGTGGCCGGCGCGGCGAGGTAGTCGCCACCGTTGCCGGCGCGCAGGAAGTAGTGCAGTGCATGCGTCCCCGCCGGCAGACGCTCGGCATAGAAGCGGGGCGACCGCGGATCGAGCCGGCGCGTGGCAAACCAGCTGCTGCCCTCGTCCGATACCTGCTCCAGATCCAGGCCCGCGATCGCGCCCAGCGCCAGATCGGTGGGCCGCAGTCCGCCCGGCACCGCATCGGTGACCGCGACGAACCAACGCGTCGCACTCGTGCGCACGGTCAGCGTGACGCGCAACCAGTCGCCTTCGCGCACCTGCGCGCCATCGATCGGTGCCCACGCCCCGTCGCGCAGCACCGCGTACGTACGCTCGATCGAGAAGCCGACCGCCGATGCACGCGCCTGCCGGGCGTCTTCGTCGAACGCGATCTCGGCGATATAGCCGGCCGGCGCATCGCCCGAGGAGCGGTTGGCGATCGCAAGCCGTCCATCGGTGGGCAGCGCCTGCTGGTGCTCGATCTGCACGTCACCGGGCGTGACGGTCAGCACGCGCTCGGCCAAGGTGCCGGGCTGCAGTGCAGCGGACACCGTGCCGCTGCCCGCGCGCGCAACGTCGCGCAAGGCCAGCAGGCACATCGCCCCGCTCTGCGTATCGACCGACGGCGTACCGCCGGCATACAGATCGCCGAGGCCGGCGATCAGTGCCCGACGTTCGCCGGCATGCGCCGCATCGCCATGCAGCAGATCGATCAGCGCGCACTGTTCACGCAGCGGCGAGCCCATCCAGCGTGTGGCATCGCCGGCTGCACGCAAGGTCCGCACCGCGCCCTGCGCCGGCGCCTGCTGCAGCAGGCGTGCAAGCGCCTCATCGGCCGACGGGTGGCGCGCATGCCGCAGGCCCGTTGCCAGTGCGATGCGCGCAGGCATTGCCAGCTGCTCCCAGCGCGCGAACGTGTCGTCGAGCAGATCCGCTGGCGTGTCATGGAATGTGCCGACTGCGAATGCACGTTCGTTGGCGGCGACGGCGTCGGCATGCGTGGGCAGTGGCATACGCGCGCGGCCGGCCAGGAAATCACGGGCACGCTGGTCGATGCCGGCGTCGACCGGATGACCCAGCCGGCGCAGTGCGCCGAACGCGCGAACGGTCCACGCGGTCAGTGCGATCTGGGCGCGTGCGCCGTCGTACATCGCGCCTTCGCTATCGGCGAAGAAGCGGAAATCGCCGCTCTCGTTCTGGAACACGGCGGCATTGTCCAGCGCTTCGCGCACGGCCGCGTCGGCATCGGGCCAATCGCCGGTGCCGCCGCGTTCGATCGCGAGTGCTGCGGCGACGGCGCGGCTGAGGATCTGCTCCCAGCAGCGATGACGGTAGTCGCGCATGTCGTCGGTCCAGCGCGAAACGAGACCGGCGACGCCATGCTGCAGGGTGACGTGCAGATGCGCGTTGCTGGCGCTGTCAGGCAACTGCGGCATGGCCAGCGACACGGGCGTCTCGCCGAGCCATCCGGCCTGCAGGCGACGACCGCGGATCGTCGGCGGTGCGACTTCGATCGTCGCGGCGACGGCGTCGCGACCGGCGTCGGCGTCTGCCATCGCGAGCACCTGCAGCGCGCCGGGCGCGACAGGTTCGATGGAGGTCGCGATGCTCGCCTGACCGCGCGCAGCCAGAGTGACCGCCTGCGTGTCGCGCACCGGCGGATCTAGGCCTTCGACCTGCAGGCTGCCCCGCACCGCCGTTGGCACGTCGCCGGTCTGGCGCAGGTTTGCAGCCAGACGTGAGCGGTCGCCGGGATACAGGCGCACCGGTGTCTGCAGACGCACCTCGATCGGCAGCCCCGTTTCCAGCGTCGCTTCGGCAACTTGAAAGTCGTCGTCGGCATCGCTGCTCCATGCGATCGCGCGCCAGCGGGTCAGGTTGTCGGGCAGCGTCAGTGCCACCTCGCGGGTTTCCCCTGGCGCGAGCCGCACGCGCGGCAGCCACAGCGCCGTATCGGCGAAATGCGAACGGACGCGCGCGCTTGCCTGCAGTGCGCGGTCCATGTCGCTGCCCCGCGGCTCGTCGATATCGAGTTCGCGCCGGCCGTTGCCGGCGTCGTCAACCAGATCGGACAGGCGGCTGCCGGTGACCTCGATCCGGTCGAGACTGCTTGAAAACGAATCGACGCTGGCGCCGATGTCGGCAGCAGGGGCTGGGGCGGGCGGGCTGGGCGGTGCCGGCGGTGGCGCCGGCGCGTCCATCGGGCTCGGATCGTCGAAGACCACCGGCGGTGACTCGGGTGGCGCGGGCATACCGGCTACCGCACCTGTCCCACTCACGTCCGTAGCCCACGGCAGGCGCATCGCCCAAGGCCCGGCGCGCCGCCACTGCGAGAAGCCCGCCGTTGCCGGCATCGCGTTGTACTGGCGAGCCCCCAGCCATGCATGGCCCGCGGGATCCGAATAGGCAAGGAACGGAGCCGCGAGCGCGCGGAGTGCATCGTCGACGACAGTCAGCGTGACCTCGCGGAAACCAGCGCTGGCGTTGTGCAGTCGCAAAACGTGCCGCCCACCAGGCGCGGCCTGGCTGGCGTCGAATGCGACCGTGACCGGCACCTCCGGCTCCGCCGTCGACGGCATCGGTACCTCGGCGCGCAGCGAGGTCACCGCCGGCGCGTTGCGGATGCCGCCGACGACATCCGGCGGCGACGCATCACGCACGAACGCATGCAGTACCGGCGTGCCCCGCCAGCCGCGCGACGTCGGCAGGCTGAGCTGCGCGCTGGTGCCGTCGAGCGTCTCGACCCGATGGGCGAGCAGGGTGTCGTCGCCGGTGGTGAACACCAGCAGGGCGCGGGCACGTGCATACGGCTGGCGGAGTACGAATCGGGCCGCACCGCCGGCGGTGTTCACTGGCTCCAGGAGTTCCAGCGCGGACCGTTGCCGCGTCGCCGAGGCGGTCCAGCCGCTCCAGACATGGCGCACCAGCGTCGCCGGCGCGGCGTCGCCACTGCGCGCGATGAACCGGTAGCGACCTGCCGCCGTGCGCGGCACGTCGCAGGTCACCGCTTCGCGCGTCGGCACGCTGCAGCGCGCGACCACGTTGGACGCCGCATCCGCCGCGACATCATGCGGCTGGTACTCCACCACCACATCCACCGGCGCGTCGACCACGTCGCCTTCGGCATCAATGACCAGCCCCCGCAATGTCACCGGCGTGCGGCCATCGAAGGCGCGCGGCTCGACCTGCAGGCCGACGAAACGGGCGTAGCGGCTGTAACGCGCGGTGGCCGCATTGCTCGCGGTCGCCTCGCGATCGCCCGGCCGCAGCTCGGCGACAACCCGCACATCACCGAACGGCACAGGATTCGCGTCCCGCGCGCGCATCGTGACCGGCTGGGCGATACGCGCGCCGCCATCGGCGTCCGTCACCGGCGCGGGATCGACGGCGTCGACCAGCCGCACCGGTCCACGACCGGCGAAGGATTCGATGAAGGTGTAGGCCGCGTGCTGCGGGTATGCCGATGCGATGCCGCGCGGCGTCACCGTCGCGGTCACGCCCGACAGCGCGATGCCTGCCGCCGGCCCGCCCGAGTAGTAGCCGGCCGAGACGTCGACATCGAAGCGTTCGCCGTCGCGCAAGACACGCGGCGCCTCGCCCTTGGCTTCGACCCAGAGATCCTGCGCGCGGTGGGTACCGACGAAGAAACAGGTCCCGCGCACGTCGTGGTCATCGCCGATGCCGATGCAGTAGGTGCCATCGGTCAGATGCACCGGCAGCGCGAGTTCCCCTTCGATGCCGCCAGCGGCATCGGGCGTCGCATCCCAGCGCAGGATTGTCCGTTGCTGTTCCTTGTCGAACAGCTGCAGCGCCTGCGCGGGTGGCGTGTCGATGCGCAGCAATCTGCCGCCGCTGCGCTGGCGCTGCCACAGCCGGTAGCGCACGGTGTCGCCACTGCGATACATCGGCCGGTCGGATACGCCCCAGGTCTGCAGCGGCGCGGCCTGGCCGAGGTGCAGGTTGTAGGCGGCCGGCTGCCAGGCCGGCAGCACCGCGCGACGCGCGCGATCACCGCGGCCCTGGCTCGCGCGCAGCAGCCACATCGGAAAGCCGTTGGCGGCTTGCGCGCTGTCGGCGATGGCGTCGGGTACCCGCAGGCGTGCGACGCCGTCCCGATCGGTCTTGGCAGTGGCGACCACGCGCGGCGTCGCGTCGGCGCGGTCCATCCACAGCAGTTCGACCTGCGCCCCTGTCACCGGCGCATCCACGTCCCAGGCGTTGGCCCAGGCCAGCACTTCGCGACGTCCGGCGACCGCGAACAGGTCGAAATCCGGCGCGGCGAATTCCAGCGTTGAAGGATTCGCGCCGACCTCCGGCCGCCAGCGCGCCCAGCCGCCTTCTGCCAGCACACGCGTGGTGACATCGGAGTCGACCGGCTGCGGCTGGGCGAGCGCAGGCGCCTCCGCGACGACGCGGCCGGTATGCAGCGTGCGCCCGATGCCGGTCACGTCGATGTCGACGCCCGCGGTGTTGACCGCTTCGGCCAGCACGGCCGGCATCCGGTCGCCGTCCGCGATCAGGCGGCGTTGCCCGGGCGCGCGCAGCCCCGGGCGGAACGGCCCGATCCGCAGATCGATCCGCGCCGGTTCGATCGGCGTTGATGTGCCGGACGCACGCAAGCCGGCATCCACGTTGATCGTCACGGCGTCGCCGGGCGACTCGAAGACCATGCGCGCCGAGCGGCCCGGTGCCGCTGCGATCGATCGGCCATCGTCGGCGTACACGCCGGACTGGTCGGACCAGTTGAGCACGCGCACCCCTGCCGGCAGTGCGGCGACCCAGCGCGCCTCGTCGGCGGGTTCGAGCGGACGCGAGAACCAGATCTCGACCGGTTCGCCGGCCAGGCAGGTCAGGGCGACCACGCCATTGCGATTGCGCGCATGGGCCGGCCGCGCTGGCGCCGCGCAGTGGCCGCCGCGAATGCGGAACGACTCCCGCGCGAGCACACGCACCAGCGACGCGTCCTGGGTGCCGGGCAGTGGGCCGGCGGTGCTGCGCAGGCCGGGCGCGACGGACAGCTCGACGATGCGGTCCGGCCCGTCCGGCAGGCCCAGCGCGGCGGTGTCGAGATCGAAGGAGACAGCGTTGTTCCGGCCCGGGCTGGAAACGGGCGTCAGCGCCGCCACCGGCAGAGTCACCGCACTGCCATCGACACGTACGCGCAGGGCCGCAGCAACGGCCTCGCGCGCCGCCGGCAGCGACGACGTGATGCGGATCATCGGCAGGCCATCGCGCCAGCGGCCGGCGAACGCCGAGAGCGTGGGGCGTTGCGTTTCCGCATGCAGCATGCGCGGCGCCACGGTGACGCCCTGCTGGGTGGTCAGGCCTGCGTTGACCTGGATGCGATAGCGCGTGGCGGGCGCCGGCTGCAGATCGCCGAAATCGCAGTGCAACAGCAGGTCGCTGCTCCAGCTGCAAGTTGCGGGCAGTTCGGGCTGCAGACGCACAAGACCATCATTGCGCGGGTTGTCCCAGACCTGCATCGGCTCGGAGAAGCGCAACTGCAACCAGCGCCCCTCAAAGCCGGCGTCGATGCGTGTGGCGTGCGCCGCCGCGGGGGCGCACCCGCAGGCCAGAGCCAGTGCCAACCCGCCCAGACGGCGCATCCACGCGCCTGCCACGTCCGCTGTCTGCATCGTCCTGCCGCTCCCTGCCGAAGACCGGCCCAGCCTACACGTCGCGCAGTCGCGCGCATGCCGGCATGTCTCAACTGATGCGTTCGATCAGCCGTCGATGTCCGATCAACCGCGCCCAGCGCACGCCGATGTCGAGCCAGCAGACGTAGGCGGCCTCGCCTGCGATCCGCCACAGCGTGCCGGGGTGCCAGGACAGCGCGGGTTCGGCCGCGCACAGTTCCCAATGCAGGCCGAGACCGCGGGCGAACAGCGCGCAGCGGGCGAGGTGGTAGCGGCTGCTGAGCAGGGTGACGCGGCGCGATGGCGCCTGGGGATCGACGATCGTGGCGGCGAGCAGGCTGCGCGCATTGCGCAGGTTCTGCAGGGTGTCGCGCGACGCATCTTCGAGCACCAGCGGGGCGTCTTCGGGCACGCCGAGAGCATAGAGGGCGTCGCGCGCCAGTGCGGCTTCCGTGGGGCCGCCCACCGGGCCTCCGCCCAGCAACAGCACGCTGCCCGGCGCATGCGAGGTCCACAGGATCGCCGCGCGTGACAGCCGCGCTTGGAAATCAGCGTCCAGCCGGCCCTGCGGCGCGTGCTTGCCGAAGACCAGCACGCATTCGCCGCGCACCGGCACGCACGGCGCGTTGCGCGCGACCCGCCACACGTGCACCACATACCCCACGTACACCAGCCCCAGACTCAGCACACAGGCCGCCGCGGCGACCACGAGCGTGTGCAGTGCATCGCGGTCGGCCAGGCGGTTCAGACGGTGCAGCAGGCGGGTTCGGGCCATCGTGGAGCAGGTACTCGAAGCCTGCGGAACTGGGGCTGACCCGGAAGTCTAGCCTCACGATGCGCTCGCTATACTCGGCCGTTCGCTCGTCCCCGGATTCACTGCGTGCCTGAATCGCTGTCCCCGCCGCCGATGCCGGCGCTCGCCATCCGCGCGTATACCGCGACCACCGCGCTTGGACGTGGCACTGCCGCGCAGGCTTCGGCCCTGCGCGAACGCCGCGGCGGACTGCGCCGCAACGATTTCGGGCCGACGCCGTTGCCGACCTGGATCGGCCGCGTCGAGGGCGTGGAAGACGCACCGTTGCCGTCCGCGCTGTCGCGCTGGGAATGCCGCAACAACCGGCTTGCCTGGCTGGCGCTGCAGCAGGACGGCGTGCTGGCCGCGCTCGAGGGCCTGGTTGCGACCTACGGCGCGGAGCGCATCGCACTGGTCGTCGGCACCTCAACGTCGAGCATCGGCGCGAGCGAGGAAGCCTATGCGCGCGCAGGCACCGACGCCGACGGCGCGCGCCAGATGCCCGACGACCTCGCCCGCCCGATCGTCCACACGCCCCATTCGCTGGGCGATTTCCTGCAGCACGCCACCGGCCTGCGCGGCCCCTGCATCACCGTGGCCACCGCCTGCTCGTCGAGCGCCAAGGTCTTCGCGCAGGCGGCGCGGATGATCGAGGCGGGCCTGGTCGACGCGGCCCTGGTCGGCGGCGTCGACACGCTGTGCGGCAGCGTGCTGTTCGGCTTCAATGCGCTGGGCCTGGTCTCGACCGAGCGCTGCCGTCCGTTCGACGCGACGCGCGACGGCCTGTCGCTGGGCGAAGCCGGCGGATTCGCAGTGCTCGAACGCGCCGCCGCCGGCGAGGCCGGCCTGCAGCTGCGCGGCTATGGCGAATCCAGCGACGCCCACCACATGTCGGCGCCGCATCCCGAAGGGCTCGGCGCGACGCTGGCGATGCGCGGCGCGCTGAACCGCGCCGGGCTCGATCCCGCCGACATCGGCTATCTCAACCTGCATGGCACCTCCACGCCGGCCAACGACTCGGTCGAGGCGCGGGCGGTGGATGCGCTGTTTCCGGCCACGCTGCACGCCAGTTCGACCAAGGGCTGGACCGGCCACACGCTGGGCGCGGCCGGCATTGTCGAGTCGGTGTTCGCCCTGCTCGCGCTGGAGTCCGGCCTGATGCCCGGCATTCTCGACAGCAGCGTGCGCGATCCCGCCTGCGGCCCGCAGATCCGCTTCGACAATGCCGAGGCCGACATCCGCTTTGCGATGAACAATTCCTTCGGGTTCGGTGGCAACAACTGCTCGCTGGTGTTCGGCAAGGTGGCGGCATGAGCGCCCCGCACGCGTTGACCGCGACGATCGCCGGCGTCGGATTCTGGGCCGACGGCCTGCCGGACTGGGACGCTGCACGTGCGTTCGCGCGCGATGGCGTGCGTCCGGAGGCCGCACCGTCGCGTCCGTCGCCGCAACTGCTGGCGCCGAACGAACGCCGGCGCGCGCCGGGCTCGGTCGCGGTCGCACTCGAAGTCGCGATGGCGGCGTGTCGCGATGCCGGCATCACGCCGGAGACATTGCCTTCGGTGTTCGCGTCCACGCACGGCGACCTCGGCATCACCGACTACATGTGCGACACGCTGGCGACCGACCCGACCGCGATCTCGCCGACGAAGTTCCACAACTCCGTGCACAACGCGGCCGCGGGCTACTGGACGATCGGCGCCGGCTGCACCGAAGCCACGACGGCGATCAGCGCCTACGACGCCACCTTCGCCCAGGGCCTGCTGGAAGCGATGATGCAGCTCGCAACGGGCAGCCCCGCCGTGCTGCTGGTCGCCTACGACACCGCATCCACCGGCCTGCTCGGCACGGTGACCCACAGCGAGGGCCTGCTCGGCGCCGCCCTGGTGCTGGTGCGCGATGGCGATGGCCCGCACGTGCGGGCGACGCTGCGTGACGGCGCGGACCTCGAATCGCCCGGCCCGCTCGGCATCCACGCGGAACGCAACGCGATGTCACAGATGCTGCCGCTGTTCGACGCCCTCGCCACGGGCGGCGTACGCGCACTGCTGCGCGCCGGCCCGCACCGCGCACTGGCACTGGAGATCACCCACGGCCCGCAGGCACAGGGAGCGTCGGCGCATGGCTGAGCATCCACATCTGCACCGCGGCAATGTCGCCGTGCTGATTCCGGCCCTCAACGAAGCCCTGCGCATCGAGGGCGTGGTCAGCGACGCGCTGTCCTACTGCGAACACGTGATCGTCGTCGACGACGGTTCCGACGACGCGACGCCCGACATCGTTGCCGCGCTGCCGGTCACGCTGCTGCGGCATTCGCGGCGCATGGGCAAGGGCCAGGCCCTGCGCGAAGGCTTCGCCGAAGCGCGCCGACGCGGCTTCGCCGCCGTGGTCACCATGGACGGCGACGGCCAGCACTGCGCGAGCGACATCCCGCGCATGATCGAAGCGGCAAACCGCTACCCGGACTGCATCGTCAACGGCGCCCGGCTGAAGAAGCGCGGCACCCAGCCTTGGTACCGGCGGATCGGCAACGATTTCGGTGATTGGGGTATCGCCTGGGGCTGCGGCTTCCGCATGGTCGATACGCAAAGCGGGCAGCGGCTCTACCCCGCTGCGGTGCTCGCGCTCGACGACGTGCCGGGCGAGGGCTTCGTGTTCGAAGCGCAGATCCTGATCAGTGCCGCGCGCCGGCTCGGCTGCGGCGTGGTGTCGGTGCCGGTGGAGACGCGCTATCACTGCGCCGATTCCGACGAACAGTTCCGCAAGAGCCATTTCCGCCTCTACCGCGACCTGAAGCTCATCACCCTGCACGTGCTGCGGCAGGTGTTGGCGCGCGGGAACCTGCTGCGCACCTGGCGCGAAACCCGCGCGCATCCGCCGGTGATCTTCGACCCGGGCACCGCGCCTGACGCGATGCTCGCCAACGAACCCATGCAAGGCGCCCGATGATGTCCGAGCAGGCCCTACCCCAGGCACCCACGACCGCCGCCCACACCGATGTCGCGATTCTCGGCGGCGGTCTCGCCGGGCTCACGCTCGCATTGCAGCTGCGCCAGCGCGATCCCGCATGCGCGGTCACGGTCATCGAACGCCGCGCGCATCCGGTGCGCGAAGCCGCGCACAAGGTCGGCGAATCCACGGTGGAGATCGGCGCGCACTACCTCGCCGATGTGTTGGGGCTGCAGGACCATCTCGATGCCGAACAGATCCGCAAGTTCGGCTTCCGCTTCTTCTTCTCCGATCGGCGCCCGGACATCGACCAGTGCACCGAGCTCGGCGTCAGCCAGTTGTTGCCGACGCCGTCCTGGCAGATCGACCGCGGCCGCTTCGAGAACTTCCTCGGCCAGCGTGCGCGCGAACTGGGCGTGCGCTTCGAGGACGCCGCGGTGGTACGTGCGCTGGACATGGCCGGCGCCACCGACGGCGACCACGTCGTCGCCTTCGAGCGCGATGGCGCGACGCACACGCTGCGCAGCCGCTGGCTGATCGATGCCAGCGGGCGCGCCGGCCTGCTCAAGCGCAAGCTCGACCTCGCCCAGCCCAACGACCACGACGCCAACGCGGTGTGGTGGCGGGTCGACGGGATCGTCGACCCCAACGTCTGGTCACAGGATGCCGGCTGGCTGCAGCGCTGCGATCCGCCCGATCGCTGGCGCTCGACCAACCACATGTGCGGCCCTGGCTACTGGTTCTGGCTGATTCCACTGTCGTCAGGCGCGCATTCGCTGGGCATCGTCTGCGACGCGAAGATGCATCCGCTCGAGACGATGAACACCCACGCCAAGGCGATGGACTGGTTGCGCACGCACCAGCCGCAGGTCGCCGCGACGCTCGACCGCAGCGAGCACACGCTGCAGGACTTCATGTTCCTGCGGCACTTCTCCTACGGCTGCAAACAGGTGTTCTCGCGCGAGCGCTGGGCGCTGACCGGCGAGGCGGGCCTGTTCCTGGACCCGTTCTATTCGCCGGGCACCGATTTCATTGCGATCGCCAACACCTATATCTGCGACTTGATCGGCAAGGACCGCGCGGCCACGGATTTCCGCCCCTATGTCGCCATGTACCAGCAGCTGTACTTCTCGTTCTACGAGAACACGCTGACCCTCTACCAGGACCAGTACCCGCTGTTCGGCGACGAGCAGGTCATGCCGGTCAAGGTGATCTGGGACTACACGTATTACTGGTCGCTGCTGGCGCCGCTGTTCTTCGCCGATCGCCTGACCAGCCTGCCGGTGCTCGGTCGCCTGCGCCCGATGTTCACCCAGGCCGGCGCCCTGAACCTCGCGATACAGGCGCTGCTGGGCGAATGGGGTCGCCTCAACCAGGCGGGCGCCGCGCAGGACGCGCGGATGCTGGACCAGTCCGGGATCGAGTGGTTCCGCGAGATGAACGGCGCGCTCAACGACACGCTCGACGACGACGCGCTGGTGGCGAGGATCGGCGACAACGTCGCGCGGATGCAGTGGCTGGCCGCCGAGATCCTGCAGCACGCGCGGGCCACGCATCCGGCCATCGCCGAGTTCGGCCTGGAAGCGCTGTTGGCCGGGTCCGGTCCGCAGCCGCAGGCATCCCTGTCGAGCACCTGGTATGCCGACGCCGCCTGACCCCGGCGGCGGGAGACGGGCGCAGAGACGAACCCGCCGCATGCAGTCCGCGACTGCCGCCACATACGACAACGCCGGCCGCATCTGCGACCGGCGTCCTCATGGTCGGACCGCCCGCTCAGCGCGCCGGCGGCGCCTCGGGCGCAGCGGCTGGTTCGACGGGCGGCGGATTCGCCACCCAGATCGCGACGCCACTGGCGTACTTCTGCTGCGGACTGATGTCGACGCCCACGCCGGCCGAGGAGAACGAGCGGCCACCGCCGCGTCCCAGCCCGCCACCGACGCTGACGCCGCCACTGCGCTGGCCATCCGCAGTGCCCTGGAACAGCACGCCATTGGCGCCGAGCTTCGCCGCCTCGTTGCGCAGCTTCTGCAGCACCGAGTCGACCTTGTTCTGCTCGCCGTAAGTCAGCGCACCGCTGCTGGTGTTGAGGATGGCGATCTCCTCGTACTGGCCCGGCGGCGGGCCGTGGTAGATGCGCACCTGCGCCGGATCGATGGGCGCACGCGGCGTGCCGGTCAGGACATGGGAACTGGCGCAGCCAGCCAGCAGGCCGACGCCGAGCAACAACGGGAGCAGACGGGAAACGCGCATCGGGGCATCCTCGTGGCGGGTGCGGCCATCATGCGACGGCCGGCGTGAATCGGGATTCATGGCGCTGAAGGACGGCGTTCCGCAGTCCGCGACCGCTCAGCCCATGCCGCCATTGATGCCGATGACCTGGCCGTTGATGTAGCCGGCCGACTCCGAACACAGGAACGCGACCAGGGCCGCCACTTCATCTGGCGTGCCCGCGCGCGCAGCCGGCACGATCTGCTTGATCATCTCGTCCGGAAACGCGTCGTCGGCCATGCTGCCGGCGATCACGCCGGGCGCCACCACGTTGACGCTGATGCCGCGGCTCGCCATCTCGCGCGCCAGCGATTTCGACGCCCCGTGCAGCGCGGCCTTCGCCGCTGCGTAATTGGTCTGGCCGCGATTTCCGGTCACGGCAGCCACCGACGACACGCTGACGATGCGGCCCCAGCGTTTGCGCGCCATCGGCAGCAGCAGCGGCTGGGTCACATGGAAGAAGCCGTGCAGCGACACATCGATGACGCGTTTCCACTGCGCCTCCGACATGCCGGCCATCGGCGCGTCGTCATGGATGCCGGCGTTGTTGACGATGACCTGGATCGGCCCGGCTTCGAGCAGTGCATCGAGCGCGCGGCGCGTGACCGCACCGTCGGCGACATCGAACGCCACCGCCTCGGCGTTGCCGCCCTTGGCCACGATGTCGGCAACCACGGCTTCGGCACGCGCAAGGTTGCCGTTGGCGTGGACGATCACATGCAGACCGTCAGCCGCGAGACGGCGACAGATCGCGCCGCCGATGTCGCCGCTACCGCCGGTGACGAGCGCGCGACGCGCGGGTGTGCTGGATACGGGATGTGTCATGTGGAGATTGTAGCGGGGCACGCGCGGCGGTCACGCCGGGAGCGGGTCCACGGATTTCGCTGCGCGCTCACCATCCTGCGGCCAGGTGCGGGATGCGCAGCGCTTTGCAGACGGGCGAGCGCGCAGCGAAACCCGTCGCGGTCCACCCACGCACAGGACAGACAGCGTCAGCTCACGCGGCGTCCCGCGCCGGGCCCAGCATCACCGCCGCGCGCCCTTCCGCGAGCAGCACGCCGTCGCTTGTGATCCGGAAGGCGTACTGCTGGCTGTCTTCCGATTCGACCAGTACCTCGGCGACACATTCGAGCTCACCGGCGAGATCGTCGATGCGCGCGACATGCAGCTGCACGCCGCGCAGCGCGACCAGCATGCCGGGCCGCACAGGTGCGCCGCTGTCGCGGGCACGCAGGCCCCCATGCACTGCCATCGCCTGCGCCCCGTACTCGCACAGATGCAGCGCGCGCAGCTGGCCGTCGCTGCGCAGCGGACTGGCCGGATCACGATGGCTCGTGCTGCGCAGGGTCACGCGCGCGTCGTCCCAGGCGGTGACCGCATCCCACAGGCACATCGCGCCCTGGTGCGGAATCATCGAGAGGATCGTGTCGCGATCGACGTGGCTCATACGAGAGGTTCCGGTTCGGCGCGTGCCGCCTCGATCGCCGCACGTTGGCGCGCGACCAGCAGCGACAGCACGAAATTGAACACCACGCCGAGCGCCACCGTGCTGCCGATCGCGCGCAGCACCGGAATCGACGACAGCGCGAGCAGGCTGAACACCAGCAACGTCATCAGGCTGCAGACGAGGATCGCGTGCAGGGTGCGGATCTGGTCCTGGCGGCTGTCGCCGGCGTGTTCGAAGAACAGCGCGTAATCGAGCCCGAGACCGGCGGCGAGGATCAGCGCGACCAGATGGAACAGCGTCAATTCGACGCCCATCAGACGCAGCACCGCGACGACGACCAGCAAGGTCAGCAGCGTCGGCAGCAGCACGCGCCAGACCCGGCGTGGACTACGCAGCGCGATCCACACCGTGGCGATCAGCAGTACCAGCGCAACCGCCATCGCCGCGAGCACGCGGCCGCGGTACTCGATGACCAGCGATTCGGACGCGTCCTTCATGTCGAGCAGGCGCACGTCGACATCGGGCGTGCTGGCCTGCGACGCGAGCGCGACGACATCGGCCGGATCGTCGAGACCGCTGAGCGACACGAGTGCGGTTGATCGGGCCTCGCTTTCGAGCAGCAGGCCGGCCACCGCGGTCGCCAGCGGCGAGCCTTCGAGATCGGCGCGCGTCAAAGGCGCAGCGGCCTTGGCGCGTGCGACGTCCTCGACGAAGGGCTCGAACACGTCGTCGTTGAACGCGGAGTCCGTCAACGCATCGGCGAGCATCGCGCGCAGCGCCACGCTGTCGGGCAGCGCGGCCTGACGCGCACGTTGCGTGTCGGCGCCGGGCAGATAGCGCGCCGCCATGTCGTAGCCGTCGAGCCGGCCATCGGCGACCAGCGCGTCGAGCGCCGGCCGCAACGCGGCGGTCGCGCCGAGCGCGGCGTCGCTGTCGGCAGACTGCGCGACCAGCACGTAGCGCACGTCGGGCGCGCCGAGTTCTGCGCGCAGTTCGGTGTCGCGCTGCATCGAGTCGGGATCGACCGGCGTCAGCTTCGACAGATCGTTCTGCCAGAACGCGCCGGGACTGAAGGCGATTGCGGCGACCGCGCCAACGGCCAGCACCGCCAGTGTCCACTTCGGCCGCGGCAGCGCTTCGATCCGGTGCCACAGACGCTGCAGGCGCGGTGATTCGGCGAGATCCGGCGGTGACGGATCGACCAGCCCCGGCAGCAGATAACGCGTGGTCAGCGCGGCGACACCGAGCGCGAAAATCGTGAACACCGCGAGCTGGCGCAGACCGTCGACGCCCGAGAACAGGAAGGTCGCATAGGCGATGCAGGTTGCGACGACGCCGGTCGACAGCGCCGGCCACAGCCCGCGCACGTTCTTCCACGGCGACAGGCCGGCGCGCTGGTGGCTGAAGAAGTGGATCGGATAGTCCTGCACCACGCCGATCAGGGTGAAGCCGAACGCGATCGTGATGCCGTGCACGCCGCCGGGGAACAGCAGCGCGACCGCCGTGAGCCCGGCGATACCGGCGCTCGCGAGCGGCAGCACGCCGAGCAGCGGCATCTTCCAGCTGCGGTAGGCGACGAGCAGCAGCAGGATCAGGCCGATGGTGTCGACCAGGCCGATGCGCTGCGCTTCGGCCTGCGTGCGGCCGCCGATGTCGACCGAGAACGCGCCGGGGCCGACGACTTCAAGCGTCGCATCACCCTCGCCCGCCTGCTGCGCGAAGGTGTCGCGGATCGTGCCCACCGCATCGAGCTGGCCGGTCGGATCGAAGCCCGCGGCGCGGGTCTCGACCAGCAGCAGCGCCTGCGCGCCGGCCTGGTCGAACCACACGTCATGCAGCCGCTGCGGCGCGCCGGCGGGCTGCCAGGCTTCGGCGAGCGCGAGCACTTCCAGCGTCGGATCGGACGGAATCAGCGGCTCGACCAGCCCGGCGGCCGGCGAGCCGAGATCCTGCAGGCGCGCATCGAGCGCATCGCGCAGGGTGTCGGCATCGAGCGGCGCATCATCGAACGTCGACGTCAGCAGATAGCGATAGGGCAGCAGCTCCTGCGGAAACGCCTCGAGCCCGGCTTCGCCACCATTGGCGACGAGGGTGTAGCGCGGATCGCCGACGAGTGCGTCGTGCAGCGCACGCGAACGTTCGGCGAGCGCTTCTGGCGCGTCACCGGAGATCGCCAGCATCAGCAGGCGCGACCCCGGGCCGTCGCCGAGCTCCTCCATCAGCAGACGCTGTTCGGGCGTGCGCGCGTCCGGCAAAAAGCGCCGCAGGTCGCCGCTGAATTCCAGTTTCGCCGCGGCGATCCAGCCCAGTGCGAGCAGCGCCAGCAACCACGCGACCGCCAGCGTCAGCCGCAGGCCGGGACGCTGCAGCAGTGAATCGCGGAATCCGGTGCGCCCGCTCAACGCGGAACGTCGTGGCACAGCCGCTGCGCGGCTTCGAGCGAATCCACGGTGGCCGCGGCGGTGGCGGCGCTGCCGAGCAGGGTCGGCTGCGCATCCCCCTGCTTCGGCCGCGTCTCGATGCAGCGCAGTTCGGCGTCGCGGCCGCGCAGCACGATGCCGCTCACACGTGTGGCAGTGCGCGGATCGCGCGGGGTCAGGGTCAGCGTCCAGTCGGCCGGCACACCGTCGGCTTCGAGCGCATAGACCGCTTCCAGCGCCTTGCGGTCACCGGCGAGCAGTGCGCCGAAGCTGCCCTGCAGCGCGGCGAGTTCGGGCACGCGAGACAGCGAGAACGTACGCGGGCTGCGGCCTTCGCGGGCGATCGTCGCCTCACCGGCGCGGATGGTCGTGGTTTCCGCATACGGCACACGCACTTCGCGCACCAGCGTGTCGCTGTCCGGCCGGCGGTACTCGCCCGACAGCTGCAGCGGGCGCTTGAGCATCGAGGAGACGCGCAGTTCGACGAACGGCGTGGCAGTGGCGCCGTGCTGGGTCAGGCGCTGCAGGATCCAGTCGGCATCCACGGTGCGACCGGTGGGGATCACCGGCGCGGGCACGCGGTCACGCGACTGGTTCGCGCGCGGCGCGGGATCAGCGGTCTGCGCCGCCGCCCATGTCGGCAGTGCGAGCAGCATCGCCAGCAGCAGGCAGGGCGCCGGCCACGGGCGCAGGGACGTCGCGCTTGTCATCGGCACCTGTCCAGAAGTCATAGAAGTTGAACCAGTTGTAGGGGGCACTGCGTGCGTGATGTTCCAGACGCGCGGCGTAACGGTGGATGAGCGCGGCCACGCCGGCCTGGCGTTCGCGGCGCGGCAGGTCGATGCCTTCGCTGAAAGGTTCGAAGACCAGGTCGTAGCGATTGCCACCACGGTACAGGCCGAAGGCCAGCATCACCGGCACCTTCAGCACCGACGCCAGCAACCACGGCGCGACCGGGAACGGCGCGGGTGCACCCAGGAACGGCACCGGCATCGTCACGCCGCCCTCCTGGCTGCGATCGACCAGCAGCGCGACCATCGCACCCTGCGCCAGCCCTTCCTGGATCGCCAGCGCGACCGCCGGGCCGCTCTCGCCGGCATCGATCACCGTCGCGGCGACTTCGGGATTCAGCGCTTCCAGCAATTCGGTCATCGCCCGGCCGTGCGCGCGGTCGAGCACGACCCGGATCTTGTAATCGGGACGCTGGCTGGCGAGCACGCGCAACACTTCGAAGCTGCCCAGGTGCGAGCCGAACAGCAGCACGCCGCGACCGGTGTCGAGATGTCGATGCAGGACATCGAGTCCCTGCGGATGCACGTCGAAACGACGCGTGTTCTCGCTGAGCAGGAACAGCCGGTCGAGGATGGTCGCAGCGAAGGTACGGAAATGCCGGGCGACCTCGCCCAGCGTCGCCGGCCGGCCGAACATGCGCGTCAGATACTTCCGCGAATCGCGACGCTCGGGCCCGCGGCGGAGCATGAAATACAGCGCGATCGGATGCAGCAGGGCGCGCGCCGGCGCGCGTCCGCAACGCGAAGCGAAGACCAGCAACGTGCGCAGCGCGAGCCGCCCGCCGCCTTCGCGGCGCGCCTTCCACGCAGCACTCATGCCAGCGCGGGACCGTCGCCGACGAGCTCGCCGCTCGCGAGCAGCACCCCGTCGCGTTCCACCCGGAAACGCCAGCGCGACACGCCGTCACGGTGGGCGTCGTCGAGGACGATCTCCGCCTGTTCGCCCGGCAGTAGCGGCTGCACGAACTTGACCTGCGGCAGGCGCAACGCGCCCTGCGGGCCGTGCGCAGCCTCGACCGCAGCGACCACGCGATCGAGGATCACCACACCCGGCACCAGCGGCTGGCCCGGGAAATGCCCCGGCAGGCAGGGATGCGAGGCGTCGATGACGAACGTATGCGACGCCATCGTCAGCGCCTGCCGAGCATCGCGGCCACGGCGTCCTGCGCCTCGCGCGCAACCGCTTGACGGCCGGCAGCGCCGATGCGGCCTTCGACGCGGATCGGCGGTCCCACCGTTGCCCGCATCGGACCCCGGCAGGTGCGGAAGAATCCGGTCGGCGGCAGCACCCGGCCGGTGCCGTGCAGGGCGATCGGCAGCACATCGACGCCGGCATCGATCGCGGCCTGGAACGAACCCGACTTGAACTCGCCCATGCGGCCGTCACGCGAACGCGTGCCTTCGGGAAACAGGCACAGCGACTGGCCCGCGCCCAGCAGGCCGGCGACCTGGCGCCGCAGCAGCGGCCCGGCCCGGCGGTCCTCGCGGCTGATGAAGAGCATGCCCGTGGCGCGCGCATACCCGGCGAGGAATGGCACGCGGCGCATTTCCTCCTTCAGCAGGAAGCGCAGCGGCACCGGGACGCTCATGAACAGCACGCAGATGTCGAGCAGCGATTCGTGGTTGGCCACCACCATGTAGGGGCGGTTCCAGTCGATGGCATCCGCGCCTTCGACCGTCAATCCGCCGGCCGGCCCGACCAGGCCCGGCGCCCAGTGGGTGCGCGCCATCTCCAGCGCCAGGTCAGGCCGGCCCGTCAGCGCCTGGCGGACCAGCGACACGCTGATCCAGCCCGCCGTCCATAGCAGGGTGTACAGGCATTCGAGGACGTTGCGCGTGCGTGCGGACAGGGCCGCGAACGCCGCCGCCCCGTTTGCGGCACGGGTCTGTCGGTATTCCATGTGCGGATAGGATATCCCGTGTGACCGCCGTACATCGCGCCGGATGCGTTCAGCAAATGCCGCGTCAGCGCAGCAGATCGCGCCAGAACACCGGGCCCAGCCCGGCGAGCTTGCGCAGGAAATCCAGAAATCCGGCGTAGCGGCCCGGGAAGCGGCGCTTGCGGAACGCGAACTCGACAACGAAGAACCCGCCGATCACGCTGTAATTGAGCAGGTTGGCCCACAGCGACCACTGCTCCTGGGTGATCGGCAGCGGCGATGCCACACCCACGCTCTCCAGCAACCCCGCCGGACTTGCGATCAACGCGAGCATCAGGTTGGCGCCGGCCATCAGCAGCAGCACCCCGGCCCAGGCCGCGGTCAGATTGCGGGTGTAGCGGCGCAGATCAGGCTCGAGTGCCTCGGGGCCGTTGCCGCCTTCGATACCCAGCACGATGCGCGTGATCAGCGGCACCGAGCCTGCGCGCAGGGTGCGTGCGAACAGCCAGGCGATCGCGACCACGAACACCACCGGCACCAGCAGCAGCGGCAGCGCGGCGTGCCCGGCGGCATACAGCGCCCACGCGCCCCAGGCCAGCAGCGGCGTGGCGACGAACGCCCACGGGCGACGGGCCAGCAGCGGTTCGATGACCACCATCGCGATCAGCAACGCCAGCGCGCCCAGCGCGAGGCCGTCGTGGTGCCAGCGACTGGCCAGATGCGCCAGGGCCGTGTAACCGAGCCCCAGCAGCAATTGCAGCAGCAGGATCAAGTGGTGCGGTGCTGCTCGATGTGCGCAGACAGCGCGCGCAGCGAGGCGAAGATCTGCCGGTTCTCGTCGTTGTCCGAACGCAGCTGAAAGCCGTAGCGCTTGCTGACGGCCAGCGCGAGTTCCAGCGCGTCGATCGAATCCAGGCCCAGGCCGGCGTTGAACAGCGGCGCCTCGGGATCGATGTCGGCCGCCTGCACGTCCTCCAGGTTCAGGCTCTCGACCAGCAGGTCGGCGAGCGCGCGTTCGGCTTCGGTTTGGGCGGACATCGGGACTTCCGTGGAATGACAGGGGTGCCACGATCCGGCATCGGAACCCCGCGCGCAAGCACTCCCGGCCGGGATGGAGGCTTGCCGTTATGATGCGCGCCTGCCCGCCGCCCATTTCAACCGGATGACACCCACGCCGCAGGCGCCTGCGCCTCCCAATGCCGATGGACCCGACCGCGATGTCGACGTGGTGGTGATCGGCGGTGGCCCGGCCGGCAGCACCGCGGCCACCCTGCTCGCCCGGGCCGGCCATTCGGTCGTGCTGCTCGAGAAGGACGCGCATCCGCGGTTCCATATCGGCGAATCGCTGCTGCCGATGAACATGCCGATCCTGGCCGAGTTGGGCGTGCTCGACCAGGTCCGCGCGATCGGCGTGCACAAGGCCGGCGCCGACTTTCCGATGCCCGACGACGCGACGCGCAGCCACGTGTTCCATTTCACCCGCGCGCTCGAGCCCAAGTCCGACTATGCCGTGCACGTACGCCGCGACCAGTTCGACCAGCTGTTGTTCGCGCATGCACAGGCCCATGGCGTGGAAACGCACGAGCGCACGCGCGTGGTTGACATCGCATTCGGCACCGACGGTCGCCCGTCGCGCGTCGAAGCGGACGGCCCGGACGGCGCGCGCCTGCGCCTGCGGCCGCGCTACGTCATCGATGCCAGCGGCCGCGACACCTTCCTGTCGTCGAAGCTCGGCACCAAGCGCAAGAGCCGCACACACCAGTCGGCCGCACTGTTCAGTCATTTCCGCGGCGTGCGCCGGCATCCGGGCGCGGACGCCGGCAACATCACCATCGCGCGGTTTCCGCAGGGATGGTTCTGGCTGATCCCGCTGCCCGACGATGTGATGAGTGTCGGTGCGGTGTGCTTTCCCGAGTACCTCAAGCAGCGCAGCACCGACAACGGCCGGCTCGACAACGAGGCCCTGCTGATGCGCACCCTGCAGGGCAATCCCGCGGTGTGGGCGCGCATGGAAGGCGCCGAGCGCATCGCGCCCGTGCACGCGACCGGCAACTATTCCTACGGTGCCACGCGCATGTCCGGCCCCGGCTGGCTGCTGGTCGGCGACGCCTACACCTTCGTCGATCCGATTTTCTCCTCCGGCGTGTTCCTCGCTATGGACAGCGCGCGCCGGGGTGCGGCGGTGGTCGATGCGGCGCTGCGCGTGCCCGAGCGCGAAGCGTCGTTGCAACGCGCGATGCAGGCGCGGCTCAAGCGTGGCCTGCGCCACTTCACCTGGTTCATCCACCGCTTCAACACCCCGGTCATGCAGCGCCTGTTCGCCGCGCCACGCAACGACCTGCAGGTGGAACAGGCGGTGATCTCCATGCTCGCCGGGGACGTCTTCGACAATGCCGCCGTGCGCTGGCGGCTCTACGTCTTCCGTTTGATCTACGCCATCAACGCCGTCGCGATCGCGCCGCAGGCACTGCGCGGCTGGTTGACCCGGCGCCGTCAGGCCGCCACCGGCTTCCGCGGCGACACCCTGCACGAAGGCAACCCATGAGCCGACCGGCACCGCTCCATCCTGAAGTCCTCCCGCGCCTGCGCGTCGACTATGTCGACGACACCGCGCCGGCCGACCTGCTCGCGCAGCCCGACGTGCTCGCCGTGTTCGGCTTCGGCGACGCCGCGCCCGTGCTCGACGATCCGCGCTGGCTGCGCGTACCGCTGCAGCCCTATGGCCCCGCGCCGCTCGAGGTCTGGCGGGGACAGGCCCCGGTCCATCACGGCCGCGATGGCGACATCGCGTGGTCCACCGACGGCCACCTGTTGTTCGGCGCGATCGAGGTCGACGAGCCCGAAGGCCATACCGGCCAAGGCGACCACAGCGGCATCCTGCTCGCTGCCGAGCACGCCTATCGCGAGCTGACCCGCTTCATCGGAGGCGGCGAATTTCCGCACCTGCTGCGGATCTGGAACTACCTCGACGCGATCACCCACGGCGACGGCGATACCGAACGTTATCGCCAGTTCTGCGTGGGTCGCGCGCGCGGCCTGGGCACCTTCGACACCTCCCAGCTCCCGGCCGCCACCGCGATCGGCCGCTGCGACGATGCACGCACCATCCAGGTCTACTGGCTGGCCGCGCGTCTGCCGGGCATTCCGGTCGAGAATCCGCGCCAGGTCAGCGCCTACCAGTACCCGCGCCAGTACGGTCCGCAGCCGCCGAGCTTCGCCCGCGCGATGCTGCCGCCGGCCGGCAGCGCCATGCCACTGATGCTATCGGGCACGGCGAGTGTGGTCGGCCACGCCTCGCAGCACGAGGGCGAACTGCTGGCCCAGCTCGACGAGACCTTCGTGAACTTCGATGCGCTGATCGCCTCCGCGCGCCGCCACCGCCCGGATCTGCCGGCCGAATTCGGTCCCGGCTCGCGGCTGAAGATCTATGTGCGCGATGCCGCCGATCTGCCCACCGTGGCCGAGGCCTTCGACGCACGCTTCGGGGATCGCCTGCCGCGCGTGGTGCTGCATGCGGCGATCTGTCGTCGCGAGCTGGCGCTGGAGATCGACGGCGTCCACGACATCGGCTGAAAGCCGCGTTGCACGCCATGTGGGATCGCGCTTGCGCGCGATACTCGGGGAAGGCGTTGCCTGATCGACGTGATCGACGCCGACGCTGTATCGCGTTCGCGACCAAGGTCGCGCCTACAACGACGTTCATTCCCGCATGCGACGCGGCGTCGCAGCCCGTCCCAGAGGCGCGCGCGTAGAATCCGCGCCATGACCCGACTCGATACCCGCATGCGGCGGATGCGCCGCGACGACTTCTCGCGCCGGCTGATGCGCGAATCCACGCTGACCGCCGACGATCTGATCTATCCGGTGTTCGTGCACGAGGCCGACGGCCGCGTCGCGATTCCGTCGATGCCCGGCGTCGAGCGCCTCTCGATCGACGACCTGCTGCGCGTCGCCGAAACCGCGAGCGCACTGCGGATTCCCGCACTCGCGCTGTTCCCGGTCACCGCACCGGAGGCCAAGTCGCTCGACGCAGTGGCCGCGTGGGATGACGACGGCCTGTGCCAGCGTGCGATCCGGGCGCTGAAGTCGCGCTTCCCGGAGCTGGGCGTGATCACCGACGTCGCGCTCGATCCCTACACCTCGCACGGCCAGGACGGCATCACCGACGCCAGTGGCTATGTCGTCAACGACATCACCGTCGATGCCCTCGTGCAGCAGGCGCTGAGCCACGCCCGCGCCGGCGCCGACGTGGTCGCGCCCAGCGACATGATGGATGGACGCATCGGCGCGATCCGCGACGCGCTCGAAGCCGACGGCCACGTGCACACGCGCATCCTCGCCTACGCCGCCAAGTACGCCAGCGCGTTCTACGGCCCGTTCCGCGACGCGGTGGGCTCGTCCGGCGCGCTCGGCAAGGCCGACAAGTCGACCTACCAGATGGACCCGGGCAACTCGGACGAGGCGATGCGCGAGATCGCGCAGGATCTCGATGAAGGCGCGGACATGGTCATGGTCAAGCCTGGCATGCCCTACCTCGACATCGTGCGCCGCGCCAAGGACGAGTTCGGCGTGCCGGTGTTCGCCTACCAGGTCAGCGGCGAGTACGCGATGTTGAAAGCCGCCGCCGCCAACGGCTGGCTGGACGAGCGCAAATGTGCGCTCGAAGCCCTGCTGGGCTTCAAACGCGCAGGCGCGAACGGCGTACTGACCTATTTCGCACTCGACGCCGCACGCTGGCTGCGCGAGGGCTGAGGACGGCGGCCGCCGCGTTCTAGTTCGACGGCAACGCCCGGCACCTGCCGGGCGTTCTGCTTGAGGCACACCGGATACCGCGACGGCTCCCATCGACGAGGCAAGGCGCATCGCGGCCACCGCCGTTTAGCCTCCGCCCCACCAAAGAAAACGCCCGGGCAAGCCCGGGCGTTTTCTTACGACTTGAAGCGAGGGATCAGTTGACCGTCAGCACCACCGGAGCGGCCGCCTTCGGCGTTGCGGGATCGTTGCTGGTCACGCACAGGTGGCCGACGTGGCGACCCGCGCCCAGACCGGCCGCGCTCACCGCCAGACGATTGGCCTGGCTCGCGCCCCCCTGCACCGTGCCCGAGGCAGGCGTCACTGCACCAAGCCACGGCGCACCGCAGGTCACTTCACCCAGGATGCGCAGGGAGAGGCCGCCGAACGAGGTGTTCGGCGTCCAGGCAGTGGCAGTGGTGGCATTGGTGGCGGACAGGGTCATGAAGCGGCTGTCGCCCGCTGCCGTTGCGAACCACGCCCAGCCGGTTGCATACGGACCACGTGCGTAGGTCACCAGCCAGTAGCGTCCAGCCGGCAGCACCACGTTCTGACCGGCCGCGGCCAGGTTCAGGCCGTAGTTGGTCCCCGACACGCTGACGCCGGCACCGTTGAGGGCACTGGTGTACTGCCACGCGGCCGCGCCGGGCGCCGTGATCGGATTGCCTGCAGGCAGACCGTTGACGTCCGGGTAGATCGCCCAGCCGAGGCTTGTGCTCGTCGAGGTGCCACCCACCGCGAAGCCTTCGTTGAACAGCGCGGTGATGCGGGTCTCTGACTGCAGCACGAAGTCGTCTGCCGCGAACTGGGCGAGCGGCGTACCCGCATCGGTGCGGTGCACGCTGCGGAAGCCGTTGCCGATCGCGCCGCGCAGACGCTCGTCGACCTTCAGCGCACCGCTGCCGGTGTTGGCCACCGCGTAGGTCAGCGGCGAGCCGCCCGTGTTGGCAACCGAGCCCACCGCGGTTCCACTGCGGCCTGCCGCGAGTGCCAGCGTGATCGCATCGGGCAGCTTGACCACCGGCGCCTGGATCGCGATCGCGATCGGCAGCGTCAGCGGTGTGCGCTGCACGCCCAGGATCGGGCCGCTCGACTCCAATCGCATCTCGCCGAAGCTGAAGCTGCCGTTGGCGGCCATGCCGCGGGTATTGACCGTGATGCGGACCGAGGCGCTGCCGCCCGCCGGCACCTTCAACATTGAAGGCACAGCCGTGGCGTTGACGCCCGTGAAGCTCACGCGCCAGCTCGATGCACTGCCGTGCGGATTGCGGAACGTGCGTACGAAGCTGCAGCTGGCGTAGCAGTTGCGGCTCGCCATGCTCGGCTGGTTGAGGGCGGACACATCACCACCCAGCGCCGGATCGGCCGCCAGGTAGTTCGCCTTCGTTTCGTGCATCACCAGCCCGGCATTGATCGCACGGTCGACCTGGATGCGACCACTGCCCTTGTCGAACGGCGTGCCCAGGGTGACCTGGTCTTCCTTGAACACTTCGGTCTTGGCGGTCAGCGCGAGTGCGGACTTGATCTCGGGCACCGTCCAGGTGGGACGCGCTTGACGGATCAGGCCTGCAGCGCCCGCCTGGTGCGGCGATGCCATCGAGGTGCCGTTGTACAGATCGACCGCATTCTCGAAACCGGTGATCGTGGTGCCCGCGATAACGGCGAGGATGCTCACGCCGGGCGCGGTGACGTCGGGCTTGACCAGATCGAACGCGCCCGCCGGACCGCGCGAGCTGAAGGCACCGAGCGCGTCGGCGACATTCGGCAGCACCAGCGGCGGGTACTGCACGCCGGCGGTCGCAGCCGGATTGGCGGCCACGAAATCACGCAGCGTGTTGGCATCGGCCTGCGGCATGCCGAACACCGGAACCGTGGCACCGGGCGCCGACGGAATGATGGCGCCGGCGGCGTTGTTGGCGATGACGACCGCGACTGCGCCTGCGTTCGCAGCGTTGATCGCCTTGTCCGAAAACGGGCAGGTGCCGCGGCGGACCACGGCGATCGCGCCCTGGAACGTGTTGGCCGGGTACGCCACACAACCGTCGTTCGGGCCGTCAATACCGCTGCTGACGCGCAAGGCAGTCGTGCCGGGAATCGTTGCGTTGAAGGCGACGCCGCCGGTGCCTTCTTCCACCAGCACCGGACGCAGCGACTCGGGCACATTGCCCGGGCCGGTCACGTCGAGTGCGAGCGCGAACGAACCGCGACCATGCTGGGCGGCTGCCGTCGACGACACCCATGGCTCCAGGTGACCCATGGTGTTCGGACCCGGACCGCTGTTGCCGGCCGACGACGCCACGAAGATGCCCGCATCGGTCGCATTGAGGAACGCCAGCGACACGGCTTCGGTCCACGGCTGCGCGCCGCCACCGACCGAGTAGTTCAGGACATCGACGATGCCATCGGCGATGGCCTGGTTGACGGCTGCGACGGCCGAGTTGTTCGGGCACAGGCCCTGGCCGGTCGCGGTATTGGTGTAGCAGATGTCGTAAGCGACGATGTTGCCGCGCGGCGCGACGCCGGAGATCCGGCGCGTATTGCCGCGGAACAGCACATCGCGGCGGTTGCCGGCAACGGTCGAGGCCACATGGCTGCCGTGTCCGTTGGTGTCGCCGAAGCCGGGTTCTTCGCGCACGTTCGGCAGGCCGCACTGGTTGCCGGGCGCACCGCAGACGAAGTTGTAGCCGCCGATCAGCTTGTCGTTGCAACGCCCCGCATCGACTTCACCTGGACGGCACGTGCCGAGATAGGTGCCGGCGCCCAGGGGGTTGATGTGCTGATAGCCGTCGATCGGATCGACCGCCGCGAACGACGGCGCGCCGAAGTTGATACCCGAATCGAGGATGCCGTAGACGATGCCCTCGCCCTGGAACTGGCCGGTCGCGCCTGTCCAGGTGCCGTCCCAGACGGCCTCGGAACCGATCAGCTTCGGGCCGGTGTCGGTGTCGAGCACGTACTCGCGGTACGCCTCAACCAGTTGCACGTCGGGCAACTGCGCGATGCGCGTGGCTTCGGCCGTCGTGAGTTCGACGACCACGCCGTTGAGCGCGTGCTGCATGCGGTATTCCACATCGATCGGGCGGCCCACGCGCAGCGCCATCGCGCCGACGAGATCGGACTGGCGACCCTGCAGATAATCGACGTAATGGCGCGCACTCGCGCTCTTGACGTCGAGACGCGACTTGCCGCGTGCATCCGTGCGACGCGGGGGCGCGGCGAGGCCCGTGATCCCGCCCTTGTAGCCGGCCAGGGCAGGCTCCTCAAACACCACGATGTAACGCTCGGGCGTACCGGACGACAGCGCCGGCGCCGCAGGCGTGGAGACGCGACCACCGGCTGCGGTCGCGACGGACGCGTCGGCGGCGGTGGCACCGAACAGCGAGCCGACGCCGGCCTTGGCGGAATCGACCGCACTCCCGATAGCGGGAACGCGGGACGGGAGCGCGGTACTCGCGACCGCGACGATGGCGAGGCCGAGCAGGGCCGAAGCCACTCCGACCTTTCGAATGCGTGACATGGATGTATCCCCTCGTGATGGACCTGCCAGACATGGAACGACGATGCCGCCCAACTGCCGACTGCATCGACACCCTTCCCTCCGATGGCGGGCGAGCCCCCCTGCCAGACCACCCATCAGCATGTGACGTTGTATACGACTTTCTGACGCAGCAGGGCATGCCCGCGCCAAATTCCTGCGCCCGAGGTGCCGTGCTGCGACGCTGGCGTCGCGCGGCGCAGCTAGACTGCGCCGACGCCAGCCCGGCGCGCCGCATTCAGAGATTTCCATGTCACCTGCCCGCCTCGCCGTATTCGGCCACCCGGTTGCGCATTCACTGTCGCCTCGCATCCATGCCGCGTTCGCTGCGCAGACCGGGATCGCGATCGCCTACGAGGCCATCGATGCAGCGCCCGACGCATTCGCCGATGCCCTGGCGGCCTTCGCTACTGCGGGCGGGACCGGGGCGAACGTCACGCTGCCGCTCAAGGAACTCGCGCACGGCCTGGCCTCGACGCGCAGCGCGCGGGCCGACCGCGCCGGCGCGGTCAACACGCTGGTGCGGCAGGGCGATGCCTGGCATGGCGACAACACCGATGGCGCGGGCCTTGTCCGGGATCTCACCGAGCGGCATGGCCTCGATCTGCGAGGCCGCCGCAGCTTGCTGGTCGGCGCTGGCGGCGCGGCGCGCGGTGTCGCACCGGCGTTGCTGGAGGCCGGCATCAGCGAACTCTATGTGGTCAACCGCACCGCATCGCGCACGGACGCATTGTCCGACGCGCTGGGCGAGCCCGGGCGCGTACATCCGCGCTATCTCGAACAGCTTGGCGAGCTGGGCGAGTTCGAGCTGATCGTCAACGCGACCTCGGCCGGTCGGGGCGGCGCCATGCTGTCCTTGCCGCGCTCGCTGGTCGGCGTGCGCACGGCGGCGGTGGATCTCAGCTATGGCGAAGCGTCGGTGCCCTTTCTGGCCTGGGCACGCGCGCACGGTTGCCGCGATGCGATCGACGGCCTCGGCATGCTGGTCGAGCAGGCCGCCGAGAGTTTCGCGCTATGGCACGGCGTGCGCCCGGAGACCCAGGCGGTGTTCGAGGCGCTGCAGTCACAGAGCGCTCTGCTGGTTAATGCAGACTGAGGGGCGATGATGCGCATCCAAGACATTCTGCTGGTGGTCGCCGGCGATCTGCCGGTTCGGCTGCCGGTGTTGATCGCACTGGTCGTCGGTCTGGCGCTGGTGGCACAGCGCCGCACCTTGCCCAAAGCGTCACGCACTCTGGGACTGATCGGCTTCGGCGTGCTGCTGCTCATGCAGCTGCTGAGCATGTTCGCCTTTCCCATGCTGCAGATGTACATCGTCAGCGCGGCGATGCCGACCGAGCAGATGCAGATGATGTTCACGCTGCTGACGGTGCCACTGGCGCTGCTGCATGCGACCGGGCTGGTGTTGCTGGCCCTGGCGATCGTGCGCAGCGCGCGTTGAGCCATCGTGCAGTGCCGCGACGGTTGCGCGGCCTGCTGCATCGCGCCTTCGATCACGTCACCGATTCCCGGCATGCCGCACGGCAAGCCCGCCGGCGTGGCGTGCGTGCAGCTCGATGCACAGTTGCGCTGCCGCTTGTTCGGGCGACCGGAACGGCCTGCAGTCTGTAGATCACTGCGGCCCGCGATGGACATGTGCGGAGATTCGCGCGAGGCAGCATTCGCGACGCTCGAAGAACTCGAGCGGATCACGACGCCCTGAAGCGCATCGGCGTATCGCCTGCGTCTGCGCTGCGGGTCTTCGAATGATGCAGGGTGTGTCCGCACACACGAAAAGGGCGGCCTGAGCCGCCCGTCCGTGACACTTGGCGATATCTCAACGGCCCTTGCGGACGTCGTCGCTGGCCTTGCCGACCGCGCTCTGGACCTTGCCGGCGGTCTTCTGCGCCTTGCCGGCCACTTCCTTGGAGGTGTTGCCCGTGACCTTGCCGGCGACTTCCTTCGCGGTGCCCTTGACCTGGTTCTTGATGCCTTCGCTGCGGTTCTTGTCCACGTTGCGGTCTCCGACCTGCTGGATTGCAGGGTGCGAACGATATGCGCCGCGCTTCGCCATGCCGAAGTGAAGAACCCGCGTGCAGGTGCACGCGGTGGTGGAAACGTTCAGTCGTTACAGGATCGGCGCGCCGCCGGTGATCGCATAGCGGCCGCCGCTCATGTAGCTCGCTTCGTCCGAGGCCAGCAGCACGAAGATCGGCGCGCATTCGGCGGGCTGCCCCGGCCGCTTGAGCGGGACCTGTGAACCGAATGAAGCCACTTCATCGGGCGGCATCGTCGAGGGAATCAGCGGCGTCCAGATCGGTCCGGGTGCCACCGAGTTCACGCGGATGCCCTTCTCAGCGAGCAACTGCGCCAGGCCTGCGCTGAAATTCGCGATCGCACCCTTCGTCGCCGCATACGGCAGCAGCGTCGCCTTGGGCTTGTCGGCGTTGATCGAACTGGTGTTGATGATCGATGCCCCGGGCTTCATGTGCGGCACCGCGGCCTTGCACAGGTGGAACATTGCGCTGACGTTGACCTGGAACGTGTAGTCCCACTTGTCGTCGGGAATCTCCTCGAGCGATTCGTAGCTCATCTGGTAGGCGGCATTGTTGACGAGGATGTCGATGCGTCCGAAGGCATCGACGGTCTTCTGCACGATCGCACGGCAATGCGCCGGCTCGGCAATGTCGCCGGGAACGAGTTCGCAGCGCCGCCCGGCGCTTTCGACCAGGCGCTGCGTCTCGCGCGCGTCTTCGTCTTCGTTGAGATAACTCACCAGCACGTCGGCACCTTCGCGTGCATACGCAAGCGCAACCGCGCGACCGATACCGCTGTCGCCGCCGGTGATGATGGCGACCTTGCCCTCGAGCCGGCCGCTGCCGCGGTAGCTGTCCTCGCCGTGGTCGGCGGGCGGATCGAGTTTCCTCTCGACGCCGGGGACGTCCTGTTGCTGGGCAGGCTGGTTCATGGCTGATGCTCCTGGGTGCGGGCCTGCCACGCTCGCCCCGATGTCGTCGAACGACCGTGAAAGCACGTGCATTGATCGCGACCTCGCGTCTGCAATGCGCACGCGCGCGCACCGCACGCGACTGATACGTCACGGACACGTGACCGAATCCTTACATCCCCGAAACACAACGCTAAGGTTCGCGTTGCTCTAATCCGCGACCGCGCCTGAACAGGCGCGATCAAGGGCGAGGTGGCATGGCTGCCGGTGGTGTCCGGCGGCGCGTGTTCCGCGCGCGGTTCGACGTCTCCTGCACGCGAATGTGTCCAGCCCGTCTCGACATTCCGCACCACAGAGGCTCCTTCCGCACGATGACGTCCGCTCCCGATCCCCACGCCCGCACCAGCCACCGCATGGCGATGGCCACACTCGCCGCTGCGATTCTCGCCACGCCTGTGTTTGCACAGACTTCGCCTGCACCTGTCTGTGATCCCGATGCGCCGATCCCCGGTTGCACACCGGCCGACGCTGACACGCCATCCAACGCGCCTGCAACCGAAGACGCCAGCGTCGACACACTCGATGCCGTGCAGGTCCGCGGCGTCCGTGCCAGCGTCGCCGGCGCGCTCGATGCCAAACGCGCCTCGCCGCAGATCACCGATTCCATCGTCGCCGAAGACATCGGCAAGCTGCCCGACAACAGCGTCGCCGCAGCGATGCAGCGCATCACCGGCGTGCAGGTCGCACGCGGCGGCGCCGAGGTCGGCACGGTCCTGGTGCGCGGCCTGCCGAACGTGGTGACCACGCTCAACGGCCGCAACATCTTCACCACGACCGGGCGCGGCGTCGCGCTGGCCGACATTCCCGCCGACCAGCTGCAGCAGGTCGACGTCTACAAGACCAGCGGCGCCGAGCAGATCGAAGGCGGCATCGCCGGCGCGGTCGACATCCGCCTGCGCCGTCCGTTCGATTTCGAGGACGACAGCACCGTCGCCGGCAGCGTGTCGTCGCTGTATGCCGACCAGGCGCGCGAAACCGCGACCAACGGCAGCCTGACCGGCAGCACGCAGTGGGACACGGGTGTCGGCCGCATGGGCGTGCTGGGCGCGGTGTCGTACCAGGAAACACCGTATCTCGAATCCAATACCTTCCACGGCACCTACGACCGTGTCGAGAATCCACTCGACCCGTCGCGGCAGATCCTGGTGCCCTACAACGCCGGCAATCTGCAGGCGCAGGGCCTGCGTCGACGCAAGGCGGCCAATGTCGCATTCCAGTGGCAGCCGAGCGAACGCACCGAACTCTGGGCCGACGGTTTCTACACCGGCTACCGCAACCGTCCGCGCGTGAATTACTGGATGCCCTTCCCGGGATCGCTGTCGCCGCAGAACACCGAAGCGCTGTCCACCCGTCCCGGCACCGACATCCTGCAACGGATCGAACTGCGCGACAGCGACGTGCTGTCGAGCACGCAGGCGCACGAGAACAGCTCCGACACCTGGCAGGCCGCGCTGGGCGGCAGCTGGAAAGGCGAGCGGCTGAAGCTGTCGACAGAACTGGCCTACACCTACAGCGAATCCGACAACCGTTCGATGGTGCTCGACGCCATCACGACCGTGCCGCGCCTGATTGTCGACAGCAGCGACGGTGTGCCGTTCACGTCGGCGACCAACGCCGACGGCAGTGCCATTGATGTCACCGATCCTTCCGCGTATCTGCTCAGCCAGTACTACGACAGCTGGAGCCGCCAGGAGGGCGACGAATGGGCATGGCGCGGCGATGCCAACTTCGCGTTCGACAGCGGCATCGTCAGTTCGATCGATGCCGGCGTTCGGCTCGCACGACGCCAGGCCTCCAACATCGGGGGCGACCCGGGTGCCCAGGACAACCTCAGCGGCGCGGCGATCCGGATGTCCGATATCCCGGGCCTGTCGCAACTCTCGCCGGGCAACATCCTCGATGGCGATCGTGATGTCGGCATCCATCGCTGGGTGGGCGCGAACCGCGACTTCCTGCTCGGCAACACCGCGCTGATCCGCCAGGCGATGGGCCAGTCGCCGGAACGTCCTGGTGCGAACCCGGCGATGTACTTCGACAACCGCGAAGACAACGACGCTGCCTATGTGCAGGCGAACTACGGTTTCACGCTGGGCTCGATTCCCGTCGATGGCCGCCTGGGCGTACGCCATGTACGGCTGGAGCGCGCGCTCAACGGCACCTCGCTGGTGGACGGCGTGGAGACGCCGGTGCAGAACACCAGCGTACGCACCGATTGGCTGCCGAGCTTCAGCGCAAACCTCTCGCTGCGCGAAGACCTGATGCTGCGTGTGTCGCACAGCCAGTCGGTGTCCCTGCCGCAGTTCGCCGACCTCAATCCGCAGCTGGCACTGTTTGAATCCACCGACACCCTGCCCGCACGTGGCAGCGGCGGCAATCCGGATCTGGCGCCGGTGGAATCGAAGAACTTCGATGCATCGCTGGAGTGGTATTTCCAGGACAACGCGCTGCTGTCGCTGGCGGCCTTCCATCGCGATGTCGACGGCTACGTACAGATCTACGCCGAAGACGAACGCATCGACGGCACCACGTACCAGATCACGCGTCCGCGCAATACCGGCAGCGGCACGCTGCGCGGCGTCGAGGTCGGTTACACGCAGTTCTACGATTTCCTGCCCGGCGCGCTCTCGGGTCTTGGCACGCAGTTGAACGCGACGTGGATCGATGCGGAAGCCGAATCGCCAGAAGGGGTGATGCAGCCGCTGGCGAACGTGTCACGGCGCGCCTGGAACGCGGTGCTGATGTACGAGTACGAGGCCTTCTCCGCGCGGCTGGCCTACAACTGGCGCGACGACTACGCGGTGAGCTTCAGCGCATCGGGCGATCAGCCATCCGAGGTGTTTCACGGGCCGGAGAAGTTCGTCGACCTCGCGTTGAACTACGCGATGGACGACAACATCACGGTGTTCATGGAAGCGACCAATCTGCTCGGCAGCAAGACCCACAACTACTTCGGCAGCCCGGAGTTCCTGCGCGACCGCGCGTCGCCGGAGCGCACGTACATGCTGGGTGTCCGCTTCCGGCTGTGACGGACGTGGCGCCGTGTCGCGGCATTGATCGATGCCGCGACACGAGCGTCAGGCGCTGGCGAGCGTGGCGCGTGCGGTGGGGTGCATGGCCTGCAGCGGCATCGCGAACGCCAGCCGGCTACCACCGGGCGTCGGCGTGACCGCAAGCCGGCCCGCATGGGCACAGGCGATCTCGCCGGCGATGAAGAAATCCCAGGCGCGCGGCCCGCGAGTCGGGCCGCCCGGGGCCGCGGACGTGTCGGCCACGCGGCCGAGGTCCTCGTCCGACAACACCAGCCCGGGCGCTTCAACGGCAAGTATCAGGCTGCCGGCCGTGGTCGTCGCCTCGATCGACACGGCCGCGTCCGCAACGACGTGCCGGAGCACGTTGAGCGCCAGATTCACCAGCAGCTGACCCAGACGCGCGGGGTCGCAATCGACATCAGCATCGATCCGCACGGCCGTCACCAGGACGCGCTGCGGATAGGCGCTCACGACCTGCGACAGCACACGTTGCAACTCAGCGGCCAGCGTCGCCGCTGGGGTCCGCACCAGGGGCGCGACCGGGACCAGCTTGTCGTGCGCGAAATCGGCGATGCCGCCCACCAGCGCCGCCATCCGCCAGAGATTGGCCTCCATCGCCGCGACGCGCTCGCGGGTATCGGCATCGAGTCCCGGCGTGGTCTTGATCAGATAGGCGTCCATGACCAGCGCCTGGATCGGTTCCTTGAGATCGTCGCTGACCTCGTTAATGAAGCGCTCGCGCAGCTTTGCCACGTCCAGCGCGGTATGCAACGCGGCCTGGCTGAGCGCATAGCGCTCGTCGCTCTCGAGCTGTTCGCCGATGAGTTCGGCGAACAGCTCCATCATCTGCAGGGTTTCCGGCGCTTCCACCCGGGACGGCAGGGGATCGATCGCGCACAGCGTGCCGAAGAACGCGCCGCTGGCCCGATGGATCGGCACCGAAATGTAGCTTTCCAGACCGTAGAGGCGTGGCGTGTGGTGCTCGGCGAACTCCGGATTCGTGCTGGCATGGCCGAACACCACCGGCTGGCGATGCTGGCGGATCTCGTCGCAGATGGTCGTCCGCAGTTCCAGCTCGCCGCCAGCCTGCAGGCCGAACGCCACCTCGTCGCGCACCGCGCAGGCAATCCAGCGGCTATCGGTCACCCGCGCAACCGCGGCGAAGCGCAGGCCGGTGGTGCGGGTGATGACTTCGAGGATTTTCGGCACAGCGGCAATGCGGGTGATTGCATCGATATCACGCTGCACCTGGTTCGGAACGTCCATAAGACCGGCAGCCGACAGGGATGCGCCAGCCTACGCTGGCGGGTCCGGTGCCGCCACCGCGACATCCGCTACACGCGTCAGCGCCCACGCTGCGCCTTTCCCCTTCCTGGATGCACGATGCGCCTGCTGGCCGGTTGCGAACTCGTCGTCGAAGCGGAGGTCGATTGCGCCGTCGTGGCGATGCTCCGTCCCCGCAGTGGCGATGCCCAGTGGCTGGTCAGCGAGCACTACGCCTTCGATCCCGACGTGCGCCCCACCGAGTTCGTCGATTCCTTCGGCAACCTGTGCCAGCGTTTCGTCGTCCACAGCGGGCGTATGCGCATCCGCACCGAACTCGAAGTCGAGACCGAACGCGACATCGCGGTCGCGCCCTGGAGCGCGCCGATGGCGCCGGCCTCGCTGCCGGATCACGCCCTGCAGTACCTGCTGCCCAGCCGCTACTGCCCGAGCGACCGTGCCTTCGAGCGCGCCCAGCAGATTGTCGACGAGGCTGGCCCGCGCGCCGGCCAGGTCGGCGCGATCGTCGCCTGGATCCGCCGCCACATCGAATACCGCTACGGCGTCAGCGACGCCACCACCGATGCCTTCGACACGATGGCGCACGGCGCCGGCGTGTGCCGCGACTATGCGCACGTCGGCATCACCCTGTGCCGCAGCCTGCGCATTCCCGCGCGCATGGTGGTCGGCTATCTCCACGGCCTGGAGCCGATGGACCTGCATGCCTGGTTCGAGGCCTACCTCGATGGCCGCTGGTACACGTTCGACGCGACCCAGTCGGCGCCCCGCGGCGGGCGCATCGTCGTCGCCTACGGACGCGATGCGGCAGACGTGGCGTTTCTGACCAACTACGGCCTGCTGCAGACGGTCGAAATGCAGGTCTGGGTCGGCGAGAAGCCCTGACCGCCCAAACACGCAGGGCGTCACGACTGGCCGAAGGTCCAATGCCGCGCGCGGCGCGCACGTGCTGACATCCGGCCACTGGCCATCTCCCCACGCGGCCGGATCGCGACTGACGCCGTCGGCCGCGCCACCTGTGTGCGGCCCGCGGGCCGTGGGAGATGTCCGATGTTCCGAGTGTCCGATCGCCGCAGTGCGCGGCTGCTGCGACTGCTGCTGATCCTGTTCGTTGTCACATGCGCCTCGGCCGCGCAGGCCGCCTGCCGCGATGCGGTGGTGCTGGTGCACGGCAATGCCGGCACGCCCGCGCAGTTCGACAATACCTACGTGGAACTGCGCGCCCGCGGCTGGACCGATTTCGAGATCCTGCGGCCGAACTGGGGCAGCAAGACCTGCGCGGCGTGCAACGATCACAGCGGCAGCGAGGAGACGCCCGTACTCGACGCGCTGGTCGAGGCGATCGCGCGTTCGTGCACCGGCAGGATCGACGTCATCGGACACTCGATGGGCGTGACGCTTGCGGCCAAGCAGATCGTCAACTACCGCCTCGCCAACGAGGTCGCCAGCTTCGTGGGCATCGCCGGTGCGCATCGCGGCCTCTGGAGTTGCGGGACGTATCCCTGGAATGTCGTCACGTCGACCCTTGGCGCGCAGGGCCTGTCGGTCAACAGCCCGTTGCTGGCATCACTGGCCGGCAAACCGCTCGGCATGAAGACCTACTCGATCAAATCATGGATCGACCAGATCGTCTGCTACGGCGGGCTGTGCACGGTCGGCGGCGTGCACAGCTCCACGTTGCCCGGCGAGAACGCGAGTCACACGATCGCCACCGGACACTTCGGCCTGCTGACCGACACCGCGGTGCTGCAGGTCAATCTGATCCAGTAGCGCGATGCATGCGTGCGACGCGGCGCACGCTGCGTCACACGCGTCACGACAAACCGAGAAACACCCGCATGCGCGCGAGTTCGGCATCGAGTCCATCGCGGAACGCCGCATCGCGCGGTGCCTTGCCTTCGACGTAACCCAAGTGCGCGTCCAACGCGCCGCCGACGACCGACACATTGCCCCAGCCGATCACACGATCGCCCCACAACAGCGGCAGCGCGTAATAACCGAGTGTGCGTTTCGGCGCAGGCGTATAGGCCTCGAAGCGATAGCGCCAGTCCCACAGCAGTTCGAAGCGACGCCGGTCCCAGACCACGGGGTCGAACGGTGTCAGCAGGCGGACCTCGGCATCGGGGCGCCAGCGGCGACTCCGCGGCGACTCGTCTGCCGGCCAGATCCAGTCGACACCCTCGATGCGTGAGCCATCCAGCCGCGCGCGCGAACGTGCAAGTGTCGCGGCGCGCGCGGCGTGCCATTGCGGCACCCCGCGTCCGAGATACGACATCAGCTGGCGCAGGCTGGCTGCAGGCAGCGGCGCGTACTTGCGCACCAGCAGATCGAGCATGAGATCCAGGCGCCGGTCGATCTCGTCCGCGTCCAGCCCCGTCGCGTCCTGCTCGCGCAGTGCATAGACCCGCGTGCCGCCGTCACGCCGCGCAACGCGCAGCAGACCGCGGTAGTGCATGCCGTCGAGCAGTTGCGTGCTGGCATTCGAGGAGCCGCCGAACCAGTTGCTGACCTTGCCGTGGGCGAAGTGCGCGTCGACCTCGCGCGGATGCACCGCGCCACGTTCGGCGATGAAGTCGCGGACCGCATGCGCCTGTCGCCAACGCGCCGGCGTCCAGTCCTCGCGCGCGACGCGCGGATGCATCAGTGCCTGGGTGGCGCGCGGCAGGAAGCCGTAGTTGACGAAGAAATCCTCTTCCAGCGCCAGCCGTGGGTAGCGCCGTTCCAGGTCGCCGGCGCGATAGTCGACGACCCGATGGCGCAACGTCAGATCCTGCGCACGCGCCGGCGCGCGAATCGGATCGGCCTGCACGAAGCCCAGCTTCGTGACCGCGCGCATCAGCGTGGTCGGCTTGAACAGCGAGCGCGTCACTGCGTGGCGGCGCAGATGATCGAGGGTCAGCGGCGGCATGGCCGCATGATGCCAGTCGCCGTGTCGGTAAGCCCGCACACGCTGCCATGCCCCCGCCGCACGGCTTCGACCGGTATGCCCGGGATACGTGCTCTGGCGTTCACGAATCGGGGCCTAGTGTCTTCGCATCACCCCCCTCCAGGAGTCCCACGCATGCGCTACCCAATCGCATTTGCAGCCACCCTGTCCGCATTGGTGCTTATCAGCACCAACGCGTTCGCCGATCCCCCGCGCCACGCCCAGGGCAAAGGCCCGCCCGCGCATGCCGGGACGCCGCATGGGCGCCAGGGCCATGACCGCACGCCCCCGGGCTGGGAGAAGCAGGCATGGCGTCGCGGTGATCGCCTGCCCTTGGCGGAACTCGATCGCCGTTATTACGTCGACGATTACCGGGCGCAGCGCCTGCATGCGCCGCGCGACGGGCAGCGATGGGTGCGCCAGAACGACGACCAATACCTGCTGATCGAGGCCGCCACCGGCATGATCCTCGAGGCGCTTTCGCGCTGACAATCCGGCGAGCGTCGGCCTGACCCGGCCGGCGCGCGTTCTGGTCACGGGCCGGGCGGGCGCCATGGCTGGAGCGCCCGGAGACAGCGCCGCTCGTCATCTCTCGGCGACGAAGCCTGTGGAGCCGGCTGCACACGGTGCCATGACCGGTCGATCCCGCCGTGCGTCGTCTAGCACCGCGCCACTCGATAGCGCGAGGCATGCCGTGGACGTGCGAGATGGGCTTCCAGTGCATCGGGGAGGCCGGCGGAGAGAGCATTCCTGCCGCGGCGTATGCGTGAAACATGCAACGTCCATGACGCTTGCCGTGTGCAGCACCCGCATTGTGATTCGTCTGCATGACGACGGAATCCGACAAAAAAAAACGGGCGCCCTGAGGCGCCCGTTTTGTTACGCATGTGTCGAGTGGATCAGAACGCGTATTCGGCCGTCAGACCGAGCAGCGCGGTCGAGCGCTTTGGGCCTTCGAAGCGCACACCGGAGACCGGATCACGCACGTCGCCGGACTTCGCACGGTAGTAGTCGTAGTGCACACCGATGCTGAAGTTCTCGGTGGCGTTCCAGCCGGTGCCGACGCCGGCGTACCAGCTGTTGCGGCCATCGCTGCCGCCGCTCTCGAGGCCGAGATCCTGGCCGACCGAGTTGTAGTAATCGACGTTGTTATCGGACGCGCGGAAGAAACCGCCACGGCCGCTGACGTACCACGCCGGCGCCACGTTCCAACGCGCGTTACCACCGACCTGCCAGCCACGCAGGGCATTGCGGTCGGCGCGCTGGTTCACGTCGTCGCTGTTGTTGACGTTGCGGACCTCGATGTTGCCCAGGTCCGTGTAACCGCCCTCGACGCCAAGGCCGAAGCTCGGCGCGAGCTTCCAGCGGTAACCGCCGACCAGGCCATAGCCGGTCTTGCGGCCTTCGCGGCTTTCGAACACGTTGAAGTCGCCGGTACCGAAACGACCGGCCGTGCCGCCGTCGGTGCGGCCGACGTTGCCGGCAATGAAAGCGTTGCCTTCACCGACCTGCAGGTCGGGACGATAGGTATCGCCGCCCATGCTCTGGGCGAAGGCGGTGGGTGCGCACAGCGCAGCCGCGATCGCGGCGGGAATCAGGAGCTTCTTCATCGGGGCCTTCCTTTTCTTGGTCTTGGACGCCACGGTCCGGTGGACAGATCGCGCGTCTGCGGGGGAAATTCCGCGACGCCAAGTGGACGTCGCGGGCCGCAGTAGAGACCTCCGAGGCTGAAGCGCACACAAACCTTCACGCGCGATGCACGTAATCAAGGCCGATGCATTCAAGCTGCGTTTACGGCGACGAGGAACCGCGCGCGATCACGGCGGTCAGAACGCACGGTCACGCGTGGCGCGCACGCGAATGTCTCCGACGGTTCAGGGCGCAGTCACAGCGCCAGCACCTGGTGCATCCACGCCGTCGATACGCGCCTCGACCTCGAACATCCCCGGTCGGCTGCCCAGACTCTCGACACGCACGATGTAGCGGCCGGCCGCGAGCTGCGTCGACAGACGCGAGTTGGTCCCTGTTCCACCGTCGTCATCCTCGAACGTGCCACCCGGGCCGTCGACATGGAGCACGGTGTCGAACTCGTCGGAGCGCGCTTCGACGCTCACCCGGGCCGCATCCGGCACGTCGAGCACGAAGCGGCGACCGCCGCCGCCCTCGACCCGCGAGATCGCCACCTGTCCCGACACCAGCGCAGTGCCGTCCTGCATGACCATCCCGCCCGGCACCGGCGCATAGCGGACGGCCAGGGTGAAGTCGCCGCGGCCTGCATCTTCGAGGGCGGCGGCATTCAAGGTATAGGCACCCGGTTCGAGGAACAGGCGCAGCATCGCATCGGTGCCGCCGCCACTGTCGTCGTTCTCCGCTTCGACATTCGGCCCACGCACGCGCAGCATCGCGTCGAACGCGCCCGATGCCAGCGTGATCGTATACAGACCCGGCCGCTCGACCTGCAGCGTGTAGTCCTTCGCACTGCCCGTGAGCCAGTCCACGATCTCGCCCTCGCCCACCAGCGGCTTGCCGTCGTAGGCCTCGATGGCGTTCGCGGCCAGGCGGAAGGGGCCGTAGGCATCCGCGCCGCGACCGTTGACCGCCACCACATAGTCGCCCGCCGCTTTCGCGCGGAACGCCAGGCCCGGACCGTCGCCGCGCGCGATGAGCTGGTCACCGTCGAATACCGCCAGCGTGCCGGCGAGTGGGCCTTCCAGCGACAGCGACACCGCCTGGTCTTCGGCCAGCGGCAGCGAGAAGCGCTGGTACCGGCTGCCGTCGCTGTAGTTGACGCCGCTCGATGAGGTGATCTCGCCGGCCACTTCGCCGTCGATCGCCAGTGCGCCGGTGTCCGGTTCCCTCTGCCCAGTCGTCGCGGCGCGGTCGCCATCGCCGGATCCCGACACGTTGAAGCCACAACCCGACACCAGCAATCCGGCCGAGACGGCCAGGCTCAAAGCGGCAATGCGCATGCGACGACTTCCGAAGCGTGGACGGAATCCGTCCGGAGCCGCGATTCTCGTCGAAGCGGAAGCAATCGGACAGCGGTCCGACGCGGACCGGTTACGATGCCCGCCCGAATCGTCCCCGACCCGTGATGCCCCACGCCACCGGCCCCCTGCTGACCTGCGACACCGCCGAGGCGATGCGCGCCGCCTTCCGCGCCGGCGCGCGCGAATGGACCGGCTCGCTCGATCTGGGACACAGCGTCGACAGCGTGACCCTCGCTGAAGACCACTGGTCGTGGCGCGGCCATGCGTATCCGTGGCCGGAGCCGCTGAAGGATCGCACCGTCTATGTACTGGACGGCGACGCGTGGACCGCGATCTCGCGCTACGGGCGCTCGCTGATCAAGCTGGTGCCCACACACTGGGGGCCACCGACGTTCGAGATCGACGGCATCAAGATGCTGGTCTCGGCGCGGATCTCCCCGATCGAGGACGCGCGCCAGAAGGTCGCGCTGGTCGCCCCGCGCGGCAAGACGGTACTCGACACCTGCGGCGGCCTCGGCTATTTCGCCGCCTGCTGTCTCGAATCGGGCGTCGCACAGATCCGCTCGTTCGAGAAGAACGAGGACGTGCTGTGGCTGCGCACGCTCAATCCGTGGTCACCGGATCCGGATGCTGCCGAAATCGGCGGCCGCCTGCAGCTCACACACGCCGACATCTCGCAGGCGATCGTCGACATCGCCGATGCCAGCGTCGACGCGGTGCTGCACGACCCGCCGCGTTTCGGCATTGCCGGCGAGCTGTATTCGCAGGTCTTCTACGATCATCTGACCCGCGTGCTGCGCCGCGGTGGCCGGCTGTTCCACTACACCGGCGCGCCGAACCGCCTGACCAGCGGACGCGACGTACCGCGCGAAGTCGCGCGGCGGCTGGAGAAAGCCGGACTGAAGACCGAGCTCGCGCTCGATGGCGTGCTGGCGGTCAAGCGCTGACGCGAAGCGCGACGGGGTCGCACTCGCGCACCCGCATGCCCAAAAAAAACCACCGGATGCGCGGGCACCCGGTGGCCTGTTCGTGCTGCATGTCCGGCGGGCCTTCAGGGCCCGCCGTTTTGATCAGAACTGGTAGCGCACCCGCATGCCGTAGGCGCGCGCATCGTTGAGGAAACGTATGTTGAGCCGCGAGCCCACCAGCGCCTTTTGCGAGACATCATTGTCGAGCAGGTTGCTGCCATAGAGTTCGTAGCGCCAGCGACCGTCGAGCGAGGTGATGCCGATGCCCGCGTTGAGCGTGACCTCGCCGCGCTGGCGATCCGGGAAGCCGGCAACGGCCGCGGTTTCCTGGCGCACGAAAGCCCCGCCCTCACCCACGTACACCACATCCCGGTTGTTGTACTGGGTGAGGTAGTAGGCCGAGCGGTAGGACGCCAGCAGCTGCCAGTCGAGAGAGCCGAACGGCAGCTCGCTGAAGTGCTGCAGGCGCACGTTGCCGGTGAATCGCGACGCCAGCGGCAGCTCGTTGCCGCTGAGGTCGATCCGTGAGGTCACACCGCCGAAAGCGTAGTTCTGGCTGCGTGCGTCGCCGACAACGCCTTCCTTGATCTCGCTGTCGAGCGCCAGCGCATTGATATGCAGCATGAAGCCGGCGCCAAAGCGCGTCACGCTCTCGGCCTCGATGCCGTAGATCGCCGAACGGCCGATATTGCGGTTGACCAGCGAGTAACCGGCCGGCTCGTTGTCCTGATTGAGCGAGATCACTGCCAGGTCCTGGAACACCTGGTCGGTGTAGTCGTAGTAGAACGCGCTGACGTTGAATGTGCCCGGGCGTCCGAACCAGCGATGACTCATCTTGCTGCCGATCTCGTAGGCCTTGATCGACTCCGGGCTGAAGGTCTCGGGGATCACGTCGACGTCGAAGGTGTCATTGAAGCCACCGGACTTGTGACCGGTGGACACCGTGGCGTAGAGCATGTGGTCGTCGGTCAGGTCGAACTCGAGGCCGGTGCGCCAGTCGTTGAACTGGAAACGGCTTTCGCCGAACTGCTGGGACGGGATCGAGTTGACCTGCACCCACTCCTGGTACGGGCAGTCGATCGTGTCGCCGCCGATGTCGGGCCGGTCGACACAGCCGAAGTCGCCTCCGGCGGCCACGCCGCCGATCTGGTCGGCGATCGTGTCGCGCTGGCCATGGCGCAGGATGCCCTCCAGCAGGAAGCGCGCCTTGTCCGCGTCCGAGGTCAGGCCGGTCACGTCGAAGTTCGGGCGCTTCATGAAGGCGGGTGCGAAGCCTTCGGTGCCCAGACGCGTCGAGAAGTCGCCACCCACGCCCGGCAGGCCCAGCGCCCAGTTGCCGCCGATGCCGTAGCGCGACTTGGCTTCGCGGGTGCGGCGCACGCCGGCCTTCAGGCGGGTGCGGTCGTTGACCTCGAAGGTGCCGTCGGCGAACAGCGCAGTGGAGCGACCATTGACCTTCGGCATCGTGAACTCGGTGCCGGAGAACCAGGTGCCCTTGTCGGTCAGCGAGAGGTAACCGACCTGCTGGTCCTCGTTGAAGTGGAAGGCGCCGCCGGTCCACTGGAAGCGACCGTCACCGGCCGAGGACAGCCGCAGCTCGTGGGTCGTGGACTGCGACAGCGTCTCCCAGTACTGGGTGGAGAAATTGTCGTAATCGAAACCGTCGGGGTTGCCCGGCCCACGCGGACTGACGTCGCGGCCCGGCCACATAACGCCTTCGCTGGCGGCATTGGTCTGGCGGTAGTCCACATCGCGGTAGCTGGTGTTGTATTCGGCGACGATCGGGCCGAAGTCGTAGCTCACGTTGGCCAGCGCACCCCAGTTGGTGCTGTCGAGCGTGCCCTGCGTGCCGCGATAGACGACATTGCGCAAATCGAGATCGTCGGGCGAAAGGCCGGGGCTGTTGGGGCAGGTCTCGGGATCGGGGCTGCCGCAGGCCGCGCTCCAGATGTTCGCGCCCGGATAGCCGGTGCCACCCTCCTTGCCCATGTCCGCCATCGCGAACACGCTGAGCTTGTCGTCGGGCTGGTAGAGGAACGACACGCGCCCGCCCTTCTCGTCCTGGATACCGGCCGGATCGAGGCGTGGATCGCCCGCGTTGCGGAAGGAGCTGTCCTTCTCGACGCTGTAACCGGCCAGGCGCAGCGCCGCCCAGCCGCCGAGCGGCAGGTTGATCGCGAACTCGCCCGCCTGGTGATCGCGGTTGCCGGCTTCGAGCTGCACGTAGCCGCCGAACTGTTCGAGGTCCGGCCGCTTGGTCACGATGTTGAGCGAGCCGGCAAGCGCATTGCGCCCGCGCAGCGTGCCCTGCGGCCCTTTGTTGATCTCGACACGTTCGATGTCGTAGAACATGCCGCCCAGACCGCGCGGACGCGCGATGTAGGCGCCGTTGATGTGCGGCGCCGCGCCAGGATCGCCCAGTTCGGTGTTGTTGGCCGAGCCCACGCCACGGATGAAGATCTCCAGGTTGCCTTCCTGGTTGGACATGCTCAGGCCCGGCACCACCGCCTGGATGTTGCGCAGCTCGTTGTTGATGCCGAGTGCGCGGGCGTCGTCCCCGGAGATCGCCTGCGCGGTGCCCGCGTACTTCTGCAGATCCTGCTCGCGGCGCTCGACCGTCACGATCACCGCGTCGAGCGTCGACGCCTCATCGTTCGCGGGCGGTGCGGTCTGGGTGGCGGTGTCCTGCGCAGCAGCGCTGAAGGCCATCGTGGCAAAGGCGAGCGGCGTGAGCGCGAGGCGCAGCCGCGACCGGCGAAGTCGATCCATGTGTTCCCTCCCCAGGGAGTTTCGAAGCGTTTGGATGCATGCGGGTACACGCGAGGGCTGCGACTTTCGGTGCGCATGACAACGCTGTCAAGTTGCAGGGCAGCATGTGGCGCTCCGCTAGACCGGGAGAGAAAGCCATTCGCATGCGTGGTCGATTCCCGCATCAGGTCAGGCGACCTGGTTGCGGACGGAGGAGAGTTACCCGCGCGACGCGGATAGCAGCCCGCGCCGCCGGAACCAGATTTCGACCGGCACCGTCGCCAGCGGTGGAATGGCGGCGAGCAGGGCGACAAGCACCGCCCACCACGGCCAGCGCAGGCGGATCCACGCAAACAGGCTGACCGCGAGATACAGCAGGAACGCGACGCCGTGCAGGCGGCCGAAGAGCCACACACCCAGATCAGTGGTCTGCGTGCCGTATTTGAGCAGCATGCCGATCAGCAGACCGGCCCAGGTCAGCGCTTCGAGGAACGCCGCAGCGGCGAAGATACGGCCGGTGGGAGACAGCGGACGGGGCGACATGCGACGTTCCGTGGACAAGGCGGCGCAGTGTAAGGGCGCCGCTCCCGTGGCGCCTTCGATCGCCCCGGGCACGCAGGTGTCAGCGCGCGGACCAGCCGGCCGCGTGCGCGACGCCGAAGATCATCCGCGGCGGCAACTGGAAGATGAAATAGGGATTGGGCAACGGCGGCGCGCTCGCGGCGTCGAGTTGCGCCTGCTGCGCCGCGCTGAACGCGATGTCGAGCGACGCGATGTTCTGCTGCAACTGCGCGACGCGGCTCGCGCCGACCAGCACCGAGGACACGCCGTGCCGGCGCGCGACCCACGCCAGCGCGACCTCGGCCATCGAGCGTCCGAGGTCTTCGGCCACAGCGCGCACCGCATCGACGATGTCGAAATTGCGCTCGGTGAACAGCATGCCGCCGAAGGGGTTGTCGCCGTCGAGGCGTCCCCGGTCGCTGCCGCGTGCGGCGCCGTCGCCGCTCGCATCGCCGGGCAGGCGCGACACCCGCGCTGCATCGGCAAGCTTGTCGCGACCGTACTTGCCGGTCAGCAGCCCGGCACCGAGCGGGCTCCACGGCACCAGGCCCAGACCGAGCGCATCGCCGGCCGGCAGGATCTCCAGCTCCACGCCGCGGTCGAGCAGCGAGTACTGGTACTGCAGGCCGATCGGCGCCGGCAGGCCATGCGCCTGGGCCAGCGTCGCCACGCGCGCGACGTACCAGGCAGGGGTGTTGGAGAAACCGTAGTGCAGGATGCGGCCGGCGCGCACGGCGTCGGCCATCGTCTGCAGGACCTCTTCGGGCGGCGTCAGCCGGTCCCAGACGTGCATCCAGTACAGATCGACGTAATCGGTGCGCAGACGTGCCAGCGAGCCTTCGAGCGCGGTACGGATGTTCTTCGCGCCGTTGCCGCCGCCATGCGGGTTGTCCTGCGTGCGCGGGAAGCCGGACTTGGTGGCCAGCACGATGCGCTCGCGCAGGCCGCCGTCTGCGAGGAAGCCGCCCAGCATCTCCTCGCTGCGTCCGGCCGAATACAGATCGGCGGTGTCGACGAAATTGCCGCCCGCATCGACATAGGCGTCGAACACGGCGCGCGACGCAACGATGTCGGTGCCCCAGCGTTCGGCGCCGAAGGTCATCGCGCCGAGCGCGAGCGGGCTCACCAGCAGGCCGGACCGTCCGAGACTGCGGTAGTGGGTCAGATCCATGCGTATCTCCAGCCGTGTCGCCGGGGCCGGCGACCTGGACACAGGCTATGGCGGATCGCCGCGCTGGATTAGCCGTTGCCGGCCGCATGGGCCTGTGAGCACACTGCAGCAATGCAAAGGGGCGAACTCAACGATCTGCTGGCCTTCGCGGCCGTGGCCCGCGCGCGCAGCTTCACCAAGGCGGCCGGCACGCTGGGCATGTCGCCGTCGGCACTGAGCCACGCGATGCGCGGGCTCGAAGCGCGGCTGGGCGTGCGCCTGCTCGCGCGCACCACGCGCAGCGTCGCGCCGACCGAGGCAGGCGAGCGCCTGCTGTGCTCGCTGCGCCCGGCGTTCGCCGAGATCGAGCACGGCCTGCTGGCGCTGGGCGACTGGCGCAATGCGCCATCGGGCACGGTCCGCATTACGACGTTCGCGTATGCCGCGCAGATGGTGCTGGAGCCGAAACTCCCGGCGTTCCTGCTGGCCAACCCCGACGTGCGCGTGGAAGTGAGCATCGACAACGGACTCACCGACCTCGTCGGCGAAGGCTTCGATGCCGGCATCCGCTTCGGCGAACACGTCGATCGCGACATGATCGCGGTACGCGTCGGCCCCGACCTGCGCACGATCGTCGTCGGCACCCCGGACTATTTCGCACGCCACCCGCCGCCGGTCTCGCCGGGCGATCTCGATCGCCACGCCTGCATCGGCTACCGACTGAAGAGCACGGGCGGCGTGCTGCCGTGGGAGTTCGAGCGCGACGGCCGCGAATACAACGTGCGCACCCAGGGCCCTCTGGTGGTCGACGAAGTACCGCTGACGCTGGCCGCGGTGCGCGCCGGCGTCGGCCTGGGCTACCTGATGGAACACGAAGTTGCCGAGGACCTCGCCGCCGGTCGCCTGCTGCAGGTGCTCGATGCCTGGTGCCCGACGTTCCCCGGCTATCACCTCTACCATCCGAGCCGCCGCCAGACACCGCCGGCGTTGCGCGCCCTGATCGACGCCCTGCGGCACGTCGACTGAATCCGGTCGTGTGCCAGCGCGCGTCCCGATCGCATTCGCATGGTGGGCGCGAATTTTCAGGGTCCCGCGCAAAGGTCACATGCGGCTCACCGCGCCCTCGCCACCCTGTCGGTCCCCCACCGATCGATGGAGCCGTCATGAAGATGTTGAGGATTGTTGCCGCTGGTGCCCTGAGCTATTTCGCGTTCCGTGCGTGGCAGCGCAATCGCGGCGAACAGGCTGTGCCGCCGCGCCAGGATCTGCGCTCGCTCCCTGACGATGGTGCACGCACCGCCCCGCATGGAGATCCGCTGATCGCTGAAGAAGATCTCGATACGTCGGTGCCGCGCAGCACCTCGCATTCGAGCCCAGGCTTCGGCGCGCCCTGAGGTCAATACACAGGGTGCCGTGTGATCAGGGAATGTAGATCCAGTTCTGCGCTTCGCCGCCGTGATCGCGAACCTGCCAGTACGCACGAGACAACTGTCCTTTCGCACGTGTGCGTGAGAGCAGCCGACCACCGATTTTGGCGGTCGACGTCGCCTCGACCAACGCACGGCGGCCACCCGGTGACAGTTCGATCCGGGTGATCTCGTAGGTGACATCTACTGCCAGCAGCCCGCCCGTCTGACCCGACAACGCCTGCAGGGCCGTCAGGCCTTCACGTGCATCGCGACAGGTCTCGTCGCGCCGGGTATCCCTGCGCTCGTGGGTGCCGGCGACATAGTAAATGCCCTGCAAACGGTAATCCTTGGCCATGGAGGCGCACAGGGCGTCGCTGTCGAAACGGCGCGTCGCCTCCAACTGCGATTGCATGTGCGCACGCACGTCCGATTCCGAAATGCGGTGCCCGTGCTCGTACGCCACCACGCCGCCGACGACCAGGGCCATGCCCAGCAACAGGATTCTGATCACGTTCGCGTCCTTTCGATGATCCGGTGCGCGCGCCCCGCGGGACGCCGTTTGAGCCGACGTGTTCCGTGTCGGGCCTGGCCCGGATCTTAGATCCTGGATGCGGCGTTTTCCATAGGCCGCACGCCGGGATCGACGTTCTCTCACGGCCCGCGGGCGTCGCCCTCTGGTGCCTGCGCAGGACCGCATTGCAGCTGCTCTGCCTGCCGATGGGACGCTGCATCCATCTGCCGCTGCCACTGCTGACCCGCCTGCGATTGCTGCAGGCGCTCCATTGCCTCGCGGATTGCATCGCCGCCGTTGCGCAGCGAATCCAGTAGACCGTCGACCGGCGAGCGCGGACCCTCGACGACACGCGCCTCAAGTTGCAGGGCGATGGAGGCCAGCGTCTTCGGTCCAGCGATACCGTCGACATCGAGTCCTACATCGCGCTGGTACACGCGCACCGCGTATGCGGTATTCGGTCCGAAGCTGCCGTCGGTCGCGAGCGCTCGACCGTCCTGCCCGACATAGTCGAGGCGCGCGAGATCCGCCTGCAGTGCGCGAACGGCGTCCCCTTCTGCGTCCTCGCGCAGCAACCTGTTCGCGCCCGGGTTTTCGCCGCCTGTTCGCGCAGCAGCCGCCGTGATGTGCGTCCGGGCGTCGGGATCGATCGCCGTCGCCGCACGCCAGGCCGCCTCGCGCGACAAGCCCTGCGCGTCCGCCCGTGCGTAGGCCTCACGCATCCGGTCGAGCGCATCGGCACTCTGTTCGAGTGTGATGTGCGCCCGGTTGGCGCCGCCGTAGTGGCTACGTCCGTCTTTGAACGGATCGCCGAAGCTGGCCCACTCGCGTGCCAGGCCGAGTTGCGCCTGCTCACGCGTCACATTCGCGACCCCCACGACGTAATCGCGCACTGCCGGCTGCTTCTCGCGCAACAAGTAGTCGGTGAAGATGCGGTCCTGCAGTTCGGGCGTGAACGGCGTGTCGCGCGTAATGCCGAGGCGGGCCACTGCTGCATCCATCGTCGAGGGAATGATCTGGTACTTGCCTACCGCGAACACGCGGTCCGGATCGTGTCGTGGCAGATGCTGCAGGTCCTGCAGTTCGCCGACGGTGAGCCTGGAGAAGTCGGTCGGTGGTTCGCCGGGGCGGATGCGCTCCCGCCCGTCGCCATCGACATAGGTACCGCGGTTGAAGGCGTTGTAACCGGCGGCGCCAGATTCGCCGCGATACATCAGCGCATGGAGCGGATTGCCCATCGTCGTACTCCCATCCGTGGAAACTCTCGGCCGTCCTGGCCTTCGCGTGATCGCGCGCCACGTTATTGCGTGGATGCAGGCACGAACTCCCATGCCGTGATCTGCAGTCCGGCGTCGTCGCCTGCATCCTGCCAGGCGTCGACCTCGCCGAAAACGCGCACTTCAAGATTCTGCGCGTTAGCGGCGTGGCCGAATCGCACCAGACAGCGCGCATCGCTGCTGCACGACTGCAGCTCCGGGAGTGCATCGCAGATGTGACACGCGGTGAGCTGCGGGCTCCGCGCGCACACGGCGGCGGCATCGTCGCCGACCATGTCCGCCCGGCACGTCGGGCTGGCGCGGGGCGTCCAGCCGTGCGCGAGTACGCGTTCGCGGAATGCGGCATAGCCCATGCCGGTGTGCAGATCGGCGACGACCGCCTCGACGTGCGTCTTCGAAGACGACGAGGCCTCCACAGCTGCAACCGTCGATGGCGCGACCGGTGCGTCTGCGTTGCCGCATGCAGCCAGCAACGCAACGACCGCGAAGGCGATGACGCGAAACGCCCAGATGGGTCGATGCATCCCTGCGGCTCCCGTGGGCGGATCGCCCGGTCCATGTGCTCGATCCTCTACCCCGCGCGCGCGCCGCTCAAGCCGATAAATCCGAAATCGGTGTAGGTGGCGTCAGCCGGCTGCTGTGCAGCCCCTGATGCCACGTCACTCGCGCCGCATCTCCCGCCACCACGCGCTGCCCGGCTGCGGCGCCGTCAGGTCGACGCGTTCACCCATGCGCGGTGTCGCAAGGCGCACGCCCTGGTCGGCGGCGATCGCGCTGACGCGTTCGAAGGGGTCGTCCCAGGCGTGCATCGCCAGATCGAAGGTGCCGTTGTGCACCGGCAGCAGCACGCGTGCCTGCAGGTCGAGGTGCGCCTGCACCGTCTGCTCGGGCTGCATGTGCACGAACGCCCAGCGGCGGTCGTAGGCGCCGGTTTCCAGGGCTGCAATATCGAACGGTCCGAAGCGGCGACCGATTTCGGCGAAGCCGTCGAAATAGCCGGTGTCGCCGCTGAAGAACAGTTTCAGACCGGCGTCGTCCGCCGTGCTCGGTGGATCCTCGATCACCCACGACGCCCACAGCGTGCGATCGGAATCGAGCAGGCCGCGACCGGAAAAATGCTGCGCCGGCGTCGCGGTGAAACGCAGGCCGTCGATCTCGGTCGACTGCCACCAGTCGAACTGGCGCACGTTTGCCTCCGGCACGCCCCACGCGACGAGGCGATCGCCGACGCCTAGGGGTGCGAGGAACACGGCGGTACGCTGGGCCAGTGCGACGACGGTGTCGCGATCGAGATGGTCGTAGTGATCGTGCGACAGCACCACGCCACGTAGGGGCGGCAGATCCTCCAGCGCGATCGGCGGTGCGTGCCAGCGCTTCGGCCCTGCGAACGAGACCGGCGATGCGCGTTCGGCAAACACCGGATCGGTGATCCAGAAGCCGCCGCGCAGCTTGATCAGCAACGTCGAATGGCCAAGGCGGTAGAGGCTGCGGTCCGGGGCGGCGTCGAGCGCGGCGCGGGTCATCGGCAGCACCGGCGTGGGCAGCGGCGGCGTGGTGTCGCGCGGCTTGTTGAACATGAAGTCCCACCACAGCTTCGCGCCGTTGGCGAACCCCATCGGCGGACGCGGCTGCGGATTGCGGAAGCGCCCCTCGGCGGATTGCGGGGATGCCGGGTGATCGGCGACGGGTTGGCTGGTGCGGACGAAGGATAAGGTGCAGGCACTCACGGTGAGGACTCCGAGGACGAACAGGATCGACAGGCACAGACGCCGAAGGATCCGGCGGCGCGGTTTGACGGGGAAGGACATCGCGGATCCAGAAGACAGGAACTACACGGTGCAGTGTAATTATTGAGGCCGGAAAGTAAACCCCTCGGTGTAAACTTGCGGCATGACCACCGCTGCCGATACGCCGACCCGCCTGACCGACCGCAAACATGCGGCGATCCTCGATGCAGCCGTGGCCGAATTCCGTGCCGCCGGCTTCGAGGCGACGACGATGGACCGCATTGCCGCGGCGGCCGGTGTGTCCAAACGCACCGTCTACAACCATTTCCCCAGCAAGGACGCGCTATTCCTGCGCATCCTCGAGGAGATGTTCACGCGTGGCGTGGGCGGGCCCGATCTCGCCTATCGCGCCGACCGGCCACTGCGCGCGCAGCTGATGGAACTGGTCGAGCAGAAGCTGCGACTGCTCGACGACCCGCATTTCGTCGACCTCGCCCGCGTCGCCATTGCCGCGGGCCTGCATTCGCCCGAACTTGCCCGACAGATGCTCGAACGCCTCGGCGACCGCGAGGAAGGCATCACGACCTGGGTGCGCGCCGCGGCCGCGGACGGCCGGTTGAAGACGCCTGATCCGCTGTTCGCTTCGCACCAGTTGCAGTCGCTGGTCAAAGGCTTCGCGTTCTGGCCGCAGATGTCGATGGGCCAGCCTGCGCTCGATGCCGCCCAGCAGCGCCAGGTGGCCGAAGGCGCGGTCGACATGTTCATCGCGCGCTACGGCTGACGCAGTGACAGCAGCGACGGGCAGGGCGCGCGCAACGCTGTGCGCTCAGTCCTCGACAGGTCCGTAGCGCAGCCACAGGCTGGCCATGCGCGCATCGTCGAACACGCGCGCATCCAGCCCCTCGCCCATCGCCGACAGCACGCAGTACTCGACCGTGTCGAGCCCGTGCGGTTTCACGTGGGCGATCCGCAGGCGTCCGAGTCGCGGGCCGACGTCGTGCACCACGCGCACCCATTCCGCCTTGGTCAACGCCGATCCGGCCAGTTCGTCCACCAGCAACAGCAACTGCGCCGGCTGCGCTTCGACGGCCTCGGCGATCGCATGCCAGTACCGGAGGGTGTTGGCGAACGTGCCCACGCCGCGGACATGCGCGTGCAGGAGTCTGCCCGGCTCTCGACGCAGCTCGATCTGCAGGTCGTGCATCGTCGCCTCCTCGTCGACCGTCGGAACGCTGGCCGCATGACGCTCGAACAGCGGCTCTCGGACCATTAACGCGCCGGCCCGCGAAAATCATATGAAACCCTGGATAGCAGCGCTTGGGGTCCCGGATCGCATAACCGAAGGCCGCGCCGCGATCCGCAGGTCCGGTTTTCTGAATGACGGACTTTCCGGCGGCGCCCGGCCAGTGATGCGGCCGCTCGCCCTGCCCGGCCGACCGGCGCACTGCATGGATCCTGGCGTGCCGCCCTCTCCGCCGCTCGTCCGCCGTCGCGCGCATGGTGTCCTCCGGCCCGGCTATTGCGCGACCGCGCCGCCCAGATGCGTCGACAGGAACGCGAGCAGCCGCGTATAGAACTCGCGCCGATGCGGTTCGGTGTAGAAACCGTGGCCTTCGTTGGGGTAGTACAGGGTTTCCACCGCCGCGCCACTGCGCTCGAGCGCGCGCTCCATGCGCTGGCTGTGGACCAGCGGCGCGCGCAGGTCCTGTCCGCCCGCCGCGAGGAACACCGGAATCCGGATCCGCTCGGCAAGCGTGATCGGCGAGCGCGCCGCGAGTGTGTTGCGCGCGCCCATCCATTCGCCCGCCCAGGTGCGGCCCGAACGGCTCCCCGCGGACTGGTCGCGGTGCAGCCGCTCCAGGTCATAGACGCCGACATAGCCGACCGCGCACCTGTAGAGGTCCGGCTCGCGCGCCGCGCCCATCAGCGCCGCATAGGCGCCGTAACTCGCGCCGTAGATGCAGATGCGGTTCTCCTGCGCGACGCCCGTCTCCACCGCCCAGCGCGTTGCATCGGTGAGGTCGTCCTGCATCGCGCCGCCCCATTCCTGCGCGCCGGCGTCGAGATGCGCGCGGCCGTAGTTGCCCGAGCCGCGGTAGTTCACGCGCAGCACCGCGTAACCGGCAGCCGCGAGCAGTTGGCTGTCATCGTCGAAGGCCCAGTGGTCGAACACGCCGAACGGCCCGCCATGCGGCACCACCACGAGCGGCACCGGTCCGGTGGCGTCGCGTGGCTGCGTCAGGTAGCCGTGGATCTGCCGGCCATCGCGCGCAGTGAACGCCACCTCGCGGCTGCCGAGCATGTCGGCAGGATGGAACCACTCACGCTGCGCGAAGATCCGGCTGCCGGTTTTGGCCACGGTGTCGAACAAAATGTAGTCACCGCTGTTGCGATCGCTCCACAGCAGCACCAGTGCCTGGCGCCCGTCGGCACTGGTCGAGGTGATGTGGATCGCATCGCCGTTGAACGCCGGTTCGAGGCTGCGGTACAGGCGCGCGGTGGGATGGGCTTCGTCGAAGAAGCGGTTGTGCACCCGGTCACGCATGAAGGAGGCGCCGATTGGCGTGCGCCCATCGAGTGCGTAGAGGATCCGGTACGGGTCCACTGTGGTGTCGCGCAGCAGCTCGGTATAGCGGTCGGTGGCGGGATCCCACGCAACGATCGCGTCGGGGCCGTCGGGTTGCTCCACCTGCAGGTAAGCCAGCCTGCCGTCTTCCGAGAATCCCAATGCGTACGCGTTGCGGGTCTGCGAAGCGGTCGCGTCCACCAGTCGCCACGGGCTCGCATCGTCCTCGCGGTAGAACAGCTTCTGCACGTTGTCGGCATTCGCGCCGGACGCGAAGCGCACCCGGCCTTGCGCATCGGCAAGGAACTGCGCGCGCCGCACCGGCACTGTCGCCACCGGGTCCCGGCGCCCGGTGTAGATGTCGAGTCGTTCCACGCGCACGTTGGGATCGCTGGTCTGCGGCACCGCCGACACCAGCACCTTGCGGCGGTCGCCCGGCAAGGTGTCGAACAGATAGACCGACGGTTCGAGCAGCAGCTGGATCGAGGTATCCAGAGGTCCTCGCGCGCCGTATGGGCTTGCGAGCAGGCGCGGATGACGACCGTCCGCATTCACCGCGTGCAATTCGCCGATCGACGTCGGCTCGTCACGTGATCCACGCTTGCTGGCGAGCGCGACCAGGATGCGCTCGTCGTTCGCCCACCAGAAATCCTCGACCACCGAATCGCGCTTGCCCACCACCTTGGCGGTCGGCGTGTGATCCGATGCGCGCACGACCGCAAGCGCGGTGCGGTCTTCAAGCGCGGTGATCACCGCGTAGTACGCGCCGTCCGGCGAAATCTTGACCCGCTGGAATTGCGGCTGCCGCAGATACGGCGCGAGATCCACAGCAGGCGGTTGCGCCCCGACGACCATCGGCACCACGCACAGCAGCCCCACGCACACGCGACGCATCCAAAGCGCCATGAGCTTCCCCTGTCCTGAATGTCCCCGCCCGCATCTTGCAGACGCATCGGCGTCCCGTCCATGCCCTAACCATTCGGTCCCCCACCACGCGGCTCGCCATCGGTCGAGGGGGTCACATGAAGCCTGCCTGTCGGAACGTGCGACGCAAGCAGATGAATGCTGCGACCTCGCTCCAGATTCACGGCGGGGCGTGCAGCGTCCCGGTTCCACGCGCCGCCATCGACGCGGCGCACCTTCCAGACAGCTACAGGACATCGCATATGGGACTTCTCAGAATCGCCGCCGCGGGTGCACTCGGCTACTTCGCGTATCAGGCCTGGCAGCGCCGGTCGCCCGCCACGCCCGCCATCGACGACGATGCGCCCGCGGACCGCCCGCTGGTGACCAATGTCTCCGATCCGACCAGCCCCACGTCCCACCAGGACAGCACCCCGGCCGCGCAGGGCGGCAACGGCCACTGACACAGCCGTCTTCCGCACATGCACTGCGGACGCGATGGCTTCAACACCTGACGGAGACACCAATGGATTCGATCAACCGCAACCAGCCCGAGCACAACCGGGAAGACCTCGCCGGCACTGATGCCGCAGCCCGTATCCGGGAGATGACCAAGGATGCCGAGTCGTGCTTCTTCTGCACCACGCCGCTACCCGGCAGCGACACCGGCGGCACCCGCCCGATGTCGGTCGAGGAGGCGGACGAGGCCGGCGCCATGTGGTTTCTCAGTGCGTCCGACAGCCACAAGAACGCCGAGATCGAAGCCGATCCTGCCGTGCGCCTGTTCTTCCAGGCGTCCAAGCATTCGGGATTTCTCGCCCTCGACGGCCACGCGACGATCAGCCGTGACCGCCAGCGGATCGAGGACCTGTGGAATCCGATCATGAAAACGTGGTTCACCGAGGGCAAGGACGATCCGCGCATCACCGTCATCCAGGTCCGCCCCACCGGTGGGTATTACTGGGACAACAAGCACGGCGATTTCGTCGCCGCATCGAAGATGGTGGTCGGCGCCGCGATCGGCAAGACACTCGACGATTCCATCGAAGGCCGCGTCTCGCCCTGATCGGCTGCCTGCGGGGCGGCATCGTGCAGCCGCCCCGCACCGCCCTGCCAAACGCGGCATGAGCGGTTCAGGCGTGTCGCCGCTATGCGCCGTGGCGCTCACACCGCCGCACGTAGGCTGCACTTGCGGACTCCCCCGCTCCGCCTGGCCCCTGTCGTGAAATCACTCAATGCACTGCTTCGCCGTCATGCACCGGCGCTCACCGCCCTGGTGCCCCCTTCCCTGCTGAGCCGCGGATCCGCGGGTGTACAGCAGATCCAGACCACGATCCAGGACGCATTGTCGTCCGCGGGTATCCGCGCCGATCGCGACGCCAGCGGCGTGCAGAAAACCATCCAGGACGCGCTCCAGCAGGCTGGACTGCTGGCGCCCGACCCGCCCGCGCAGACGCCGGCGGCCGATGACGCAAGCCGGGCACACGCTGCATCCGCAGACGGGACGACCCCGCGCCTCCATGGCGCCGAGCCGACCACGCGTGTCGCCCGCGGCGCGGTCGCCGAGCACAGTTACAGCAACCATGCCGGCGCGCGCGCCTACACCTTGTACGTGCCGCCGGGGCTCGACACGCCCGAGGCGCCGCCTGCCCCGCTGATGATGATGCTGCACGGCTGCACGCAGACGCCTGCGGATTTCGCAGCCGGCACGCGCATGAACGCGCTGGCCGATGCGCATGGCGTCATCGTCGTCTACCCGGCGCAGACCGCGCGCGACAACGGGCAGAAGTGCTGGAACTGGTTCCGCAGCGAGGACCAGTCGCGCGGTGCTGGCGAGCCCGCGGTCCTGGCTGGCATCGTCGAGGACATCGTCAGCGGTCACCGCGTGGACAGCCGCCGCATCTATGTGGCCGGCCTGTCTGCAGGCGCAGCGATGGCGGTGATCCTGGGCCGGACCTATCCCGACCTGTTCGCCGCGGTCGGTGCGCATTCGGGACTGCCATTCGGCGCGGCGACCGACGTGCCCGGCGCATTCGCCGCGATGCAGGGCCGCAGCAAACGCGCAGCGACCCCGTCGCCCACCGCTGCGTCACGGGTGCCGACGATCGTGATCCATGGCACCGCCGACCACACCGTACGCGCCGACAACGGCAATGCGATCGTGGCCGATGCGACGGCAGGCAACGCTTCGACCGCGCCGCTGCGCGCCGAAGCGCCTGAGACCACCAAGGTCAACGGCCGCGACTGCATCCACACCGCATACGTTGATGCCGAGGGACACATCCACGTCGAGCACGTTGTCGTGGCGGGCGCCGGCCACGCCTGGAGCGGCGGTGATCCGTCAGGCAGTCACACCGATGCCAAGGGGCCGGATGCGTCCGCGTTGATCCTGGCGTTCTGCCTGCGCCACGCGCACTGAAACCCTCAGGGCAGCCGAAGCTGCCCTGAAGTGTCGAACGGTTCTGCGACTGCGTGCCTCAGGGGCCGCACTGCCAGCGACCCTCGAAGGTGCGGCTCGCGCCATCGGCGCGCTGGTAGGTCAGCGTGGCCGGCCGCGGCGGCGATTCGCCACCGCCGATCGCCGCGCCCGTCTCTTCGATGCGGATGGTCTTGCCCTGTCCGGTGAAGGTCGGGTTCTGCGTCATGCCATCGAAGCCGCCCGGCGCGCGCACGGGTTCGACATAACCGGCGACCTTCACGATGCCCTGCGCAGGGTCCTGGGAACCGACGACGCCCATGGCATACAGCAATGGCGGCTGGTCGTCTTCGGAGAAGCTGCAGGCGAGTTCGCCGGCCAGATCCGCGCTGCCCAGGTCGGTTTCGCCCAGCGTGTCGAGCACGATCTGTGAGCCGTCGCCGCCGACAGTTCCACTCGCAGCGTCCGACACAGGTGCAGCAGGTTCGGTCGCCACATCGTCGGCGGCCGTTGATGTCGGCGCGATTGCGGGTACTTCGGCATCGGCAGCAGGTGATGCAGCGTCATTCGCCGGCGCGCACGCCGCGAGCAAGGCGGTGGCGCATACCGCGATGGCCAGAGCTTTGGCGATGGGCGTGGGTTGAGCGGCGACGGATAGCGTCTGGGACATGCGAACCTCCTGCGTTGCGGCCGCGACGACACCGGCGGCCCGGAGCGTCGATCGTCGCCGCGCACGCCTTCGCATTCCGTGAAGCGCGCATCGACGCGCACATGCCGTCCGCACACAACACGACCCCTACACTCGGCGCATCGTCACAGCACGCTGCGCACATCGCATGCCGCAACTCACAACGCCCGATGGCCGCTATCTGATCGTACGCGGCCGCCTATGGCGCACCAGCAATCCGACCCTTCCCAAAGCGGAACGCCAGCGTCTGGTCGACGCGCTGATGGATGCGCGCCGCGCGGTCAAACACGCGAAGCAATCGAACGAGGTCGAGGCCTTGGCAGATGCGCGCCGCGACGTCGACGCCGCCAAGCACGCACTCGGCGAACGCGGGCCGGTGTGGTGGACCGACGGCGCGCAGGACTACACCCGGCCTCTGGTCAAGAACTCGCCGTATGCGGAGTGGTACGCGAAACGCGATGCGTCGCCATGCGCATCTTCATGATGCGCGCGGTGTTTCACGCTCGGGATCACGGCGCTTCGATTACTTCCGCGAGCCGCAACACGTCGATGACGAAATCCGCGTAGTCATCGTCTGGAAAGGCGTGGGTCTCGCGGCGGTGGATCTGCCGCACCGCCACGATGTCCTGCGTCGGCACGATGACCAGATACTGGCCCAGATAGCCGTTGGCGGAATACGCCTGCGTCGGCCCACGTTCCTGGGCGAACAGATCGGTGAGCCGGATCCCGCGCCCGGTGATCTCGGCGCCGTAACGGTCGCCCCAGGCCGGACCGAGCCTCTGCGACAGAAAGTCGATCAGCTCGCCCTTGCTGGTGAACGTACGGCCCGTCGCGGCGACCACCGCCTCGCGCACATCCGCAGCCACGTCTTTGTCCACGAGGAACGCGTCCGCATCGTCTTTGAGCGTGTAGCGCTCCCACGCCGCGTTGCGCCACCACAGCAGGCCGACATCGGCCGAACGCGCGCTTTCCGCCGTGAGCATGTCGACAAAAGCCTCGCCGAGGATGCGTTCGCCGCCGGGCGCGACGCCCTTGTCCAGCAGCAGGCGCCCCACTTTCGCGAGATCGCGCGCGGACATGGCTAGGCCGGCCATGCCCATCGGCGTGCCGGCTTCGTCGCGCATCCACGTGGACTGCGTGATGCCCAGCGGCGCGAAAATGCGTGTGGCGACATAGGTATCGATCGGCTCGCCGGCGAGTCTGCCGACGATTCCCGTCAGCAGGTTGGTCGCCTTGTTGTTGTAGGCGAAGCTGCTGCCGGGATCGCTGGCCAGTTCCGCCGCAAGTGCGAGTTGCACCAGGTCCGGCGCGCCTTCGAGTTCGACGCCCGCGTTGGGTACGTTCTGCAGACCCGAGGTGTGGTCGAGCAACATGCGGATGGTGATGTCGCGCTTCCGGCCCTGTGCCCATTCCGGGAATACATCGCTGACCGGCTGGTCGATCGAATCGAGTTTGCCGTCCTCGAGCAACAGCCCGATCGCCAGCGCGACGATCGACTTCGTCGCCGACATCAACGCGACCGGTTCGGGACTGGGGGACGTGGACATCTCAAGCAGCGTTTCATTGCCCCGCTGGATGAGCAGCGCATCCGAGTGCGTCGCGGTTGCCTTCGCCTCGATGGTCGTCAGGGCGTCCGAGACCTGCAGCGGATTCGCCGCAAGGCCGGCCGGAAAAGCGAACACGAGACAGGCGGAGACCCACATGGCGCGCATTGAAAAACTCCTGGGCGAACGTCAGCACATATGTTGACTACACGTGTAGTCAACGCCGCGTGCCGAAAGTCATTGCTTGCCGCGGACAGCCTGCTGTCCCGGGCAGGCCCCGCACGCATGTCACGTGCAGATCGACATGCAGATCAAGTCGTCATGCGACGCACGCCGACCCGCGCTTGCATCCGGTTCGGCAGTGCGTGTGCGGTCTGCGTCAGGTGTCGCGCGCAGACGCGAGCGGCCTGATCCAGGCCACATCCAGTGCGAAATCGCCGGCACGCCCGTCGCCGATCAGCAGGCCGATCTCCTCGACCCTGGACAGATCGAGCGTGCGCCCCTCGAGCACCGTGCCGCGATACGTCGGCTGCATCTGCGCGAAGTCGACGCTGACCTCGGTCCATTCGCCCGCGCGGGTAGTGAAATCGCCCCGCCACGACACGTTCGAGCCACGGTGTCGCGCATCGGTCGCGACACGCAACTGGTAGGCGCGGCCATCGCCGCGGACCCGCAGGCACATGGCCGCGGCGGCGCTGAAATCGAACGCGCCGCGTGCGCGGATCGACGCGAAGCCGCCGTTGTCTTCCAGCGATGTCGTGCCGGCGAATGTCAGCACGCCGTCACGCACGTCGACGCGGCTGCACGAGTGCCCACCCATCACATCGTCGTCGAGGGTGATCCAGCGCGCGTCGTGCAGACCGGCCGGGAACACTGCAGGTGGTCTGCTCATGCGACCGCCGCCCAGGGGGCGTCGACGTGTGCTTCGCTTGTAACGGCTGCCTGCGCAACGCATCCGTTTGCGGATGCCCGCGCCTTGCGCCGCGCGCGCTCCAGGTTCCGGTACGCGTCGCCGCGGTTTGCTCGGGCCGCGCTGAGACGCATCGAATGTGCATGCGCCAACTTGCGCATCTGATGTCCTGTCGCACCTGCGCTCGCAGCCGGGTTCAGCGGCAGGCGCGATGCGCGCGCGTGTTCGCTCTTCGGCACGCGCGGATCGCGTCCGGACCGAATCACCTTCCAACATGGATTGGATAACGGCCCGGCGCGCGCGCCACAACGCGCGACCTGGCAGACGCTCACGCCTGGGTCTCCGCGATGACCGGCAAGGTGATCAAAAACGTGCTTCCAGCCGGCGAGGTGTTTTCCAGGGAGAGCGTCCCACCTTGATCACGGAGGAGGTCCGCGGACACGGCCAGACCCAGGCCGGTGCCCAGCTCCTTCGGCCGGGTGGTGAAGAAGGGTTCGAAGATACGCGCGCGCACCGCCTCCGGCACGCCATGGCCGGAATCGGTGAAGCGCAACTCGAACTGGCCTCCTGCGCCCACGCATCCCGACAGGGAGAACCTGCCGCCATCGGGCATCGCATGGTCGGCGTTGGCGGCGAGGTTGAGCACCACGAGTTCCAGCTGGGCACGGTCGAACCGGATGCGAACCGCGTGCTCGGGCAGCGTGAGGTGCACCCGGGCGCGGTGGTTGAACAATTGCTTGAGCACCGGCTCCATCTCGCGCAGCGCCAGCACCGCGTCGAATTCCTCCACATGGGCGACATCCTGGCGGCTGAACCCCAATAGCTTCTTGCTGGTGGCCGTGGCCCGGCGTCCTGCCGCCTCCACACCCGCCAGCGCCCGGTGGGTTTCGGCCACGGTGGTGGCGTGCAGGCCCCGGTCCGCGTATCCCAGGATCAGCGCCAGCAGGTGGTTGAAGTCATGCGCCAGCCCACTGGCCAGGCGGCCTACAGCCTCCATCTTCTGGGCGTGCACCAGTTGCGCCTGGGATCGAATCTTTTCGGCGATCTCCAGTTCCAGTCGGTCGCGACTGCGCCCCAGTTCGTTCGCGCGGCGCACCGCCATCTCCAGGCTGTCGCGCAATGCGCTGACGGCGCGGTCAAGAAAGATCGCAATGACCAGGAAAGCGAATGCACTTGCCAACGCGCCGCTGATTGCGAAATACAACGCTTCGGGATGGAACAGGGCACGGGCGGCATCCTGCCACGCGCCCGCACACACGATCAGAATGAGCCAACCGGCCGTTAGCCAGAGGGCCCGGCGGTGCAGCAGCAGGCCGCAGACCAGCACCGGGACGATCTGGGTGGCCTGATGGGCCAGCTGCAGGCGCAGCCCCCAGCGCAGATATGCAACCGTCAGCAGGGCCAGCGTGCCCGCAACGAACAGCGACGCTGCCAGACGGGTGCGGCCCCGCAGGACCACCAGGTAGCAGGTCCATACGAAGCCCGTATTGATAATCGCCAGCCAGACCGCAACCGGATCAAGCGACGCCGCCTGCGGGCCGACGAATGCATAGCCCAGCATCAGCGGCTGGAAGACGCCAGTCAGCACCAGAACGAGCTTGAGCATCGGCGCATTGCGCTCGCGCAAGACCCGGCTCGCTGCGTCCACAGCGGTGCTCATCGTGGCGCCCCAGGATGCACGCGTTCAAACGGAACCGGCGATCCCGACCACTGCGCCGTGTCTGGATCACTCATGCGGTCTTCACAGGGTCGTTCGGGCGCGTTGCACAAGGGTATCCTAGCCCGCCCACCAACCACCGGGTTCACGATGGACCGTGCGCTGCTGCTGTTCTGCTTGCTGGGGATCGGATCCCTCGTCCAGGCACAGACGATTCCTTCGATCAACCCGGACGAGGCACGACTGGCACGCTGCTTCGAGATGTTGCGAAGCAACCCGAAGCAGAGCGTAGAGATCGCGCTGGAAATGCTCGATCGACCGGCGCTGTCACCGCGCGTGGAAACACGTGCGCAAGCCTGTCTCGCGTTTTCTCGGCAGTTGCTTGGAGATCACGCGGGTACCGCGGAAGCGGTCGACCGGGTGCTGGCGATCGCCGACTCCGGAAACCTGGACGAGACCGAGCGGCTGCAGGCGATTGTGAGCATCGCCCCGTTGCTGCAGTTTCTGGGACGCGTCACCGAGGCCCTCGAGCGCCTGACGGAAGCCCAGACGCTGGCCATCCAGCTCGACGATCGCTCTTCGCAGACGATCGCGTTGTTCGGGATAGGCAACGTCCATGCGATCGAACTGGGCAACAACGAACGCGCACTTGAGTACTTTCAGCAGGTGCGTGACCTGGCGCCGCCGGGAACTCGGCTCCAGCTCGACGGCGCCTATGCCCATGCGTATACCCTGATGTTGATGGGTCGACATCAACAGGCGCGCCCCGAGCTCGAACGCCTGCTGTCAGATGCGAACCGCCAGGCACATGGGATAACGGTGCTGAGGGTGCGCAGCCATCTGGCCGAAGTGCAGCGCCTCGACGGCGACATCGCGGGGGCGAGTGCCGTGTTCGAGACGCTGCACGCCGAGCAGCACGCCGTCGGCGATTCTGCAGGCGAAGCCATTACACGCTTGCGTCTGGCCCGCGTGCATCTGCAGACAGGCGAGCTGGACCGGGCGCGCACGCATGCCGAAGCTGCGCTGTCGCTGATGGAGTCAGGCCGGTTCGAGATGGAAACCATGGAGGCGCTGTTGCTGCTTGCGGAAGTCCATGAGGCGGCGGGCGCCCCGGCCGCCGCCCTCCCACTGCTGCGCCGCGAACGCGAGATGGCGGCGGCGCGGACGCAGCGGCAGAACATGGCGCAACTGGCGGTACTTCAGGACAGCATCGACGACATCACCAGTGCGCACCGCAGCGAACGGCAGCGCATCGAACTGGGCCAGGCGAACCGCCGCCGTGATCTGGCACTGGTGGCGTTAGCGATGGTGATCCTGCTGGTCGGCGTGGTCGGTGTCCACCAGCGCAGGACGCATACACGTCTGCGCCACCTCAGCGCGACCGACCCGCTCACCGGCCTGCTCAACCGCCGCGAGATGCTCCGACGCCTCGCCGCCCTGCCGGCGCCGGCTGACGGGCAGCGGATGTTGCTGCTGCTGATCGACGTGGATCATTTCAAGTCGATCAACACCCGGCACGGCCACGCCGAGGGCGATACGGTCCTGGCTGCGATCTCGACGTGGCTCACCGAGGCCTGCGATGCCGGCGATCTGGTGGCGCGCTGGGGCGGCGAAGAGTTCCTGGTGGCGCGGCCGGCCACCGACCTCGACGGTGCGGCCCGCTTTGCGGAACACGTACGCGCGGGTGTGCGGGATGGCAGCGTCGTTCTGGACGACGGGCAGCGCGTGTCGGTCACGGTCTCCATCGGCGCCGCGCCGGTGCCGTTCTTTCCGGGCGATCCGCCGCACCTGCCGGCCGGCATCCGCATTGCCGACAGCGCCCTGCGGGCGGTCAAGGGCAGCGGTCGCGACGGCTGGGCAGTGCTGTGGGGGCATGCGGCCGGGGTCAGCGATGCCACGCTGGCATCGGTTGAACACGACCCGATGCGTGCGGCCGACAACGGCTGGTTGCGCATCCAGTCGAGCCGTGCGCTGCAGTGGCCGCCGCGCGCCCTGGCAGCCGCCGCACTCGGCGACGCGGCGCCCGAATAGAAGAAGCACCGAGTGACGGCGGCCCCGCATGCGACGCGAACCACGGGCCGCATGAGAACAGATCGGCAGGCACTGCCCGGTCGCGGGTGGTGCCGGTTCCCGCGGTGCCGAACAGGTGCCGCGTGGCGCGCCCGCGGTGCCCGGCAGGCGGCGACCGCGGCTGCGCTCACGCGACCTCCAGCACCACCTTGCCGAAATGCTCGCCGCCTTCGAGATACGCATGCGCGGCCGCGGCTTCGGCCAGGGGAAACGTCCGGTCGATGATCGCATTGACGCGGCCTTCGGCGATCCACGGCCAGACCACACGCTCGACCGCCACCGCCAGACGTGCTTTCTCGTCGGCGCTGCGCGGGCGCAGCGTGGAACCGGTGATCACGGCCTGTTTCTGCATCAACTTCATGACGGGCACGTCCAGCGTTGGGCCGCCGAGCGTGGCGATATAGACGATGCGGCCCTTCGGGTTCAACGCATCCAGCGTGGCTGCAAACGTGGGCGCACCGACCATATCCAACGCCACGTCGATGCCGCCGTGTTCCTGGGCGATCGCGCCGAAATCCATCGTCGTGGTGTCGACCGACACATCCGCGCCGAGCGCGTGCGTACGCGCCGCCTTGTCCGCGCCGCGGCTGCTTGCCAGCACGTGGGCGCCGGCGGCCCTCGCCATCTGGATCGCGGCCACGCCGATGCCCGAGGTCGCGCCGTGCACCAGCAACCATTCGCCCGGCTGCAGTGCACCGTGTTCGAACACGTTGGCGTAGACAGTGAACACGGTTTCCGGAAGCGCCGCCGCGTGCGCCCAGTCGAGGCCGTCCGGGATCGGCAGCACATGGCGCGCATCTGCAACCGCGTACTGGGCATAACCGCCACCGCCCAGCAACGCGCAGACGCGGTCGCCTTCTTTCCAGCGCCCGGCGCCCCGCACGATCTCGCCGGCGACTTCGAGACCCAAGGTCTCGGGCGCACCTGGCGGCGGCGGGTACTTGCCGCCGCGCTGGGCAATGTCGGGCCGGTTGACGCCGGCCGTACGCACGCGTATCAGCACTTTGCCATCCCCGGGCACGGGCCGCGGCAGCTGCACCGGATGCAAGGCAGCGGCATCGCCTGTGCCGCCTCGGATGGCGATGGCGGTCATGGTCGGCTCTGGCATGGCAAAAAATCCTTCAGGCGCGAGCGGGGCTCGCAGAAGGCGGCAGCGTAGGGGCGTACGCGTCGCGACCGGGTGTGGCCGTCCGCGGTCGCCACCGCGCGCATACGGCGCGCTAACGCCTGCCCCGCAATCATCACAGCAGCCCATTCATCATCCCTGGCGGCTCCCAGCCTGCTGCCGTGGTGGATGGAACGGGCGCAGGCCCCCTGTAATCTAGCCCTCTACAAGGACGCCAGAATTTCACATGCGACTCGCGGATTTCATTGAAGAAAACGCCGGGGAGATCCTGGAAACCGCCCAGGCGTTCGCCAGAACGCAGGCGCCCGCAGGCATGGAGCTGAGCACGAAGGAACTGCGCAATCATCTGCCGCAGATCCTCAAGGCGATCGTGACCGATTTGCGCAGCGGGCCGCAGAGCAGCAGCGCGCAACAGGCCAAGGCCGAGGGCCGCGCCCTGCCCCAGACGGGTCCGGAGTCGGCTGCGAGCTATCACGGTCGCACGCGTGCGATTGCCGGTTTCGGCGTGAACCAGATGGTGGCCGAGTACCGGGCCCTGCGCGCCTCCGTGCTGCGCCTGTGGTCTGCCGACGAGACGCTTTCGCGGGACTCGATCGAGGACATGGTGCGATTCAACGAGGCGATCGACCAGGCCGTGGCCGAATCGCTGGCCGAGTACTCGACGGAAGTTGAATCGTGGCGGCAGATCTTCCTCGGTGCACTGGGGCATGACCTGCGCGGTCCGCTGACGGCGGTTGTGTTCACCGCGGACGTGCTGGCGGAGAAGACACGCGACACCCCGTACGCCCGTCATGCCGAGCGCATCCGGGCCGGCGCCGAACGGATGTCGAAATTGCTCAGCGACCTACTGGCCTACAGCAAGAGCAAACTCGGCGCCGGCATGGTGCTGGACCGGCAGCTGTGCGACCTCGGCGATGCGCTGGTGGACGAGATCGAACTGCTGCGCGCCGCGCTCCCCGGTACCGCGATCCGGTTTGGCGCCTCGGGCACCACCCAGGGCCGGTTCGATGCCTCGCGCCTGCGCGAAGCGCTGCACAACCTGGTGACCAATGCCGCCAAATACGGCGATGCAGGCTCGGACGTGTGGGTCGACGTCGAGGGCGATGCGGATCACGTGCGCCTGTCGGTGCGCAATGCCGGCGCCACGCTCACCGGCGACGACCTGCATGCGATGTTCGACCCCCTGCGACGCGGCGCGAAGAACGCCTCGACCGGCGAGCACATGAGTCTGGGTCTGGGTTTGTTCCTGGTGCGCGAGATCGTGACCGCGCACGGCGGCAAGGTCAGCGCTGCGTCGGCGGAGGGTTTCACCACGTTCCTGATCGCATTGCCGCGCGACGCATAAGGCGTCGCCGCTCGGCGCCTGACTCCCGCTCCCGCCAGCCATGCCGACAGGAACGCGGCCCCGTCAGTCCGGCGAAGCGTCCGTTGCGCCGAGCTGCACGCCGAGCACGCGGCACAGCTCGCTGTTGGGCATCGCCTTGCCATACAGCCAGCCCTGCATGCGATGCACGCCGGCCGCATTCAAGGCCTCAGCCTGCGCGGGAGTTTCCACACCCTCGGCAATGACCTCGATCGCGAACGCCTCGGCCAGACCGATGACCGCCCGCACGATCGCCAGATCCGCCGCGCTGTCGGGCATGCCCTGGACGAACTCGCGATCGATCTTCAGCGCATCGACCGGCAGCCGCTTGAGGTAGACCAGGGAGGCATAGCCGGTGCCGAAGTCGTCGATCGCCACCTGCACACCGAGCGCGCGCAGCGGCCGGAGGATCTCGAGCGCATGGTCGATGTCGCGCATGAGCGTGGTTTCGGTGAGCTCCAGCGTCAGGCGCGCGGGATCGAGCCCCGATGCCTCCAGCGACGCCTGGACGTCTTCGACCAGACCGGTCTCGTCGAACTGCCGCGCCGACACGTTAACCCGTACGCCCGGCGCCGGCTCGCCCGCGCGCGCCGGCCAGGCCGCGGCGTCCTGGCAGGCCTGACGCAGCACCCAGCGTCCGACGGCCGGCATCAGTCGCGACGGCTCCAGCACGCCGATGAACTCGGCCGCAGTCCGCAGCGCACCGTCGACGCGCCAGCGCAGCAGGGCTTCGGCTGCGACCCACTGCCCGAGGGCCGTGTCGTACTCGGGCTGGTAGTGCACCTCGAATTCGCCCCTGGCGAAACCATCACGCATCGCGCGTTCGAAGCGCAGCGCCTCCAGCAACGCCGCGTGGTGTTCGGTGTCGTAGACGGCGTGGCCGAACCGCCCGGCGGCGCGCGCCTGCGCAGCCGCTTCCTCGCCCTGCTGCAACAGCAGCAAGGGATTCCGGGCGCCGGCCTGCTCGGCGACCGCGATGCCGATGCTCGCACCGGGCTCGAGATCGGCATGTGGCCAGTCCATGGATTCGAGCATGCCGAGGATGGCTTCCGCCAGGCGGATCACCGTGCGGTTCGAGGCATGGGTGCTGACCAGAAAGCTGAAACCATCGACGCCGGTCCGGGCGAGTTCGGTGTCGACGCCCATCATCGGCCGCAGCACCTGGGCGATGCGTCCCATCACCGTATCCGCGCTCGGTGCGCCGGCCGAACAGCCGCGTCCGCTGCTCACGTCAACCTGCACGTGGACGACCGCCAGCAGTTCGTGCCGGCGGGACGGGCCGTCGAGAAAGCGCTGCCGGATCAGTTCGATCATGTAGGCGCGGTTGGGCAGGCCGGTGGCGACATCGTGCAGGCGCAGATGCTCCACTTCGGCCTCGGCCCGCCGCCGCCGGGCGATCTCGAATGCCATCGCCACGTAATCGCCCATGCTGGCCGCGAATGTGGTTTCGGCCCGCGACCAGATGCGCGCACCGGCCAGGTTTTCGTGGCAGACAATGCCCTGCAGTGCGCCGCCAACGAACGCCGGCGCATCGAGCACGCCATGGATGCGATGCCGCTGCAGATAATCGCGCAGGGCCAGATGCGACCGGGCCATCCACGCGTCGCGTTCCAGCGCCGCAACTTCCAGCGTGCGCACGTCGTCGAACGAGGCGATGTAGTCGTCCTCGTCCAGTGGCAGCGTCTCCAGTGCGTCAGGGGCAATGTCCTGCCCGGCAATGGCGTCGTAGGCATGCAGGCACCGCAGGGCGCGTGCAGGGGCGTCGTAGCGCCACACGCTGACGCGCTCGATCTGCAACGCGCTGGCGGCGGTCTTGCAGATGGCCGCAATGGCCGTCTCGAACGTGCAGTCGGGACTCCAGACCGTACGCGTCAGCGCGACCAGCGCGCGGGTGAAGCGTTCGCCCGCATCGGCGTCATCCGACTGCGCGGCCGACGCCCGGGCAGGCCTGAACATCTGCAGCGTCACTGGCCCCCCCTCGCTTGCCTCGATGCGTGATGGAGACATCCCGTGGATGTGCCGAACACGCGTTCCGCACAGTACGCCCAAAAGAGACCCGTCGTGGCAATCGGCAGACACCTCCACACGAAGGCTGCAGCCCTCCCGCCGACCGCCGCACAGGCGTGCGCAGCCACGCATTGCAGCCTGCCGATGCCCGCCCTGTGCGCGTGACTGCGACTGCCATGTCACAGGAGACGGCGCAGCGGCAGCCGTCGCGATTTCGCGGTGGGCGGAGGGGCATCCGGGTCCCGCCGGGTCAGGCGTCCTGCGCCTCGTATTCGCGCAGGAATGTCTCCAGCGGCACGAGCGCCTTCGGTGGCAGGTCCGCATCCAGCACCGGCGCGGCATCGCGCCGCGCGCGGAGCCAGCGCGTCATGAACCGCCTGGCCTGCAACGACGAGGCCGCCGTGCCGGCATGGGTCCGCCGCCGCCACGTCAGCCAGTAGCGCCCGCCCGGATACACCGCGCCGACCGTCTTGCCGCGCCAGGTCAGCATGACGACGCCGGCACACGCGGACCATGCATAGAGCGCCGGCATCGGCCGCAGCGGCCGACGGCGCACCGTGATTTCTTCCCGCAGCAGGGGATTGCACTGCCAGTCCATGCAGGCAGCATGTCGCGCGGCGCGCTCAGCGGATGAGACGCGCGACGCGGCCAGCTGCAGATGACCTGGAACAAGTGCCTGTGAGGGCCGGCGACCGCGTGGTGTGCCGGGTTCCCCTGTGCCACCGCAGGCATATTCCCGCTACCGGATGCGCGCGCGACCCTGCGCCCACGGCTTCCCGCGAACGCGGATGATGCCCGGCGTTTGCCGGACATCACCCGCGACGGCCTCGAAGACGCCGCGTGTACGCGAAGGCAGCCGGATCAGTAACTGCCGACGAAGTTGATGTAGAACCCGCGATGGTCGTAGTCGAAATCGGTGAGGTCGTCACTGAAGTCGGTGAAGTTGTAGCCCACGCCGACGCGGAAGTTGCGGCCGATGTCGCGATCGACGCCCGCCATCCAGCCCTGGCGGGTGCCGCCGTTGTCGACGTCGAGCCAGCGGTATTCGGCCAGCGCGTGCCACTTGTACAGCAGCTCGTAGCGCAGCTGGCCGGCGGCGAACGTTGTCGCCGAGTCGAACCACTCGCCCGTGCCTCGACCAAAGCGCGCCTCGCCTTCGCGGCGTGCGAGCTTGCCGGCCACTTCCCAGCGATCGTCGATTCGGTAGACGCCTTCGAGCGACAGCACCTGCGACCGCTGGTCGTAGTCGGCGCCACCAATCTGGCCCAGCGTGGCCAGGTCGTACAGATAGGTGTAGCGGCCGAACAGCCCCCAGCGCGAGCCGTCCCACGGCCGGTAGGCGAAGCCGAGGTTGCTCTCGATGAACTTCGCACTCGCGGCCGGATTCAGATCGTCCTGGGTATCGGCGTAGTTGAAGCGCGCGGCGACGCGCCAGCTTTCGTTGAGGCGATGCTGCACGCGGTTGGTGGTGATCCACTGCGTGCGGCGTTCCGCGCCGGTGTCCTCGCGCCACTCGATCTTGCTCTGCCAGTCGGTCGCGCCCGAGGTGCGACCGCCCGAGAGACTGACCGCGCGCCGGTCCACCTGCCCGCCGTCGCGATTGGTCAGTTCGCCGTCCGACAGCGTCAGGCCGAGGTTCCAGCCCACCGCCGGATAGAAGTCCATGCCGTAGGTGTGGGCCAGGCCGGACTCGTTGCGCGACTTGAGGAACTGGCTCTCGTTGAACACGTTGACCTGGTTCGACAGGCGCCAGCGCTGTCCCAGCGTCCAGCCGTTCTGCTGCGCGCGGTTGAACAGCGGGTCGTACTCGGTGGCGTCGGTCGAATAGGTATAGGCGCCATAGAAGCTGTGCTGCGCGGTCAGGCGGTACTCGCCATTGACCTGCGCGGCGTCACCGCGGTCGCCGGTTGTGACCTCGGCGCCGACGTTCGACAGGTTGGCGAAGTTGTAGCGGCCACCGAGGGTGTAGGCGTCGTTGTCGACATAGCCGCCGTCGTCGTCGAGCGTCCACTGCGCGGTGCCGTAGACATCCAGCGCAGTCCCAAAGCGCTGCGTGTAACGCAGCGCGCCGAGCGTGCCGGTGGCATCGCCGCCGATGCGGCCTTCTTCCACGCGCCGCAGCTCCGCCGCGAGCGTGCTGACATCAGACAGCCGCCATTCGGTGGTCGCCTGGGTCTGGGTCAGCGTCTCGGCGCCGCGCTCGGCGCGGCTGTGACGTGCGTAGACGCCGACATCGCGACCGAACTCGCCGAGCACCTCGACGCCGTACTCCTCGACATCGGCACCGATGTCGAAGCGCGCGACCGAGAAGCCGCCGTCGACGCGGCGCCACCAGGCCCCGGTGCTCCAGTCGCTGGTCGTCCAACCCAGCTCGCGAAAGTTCGCCCGGGCTTCCACCGCACTGGCTTCGCCGTCGCGCGGGCCGACCGGATTGAGCTGGGTGAAGGTGAAGCCGCCATTGTCGGAGAAGAACACCGGTGCACTGGTGGCTTCGGTGCGGCTGTGCTCGAGCTTGAGATAGGTGCCCTTGCCGGCCTGCAAGGTGATGTCGGCCGACATCAGCGTGTAGTCCTCGCCGGCGCGGCTTTCGTCGACCCACGTGGCGCCGACGCCGACATGGTCACCGAACCAGTGCTTGCCGCGCACGCCGGCGGTGATCTCGTCGGGGTCGAATCCGTTCGGCACCCACTCGTAGTCGACGATCAGGCGCTGCTCGAAACCGTCGAGCGGCGCGTCGCGGGTAATCGTCGGCAGGTTCTCGCGCGTGATCTGGGTCAATGCACGCGACAGGGTGATGCGGCCCTGCAGTTCGTTGATCTCGTAGTCGGCGCCGCGCAGCAGCACGGTGCGCGCCTCGACGCGACCGGTGGTCGGATCACGGACTTCCACCACGACCTGCTCCGAGCCGGGCAGCACATCGGTGTGACGCAGGTAGTACAGGCTGGTGCCGGTGCCGACGAACTCGCTGTGGCCCGGCGCGGTCTGCGCCTCGGACACGAATGCGCGCAGCTCGGTGCCCGGGTCGCCCCAGACATTGGACTGGCGCGAGCGCCATGCCAGCGCCGCGCCGTAGAGCGCACGCTGGTACTGACCGTACTCGGTACCGGTGAGGCCGGTCGAGAAGTTGCCCCACAGCGCCTGGTTCTTGTCCCAGTCCATGCGCAGGTAGAACCGGCCCATGGTGTCGACATCCCGATAGGTCGTGGAGTCGTCGCCGTAGGTCGGGTAGTACAGGTCCGGATCGACGCGGCGGAAGATGTCCTGCGGGTCGGCCGAGGTGAAGCCGTCGAACAGATCGCTGAGCGGCCGGTTCTGGGTGTCCGCCTGCGCGGTGATCAGGTACTTGCCGGCGATCTTGCCCTTGCCGTAGAACGCCAGGCGGCCATCACTGAGGATGTCGTTCTCGCGGCCGGCCAGTGCCATCTCGCGGCCGGGGCCGCTGGCCTTGTTCTGGAACACGGTGACATCGGCGATGCCGACGCCGAAGAAGTAGCGTCCGCTGACATCGACATCGAGTGCGTGCGTGGCGACTTCGCCGCCACGGCCGCGCAGGCCGATATCGAAGCGGTGCTGACCGACCGGCATCAGGTACTCGGCGACGAACTTGCGCTCCAGGTCGACCGGGTACGGCTCGCCATTGATCAGCAGCGACTGTCCCTCCGGCAGATTGCGGCCGGTGATGCGCACGCGCGAGCCGTAGACGGGAATGTTCTGCTGGCGCAGCCCGCTGCCCGAGAACACGTTGTCGACCAGTGCCTGCGTTTCCGCCTGCTCAGCGCCCAGGGCCAGGCCCAGTCCACGCTCGGTGCTCTGGCGCAGCGTCTGCGCGCCGCGCTCGGCTTCGGCCGGCGTCACCAGCTGCAGGCGCTGGACGAAGGTCTCGTCGAAGTTGCCGGCCGCGTCGTAGGCACGCAGCACGTACACCAGTTCGTCGCCCGCGCGGTATTGCCGCCCGGCAGGCAGCGCGCCGTCCCATTCCGCAACGGCCACCGCGGTACGCGGCAGCGCGAACTGCGCGATCGGTTCGATCAGGTCCGCGTCGGCGGCGCGATAGAGCGTCACCTCGAACCGGTCGACGAAATCGATGTAATTGCTGCGCGCGAAGAAGCGCACCGGCCGGGTGATGCGTCCGTCCTCGAACGGCACCATGGTCGGCGCCGAGACCGAGAGCTCCGGCAGGCCGAGATTGGGATCTTCGGTCGCCCAGATCGCGCCGCCGCCCGGCAGCTGCACGGAGAACCGGCCCATTGCGGTCGCCCGGCCCGGCTGCTCCAGCGCCAGGCTGACGCGGCGATCGGGCTGCAGCGCCTGCGAGGACGAGGCCTCGCTGGTGCCCTGCGTGACCGGCTGGTCGTAGCTGCGTGTCCGCAGCCGGAACAGCAGGTCACCTTCGCTGCGGCAGCCGTCGGCGTCGCAGTCCATGGCAGCGGCGCCCTCATCCGCCGCTGCACCCGTAGCAGCGTCCTGCGCCACCACGGTGGTGGATGCCGCGCCGGCCAGAATCGCCAGCAGCGCTGCGTCGAGCAGCTTCCTCTTCATAATCCGGTCCCCTTTCACTTCCGCGCCTCCCCGACAGAAGCCGCCGGATCCCTGCTTGTTTCCACCCGGGTCCTGGCCCGGACTTGTGGGCTCAATCGCCCCGACAGTGCGTTGAACACCGACTGCGCACGGCGCAGACCGAGCTCGACGTTGTAGGCATGCGAGCCGCGCACATCGGTGTGGCCCACGATGCCGACCATCCCGCCGCCCAGTGCTTCGAGGCGACGCGCGACTGCATCGAGCAGCGCCTCGAACTCGGGCCGGATGTCCGACTTGTCCGTGTCGAAGAGCACCGTGCCCAGCAGCACGCCACTGTTGTCGACGCCGGCCACCAGCGCGTGCGGATCGTCGACCTGCGTGCGCAGTTCGACGCGCAGCGCCTCAGCCGCCGCCGGGGTGATCCGCGCCTGCAACGCATCGCGCACAGCAGCGGCGCGGGCGAATGCGAGCGCTTCGTGCTCGCCCTCGCCGGTGACCACCACTTGGCCGCCGCGGTAACGCTCGATCTGCCCGGCCATCGCCTCGATCGCCGGCAGATAGGCCTCGCGCAGTGCACTGCTGTGCGGGGCGAAGAACACCTCGCCCAGCTCCAGCTCGACCACCTCGCTGCCGCCCTGCAGTTCGACCACCGGCAGTCGCACGCCGAAGTCGAAACGCACCGGCAGGCCCGGGGTGACGCGACGCACCAGCGGATTGGCCGTGGTGAACTCGGTACCCGGCGGCAGCGTGGACGGATCCACCTTCAGGATGAAGTTGCGCCCGTGCATCGCATTCCCACCCGGCACGTCGACCAGGTGATAGCGGCCGTACTGGTCGGTCTCGATCAGCAGACCTTCCACCGACGCGATGCGCACGCCGGGAATGCCGCGCTCGTCGATACCGGCATTGCCGATCACGTATTCGACCAGCACGCCCTCGCCGTCCTGCGACACGCGGCGGGTGACGACCGGCTCGGCGGCCGACAGTCCCTTGGCCACATCGCCGCTGCGCTCGAGGCGCGTGCTGCCGTCGGCGGCCATGTACAGCGTGGCGCCATCACCACTGGTCAGCGCGAAATCGTCGGTGAATGCCGCGTTGCGCAGACGCTGACGGATCACGACCTGGTGCGTTTCGACCGGATCGGCCACCGACTGGCGGCCGGGAATCGTGTCGAGCGCCACACCATGCAGCAGCGGTGCGCTGGCATCGGCGAGCGGCTGCGGGCCGTCGCCACGGTCGATCGTGGTCGAACCGGCGATGTAGGCACCCGGTGCGAAACCGCCCTGCACACGCACGCCGCGCAGTGCCGCGCTCGCCTGCCAGCCGTCGCCGTTGCGGTCGTCGAACACGGTGCCGAACACCAGGCTGTCGTCGAGCAGCGGATCGAACGCGGTCTGGACCTGGGCGGTGGCGATGTTGGACAGCGTCATGCCGCCCTCGGTCTGCGCCACCGCCTGATTGACGTGGCTGCCGGCACGGATGCCTGCGCCCACACGCAACAGATAGCTGATGGACGCGGTATCGCCTGGTGCGAGATCGAGGCTGGCGATGCGGATCGGGTTGTACCCCGAGACCGCCAGCGCCCGGCCGTCGCTGCTCGCGATGGAGCCATCGACGTAGCTGAAGCCCTGCGGCGGCGTGTCGAGCACGGTCGCCCCGGTGACCATCGCATTGCCCACGTTTTCCACCGTAAGCGTGTAGCGGACCAGATCACCGACCTTGACCTCGCGCACTGCCACCGACTTGGCGATGCGCAGCGGCGCGGCGCCTTCGACCCGGATCGTGACGGTGGCGGTGTCGCACATCGCGGTCGGGTAGGAGGTGTCGCAGACGCGGTAGACGAAGCTGTCCTCGCCGCTGAAACCGAACGCCGGCGTGTAGGTGCAGATGCCGTTCGCGCAGTTGACGATGCCATGGGCCGGCGGCGTTACCACCGTGACCGAACCCGGATCCAGGGGCGCGCCCGTGCTGCTGTCGTTGTCGACCACCACCACCGGTGTCGGCACGCCCGGCTCGGCGGTGCCTGCATCGTCGTCGATGGCCTCGACCACGTTCGGCAGCACGGTGATCGTCACCGTGGCCGTGGCGCAGTTGGTCGGATTGTTGATCTCGCAGATCTGGTATTCGAAGCTGTCCTCACCCGAGAAGCCGGGGTCGGGTGTGTAGACCACCGTGCCGTCGGGCAGGATCACGATGCGGCCGTTGGACGGCGGCGTCACCTCGACGATGGTGATGTCCTCGACATCCACCGGTACGCCGTTGAGCGTGTCGTCGTCGAGCACTGGAATCGTGACCGGCGTGTTCTGCTCGGTGACCGCACTGTCGTCGACCGCAACGATCTCAGGCGCTTCGACCACAACCGTCACCGTCGCGGTGTCGCAGTTCGACGGATTGAGGATTTCGCAGATCGTGTATTCGAACGTGTAGCTGCCCGCCGGGGTGCCCGGCTCGACGCCCACCACGCCGGTGGTCGTGTCGATGACGATGCCCGGCGGCAGCGTGCCGACCGTGATCGTCACCGTGTCAGGCGTCGCCGGCACACCATTGAGCGTGTCGTTGTCGAGCACGTTACCGACCGACGGATCACCCTCGGCGCCGTTGACCGGGCCGTAACTGTCGTCGTTGGCGACGATCTCCGCCGCTTCGACCACGACGGTCACCGTCGCGGTGTCGCAGTTCGACGGATTGAGGATTTCGCAGATCGTGTACTCGAATGTATAGCTGCCTGCCGGGGTGCCGGGCTCGACGCCCACCACGCCCGTCGTCGTGTCGATGACGATGCCCGGCGGCAGGGTGCCGACCGTGATCGTCACCGTCTCCGGCGTCGCCGGCACACCATTGAGCGTGTCGTTGTCGAGCACGTTGCCCACCGACGGATCGCCCTCGGCGCCGTTGACCGGGCCGTAGCTGTCGTCGTTGGCGACGATCTCCGCCGCTTCGACCACAACGGTTACCGTCGCGGTGTCGCAGTTCGACGGATTGAGGATTTCGCAGATCGTGTATTCGAACGTGTAGCTGCCTGCCGGGGTACCCGGCTCGACGCCCACCACGCCCGTGGCCGGGTCGGCCACGATGCCTGGCGGCAGTGTGCCCACGGTGATCGTCACGGCATCCGGGGTTGCCGGCACACCGTTGAGCGTGTCGTTGTCGAGCATGTTGCCCACCGACGGATCACCTTCGGCGCCGTTGACCGGGCCGTAGTTGTCGTCGTTGGCTTCGATTTCGTAGGGGGTCACGCCCGTGGTGACCGTCGGCTGGCACGCCGCGGACGTATTCCCGGCCGGGCACACCGCCGGATCATCGGTGCTGATCGTCGCGGTGTTGATGATCTGGCCGGCATTCACGTCGGCCTGGACCACCACATAGGTCCCGGTCAGCACACAGCTCGCACCCGGCGCCAGGCTGGCGCAGACGATGCTCGCTGGGGTGATGCGGTCGTCGCGCACTTCGACGTTCGGCAGGGTCACGGTGCCGGTATTGGTCGCGGTGACCGTGTAGGAAAGGGTGTCGCCGAGGGTGACGGTGCCGCTGCCATCCTCGTCCGCATTGCCGGCCAGCACCTTGTTGGTCGCCAGGCTGGGATTGCGCTCCAGCGTCACGTCCTCGTCGTCCGGCGGGCTCGTCGTGGTGCCGCCACCCGGCGGGGTGCCGGTCGCGGTTGCGGTGTTGCGCACTTCGCCGGCGTCGACTTCAGCCTGCGTGATCGTGTGGACACCGGTGCAGGTGGTGCTGGCGCCGGGCGCGAGCGTCGTCGCCGGACACACGGCCGCCGCATCGAGCTGGCTGTCGTCGATCGCGATGTTCGTGATCGTGACGTTGCCGGTGTTGGTCACCAGGAAGCTGTAGCCGATCGTGCTGCCCGCGATGTTGCCGCTCGGCGTGCCGGCGGTCTTGACGATGGTCAGCGACGGCTCGATGTCGAGGGTCACGTCTTCTTCGTCCGGCGGGCTCGTCGTCGTGCCACCACCCGGCGGGGTGCCGGTCGCGGTTGCGGTGTTGAGCACCTCACCCGCATCGACTTCCGCTTGGGTGATCGTGTGCGTACCGGTGCAGGTCGTGCTTGCACCCGGGGCCAGGGTCGTCACCGGGCACACGGCCGCGCCGTCGAGCTGGCTGTCGTCGATCGCGATGTTCGTGATTGTGACGTTGCCAGTGTTGGTCACCAGGAAGCTGTAGCCGATCGTGCTGCCCGCGATGTTGCCGCTTGGCGTGCCGGCGGTCTTGACAACCGTCAGCGCAGGTGCCGCCGTCTGCGTCGGGATCTCGACAGTCGGACGGCAGATCGCCGAGGTCGAACCCGCCGGACAGAGCTCGGGCGTATCGGGCGTCGTGATGACCGCGGTATTGGCGATGGTGCCGGCATCGACGTCGGCCTGGGTCACCGTGTAGGTGCCGACCAGGGTGCAGCTTGCGCCTGCCGCCAGCGGCGCACAGGTGATCGCGTCCGGCGTGATGCGTGTATCGGTGACGGTCACCGTGGGCAGGGCGACGTTGCCAGTGTTGGCGGCCACCACCGTGTAGGTGAGCACGTCGCCGAGCGCGACCGCGCCTGCGGGGGCGGCGCCGTTAACCGCGGTCAGCACCTTGGAGGAACTGAGCGCAGGCTCACCCTCGACCGGGGTCGTCTCTTCGCAATCGTTGCCGGCCGCGGCGCAATCAATGCCGTTGACTGCGACCGTATTGACGATCTGGCTGACCGTCGCGGGCAGCGTGGCGTCGATCTGCACGACGAACGAGAACGCAGTGCTTTCGCCGGGCCGGATGTTGCGGGCCTCGGTGTTCGTGCAGGTGCCGCCGGCGCAGGTGAAATCATCCGCGACTGCGCCGTGGGTGGTGTTGACCGGCGTGGTTTCCACGACGTTACCGGCGAACACCGTGGCCGCCTGGCTGCCGCCGACGTGGCGGATCTCGATGCTGTAGGCGAGCAGATCCCCAGGCGCGGCGGGCGCGCCGGCCGGGACGGTGGCACCGTCGCGGATGATCGACGCGAGAGTCTTGGAGACCCGCAGCTGCGCCGGCGTGATCGCCGGGAAGCTGCACGAGGCCAGATCGCGGCCCGCGCCACTGGTCGAGGTGCCGACGGCGACCATCGTGCCCTGCGCCAGATCCATCGCGTAGTAGGTGCCACCACTGTTGTTGACCACGTACAGACGGCCATCACCGCCGAAGGCCGCGCCGGCGTAGTTCACGCCCACCGGCGCACCGGTGAAGTTCTGCTGGCGGGTGGCGGTGCCCGCGTCGACGTCGACCCGGTACAGATCGCTGCCGGCGACAAGCCAGCCCGTACCGGTACTGTCGAACGCGATGTCGCCGGAATTGAAGTCGCTCGGGGCCACATCGTAGGTCAGCGTGCTTTGACCGTCGACGCGATAGCCGTAGTCGCCATCACGCACCAGTCGATACATCTGCGCGGTCGCGCCGGTGCCGGCCGCCGTCGCCGACGTGATGAGATAACCCACGCCGTCGGCCGTCATGCCGGCACGCGGCAGGTTCGGTGCATTGATCGTCGCGCCCGTTCGATACCAGCCGGGGCTGGTCGGGTGCGTTGGATCGTAGGCCCACACGTCGCCGCCAGTGGCGTTGTGGAACAGCAGGCGGGTCCGACCGGTCGGGTCCACCATCAGGCCGTTGAGGTTGCCGCCAATCGCAGCGTCCAGACCGGTGACGCGGCTGTCCGTCGCCGAGGCCGGCGCGTACTGGTAGATGCCCACGCCATTGACGATGTTGAAGAAACCACCGTCGACAGGGCAGAAATTGACGTCTGCTACTGCAGGCGCGGTGACGCTGACCGTCGCAGACGATGCGTTGTTGGTTTCGTCCTGTTCGCCCACGGTGAGATCCGTGGCCGCGCGATCCACCCGCGCCGAGTTGACGAGATCCGTGCCGACCGCGCTTGCCAGAGGTGTGGCGCGGACCATGATGACGACGCTCGCGCCCGGAGGCAGCGATTCGATGGCGCCGGTAATGACGTACCCGGCGGCGTCGCTTCCGCTGACCGAGGCGGCGATATCGCCGCAGATTGCGCCAGCCTGCTCGTCACTGCAGGTCACGCCCGCCGTCGACACGCCACCCAGGCCGACTGGCAGGGTGTCGGTGAAGGTCGCCGCGGTAGCGGTGTGGGTGCCGTCGTTGCGGATCGCGAGCTGGTACTCGATTTCGGTTCCAGCCGACGCCGTTGCAGGCGCGGTCTTGACGAGCACGAGATCGATGATTCTCGGAATGTTCGAGAACGTGCATTCGATGGCGTCGCCCAGTTCCAGGACATCGACAACCGGTGGCGCGTCCGGATCGTAAGGGCCGTCCGGCAACACCGTGCTGGATCCGGGATTGCCTGGATTGGCGCAGCTGATGGAGCGATCGTATTGCTGCAGGGTCGACACGCTCCCCAACGTCATCCGCTCCGTCAGTGTCAGCGTATTGCCCGGCATCGTCGCCTGGGCGCTGATGTAATCCGAGATGGCGGAAGCGCCCGCCGTTTCAGCGGAAATGACGCTTTGATCCAGCACATTCGTCACTTCGTAGACGAACTGGTCCGCCGCGTTCAGACGACCCTGCGGCAGGGCCTTGCGCAGACGGACACCACCCCAGCGCACGCCAACCGCGAACGCCTGGCCCGCGCCCGAATGCACCTGCGTGATGACCGTGAACGGTGTGGCGGCGTTGCTGATGTCACGGCGGCTTGCGAGCACGGCTGCGTTCGCATTGGAGCTCGGTGTTTCGCCGCGGATGCGCAGGCAATCGATGAATGTGGCCGGATTACACGCAATCGAGCCGGCCGGATTGCCGGTTTCAAACGGGAAACCAAGGTTCTGGTAGGTGCCGCCGCCCGGCGCGGAGAAGGAAGCATTACTGCTCGATCCGATCGCAATCGCCGAAGCTGGGGCAGTACCGAGCCACTCCACGAGTTCCCAGGGCGATCCGCCCGACACGACACCGAAATCGATGAACTCGGGGTTCTGGTTAAGGCGCTCGGCGTCCGCGACGATCAGTTCGAAGGGGACATTGGTGACCTCGGTCCCGTTGGGACGAAACAGCTTGACGTCACGCAGGGTCAGCACCGTGCCGTTGCCGGCTCCGTTCACGCTGTGCAGCACCGCTCCGTTCGGCGTGAGCAGGCGGTAATAGCCGCTGTTACCGCTGAAATTCGAGCCTGTGGGGAAGACAGGCGCCTGGTCAATCCGGTAGACACCATTGCCGCCGTTGACGCCACCCGCCAGCTCCACCGTCATCTGGATCGTGGAGCCGTCCGGCAAACTGAAGGTCCGCTGCTGGCTGTACGGCGTCGCGAGCGATGTGCCCGTCGCGCCGAACTGCAACCAGCAGATCTCGTCGACATGCTCACCGTTCGAATTCGGATTCGACAGGATGCAATCCGCCGTGCGCGCGGTTTGTGCCTGCGCCGGCAGCAGCAGCGCGAGCATGAAGATCAGCACAAGCAATCTGATGAGATCGCGCCCGGCTCCCGGCAGCGCACCCGTGTGGTCCGCTGCAACGCGGCGTGTTCTCTGACTGTTCTGCTGGCGCATGCCCATTCCTTCGTCCCCGATCTGACCGACGCACGCTTGATCCACGCGCGCAGACGCCTACACGCCTCACGGAAGGCCCATGACCTTCCGCCCGAGGCGGTATGCGAGTTCTTGGCTGGCGCCGACCGAGCGGCGCACCCCTAACAACGGGCGGAATTAGACCCAAGACATCGCGGTGAGGCACGCACGCTTCCTCACCGAATCTTGCAAATGGCGCTTCAGGCGGTGGTGGCGCTCAGCGGCTGTGCGGGCCGGTGTGGATGCCACGCGGCTGCGACGTCCGGCGCAGGCGCGCAGGACACGATCGGGGAATCAGGCGTTCAACACGCCAGGACGTAGCCGATGCCACGGACCGTGCGGACGGGCAGCTCCTGTCCCGAGGCCTGCAGACATTTCTTGCGGAGGCGATGGATCAGCATCTCGAGCCGGTGGGGATCGAAATCGTCGACGTCCTCGGCGAGTGCAGCCATCAGCGCTTCGCGCGTCACCGGCTCACGCGGCGTGGCCGCCAGCTCTGCCAGCAGGCGACGTTCCGGCAGGCTCAGTTCCACGGCGCGGCCGTCGGGCAGCAGCAGTTGCCAGCCCTGCGCGTCGAGCGTCCATCCCGGGCGCGCTGGACCGGACTCTCCGAACTCCAGTCGGCGTTCGAGATTCCGCAACGTGATCACCAGCTCGGCGGAGTCGATCGGCTTGGTCAGATAGGCGTCCACGCCGGCCTCCAGCCCTCTCAGGCGGCTGGACGGAGACGCATGGCCGGTGAGCATGACCAGGCCGACCTTCGGCGCCGCCTTGCGCAGATGACGCGCTATCGCAAAGCCGTCGTCGTCGGGCAATCCGACATCGAGCAGGATCAGATCGAACGGCGTCGCCACCAGATCGCGGTAGAGGGCCAGGGCATTCGCCATGCCCACCGCTTCGAACCCCTCGCGATGCAGCAGCGGCAACAACACCTCTTCCCGCAACTCGTCATCGTCTTCGACCACTGCGACCCGGGTCCGAACCACCTCAGCGCTTTTCACACGTGTGAGCCTCTACAGATCTGCCGGTGCGGCCGCACCATACCAAAGGACGGAAGCGCGCATCGAGGGCACACCGGTCGCGGGCATCGCATACACATCGCGGTTTCCGGATGGCATCCGCACGAACGCAGCGATCTACTCGAGCCATGACGCACCTTGCGCGTGTCGATGCATCGCAGCCGGCGCGCCGCCGGACTGCCCCCTCTCATCGTCCCGCCATCTCTGTGGACTCAGGCGGCGGCGACAGATGCCAGTGCAACCGCGTCAGCAGTCGATCGCAGACCGGCGGATCGCGGTTGCTGAGGCACACGATGGTCATGTCGTTGGTCGGGTAGATCGACAGCGCCGCGCTGGTACCGGGCGCGCTACCGCCGTGGCCCCAATGCGGAAATTCCGGCGGACCCGATGAGATGAAACCGTAGCCGTACCAGTCGGTCTGTTGCCTGATCGCCTCTTCCAGCATCGGCAGCGGAATCAGCGTGCCGGCCTTGAGCGCAGTGACAAAACGCACTTCGTCATCGGCGGTGGTGACACCACCGCCCGCAGGCGTGCCACGCCAGGGCAGCTGATCGAAGCTCGGCACCAGCGCGCCGGTGTCGTTCTGCGTGTAGCCCCGGGCGACCTCGCCCATCTGCGCCAGGGTCGGAAAACGCGTTGTCGTCATGCCGGCCGGCGCAAAGATGTGTTCGGCCACGTAGTCGTAATAGCTCTGCCCGCTGACCGCCTCGACCACGGCGCCGAGCAGCAGAAAGCCGTAATTCGAATACTCGAATTCCGACCCCGGCGGAAACGCCGGCGCGCGGTCGCCGTTGAGCTTGATCAGATCGGCGATGGAACGCACCCAGGCACGGTTGGCACCCTCGTCCGGCTGCAGCACACCGATATCGCCCGCCCCGCCCTGATGCGAGAGCAACTGCCGGATCGTGACGGCCGCCATCTTCGGATTGGGGTAGTCGGCCAGATACCTGCCCACGGGCGCATCGAGCCCCAGCTTCCCGGCGTGGACCAGCTGCAACACCGCCACGGCGGTGAACATCTTGCCCTGCGACGCGAAAAGAAACGGCGTATCCAACTGCACTGGCGTGTCGTCCTGGCGATTGGCGAGTCCGAACGGCTTGGCATACAGCCGCTGTCCGTTCTGCTCGATCACCAGCACACCCGAAAAGCGATCCGCTTCAGCCAGCTGCGTGGCGAATGCATCGAACGCGTCCAGTGCCTTCGCCTGCGGAATCTGCAGCGGCTCCTGCGTGATGTGCTCGAGCCGCGAAGCGTCCGCTTGATCGACTTGTACCGTCACCCGCCGCTGTACCGGGAAATTACGTTCGCGCGTCAGCGCGACAAACGCCGCTGGCGCGCTGTGTTCGACCTGGACCACCTCGAGGCCGCCGGTCTCTTCATGACTGTCGAGCAGATACGCGAGGTTGTGGTCGGGATCGCCGAACCAGCGGGTATTGAACGCGCGCAATGCCTCACGGTCGTTGCGATTGAACGCGTCCAGCCACGCGTCGAACGCCTGTTCGGCCGGCGGCTTTGCCGCGGCCGACGCCATGAGACCAAACATCATCGCTGTTGCCAGCACGATACGTCCGAGCATCGGAACCTCCCTGATTGATGGCCTGCGTCAGAGCCGATTGTGGCGGCAAACCGGTCAGGCGCGGCGCCCGGCGGCGTCGGCCCGCAGACAATCTGCGTCGGTGCTCGCTTCCAGCACTTCGGCGGGCAGCAGGGAGTCCCCCTGCATCAGCGGCAACGCCAGCGAGGAGACGTTTGGAATCCGCTTCACGCCAGGTCGCGATCAGGACTCACTCGGGCACGCAGCGGCCTTCGGCGATGCGCCGCTGCGCGGTCTGCAATGCGTCACCGAGCGATGCATCGCATGCGGCATGGGCGGCTTCGAGCACATGGCGCTGCCGTCGGCAGCTGCGACCGCGCAAGGCGGTGGTGGTGGTCATGAGTGTCAGCACGGCCTGCCGCGTGCGGACGTCGGCGCTGGCGAGACGCGTGCGGACATCTGTCCATTCGGGGATGCGCGCTTCGAGGCCGAGCGCCTCGCACAGGCGCGCGAGCAGCAGGTCGTAGTTCGGATGCGCGTCCTGGGCCGCGACGACGAGTTCTGCGACAGCATCCAGGGCCAGGCGCTTGCCGTCGTCGTCCAGCCCCGCCCGCTCCAGCGCCGCAACGGCCTCGCGCACCGCCAACGGGCCCGCGGCGCGCACGCGCGCTTCGCGGATCACCCACCAAGCGATCAATGCGTTCCAGATCGCGAATACAGGCACCGCCGCGAACGGCAACAGCACGCGCAACCCGCTGCGTGCCAGGACGCGCCGGGCGAGAACGCGCACGACGAAGCTGGTCGCGCCCACCTTGATGCGGTACAGCGCGGTATAGGCCAGTAGCTTCAGGCGCGACGCGCGTGCGTAGGGATCGATGCCGTGCAGGGCACGACGGGGGTTTGGGATGTCGAGGGCCGCGCGCGACAGGCCGGTGACCAATACATCTGTGGCATCCCCTTGCGAGAACGACAGGCCGGCGGCCTCGGCGATCCCCGCGACGCTGCGCAACAACACCCAGTACATCGCCAGCAGTTCCAGCAGGCTCACCAGCAAGGCGATACCGGCGTACCACGCCCAGTAGGACGCGTCGCTGCCCGGCGAGAACAGCGAGGGCTCGGAGCCGGTGACCAGCACGTCGCGGAGCCAGATGTCCGCCGCCCCGATCAGCGTGGCCGAGACGGCGCCGGCCAGCCCACACAGACTGATGGCCCACGCCTGCAACCGGCGGATGCGCGCACGGTCCGCGTCGCGCCACGGGCGGATCTCGCCGTCGTCGCTCGCGCAGCCGCGGCGCAGAAAGGCCAGGCCGGCACGCTCCACGGCGCTGAGCCGTTCGACGTCTGCTTCGGTGTCCACGGTGCTCCAGCGTGATCGGGGTGCCCGAGTCTAGCGAGCATGCGTGCAAGTCCGGATGCACGGGCGGGATGCGGAGGCGGCCGGAACGTGCGCTCGCGCGAGACCTGCGATTTCGCCCGCTGCACACAAGTCCATCTCCCTGCTAAACGCGCCCGCCAGAAGAATGGGGCAGCTACACGGCGGCGTTCCAAGAGTCTGCTTAGCCTGCGACCTCTCCAACGTCACCCGGCATCCCGATGACTCTCCCGTCAGCACGCTGTCCCCATCCGCTGCCTCTCGCCACGCCCCCCGGCGCGGATGCAAGCGATCTTCCGGAACAGCTCTTCGACAAGATCCGCGCAGCGGACTGGCCGTGCGTGGGCTCGAAGGCGGCGCTGGCAAAAGGTGCCATCGAGCCGCACGTGTTTGGACGAATGGGCGATCGCGCCAATGACGCGCCACTTCTGAACGCGCTGGGTCGCTTTGCGCGGATGGTCGAGCGGCAGGCGGCGAACGATACGACCGTGCATTCATTTGCGGCCCTGTTCCAGGATCCGCGGGACACAAGCGAATCCAGATTCGAGGCGATGCTGTGGTCGCAGTTGCAGCGCCTGCACGATCTGGATGTGAAGCGCGGCACACGCTGGGCGCCCGACATCAGCCGCGATCCCGACGATCCGCATTTCAGTCTGAGCATCGCCGGTCACGCATTCTTCGTCATCGGCCTGCATCCGGGTGCCTCACGCATCGCCCGCCGGTTCGTCGCACCCGCCCTGGTGTTCAATTCCCATCAGCAGTTCGAACAGCTGCGCGCCGACGGCCGTTACCAAAAGATGCAGGCCGCCACGCGCGAGCGCGATATCGCGCTGCAGGGATCGATCAATCCCAATCTCGCCGACTTCGGCGCAGCCGCCGAGACGCGCCAGTACAGCGGCCGCAAGGCCGAGCCCGACTGGTCGTGCCCCTTCCACGTCAGGAGCCCGAAGTGACCTCGAACGTCCCAAGTGCAGCACGCGTCCCACCCTGCTCCGGCCGCGCGGTGGTGCTCGAAGAGGGGGACGAGCTGATCATCATCGATCCGATGGGCGAGCAGGTCAGCGACCTGACCGCATTTTCCCGGGACGATACCGCCGAATACCTGTCCTCGGGCAGATCGATCGACTACGCATCGAAGCTCTTTCTCAGCACCGGCGACACGCTGTACTCCAACCGCAGCACGCCCATGTTCACCATCGTGGAGGACACCTGCGGGCGCCACGATTTCACCCTGACGCCCTGCTCGAAGAAGATGTTCGAAAAGCTCTATGGCGAACAGGTCGGTCGACCGGGCTGCGAGGGCAACCTGGCCGCCGCGCTCGAGCCCTACGGCATCGGCATCGACCGGATCCCCACCGCGTTCAACGTCTTCATGCACGTCGCATTCGACGACGCCGGCAACGTGTCGGTCCTGCCGCCATTGAGCAAGCCGGGGGACTACGTGCGCTTTCGGGCGGAAATGCCGCTCATCGCGGCACTGACAGCGTGCTCCGCCGGACAGTCCAACAATTTCTCGTACAAGCCCATCGACTTCAGGGTGCTGCGCGCAGGCGCAGATATCACTACGGATGCAGCGCGCTGAAGTAACGGCATCTGGCGCCTGAAGCGTGTCCTCCTCCCGTTCGCGTCGACGGCCGCCCGGCACGCGAAAAACCCACTGGTTGCACGCGTTGTCGATGACACCGGGATGCGTCACTGCGTCCGAAAGCTTGGCGCCTGACTGTCCACAGCAACCTGGGCGAGCTGCACGGCGCTTACTCGAACATCCCATGGCGCCTGCCGGATCAATTCGGCGTCGTCCCGCATTCGCATGGCGGCGGCCCGCCTTGGCTCCTCGGCTTGTCTCGCGGATCGGCCCGACACGCACCGGCACGGCCCCGCCGCTCAATCACTCGCGGTTCCCAGTCAAGGCCCGCTGGCTTCGTTGTCGTCCGTCTTCTCTTGCTCGGCCTTCTCTTGCGCGTCTTTCCTGGCCTGGTCGTGATGCCATTTGATGGCGAAGAACATGCCCGTGCCCAGCACGACCACCTTGAACACGATGAAGACGATGGGGAACCAGTCGTACATTGGGTTTGCTTCCAGGCGGACACTCGGGACCGCCGCACGTGAGGACATTGGCGCTACCCGCCACGCTGCCTCGGCAGCTTGAGGTCGGCTCACGTCGTCGTATGCGCGACATCTTAGACCCGGCGCCAAGCGGGCCGGCGCGACATGTTGTCGCACCTGCCGCCATGGCGTGCCCCAGCGCAGGCAAGCGGAGGCGGGCTGGAAGGACATGCGCTGCAACCGCCTCCCCTTGGCGGAGACAGCGCTGATGCCATGACATCTAAGGCGCCGTAAAGCCTGATCCCGGGCAGTACGGGCCTCAGCGCCCACACTGCCACGCACCGGCGAATGTCCGCAGGTCTACCGCATGCGCGTCCATGGCACACCACTGGTGCCCCGCCGGCGTCCGTCGCAGGCATCGTCGATCACCGTCGCCGTCAGTACGTCGGCTTGCAGCGTCCAGTTGTAACGGCCTGCGATGCCGATGCAGTCCTTGCCCATCTGTTGGCGCAGCATGTCGCTCTCCCAAGTGTCCCGCATGACGACCTCGTTCCCGGTCACCTGGTAAGTGCCGCGCACCCACTCATTACCCGAGGTCGTCGTACCGACGAACGTGCCATCGGTGTTGAAGATCGCGACCGTCTCTCCATTCTGGTATTTGCCTGGCTGGAACGCGGATGCGGTGCTGGCTCCACCGGTGCTCGCGCAGCCTGCGGTCAGCAGGGCGCAAGCGATTGCCACGACGGCGGTGACTCGGTTGACGTGCTTCATGCGGGGACTCCCTGAAATGCGGAACCGGCGTCCATTCGCCGCTCCTCGGGAAATCAACGCGCATGGCGCGGCAAACCGGCCGTCGGATCTCAGCTGCCGCACCCCGCCCTGGCACCGTCACCGCGTAGGTGCCGAAGGCGGTCGACGCCCCTTGGCGATGCGATCCAGCCACTTTCCGCGCGGCGCTCCTGGTGCGCTGATTTGCAGCCACTGCCCCCCGCGCGGCGCGACACAGGCGCAACCCGCTGCATCGGATCCCAAGTCGTTCACCGGCGTCGCCATGATGCAACTGGCCCAGGCAGGTCCTCTATGCCTCGCCGCTGGCCGAACGCAGTGGGCAGGATGGCTTGCTGTTGTCGACCGAAGAATTCGGGCTGTCCTTAAGGCGCCGCGATTGAGGCGGCTCTGTCCACGCTCGACCACCACGTCTTCGAACGTGAACCTCGCGCCGCTGCCGGACTGATTCTCGCGATTGGCCGTCCCCACTCGGCGGCGACATGCAGGGACGTGACGGGATGCGCTGCGCACGCGGCAGCGCATCGTTGCCAAACGCTGTGACAGCGTTCGCACTTGGTGATGTCGGTCGCACCTTGCGGCCCAAAGATGAACACGGAGCCGGCATCATCCGGACCGGATCGGCGCTGCCTCGAAACCGCATCCGCTGTGACAACACCCCCCCCAATTGACCTTGCCTAGTCAGCCTTCTTACGGGAAGACGAACTGACGTCGCCACTTCGCGCGGGCGCTCAAAGAACGATCAACAGAATGATGGACATGGACGGACACGATCAGCATCGAATGCTGAAGTTCGAGAGCACGGCGCGGCGCGAGAAAGTCACCGCCATCCTGACGTTGACGGGCGTGGCCTCCATCACACTCGGGCTGGCGTGGACGGTGTGCTACTGGTACTTCGATCGCGCGGAACTGGCGGGGCTGTTCTTCGCCGTAGCGGTGGTCGGTGTGCTGGCACTGGTCCGCAGAAGGCGAGGGGACGGCCAGTCGGTCCTGCTGGTCGCACACGGCATCCTGGTCGCGGTGTGCGGCATCGCGTTGATCGACGCGCCCATTGCATGGGTGCCACGATCGGCGCACATGTTCCTGCTTCCGCTGGCGGCCGCCGCGGCCTTCATCTTCGACGCACGTGAGCGCTACGGCTCCCTGGTCTTCCCCATGCTTTGCCTGGCCGCGTTCGCTGCGTTCGCAACCGGCGCGCTGGACCCGTTGGCGCCGGGGATTTCGCCGCCTGTCGAGGTGCGGGAATGGGGCGCACGCTCCAACATCACTTTCGCCATCGCGCTACTGGCCATCATCTTCAAGATCCATCGGGCCGATGTCGGCAAGCGCCTGCAACTCGAACGCGAACTGGGACGGGCCGTGCGCAACGGCCAGATCGAACTGCACTATCAGCCGCAGGTGCGGGGTGACGGCACGGTCACGGGCGTGGAAGCGCTGGCGCGCTGGCGGCACCCGTCAGGCACGCTGCTGTCACCGGATGTGTTCATCCCGTTGGCCGAAGAAAGCACGCTGATCAACGAGATCGGTCTAGAGGTGTTGCGCCAGGCCTGCGAGACGCTCAAGCGATGGTCGCAAGGCACGAAGACCCGTCATCTCCGCATCGCCGTCAACGTCAGTCCGATGCAGCTGATGGACGGGGACTTCACACCATCCTTGACCACCGTCATCCGCCAGGCGGGCATCGACCCGGCTTTGCTGGAACTGGAGCTCACGGAATCGGCGTTGTCCACCAACGCTTCGGCGATCGTCGACAAGATGCGGGCGATCGAGGCACTGGGGATCAGCTGGGCGCTTGATGACTTCGGAACGGGCTATTCGTCCTTGGCCACGCTGCGCCAGTTGCCGGTACGCAAGCTGAAGATCGACCGCCAATTCGTGCAGGAGGCCGCCGGCCACGACAGCGCACAGCGCCTGCTGGGCAAGATCATCGAAATCTCCCAGATCATGCAGATGAGCGCGCTGGCCGAAGGCGTCGAGTCCGTCGCCCAACGCGATCTTCTGATCGGCATGGGCTGCGATCATTTCCAGGGCTATCTGTTCGCGCGCCCCATGCCCGAATCGATGCTGGAGGATTGGCTCGACGCACAGTGAAGACGCGGCCGGGGCATCAGCCTGCAAAGTAATTGAACCTGGCACCGTTATCCGGGCCAGCCACGTCGACTTTCCGGGCGATGTGGCCGTCGTCGAGTTCTAACGCGCGACACGTCTACGTCCCTGGACGCGATGACCGACGCATCAGGCCGCAGGCGGCGCCGGTGTCGCCGCCATGCTGCCCATGAGCGCGGCGTCGAGTTCGCGCGCGCGCACGCAGCCGGGGTGCGCATCGACCCGCTCGATATATTCCATGAACACCGGCAGCTTGGGCACGATACCGAAGCCGGTGACCCACTTCAGCGCGTTGCCCCAGTGCAGGTCGGCGGCGGTGAGGGTATCGCCCAGCAGATAGTCGGCCCGTGCCAGCTGCGCTGCCAGCGTCTCGATGACGGTGTCGTAGTCGCGGTAAGGCGAGGCCGAGGCCTCGATGGCCTCGCGCTTGTAGGCGCGGTCGAGGACGGCCGGTTCGAAGCAGCCGGCGTAGAAGACCAGCCAGCGCAGGTAGGGGCCGCGCAGGGGATCGTCGATCGCGGGCGCCAGGCCGGCCTTCGGGAAGCGGTCGGCCAGGTAGATCACGATGGCGATCTGCTCGGTGAGCACCGCCTCACCGTGCACGAGCGTGGGCAGCTTGCCGAGCGGATTGATGGCCAGGAATCCCGGCGCACGGTTCTGGCCGCTGGCGAAATCGACCAGTTCGACCGTGTAATCGGCGCCCACCGCTTCCAGCAGCATGCGCGTGCCGGCCGAACGGGACTGGGGGTTGTGGTACAGGGTGATGGCGGACGTTGTCATGGCGACTCCTGATGGATGGACGGAGCAAGCCTAGACCGCATTGCGGACAGTTCCTGTCCTCGATACGCTGCCGGCGTGTTGTCCACCTCCGCCCGCCTGTTGCGACTGGCCAGCCTGCTGCAATCGCGGCGGCACTGGGCCGGCGCGGCGCTGGCCGAAGAACTGGGCGTGGATGCCCGCACCGTGCGCCGGGATGTCGACCGCCTGCGCGAGCTCGGCTATCCGGTGGAGGCCTCCTCGGGTGTTGGCGGCGGGTATGCCCTGGGCCGCGGCGCCGAGTTGCCACCGCTGGTGCTGGACGACGACGAAGCGGTGACCCTGGCCCTCGCACTGCGCGCCGCCAGCGCCAACGTGGGTGGCCTCGAAGACGCGGTCCTGGCGCTGCTGGCCAAGCTGGACCAACTGATGCCCGCGCGCCTGCGCCGACGCAGCACTGCGCTGCATGCGGTCACGCTGTCGCTGCGCACAGGCCCGCCGCTGGTGGACGCCAGCCTGCTGCATACGCTGGCAACTGCATGCCGCGACTGCCGCACGCTCACCTTCGACTACAGCAACCATGCGGGCGAGCCGAGCCAGCGCCGGATCGAGCCGCTGCGCCTGGCCAACTTCGGCCGCCGCTGGTACCTGATTGCCTGGGACAAGGATCGCCAGGACTGGCGCAGCTTCCGCGTCGACCGGGTACACGGCGTGCCACGCCCGGGCCCGAGCTTCCCGCCCCGCGCCTTGCCGGCCGATGCGGCCGAGCGGCTGGAGCGCGGCATCGCCTACGCGCCCTTTGCGTGCCGCGTGACGCTGCGCGTGCCAGGCGCGGTACCCGAACTGGAAGCAGCGCTCCCGCTCTGGTGCGGCATTCTGGAGTCCGAGTCGGACACCCACAGCATGCTGCGCGTTGGCGCCGAGAGCCCCGAAGCACTCGTTGCCCAGATCCTGATGATCGGGCGACCGGTCGAGCTGGTGGAGTGCAGCGAACCGCTCGCAGAAGTGCGGCAACTGCTGGCGCGGACGGCGGAGATGTTTCAGACGGCGGCGTCTCCATTCCCCAGCGACGAGATGCCGGGCGCGTCGACGGGCAACCTGGGCCGCCCCTGCGAACGCTCGCCTCATGCACCACCCGACGGCGAGGCTTAAGTGGGCCTGGCACTGCGAGGTTCAACCTCGCGCCGTCAGCTTGCAGCCCGCAACTTTGTTACCTCCGCCGCTTTGACCCGGACCCCGATACGCCTCATATCAAAAAGGACTCCCGGTGTTGCCGAGGAGCCCTCTTGATCACAGCATCCAACTGATCGCAACGCCTGGCGTTTAGAAGATCAACATCAACAAGCCGATCACAACGATCAGGCCGATCAGGAAAATGACGCCAGCCGTAGAGGCAAGAAATTTAAGCATGTCGCTCACCTTTTCATTTCGAAGAGTTGATGGACAAACTACGTGCCGTCGAGCCTGCATGCCGTGAAACCGCCATCGCTCCCAGGCTTATCCGTCAGGTTTCTGTTTGCGTCTTGATGCCTTCGCACGAAGCATTCCTGCGCTTCCAGCACCCCCGCCGTAGTGGATGTCTCCACGCTTGCCCGCTGCAGACAGCTGGCACGGGACGCCGCGACACCAGCAGACACCGAACCCATTCGACTCCACTTGCAGTGCCTCATCTCAACGGTCCCGACCGCTTCAGTCGTGCCATGGAAGCCCAGCTCGGCCGCGTGTTCGGACCTGGCAAGCTGGCACGCCCGAGAACGGTGCGGGCGAGCGCATCGGCGCCAACGGCGCAGAACTAGATCGCACTCCGATCCCAGCTCTTCAGCGCGATGGATATCTCACCTTCGTTCCCTCGATCACGATGCGCTGCGTGTCCTTGAGGCTTTGCAGCACTGCATCGATGGCCTTCTCGTCGAGCGCGGGCCCAAGCCACGATTTGATCGAAGCACGCAGACCGGACACTTTGCCCGGCTTGGTGGACTTGGCCAGGAGCGCGAGTACGGACTTGGCATGCGCGGCACTGGAGCGCGTTTCCACTTTGGTCGCAGACGCGGAAGCCGGTGGACTGACGACGATCTTGATGCTCGCGGTCTTTGCGGACTTCGTGACGGCTGGCTTGGCTGCAGCGGATGCGGGCGCGACAGGCGCGCCTTTCGCCGCGTTTGTCTTCTGGGCGCCTGTCGCCGCCTTGGCAGGTTTAGAGACAGGACCGAACTCCGGAATTCGCTTGCAATCGACACCCTTTGCCACGAGGTGGCGCACCAGTGGATCGAAGCCCGTGTCCTTCGAGACGATCCGGAAACTGGCGTTCGGCTCCCGCGCGGACAGGCACCCGATGTAATAGGCGATGTGGAAATCCACGGCATCCGGACCGCTGCCGGTGATCTGGATGTACTCCGCGTCCGTGCCGAAGAGCTGCAGTGCCCGCGCCAGATCCAGCATCACCTTGGTCTGCTGCGCGCCCACAAAGACCTTGATGCACGACGTGCCCGGCTTGAGGCAGTCGAGCGCCTTGGGCTGCACGTTCTCGAAATCGATCAGGTAATACGGCTTGTCCATGTGCCCTCCCCCGTTGGCCCGATTCTGCCGCGTCGCTGAGGCAGCGGGAAGCTCAGCGTCGCATCCTCGGCGAGCCATGCGACGAAACGTCCCGCTATCCTGGTACGACCCCGCAGGAGTGCGCGCATTGGATATCGTGGAAGGCGAAGCCGGAGCCCCTTGGACCGACGTGGAGATCGAAGCGACGGTCGCCACCTATTTCCAGATGTTGAGGACGCAGGAGCTGGGTCAGGCGCTCAACAAGGCGGAACACAACCGCCGCCTGCAAGCGCGCATTCCCGCACGCAGCCGCGGTGCCATCGAGTTCAAGCACGCCAATATCAGCGCGGTGCTCATGGAGGTCTACGACGCGCCGCAGCTGCGCGGTTACCTGCCCCGCTTCAACTACCAGAGCGATCTCGTGATCCCGGTCGGCCACGCACTCGCAGCCGACCGCGTACTGGACGAAGCGGCATTGCGCAACGTGCAGAGCGAAATGGAGATGCCTCTGCTCGACAGCTACGACACGTTCGTGGTCGACGTCCCCGCGCGGGCAAGCCGCAAACTCCGCGAGCCACGAAAGGACTGGTCAACCATCGTGCCGGTCAAGCGCGACTACTTGCACCGCGAGGCGCTCAATCGCTCCCTCGGACTCGCCGGCGAACAGCTCGTCATGGAATACGAAGCCCGACGCTTGCACAGTTTGGGCGCCCGAACACTGGCCGAGCGCGTCGAGCACGTGTCGCAGACGCGCGGCGATGGCCTGGGCCACGATGTGCTGTCCTTCGAAACGGATGGCCGCGAGCGCTTCATCGAGGTCAAGACCACGGCATACCTGGCCGAAACCCCGTTCTTCATCTCACCGAACGAGGCGGCGTTCTCGGATGCGCACGCCGAACAGTTCCATCTCTACCGCCTGTTCGACTTCAGGCAGTCGCCGCGCATGTTCATGCTCCCGGGCGCGGTCGGCACGCATTGCCGCCTCGATCCGGTCAGCTTTCGTGCGACGCTTTTGTCCCACTGATTCATTTCCACGCGATCGCCCAAGGAGGGCATGCACTTGATCAAGGACGTCATTGGCGCCGGCGGTCCCGGCCTGCTCATTCCTGTCGTGCTGTTCGGGCTCGTGCTCTACGCCGCGCGCGGCTTGTTCGGCCTGCACGGCAGACGCAATCAAAGCCGGAGCGAGTTCTTGGAGCGATGGGATCCGAAGCGAATTGACGACGATCTATGGCTGGAGGTGACGATCCGCCACCTGTACGGCACGAATCTTCCCGCGCATGTCATTCGCGCCGCGCTTGCACATCCGCACGCAAGCCAGGCGTTGAGTGATCTGTCCGATATCTGGGCATTTCTCAGGTACGACGCTGACACGCAAACGGTCAGCTGGCAGTACTCAATACATCGCAACCAGACCACCCGCGGGCTTCTACGCCACTGGCCGCTCATTCGATACTTCTTGTTCGCCTTCAGTGGCGCCGGCGCCGCGTACTACGCGGCGCACATCAGCGGCCTCAGCCAGTGGGTCATTTCAATCTTTGCCGCCGTCATGATTTCGTGCGCCATTATCAGCCTGTGGCACGGAGAGGCTGAGAAGGCGGCGGCAAAGGTTGGCGAAGCATGGATCAAAAGGATCAACGAAGGCCGAGAGATCACGTCGCCTGCCGACGCCACTCATAAGTGAACCTGGCACCGTTAGCAGGCGTAGCCGCGCCTAAGCGTCACAAGGCACAGCAGCAGAGACACCACGTTCCACGAAATCCGCATAAGCACTGCTTCCTTGCAGGTCACCGAAACAGCAAGTGTGGTCGTGATTGAGCGGATAACCTAGCGGCGTGAACTGCGTGATCCTCATTGTGGAGGTAAGGTCCGCTGGACAATTGCGAGTACTTTCGGGCGAAGCGACCCCTCATCAACCTCGCCTTGCAGCATCTGATGGGCCAACTCGACGAGGAAGAGGGCAAACATGTATCTAAGCCCGAACCGATCCTTGTCGATTTTCTCAAAGAAATTTCTGCCCAACACCACATTCGTTGGGACTTTGAAATCAAACTCTGTCGGACGCGATATCGCGCAAGGTTGTGCTTCGAGTGCTGATCTAATTTCAGCAAGCGAGTCCGCCATATTATCTGAAAAGCCCGCTTCCAAGGCGTCAAAGCGACAGACCAAAACTTCGACCTCGCTAGCAACAGAAATCGCCTCAAGAATTCCTTCGCGTATTTCCCCTTCAAAAAGCTTTATCAGGCAAGCCAGAGCCAAGCAGGCAACGTCCGCTTCAACGGTCCCATCTAGAGACTCAAATGTCACCAGGACTGGCGCTTTGAGTTTTAAAGACACAGTCCATGTGCTGCCGTCTGGACGCCACCTTGCGTCCACACCTTCGACGGATGACGCGAAGTTCATGAGCTGCTGCCTCGCATGGGCGCCCGATGCTCGATGCACCTTGGACAATCCAATGCTCAAGGATAATAATGCGTCGTCGGTTAATTTGTCTCTGATTTCGCCGGCGCGTTCGATCATCCTTTCTACGAAAGCCGAATGCGCCCCTCGAGGTATCAACTCAAGAAGAGACTCAATGTGCACTTCCAAAAGCGGAAGCAACGCCGTACGCGGTGCGCATTGAAGAACTGCGGTTGCAACGGAAAAGTACGCTTCAATTATATTGTCACCCAGAACGCCCGCGTGAAGCGCCTCCGACATTACTTGCAGATAGCGCTCTCTACTTTCTTTCAGCGCGACGCGGCCGGCGCTGAGTAGCGACTGGCCAGCACCCGACGCATCGCCAAGCTCAGTAGCAGACTCCGCACTGCTGACGTATGCATCCGCCGCCCCAGACCAGTCGCCGAGTCCTTCGAGTGCGTCCGCGAGTTCCAGTTGAGCGCTTCTGAGCGCGCTGCCATATGCCAGATCTCGCAGAAGTCCAACAGCAGAAAGAGCATATGCTTTGGCACGCTCGAAGCGATCCGCGCCCACCCCAGTCTCGGGAAAGTCATTGTAGATCCCTGCCGTCAGCCTAAGGGCGTTACCCTCAATGTCCCGACGTCCACAGTTCAATCCGGCGTTAGCGGCTTGGCCGTACGTCTCTAAAGCGCGACTGGAGTTCTTTGCGTCACGATAGACGTTACCGAGGTTGACGAGATTGAGCGCGCGAAGGGCCTCGTCTCCGAGTTCTTCAGCAATTCTGATCGCTTCCATCGCGGCTTCTTCCGCCCCCGGAATATCGCCCGAGGCTCTGCGCCTACGCGTGAGGATGTTGCAATACCACGCTCGATGTCGGCGCGAACTCGCTTCTCGATCGAAATCGTTCTCGAGGTCTCTGAGAAGCTCCCTAGCTTCGTCATCGCCACCGTCGGTCTCGCTCAAGCAAACGATAAGATTCCTGAGCCCGCAGTCAACACCAAAGTCGTCGCCACAATCGCGAAATGCATCAACGGCTGGACGCAGGAGTTCGATAGCGCGCGAATAGTTTTTTGTAGCGATGTAACTTGCTGACAACTCCACCGCGAGCTGGGCCGCCCCCCAAGAGTCGCCAGACACAAGCCTCTCACTCTGCAGTGCTTCGAGCTCTTGGATCCCCGATGGGATCAAGCGCCTTGCGTCACGAAGGACTTCGCCTTCTCGCACCAACCTTTGAGCGTCATTACCCAGCTCACTAGCTAGCGACGCTGCCTGATCAAAAAGCTCGCCAGCCCTCCCACGCTGCCCACTTACTTCCAGCGGGGCTACGAGCGCGAGCATTAGCCTGAGTATCTCGACTTTTCCTTCGCGGTCTAATGCATATTTGATGGCTTGTTCTGCGAGAGGAATTCCTCGACGCCAATCTCCCAACCGCGAGGCCTCGATGGCAGCCTCTAGCGCGATCGGGAGCTCGGAACCATCACCGAGCTTGGACCGCACCATATAGGCGTCGATCGGCTCATCGTTCGAATAATAGAAGTCACTCAGCTTCGCGATGTAGTAGGCCAAGCGCTGCGGCGATGCTCGCAACTGCTCAGCGATAGCGTCAGCGACAGTGCTATGAACTATCGACAGACCGCGCGCCTGGTCGTCGACCAGGCGATTAATTTTCTGAAGCTCTTCCGTTAGCTCTGCAAGCGAATGCCGTGGACCAAATACGAGTTCGTTCAGCTCGCCAATTAAAAGCGGCCGACTGGCGAGGGCAAGCACCACGAGAATTTCACCGGCTATGCCTGGGGCGTTTGCAAGGCGATCTCGAGAGGTACCCAGGTCGTGCGCTGTCAACATCATCTGCAAGTCAAGCGGAGTATGGGAACCGGTCTCCAACTCACGCGCGACATCGGGGGGAACTTTATATTGCATTTGACGCGCGTCTAGGGGCGGAACGTCGATCGCATGGAACTTTGGCCATGCGTCGCGCGCGATGAAGAACGCTTTTTTTGATGCCGAGAAGCCCCCCGCCTCTTCTACAGCAGCGAGAAGGTCAGCCGGGTCCCCAATGTCGTCGACGGCAAGCTGCGCGCACCCCACCAATGCCCACGCTGTCACAAATCTCGCTCGCGCGGCCTCGTAGGTTGGCGCAGGCGAGTCGAAGCCTCGCGATGTAGCAGGTGCAACAGCGCGTGCTGCGACTTCAAAGAGCTCTTTCGGCGAAATACCGGCCGCAACAATGAATGGGATCTCATGGGCGACGGCGAACTGTGAGGCAAGCGTCGTTTTCCCAGAACCTGCCAACCCATGAAGCATGAACGGAGTGGATTCGCGCCACGCGTCCTCCATCTTTGTCAACTCGGGGATTCGCAGAATGAGCGAGCCATTACGATTCTCGATCTTCGTCAGCTGAGCCTTGAGTGCGTCAGGTGTAAGTGCATCGTATGCACGAGCCAGAAGAACGAGTTCTGTAACCGTGGCCGTCACATCGTCTCGCACGCGCTGAACTAACTGTTCTTGATTCGTGTAGAACGAAAGCGTCAGCCGCTTTCCCGCTTCATTGACCAGCTCTTGGAGCCGTTGTTCGCGCTCGCCGGGGCCACGATAGACGTACGCGAGAATCCGAATTTGCTCTTTCGACGCAAAGCGGTACTCATCTTCTAGCCCAGATATCGACATGCCGTTGGCGTCATCGATGTACCCGTAGCCTAGCTTGTAGATTGCCACCATGATCTGCGACTCACGGAGTCGCGAAAGGTACATGTCTCTAGCGGGATAGGAGCGCGCTCCGACATGTTCGAAGAGTATCGGCTGGTGGTTCAAAGCAGAAATCGCTGCGCGCACAGCTGTACGCTCATCTGCGCACTCTCCGATCCGAGAGCTGACAAACACATGCAGCTTGTCTTGAGTTTGGCGCAGCGTGAAGTCATCAGTCATGGCCGAACCCCTTACGCGCGTAGAGGCGGAAGAGTTTTCTTAGAGATTCACCCTTCGTGGGTATGCCGACAGCTCTGAGCGACGCGCGAATGTCTAGATCAACCTGCTGGGCCAGCGCTTCCGCGGTGACGTACGCAGGAAGCAGCGAACCGTCCGCGCGCTCGATTCGCCCCCAGACGTGATTCCAAAACAACTGGGCGTCGACCTCATCGTTGGGGAAGTGAAGCCGTCCTGCACACATTTCGTACGAAATCTGTAAATTGCATGCAGCTTGCATCACGTCAACCTGTCCGAGATGGTCTAGTCGCGTAAGACTCCTCACAGCGTCCACGAGACCGGAATAGAGGACGCGATGCTTAGTGACGGGAAAAGCGACGTCGACAACCCTCCTCCGTTGCTTGGCCACTGATTCTGCGGAGTCCTCTACCCGAGAGTCTGGCGACGAGTTCCGAAGAAGCGGGTGCGATGGGTTTTCCCACTCGGCAATGATTTCCAAATGGAACTTGAGAAAAGGGTGAACGCCGGCAGGCCGAATCTCAGATGGGCCAGATTGTGCGTTGCCTATTGCGGCGTCGATGAGCACTGGCACCAAGCCGCCCTCAAGATATTCCTTCAGCTCTAGCAAGAAAGAGCTGGTCGAGTCGAGCCGTTTAATCCAGTACGCCCCAGTCGTGATCGGGGAGCATAAATGGGGATACGGGAGAAGACGGGCGGCGGCCCGTTCCGCGTTCGGCCCCATCCAAAGTTCGTATGACCCGTTCGCTCGAAGAAGCATATGGACGTCGACAGCATCCCCGTCTTCGTCGGCGCCCCATCGTTGAAATCTATCGAACGCAAGCCGGAGATTTTCCGGATTTTCAGTGATTAGGGTCACTGTAGGCACCGAACGTCCCAGTCGTTCGGAATGGGACCATCCGTATGCGCAACCGGCCACCTGCGCGTCGACGAGATATTTGTTGAAATCCATATCCGTGACTGCCATAACGCGTTGCAACGCGCCAAGGTCGAAACCCTGTCCCGACGGAACATTCGGTGCGCCTTGCTGTCCACGTGCCTTGCGCCTTTTCCGACTTCCTTTCGGCATACCCTTGTCCCGTAAAAAAAAGGGCGACTACGTCGCCCTTCGGAGTCACACCAGCAGCGGGTTTGGCTTATCCACATCCAACTTGTACAGCTTGATCGCCCGGGCCACATCCTTGCCGGTCATCTTGCCGTCCTTCATCAGGCCCTCGATGGCGGCCTGGGCGATGTAGTAGCGGTCCACCTCGAAGTGACGGCGCAGGTTGGCGCGGGTATCCGAGCGGCCGAAGCCATCGGTGCCGAGCACGGTGTACGTGGCCGGGACGAAGGCGCGGATCTGGTCGGCGAACGCGCGCACGTAGTCCGTCGCGGCGATGACCGGGCCCTGGCGGCCTTCGAGCAGCTGGGTGACGTAGGCCTTGCGCGGGGTCTTGGCTTCGGGGTTGAAGCGGTTCCAGCGCTCGACATCCCAGCCGTCGCGGCGCAGCTCGGTGAAGCTGGGGCAGGACCAGATGTCGGCGGTGACGCCGAAGTCCTTGTCCAGCAGCTCGGCGGCGGCGATGGCCTCGCGCAGGATGGTGCCCGAGCCCAGCAGCTGCACGCGCAGCTCGCCCTTCTTGGGCTTGCCGGCGTCTTTCAGCAGATACATGCCCTTGATGACGCCTTCGGCCGCGCCTTCGGGCAGCGCCGGGTGGCTGTAGTTCTCGTTCATCAGGGTGAGATAGAAGAACTCGTCTTCCTGCTGGTCGAGCATGCGCTGCATGCCGTAGTGCAGGATCACGGCCACTTCGCCGGCGAATGTCGGGTCATACGCGCGACAGTTCGGGATGGCGCCGGCCAGCAGATGGCTGTGACCGTCTTCGTGCTGCAGGCCTTCACCGTTGAGCGTGGTGCGGCCGGCGGTGGCGCCGAGCAGGAAGCCACGGGCGCGCATGTCGGCGGCCTGCCAGGCCGAATCGCCGATGCGCTGGAAGCCGAACATCGAGTAGTAGATGTAGAACGGCAGCATCGGCACGTCGTTGGTGCTATAGCTGGTGGCCGCGGCCATCCAGCTGGAGAACGCGCCGGCTTCGGTGATGCCTTCTTCCAGCACCTGGCCGGCCGCGTCTTCGCGGTAGTACGAGAGCTGGTCACGGTCGACCGGCTTGTACTTCTGGCCCTGCGGGGCGTAGATGCCCAGCTGGCGGAACAGGCCTTCCATGCCGAAGGTGCGCGCCTCGTCGGCGACGATCGGCACCACGCGCGGGCCCACCTGCTTGTCGCGCAGGATGATGGACAGCGACTGCACGAACGCCATGGTGGTGCTGATGGAACGCTCGCCGGTGTCCTGCATCAGGCGGTCGAACACCTTGAGCTCTGGAGCTTTCAGCGATTCGGTGCTCTTGCGGCGACGCTGCGGCAGGAAGCCGCCCAGCGCCTGGCGGCGCTCGAGCATGTACTGCACTTCCTCGGAATCCTTGCCCGGGTGATAGAACGGAATGTCGCCGTCCTTGAGCGCGGCATCGGAGACCGGAATCTTGAAGCGGTCGCGGAAGGTGCGCACGGCTTCGTCGTCGAGCTTCTTGGTGTTGTGGGTGGGGTTGAGCGCTTCACCCGCGCTGCCCAGGCCGTAGCCCTTGACCGTCTTGGCGAGGATGACCGTGGGCTGGCCCTTGGTGTCCATCGCGTTCTGGTAGGCGGCGAAGACCTTGTGCGGATCGTGGCCGCCGCGGTTGAGGCGCCAGATGTCGTCGTCGCTGAGGTTGGCGACGAGGTTCGCGGTTTCCGGGTACTTGCCGAAGAAGTTCTCGCGCGTGTACGCGCCGCCGAACGCCTTGCAGTTCTGGTACTCGCCGTCGACGGTCTCCATCATCAGCTTCTTGAGCATGCCGTCCTTGTCCTTGGCCAGCAGCGGATCCCAGTAGCTGCCCCAGATGGTCTTGACGACGTTCCAGCCGGCGCCGCGGAAGCCGCCTTCGAGTTCCTGGATGATCTTGCCGTTGCCGCGCACCGGGCCGTCGAGGCGCTGCAGGTTGCAGTTGATGACGAAGACCAGGTTGTCCAGGCCTTCGCGGCCGGCCACCGAGATCGCGCCGAGGCTTTCCGGCTCGTCGGTCTCGCCATCGCCCATGAAGCACCACACCTTGCGGTCGGACTTGGGCATCAGGCCGCGGGCTTCGAGGTACTTCCAGTAGCGCGCCTGGTAGATGGCGGCGATGGGCCCGAGGCCCATCGAGACCGTGGGCACCTGCCAGTAATCGGGCATCAGCCAGGGGTGCGGATAGGACGAGATGCCCTGGCCGTCGACTTCCATGCGGAAGTGGTCGAGCTGGTCGGCAGTGAAGCGGCCTTCGAGGAACGAGCGCGCGTAGATGCCCGGCGAGCTGTGGCCCTGCGTGGCGATGACGTCGCCCGGGTGATCGGCCGACGGCGCGCGGAAGAAGTGGTTGAAGCCCACGTCGTACAGCGTGGCGCTGGAGGCGAAGCTGGCGATGTGGCCGCCGAGGTCGCCCGGCTTGCGGTTGGCGCGCACCACCATGGCCATCGCGTTCCAGCGGATGATCGAGCGGATACGCCATTCCAGCTCGGCATTGCCGGGCATCTTCGGCTCAAGGTGGGCCGGGATGGTGTTGACGTATTCGGTGGTGGGCGCGAACGGCAGATGCGCACCGGCGCGGCGCGTCAGCTCGACCATGTTCTCCAGCAACTGGTGGGCACGCTCCGGGCCGCCGACGTCGATGACCGCTTTGAGCGACTCGACCCACTCGCGGGTCTCGGTCGGATCGGGGTCGTTCTGCAGGACGTCGTTCAGCCAGTTCATTCTGTGCTCCAGCGCGGCGCGCATGCCCGCGTCTCATGGGGGTCGTTCGGACCCTGAATTCTAGCAGGGGGCCGCGATTGACACCGGACGCCAGCGGACGGTCCGCGTTGCCACGCGTGCGGCCCTCGGCGATGATCCCGGGTTCAGGGGTGGATGCGGCATCATGCGCGACCGCTCCGCCCGCGCGAGACCCCCGCCCCGATGCCGCACACCGCCTCCCCACCCTCTTTATTGAGCCGCTGGCGCCTGCCCGTTCTGGGCGTGGCGATCGTGGCAATCGTGGTGGGGCCGTTCCTGATCATGCGCTCGGCCATCGGCGAGGCGCACTCGGCCACCGAGAAGGTGATGCACACCCGCGAGGTGGAATCGCTGATGCAGACGGTGGCGGCCGATGCGCGCAGCCTGGAAGCGGCCGCGATGACCCGCGCCCGCGGCATCGACAGCCCCGTGCTGCGCCAGCGCATCGACGAAGCCAATGCGCGCATCCTGCCCAATCTGGAAGCGGTGCTGGCGCTGACCCGCGACAACCCCGAGCAGCAGGCCCGTCTGGGCGCGCTGCGCAGCAATCTGGAACAGCGGCTGGCGCGGATCGACGCGGTGACCCGCGCGGCCGAGGCGGCCACTGACGACCAGATCGACAACATGGTGGTGCTCAACCCCATCCAGCGGCTGATCACCGACATCGTCGAGGAAGAACAGCAGCTGCTCGACGCTCGCGTGGAGAGCGCCGAGCGCGCCAACCGCAATGCCGACATCGCCCGCTGGACCTCGATGCTGGTGCAGTTGGCCCTGCTGCTGGGCGCGAGCTACTTCGCGCTGCGCGAGCAGAGCGGGCGCCGGCAGGCCGAAGGACTCGCGGCGCGCGCCAGCAACCGCTCGGCGCTGGTGCTCGACAGTGTGCGTGAGCCGATCGTGCTGATCGACCGCGACCAGCGCGTGGTGATGTACAACGCCGCGTTCGCGGAACTCTATGCCGCGGACGACGTGGAGATCCGCGGCGAGCGGCTGGCGGCGGTGGGCGAAGGCGCCTGGGATCACGCCGAGACGCTGCGCCGCCTGCACGACGTGCTGGCCCGCAACCGCGAGCTGTGGGACCACCGGATCAACCAGAGCACGACGGACGGCATCGAGCGCACCATGCTGGTCAACGCCCGACGCATGCCGCTGCCCGACCGCGACGATCCCGTGGTGCTGGTGACCGCATCCGACGTGACCGCGCAGACCATCAGCGAGCGCCAGATCCGCGAGCTCAACCAGCAGCTCGAAGGCAAGGTGGAACAGGTCTCGGACGTCAACCGCGAGCTGGAGGCCTTCAGTTATTCGGTCTCCCACGATCTGCGCGCGCCGCTGCGCCACATCGCCGGTTTCGCCGACAAGCTGGGCCGACACCTGGGCACCGAGGTCGACGAGAAGACCACGCATTACCTCGGCGTGATCGGCGGCTCGGCGCGGCGCATGTCGGCGCTGATCGACGACCTGCTGGTGTATTCGCGTCTGGGCCGCAGCGCACTGCGCCTGCAGAGCGTGGACCTGCAGTCGATGGTGGCCGACACCCGCGCGATGCTGGATTCGAACTCGGCCGCCGAACACCCCGGCCACCGCATCGAATGGAAGGTCACGCCGCTGCCGATCGTCGTCGGCGACGAGAACATGCTGCGCCAGGTGTGGCTCAACCTGCTGGGCAACGCGGTCAAGTACAGCACCGGCAGCGAGCCGGCGCAGATCGAGGTCGACTGCCGCCGCGGCGACGATGGCGGCTATCAGTTCAGCGTGCGCGACAACGGCGCCGGCTTCGACATGCAATACGCGGGCAAGCTGTTCGGCGTGTTCCAGCGCCTGCACTCGGCTACTGAATTCCCGGGCACCGGCGTGGGCCTGGCCAGCGTGCGCCGCGTGCTGGGCCGCCACGGCGGCCGCATCTGGGCCGAAGCCGAGCCCGGCAAGGGCGCGACATTCCACTTCACCCTGCCTGCGTCGGTCGTCGATGCAGGTCCGTCTTCTTCACCAGGACATTCCCTGACATGAGCGAAATCCGCACGATCCTCCTCGCCGAGGACAGCCCGCACGACGCCGAGATGGCCATCGATGCGCTGCGCGAAGCCCACCTCGCCAATCCCATCGTGCATGTGGAAGACGGCGTCGAAACGCTGGACTACCTGCTGCAGCGTGGCAAGTACGCAGACCGCGCCCCCGGTGACCCGGCGGTGCTGCTGCTCGACATCAAGATGCCGCGCATGGACGGCCTGGAAGTGCTCAAGCAGTTGCGCGAGCATGAAACGCTCAAGCGCATGCCGGTGGTGATCCTGTCGTCGTCGCGCGAGGAAAGCGATCTGGCGCGCAGCTGGGACCTGGGCGTGAACGCCTATGTGGTCAAGCCGGTGGACGTGGACCAGTTCTTCGAAGCGGTGCGCACGCTCGGCAAGTTCTGGGCCGTGCTCAACGAAACGCCCGACGAAGAGTGATGGCGGACGCCGCACCGCTGCGGGTGTTGATCGTCGACGACTCCCGCGATGACGCCGAGCTCACCGAGCTGGCACTGCGCGATGCGGGTATCGAGGTCGACTGCCGCCGCGCCTACGGCGAGGCGGGGTTGACCGATCTGCTGCGTGATTTCAAACCGCAGATGGTGTTGTCGGATGTGAACCTGCCCGGCTACTCCGGCGCGCAGGCCATGCAGCTGTCGCGCGCGACGCTGCCCGGCGTGCCGGTGGTGTTTCTGACGGGTTCGGACATCGGCGCGCCTGGGGAGGAATTGCCGGTGGGCGACGGCCTGGTGTTCAAGGACGCGCTGGAACTGCTGCCGGGCGTGGTGCGGGGGCTGGTGGCGGTGTAAGCGGTGCGGCGGGGTTGCTGCGCCGTGTTGGGCGTTTGAAGTGGGGGGCGTTGCTGGCTGTTCGCGGCGCTGATGGTTTCGCTTCGCTCTACCCATCCTAAGGACTCTGTGACGCGCGACTGCGGTGTGTGCCGCGGGTGGGATGGCGGCGGGCGTTTGCCCTCACCCCAACCCCTCTCCCGGAGGGAGAGGGGCTCGATCATGCGAGCGTGCTGCCTTTAGCCCCTCTCCCTCCGGGAGAGGGGTTGGGGTGAGGGCGGCCGAAGCGGCAGCGCTTCAATCGAAGTGGAACGTGTCGAATCCAGCGCGCGATGCACTTGCAAATCTACGCGTCATCGCCGAAGCAATGACGCGTCGCCGATGACTTACGCGTCCGCTTCCGCCTCCTGCGCCTTGCGGATCTGCGCATCCACCGCCGCGATCGCGGTCATGTTGATCACGCGGCGCGGGGTGGCCGACGGGGTGAGGATGTGCGCGGGCTTGTTGACGCCCATCAGGATCGGGCCGAGTGCGGCGCCGCCGGTCATCACGCGGATCATGTTGTAGGTGATGTTGGCGGCGTCGATGTTCGGGAACACGAACAGGTTGGCGCGGCCGCTGAGCGTGGTGTCGGGCAGCATGCGGCGGCGCAGGGATTCGTCCCATGCGGTGTCGCCCATCATCTCGCCGTCGAACTCCAGCTTGGGCGCGCGACGCACCAGGATCTCGCGCACCTCGCGCATCTTGCGGGCGCTCGGGTCGTCGTGGCTGCCGAAGTTGGAATGCGACAGCAGCGCGATCTTCGGCTCGATTCCGAACAGCTTCAGGCGGTAGGCGCCCTGGATGGTGCTCTCGGCGATCTGCTCGGCGGTCGGGTCGGGCTGCACGTGGGTGTCGACGAAGAACCACAGGCCCTGGTCATTGACCACGCCGGTCATCGCCGAGGTGCTCTGCAGGCCCGGATCGAGACCCAGCACGCTGCGCACGTAGCCCAGCTTCTTGTGGAAGCGGCCGACGATGCCGGTGATCATCGCGTCGGCTTCGCCGCGGTCGACCATGATCGCGGCGATCAGCGTGGGCCGCGAACGCAGCAGGTTCTTCGCCGAGTCCGGGGTCACGCCGCGCCGCGCCGTCAGCGCGTGGTAGTGCTGCCAGTATTCGTTGAAGCGGGGATCGTCGTTGATGTTGGTCAGTTCGAAATCGCGACCGGCGACCAGGCGCAGGCCCAGGCGCTTGATGCGCATGTCGATGACGTCGGGCCGGCCGATCAGGATCGGGAACGCGAGCCCTTCGTCGACCACCGTCTGCACGGCGCGCAGCACCACTTCCTCTTCGCCCTCGGCGTAGACGATGCGCTGGCGGTCGGCGCGTGCGCGATCGTAGGCGGGCTTCATCGCCAGGCCCGTGCGGTGGATGAACTGGCCGAGCTTCTCGCGGTAGGCGCGCATGTCCTCCATCGGACGCAGCGCGACGCCGGAGTCCATCGCGGCCTGGGCGACGGCCGGGGCGACGATGGTCAGCAGGCGCGGGTCGAACGGGCGCGGAATGATGTATTCGCGGCCGAAGCTCGGAATCTCTTCGCCGTAGGCGCTGCCCAGATCGCTCGCTTCTTCCTTGGCCAGTTGGGCGATGGCCTTCACGCAGGCCAGCTTCATCGCCTCGTTGATGCCGGTCGCGCCGACATCGAGCGCGCCGCGGAAGATGTAGGGGAAGCAGACGGCGTTGTTGACCTGGTTGGGGAAGTCGGAGCGGCCGGTGGCGATGATCGCGTCCGGACGCACGCGCCGGGCTTCCTCCGGCATGATTTCCGGGTAGGGATTGGCCAGCGCCAGGATCACCGGGTTCGGCGCCATGGTGGCGACCATTTCCGGCTTGAGGATGCCGCCGGCCGACAGGCCCAGAAACACGTCCGCGCCGGCGACGATCTCGGCCAGCGTGCGCGCGGGCGTGTCACGTGCGTAGCGCGCCTTGTCCGGGTCGAGATTGTCGCGGCCGGTGTGGATCACGCCGTCGCGGTCGAAGGCGAGGATGTTCTCCGGCTTGAGGCCCAGCGCGACCAGCATGTCCAGACATGCGATGCCCGCGGCGCCCGCGCCGGTGGTGGCGAACTTGACGTCCTCGATGCGCTTGCCGGCGATCTCGAGCGCGTTGACGATCGCCGCGCCGACGATGATCGCGGTGCCGTGCTGGTCGTCGTGGAACACCGGGATCTTCAGCCGCTCGCGCAGCTTGCGCTCGACGATGAAGCACTCCGGCGCCTTGATGTCTTCGAGATTGATGCCGCCGAAGGTCGGCTCGAGGCTGGCGATGATCTCGACGAGCTTGTCGGGATCGCGCTCGTCGACCTCGATGTCGAACACGTCGATACCGGCGAACTTCTTGAACAGCACACCCTTGCCTTCCATGACCGGCTTGCCGGCCAGCGCGCCGATGTCGCCCAGGCCCAGCACCGCGGTGCCGTTGGAGATCACCGCCACCAGATTGCCGCGCGCGGTGAGCTCGCTGGCCATGTTGGGGTCGCGGACGATCTCCTCGCAGGCGTAGGCCACGCCCGGCGAATACGCCAGGGCGAGATCGCGCTGGGTCAGCATCGGCTTGGTCGCGCTGACGGTGATCTTGCCCGGCGGCGACATGCGGTGATAGTCGAGGGCGGCCTGGCGGAATTCGTCGTTGGACATCGTCGGGGAGTCTGCTCTGGAAAAATGGCGCGGGACAGGATTCTAACCCTGCGCCCGCGCCGGGGCCGGACGCGGGCGGATGGTGGGTGCCGGGACTGGCTCAGTCGAGCGCGAGCACGCCGCGGTCGCCAGGGCCGGCGGCCGGGTCGGGCGCGGCCAGCACCGGCGCAGGCTTGCCGTCGAGTGCGGCGGCGAGCGCATCGCGATCAAGGGCCCCTTCCCAGCGGGCGACCACGACAGTCGCCACGGCATTGCCGATGAAGTTGGTGATCGAGCGGCATTCGCTCATGAAACGGTCGATGCCGAGGATCAGCGCCATGCCCGCGACCGGCACCGTCGGCACGACCGACAGCGTGGCGGCGAGCGTGATGAAGCCGGCACCGGTGACGCCGGCCGCGCCCTTGGAGCTGAGCATCGCGACCAGCAGCAGGGTGATCTGCTGCCACAGCGTGAGTTCGGTGTTCGTGGCCTGGGCGATGAACAGCGCGGCCAGCGTCATGTAGAGATTGGTGCCGTCGAGATTGAACGAATACCCCGTCGGCACGACCAGGCCGACGACCGACTTCTGGCAGCCGGCCTTTTCCATCTTCTCCATCAGCGACGGCAGCGCGGATTCCGACGACGACGTGCCCAGCACCAGCAACAGCTCGGCCTTGAGATAGCGGATCAGCTTGAAGATCGAAAAGCCGCAGGCGCGCGACACCGCGCCCAGGATCACGAGCACGAATAGCGCGGCGCTGACGTAGAACGTGCCGACCAGCCAGGCCAGGTTCGCCAGCGACGACAGGCCGTACTTGCCGATGGTGAAGGCGATCGCCCCGAATGCGCCGATCGGCGCGGCCTTCATCAGGATGTGCACCAGCTTGAACACCGGCACGGTCAGCGTTTCGAGGAACGAGAGGATGGGCTTGCCCTTCTCGCCCACCAGCGCCAGCGCGATGCCGAACAGCACGGCGATGAAGAGCACCTGCAGGATGTTGCCGTCGACGAAGGCGCCGAGCAGCGTGCCGGGGATGATGTCGAGCAGGAAGCCGGTCAACGTCATCTCGTGCGACTTCTGCACGTAGCCTTCGACCGCGGCGGTATCGAGCGAGGCAGGATCGATGTTCATGCCCACGCCCGGCTGCACGATGTGCGCGACCAGCATGCCGATCACCAGCGCCAGCGTGGAGAAGAACAGGAAATAGGCCATCGACTTGGCGAACACGCGGCCCACCGTGCGCAGCTGGGTCATGCCGGCGATGCCGGTGACGATGGTCAAAAAGATCACCGGCGCGATGATCATCTTCACCAGCTTGATGAAGGCATCGCCGAGCGGCTTGAGCTGTTCGGCGAACGCCGGTTCGAAATGACCCAGCAGCGCGCCGAGTGCGATGGCGATCAGCACCTGCGCATAGAGCTGGCGATACCACGGCAGCCGCGGGGCGGCCGGAACATTGGACGGAATGGCGTGCATGGGTGCGTACCGGGTGTGCGCATCCAGCGAATGCGGATGCAGGCGATGCGTTGTACGCCGCGACGGGGGCGCTGCCGATAGCGCATTGGTGTTAGCCCGCGTTGTTACTCATTTCGGGTTACCCGAACGATCACGAGACGCCAACGCCCTAGAATTCGCGCTGTCGCGTGCGTGTCCAGCGACCGCCCCTCACACCGCAGCCGGTCGCCCCCGCTGCCGCTGCCCCAAGGAACCCATGCGCTCCGTCCTTCCTCCGATCCTGGCGCTGTGCGCCTGTGCCGCCGCCCCCGCCCTCGCCGCCGAAGGCGCGCAGGCCTGGCCGCCGAAATTCACGTTCTCCGACGAAACCGAAGTCGCGCTGACCGGCAACTTCGCCTGGGATCACAGCGATTTCAGCGGTGATGCCCGCCTCGGCAGCGACAACGGCATGCGTCGCCGCGAGTTCGGCGCGACGGTCAAGAAGGCCGGCGTGTGGGACGCGATGGTCTATTTCGACTTCGAATCCAAGGCCTGGCTCGACGTCTTCGTGCGTTTCGACAGCAAGCACTTCTTCGACCGCGACCTCGGCAAGATGCGCGTGGGCTACATGAAGGTGCCGGTCGGCCTGGAAGGCGTGACCAGTTCGCGTGCGGGCACGTTCATGGAACTGGCGGCGCCGATCCAGGCGATCTACCAGGGCCGGCGCACCGGCGTGGAATGGACGCTGGAGCAGGACCAGGCGCTGTTCCAGCTCGGCGGGTACGGCGGCCAGGACCTGCAGGGCGACAACCCCGGCCAGACCTATGCCGCGCGCGCCGCGTGGACGCCGCGCAAGGCGGCCGGCGACGTGCTGCATCTGGGTATCGCCGCCTCGCGCGAGAACCCGCAGGGCTGGACCGACGGCCGCGGCGCGGCGTTCGATCCGACCGCGCGCCTGCGGGCGCGTCCGGGTGCAGGCCTGACCGATGTGCGCCTGATCGACTCGGGCAGCCTCGCGCCGGTCGGCCACATCCGCCGCACGGGCCTGGAGGGCATCTGGATCCAGGGGCCGGTCTCGCTGCAGTCCGAACTGCTGCGCGCCGACATCGCCCGCGACGACGGCCTGGGCGATTACCGCGCCGATGGCGGCTATCTGTCCGCGAGCTGGCTGCTGACCGGTGAAAGCCGTCCGTACTCGGCAGGCAATGTCGCCAATCCGAAGCCGGCGAACGCCTACGGCGCGGTCGAGCTCGCCGCGCGCTACAGCACGCTCGATCTCGACGACGGCCCGGTGGGCGGCGGTCGCCAACACGACTGGACCTTCGGTGCGAACTGGTACCTGACGCCCTTCGTGAAGCTGCAGGCCAACTACGTGCGCCTCAACGCCACCCGCAACGGCGTGACCACCCGCCCGGACGCGGTGGAAGTGCGCGCGCAGGTGCATTTCTGATCGACCCATGCGCCCGTGAATGCGGGCGCATGCAGTACGGCAGCCGGTCGCGGTGCAGACCGGCTGCCGATCCGGCGACCGCCAGGCGCAGTCAGGCTTCAAAACCGAATGCCGCTGTCTACGCGGGGTGTCGCTGAATACCCGCGGCGCATCGCGTCCATGTGCTTCAGCGCGCGACAGGGCGGCCGATATCTGGGATTCGTCATCCTGGTCCAGCTGCCATGTCCCTGTTCGCTCCGCTCCAGCGTCGTCTCGCCGACCTCCCGGTCGCCCGCAAGTTCATCCTGCTGTGTGCGGTGATCGCACTGGGCATCCTGGCGCTCGCGGTCTCTGCCGCCCGGCTGCAGTACCTGGAGCTGGTGGATGCGCGCAAACAGAGCGTGCAGATCCAGATCGACACCGCGCTGAGCGTGGCCGAGCACTACGCCAGCCAGGCCCGCAGCGGCGAGATCACCTCCGAACAGGCGCAGGCACTGGCCATGGGTGCGCTGGGTGCGATCCGCACCAACGAAGGCACCGACTACTACTTCATCGTCGATCCGCAGATGCGCATCCTCATGCATCCCAGTCGCGAGACCGGGACCGACATGAGCGATTACCAGAGCAACTCGGGCGAGTACGTCTACCGCGACATCCTCGAAACCGTGACACGGGGCGATGGCTTCTCGTATTACAGCGCGCCGAAGCCCGGCAACGAAGGCCAGTTCGAGAAGATCAGCTATGCACAGGCCTTCGACGAGTGGGGCTGGATCGTGGTCATGGGCGTTTACGCCGACGATATCCAGCACCAGGCGATGGCGTTCACCCGCCTGATGGCGCTGATCGGCGGCCTGGTGATCCTGGCGGCAATCGGCCTGTCGTGGCTGATCGGCCGCGCCATCGTGACGCCGCTGCGCGCCGCGACGCACGCTGCCGAAGCCATTGCGTCAGGCCGCTTCGACAACCCGATCGCCATCACCTCGCGCGACGAGACCGGCCAGCTGATGGCGAGCATGCGCCAGATGCAGGATCAGCTGCAGCGCTTCAACGGTGAGATGAACACGATGATCCGCCTGCAGCAGGGTGAGGACATCGCCCATCGCATTCCGGAGGATTTCCCCGGCGATTACGGTGCGCTGGCCCGCGGCGTCAACACGGTGGTGTTCGAGCACCTCGACGCCATCAACGATGCGATGGCGGTCATGGACGAATACGGCCAGGGCGACCTGAGCCGCGACATGCGCCGCCTGCCCGGCCAGCGTGCGCGGCTGCACGAGGCGCTGGACACCGTCAAGCGCAACATGGGCGCGGTCAACAGCGAGATCGCCACGCTGGCCGAAGCCGCCGCGCGCGGCGACTTCAGCGCGCGCGGTGACGAGTCCCGCTACAGCTTCGCGTTCGCCGAGATGGTGGAGGCGCTGAACCGCCTGATGCAGCAGGCCGATGCCGGCCTCACCGACGTCGGCAGGATCATGGCCGCGATCGCCGACGGCGATCTGTCGCAGCGCGTCGATGCGCGCTACCAGGGCGCGTTCGGCCGTCTGGCCGACGATGCCAACCGCACCGCGGCGCAGTTGGCCGACGTGGTGCGCGGCATTCAGCAGTCGGCGGTCTCCATCGACGGCGCCGCCGGCGAGATCGCGGCCGGCAACGACGACCTGTCGCGCCGCACCGAAAGCCAGGCCGCGAACCTCGAGGAAACCGCGGCGTCGATGGAAGAGCTGACCTCCACCGTGCGCCAGAACGCCGACCATGCGCGCCAGGCCAACGAGCTGGCACGCAGCGCGGCCGACGTCGCCGGCCAGGGCGGCCGCGCGGTCGAGGAGGTCGTCGCGACGATGGCCTCGATCGATGCCTCGTCGGCGCGTATCGGCGCGATCATCGGCGTCATCGACGGCATCGCGTTCCAGACCAACATCCTTGCGCTCAATGCGGCGGTCGAAGCTGCACGCGCCGGTGAGCAGGGCCGCGGCTTTGCGGTCGTGGCCAGCGAAGTACGTACGCTGGCCCAGCGCTCGGCCGACGCCGCGCGCGAGATCAAGCAGCTGATCGGAGAATCGGTCACCCGCGTGCGCGAAGGCTCCAGCCAGGTCGCCGTGGCGGGTTCGACGATGTCGCAGGTCCTGACGTCGGTGGGCCGGGTGACGGAAATCATGGCCGAGATCAGCGCAGCCTCGCAGGAGCAGTCCTCGGGCATCGACCAGGTGAACCAGACGGTGATCCAGCTCGACGAGACCACGCAGCAGAACGCTGCCCTGGTGGAGGAAGCCACCGCCGCGGCGCGCAGCCTCGCCGACCAGGCCCAGCAGCTCACCCGCGCCGTCGCCACTTTCCGCCTGGCGCCCGCCACGGCGGCCCAAGCCTTCGCCGTGCCGGCATGACCGCGCGCCGCTCCACCCAGGATTCCAGCCCCATGCGTCTGATCACCGGTTGTTTCGCACTCTTCGCCGCGGCGTCGCCCGCCCTGGCCTACGACATCGAACAGTGGCCCACCAAGACCACGCTGTCCGACGGCACCGAGCTGGCACTCACCGGCAACTTCGCCTGGGACACCGTGGATTTCAGCGGCGATCCACGTCTGGTCGACGACGAGGGCATGCGCCGCCGCGAATTCGGCGCCACGGTGAAGAAGGCCGGCATCTGGGACGCGATGGTCTATTTCGACTTCGAGTCCAAGGCCTGGCTGGACGTCTTCGTGCGCTTGGACAGCAAGCATTTTCTCGGCACCGATGTCGGCAAGCTGCGCGTGGGCTACATCAAGGTGCCGGTCGGTCTGGAAGGCGTGACCAGCTCGCGCGCCGGCACGTTCATGGAACTGGCCGCGCCGATCCAGGCGATCTACCAGGGCCGCCGTACCGGTGCGGAATGGACGCTGGAGCGACCGCGCGGTCTGGTCCAGGTGGGCGGCTACGGTGGCCAGGACCTGCAGGGTGACAACCCCGGCCAGACCTGGGCCGCGCGTGGCGTGTGGACGCCGCGCAAGGCTGCAGGCGACGTGCTGCACCTGGGCCTGGCGCTGTCGCAGGAACACCCGCAGGGCTGGACCGATGGCCGCGGCGTCGACTTCGCGCCGACCGCGCGCCTGCGTGCGCGTCCCGGCGCCGGACTCACGCCCGTGCGTCTGATCGATTCCGGCAGCCTGGCACCGGTCGACCACATCCGCCGCACGGGTCTGGAAGGCATCTGGATCCAGGGCCCGGTGTCGTTGCAGGGCGAACTGCTGCGCGCCGACATCGCCCGCGAGGGCGGCCGCCCCGACTACAGCGCCGACGGCGGTTATCTCGCCGCCAGCTGGCTGCTGACGGGCGAAAGCCGACCGTACTCGGCCGGCAACGTCGCCAACCCGAAACCGGCGAACGGCTACGGTGCGGTGGAAGTGGCGGCGCGCTACAGCACGCTCGATCTCGACGACGGCCCGGTGCGCGGCGGCCGCCAGCACGACTGGACCTTCGGCGCCAACTGGTACCTGACCTCGCACTTCAAGCTGCAGGCCAACTACGTCCGCGTGAACGCGACCCGCAACGGCGCGACCACGCGCCCGGACGCGGTCGAACTGCGGGCGCAGGTCCAGTTCTGATCCACCCGGACGCATCGCGCCTACACTCGGCGCGATGCGTTCCACCCCGCGCCGCCGCTGGCTGCTGACCCTGCTGATCGCCTGCGGCGGGCTCGTGCTCGTTGCGGCGCTGGGCTATTGCGAAGGCGGGCGGCGTGCGCTCGACGCGCAGTCGGCGCAGGCCGCGCAACAACTCGACCTGCAGGCGCAGGCGCTCAACCAGCGCATCGAACGCTACCGGGCCCTGCCGCAGGTGCTGGCGCTGGATCCCGACCTGCGCGCCGCCGTGGCCGCACCGGTCGACGCCGCCACCCAGGCGCGCCTCAACCACCGGATGGAAGAAGCCAACCGCACCACGCGGGCGTCGACACTGACCCTGATCGATGCGCGCGGCGTCGCGATCGCGGCAAGCAACTGGCGCGATGCCGGCAGCAATGTCGGTGAGGACTACGCGTTCCGTCCCTACGTGCAGCAGGCGCTGCGCGACGGGCGCGGGCGTTTCTACGGCATCGGTGTGACCACGTCGGTGCCCGGTTATTTCCTGTCCGAAGCCCTGCGCGATGACGCCGGCCGCGCGGTCGGCGTCATCGTGATCAAGATCGAACTGGCGGCGATCGAACGCACCTGGCCCGACGACGGCGATCTGGTCCTGGCCAGCGATGCGCACGACGTGGTGTTCCTCGCCAGCAGGCCGGCGTGGCGCTATCGCGTGCTCGCGCCGCTGGACGCCGACGCACGTCGCGAGCTGGCCGCCACGCGCCAGTACGAGGGCGAGCAACTGCGCGCCTATGCCGGCCAGGTGCTGCGCAACGCCGGCCCGCACGGCGCGGTGGTGCGGGTCGACATGCCGGCGATGCCGGGCACCTGGCTGTGGCAGCGCGCGCCGGTGGCCGATACCGACTGGACCCTGCATCTGCTGCACGACGCGGCGCCGATCGCATCCGCGAGCCGCGAATGGGCGACGATCGCCGGTGCGTCGTGGGCGGCGCTGGTATTTCTCGCGCTGTTTCTGCAGCAACGCGTGCGCCTGGGCGCACTGCGCCGGCGCAGCCGCGACGAACTCGAAACCCTGGTGCGCCACCACGCCGAGGAACTGCGCAGCGCGCGCGACGGACTGATCGACGCGGCGCAGGAGGCCGATACCGGTCTGAGCCGGCGACTGGCGCATCTGCCGCAGGGCGTGGTGATCATCGATGCGGATCTGCGCATCGTCGCGTGGAATGCGCGCTACATCGAACTGTTCCGCTTCCCGCCGGACCTGGTGCGTGTGGGCACACCCATCGAAGAGGTGTTCCGCTACAACGCGCGCCGCGGCCTGCTCGGCCCGGGACCGGTGGAAGACGCGATCGAACGCCGGCTCGAACACCTGCGCAGCGGCAAGCCGCACATGCGCGAGAGCGAGAAGACCGACGGCACGGTGCTGGAAATCCGCGGCAACCCGCTGCCTGACGGTGGCTTCGTGACCAGCTACGCCGACATCACCACCTACAAGACCACCGCGCGCGAATTGCGCACGCTGGCCGACGCGCTGGAACGGCGTATCGCCGAACGCACCGCCGACCTCGAACAGGCGCGCGCGGAGGCCGAAGCCGCGAACCGCTACAAGGGGCGGTTCGCCGCCGCCGCGGTGCACGACCTGCTGCAGCCGCTCAACGCCGCGCGCATGTTCGCCGCCGGCCTGCGCGCGCGCCTGCGTGACGAGGAGACGCAGCGCATTGCCGATCACATCGAGGGCGCGCTGGCGGCGCAGGACGGCATCCTCGCCAGCCTGCTCGACATCTCCCGGCTGGAGACGGGCACGCTGCGCACCGATGTGCGCGCAGTCGCGCTGGGCCCGTTGCTCGCCGGACTGGCGCGCGAGACCGGCGTGCTGGCGCAGGCACGTGGCCTGCGCTTCGACCACGTGCCCACGCGTGCCTGGGTGCGCAGCGATGCCACGCTGCTGCGCCGGCTGGTGCAGAACTTCCTGTCGAACGCGGTGCGCTACACCGCGCGTGGCCGCATCGTGCTGGGCGTGCGCCGCGTCGGCGATGCGTTGCGCATCGAGGTCCACGACACCGGCCCGGGGATTCCGCCGAACCGGCAACGGGAGATCTTCGAGGAGTTCCGCAGGCTCGACGACGGCATCGACAGCGAACGCGGCGCAGGCCTGGGCCTGGCGATCGTCGACCGCACCGCGCGCCTGCTCGGCCATCGCATCAGCCTGCGCTCCCGGCCCGGCGTCGGCAGCGTGTTCGCGGTGACGGTGCCGCTGGCGCCGCCCGGCGCGCATCAGGCGCCGGCGCCGGCCCGTGACCCCGGCGACGATTCGCCCCTGCACGGCTGCCGGGTCTGGTACGTCGATCCCGATGCCGGGGCCTGCGAGGCGATGCGCGGCCGGCTGGCGCAGTGGCAGTGCACGGTCGCGTTCGCCGGGGCACCCGCGGACGCCGCCACGACCGCCGACACCGCGACCGCACCGGACGTGCTGCTGCTCTGCATGCGGCGCGATGCCGCGGACGTCGCCGCGCTGTGGCACCACCTGCAGGCGCGCTGGGCGACCACGCCGCTGGTGATCCTGCTGACCGAGCGCGAGGACGCCGAGTTGCGCGCGCTGGCCGAGGCCGGCGACTGGAGCGTGCTGCCGCTGCCGGTGCGTCCACCGGCGCTGCGCGCGTTGCTGAGCCAGCGTCTGCTGCGCCGCGGTTGAGCGCCGGCCCTGCACGCGCCCGGCGCCCCGGCCGATCCGTGCACGCGCTTGCCGTCGAGGCGCTGTGGCCTGATCCTCGCCGCCCGCACCCACCACGACACCGCCGTTCGGAGCCCCACCCACGCCATGCCCCTGCACATGCCCTCACGCGACCTTCCTCGCCTTGCCGCCGCGGCGCTGTGCGCCTGCCTGCTCGGATTGACCAGCTGCGCCGTCACGGCGCCGGCCCGGGCCGATGCCGACGCGCAGGTTCTGCTGGAGGCCGGCCAGGTGCACGCCCGGCAACAGGACTGGAAAAAAGCCCTGCGCCTGTACCGGCAAGCCGCCGCGCAGCGTCCGGTCGACGACGCGGTCATGGGCGCGCAGGCGCGGCTGGGCCGGGCGCTGTCGACCGGCAGCCTGGCGCCGTACGGCGAGCGCGACACCGGCGGCACGCTGCGGCGGCCACGGCCGGAACAGGGCCACCCGTGGCTGCTGCTCGCGGCGCGGCATGGCTCGACAGCGGCCATGCGCGACCTGCAGGCGGACGCCCGCCGCCGCGGCGATGCCGCGCAGGAGGCGCGCTGGCGCATGCGCTTTGCGATGACCACGCAGAGCCTGTTCGACCGCGGCGCCCTGCGTCCGACCCAACTGGGTGGCCTGCCCGACCCCCGATCACCGCCGACCGCCGCGTCGCAGGCGCGGCTCGACGCCATCGTCGCGTCGATTCGCGATCAGGCCGCGCACGGGGACGTCGAGGCCTGGATCGACCTCGGCCTTCTGCTGAACTTCGGCATCGGCATGCCGCGCGACCCGCAGGCCGCACTGGCCCAGTTCCAGCGCGCCGGCGATGCGGGCAGCGCCATCGGCCTGTATTTCTGCGGACTTCTGGCGATGGAGGACGCCGTGACCGGCATCGAGCGGGCGCAGATCGAGGCCTGGTTCGCGCAGGCCCATGCAGCGGGTTTCCCCCTCGCCCGGGACGGACTCTGGCAGGCGCTGCGGGCGCCTGTCTTCAACTTCAGCAGCTGACGCGCGGGCTGCACGCCGGACGGCCGTGACCGCATCGGCAGCGTCGTGCGCGCGCCGTTGACGCACGCCGGACGGTCTCCGGACGCACGGCACTCCGCGAGCGCGGCGCCGGACGCGGCGCCGCGGTCTCAGACCTCGTCGTCGCGCTCCAGCGCCTTGACCAGCACCGCCGCCTGCGTGCGGCTGTGGCATTCGAGCTTCTTGAGAATCGCGGTCACGTGCACCTTGACGGTGTTCTCCGCCAGCCCGAGCTGGTGCGCGATCTGCTTGTTGAGCAGGCCGTCGGCAATGCCCAGCAGCACGCGGAACTGCTGCGGCGTGAGCTGGGCCAGACGCGCGGCGAGTTGCGCATCTTCTTCCGAGCGTTCGGCGGTCAGCGGCGGGAACCAGCTGCCGCCGTCGAGCACCTGCCGCACCGCCTGACCGATGGACTCGGCCGGTGCCGATTTCGAAATGAAACCGGCGGCGCCGAACTGCTGCACGCGGCGCACGATGCGCGGGTGGTCGTTGGACGAGATCACCACGACCGGCAGTTCGGGGCGTTCGCCGCGCAACCAGACCAGCGAGGAGAGCCCGCGGGCGCCGGGCATCGTCAGGTCCAGCAGCACCAGTTCGATCTCCGGGTGCGCATCGAGCGCGGGCGCCAGGGCCGACGCCGTCGCCGCCTCGATCACCCGGATCTGGCCCAGGCTGTCGCGCAGCGCATGCAGCACGGCCGCGCGCAGCAGCGGGTGGTCGTCGGCAACGAGGATGGTCGGCATGGACTCCATGGCGACAGTCTGGCACGGACGGGAAACGTGACGCCCATCGCATTGGCATGGGATTCGCAGCACACTATGCAAAGGGAGAACACCCATTGCGTACAAGAGCGATCGCCAGCGCGCACCTCGCCTGCCAGCCGGTGCACGCCGATGCCGGCGGCATGGGCGTGCGTGCTCGTGCGCGGCGGGTGGCACGCCTGCTCGCAGCGGCGCTGCTGGCGGTGGCCGCGTGCACCGCGTTCGCGCAGGACAACGGAGCGGTCGATGTTCCGCCATTGAGTCTGGAGGTCTACGGGCTCGACGAGGGCCTGTCCCAGCTGACGGTCTCGTCGATGAGTGGCGACGACCAGGGCTTTCTGTGGGTGGCCACGCAGGATGGCCTCAACCGCTTCGACGGCCACCGGTTCCGCGCCTACCGCAACACGCCGGGCCTGCCGATCGGTGGCCCCAACCTGGTCAGCAGCAGTATCGACAGCCTCCGCTTCGAGCCGGGGCGCAAGCGCCTGTGGCTGGGCACCAACGACGCCGGTCTGGAGGTGGTGGACCTGCCGACATGGACACAGCGCCGTCTCGGCGTGGCCGACGGTCTGTCGCACGCCCGGGTGACGCGCATCCTGCTCGATCCCGCCGGCGGCGCCTGGGTGGGCACCGAGGCCGGCGTGGACCACGTCGACGCCGACATCCGCGCCGTGCGCAATCTCGGCGCGACCGGGGAGATCGTCGGCCTGGTCTGGTCGGCCGCGCGCGGCACACCGATCGCCCTGGATGCTGCCTGCGGCCTCTGGTCGGTCGAGGCGAGCGGCCTGGTGGCGCTGCCCGCAGTCCCCGGTGGCGCCCGGCGCTGCGTGGCATTGCAGGTCGGGCACGAAGGCCTGTGGGTCCTGGCCGCCGATGCCGGTCTGTTCCGCCTGGACAATGCGTGGCTCCTCCAGCGGCACTGGACGCCTGCCGATCTGGGCGTGGCCGCCGGCGACGCGACGGCGATGATCCGGCTCGAAGACGGGCGTCTATTGACCGGCTACAGCAACGGCGGGGTGGTGCAGCTGGCGCCCGGCAGCGACCGCCCCCGGCGCCTGCGCTTCGACAAACCGCCAGGCAGTGCGATCACAAGCTTCCACCAGGGCGCGTCGGGCGCGTGGTGGATCGGCACCTATACCTCGGGCCTGTATCGGGTGCGGCCGCTGGCGTCGGTGATCCGCCATGACGGCGCAGGCGTCGGCACGATGGCGGGCTGGGCCAGCCACAGCGTCCGCGCGATCCGCCGCGACGGCGCACGGATGCTGATCGGCACCGACGGTGGCCTGCACATGCGCGACCGGCCGGGCGCCGCCTGGCGGGCGATCGCCGGGCTGGCGGACATGTCGGTCCGCGCGATCGAGCCGGCACGCGGCGGTGGCTGGTGGATCGGCACCCAGGTGGGCCTCTACCGGCTGCATGCCGACGGGGGTGTCGAGCCCCGTGACGGTCTGCGCGATGCGCGCGTCGATGCGCTGCTGGCCGAAGACGACACGCTGTGGGTCGGCACCCGCAGTGGCGTGCAACGCCTGCGCGGCGGCCGCTTCGAACCCGACCCGCGTTTCGCGCCGCTGGCCGGTGACATGGTCACCACGTTCTACCGCGATACCGACGGCAGCCTGTGGATCGGCACCAACACGCGCGGGCTGTGGCGCCTGCACGCAGGTGTGCTCGCGCGGGTCGAGCCGTCGGGCGCCGGCATGCACCGCTCGGTGTGGGCGATCCACGGCAGCGCCGATGCGATCTGGGTCGGCGCATTCGCCGCCGGCCTGTACCGCATCGATCGCGCGACCGGCGAGTCGTCAGTGCTGACCGAACGCGACGGCCTGACCAACAACGTGGTCTACCGCATCCTGTCCGACATCGGCGGGCGCCTGTGGCTCAGCACCAATCTCGGCCTGAGCGTCTACGACCCCGACAGCGGCATCGTGCAGAACCTGGGCCGTCGCGATGGCCTGCGCAACCAGGAATTCAACAGCGGCTCGGCCTTCCAGGGCCGCGACGGCCTGCTGTACTTCGGCGGCACGATGGGCGTGGACGTCATTGCGCCCCAGCAACTGCCGCGCCGCAGTGCACCCGCGCACCCGGTCCTGACCAGCCTGCAGTTGCTCAGCCGCCAGTCCGATACCGACGCGCGCAGCACGGACGCGATCGACATCGTCTATACGCCCGAAATCGTGCTCGACGACGAGGACAATGTGTTCACCATCGGCATGACGGCGATCGACTTCCTCGCGCCGTCAGCGGCGCAGCTGCGCTACCGCGTCGACGGCCTGCATTCGGGCTGGATCTACCCGCACCTGGCGCGGACCGAGTTCTCGCTCAACCATCTGCCGGCAGGCCGCTACCGACTGGAAGTGCAGGCCGCCGGGCGCGACGGCCAGTTCGGCGAATCACGCGTACTGACGATCGTGATGCCACCTCCGCCGTGGCGGCATCCGCTGGCCTATGTGCTGTATGCGCTGCTGGCGACGCTGCTGGTCGCGCTGTACCTGCGGCGCCTGCGACGGGCGGTGGTGCGCGAACGCGAGCGCGTGGACCTGCTCAACCGCACCGTCGCCGAGCGTACCGCGCAGCTGGAACATGCCAACCGCCAGCTGCAGCAGAGCAATGCGCAGCTGGATGCGGCCACACGCCTCGATCCGCTGACCCAGGTGCCCAACCGCCGCGAGCTGCAGGAATGGCTGGCCCGCGAAGCGGTGCGTGCACCCGGCCGGCGCGGCTCGGACGCGCTGTTCTTCTTCATGCTCGACATCGATGCCTTCAAACGCATCAACGACGGGCATGGCCATCAGGCCGGCGACGAAGCGCTGGTGCAGTTCGCCGGACGCATGCGGGCGCTGACCCGCGACGGCGATCTGCTGCTGCGCTGGGGCGGCGAGGAATTCATGCTGGTCGCGCGCCTCGACGATGCCGACGCCGCGGCCGGCCTGGCCGAGCGCATGCGCAGCACCATCGCCGATACGCCGATCGCGCTCGCCCATGGCGCCACCCTGCGCATGACCTGTTCGATCGGGTTCGCGCCCTGGCCGCTGTCGATCGCGTGGCCGACGCTCGGCGACTGGCAGCAGACCATCGCGCTCGCCGACCGCTGCCTCTACGCGGCCAAGGACGCCGGCCGCGATGCGTGGGTGGGGCTGGTACCCGGTCCGGATGCGGATCGTCCGCGACTGCAGGCGCTGCTCTCGGGGGCGGATCCGGCGACGCTCGGCGATGCGGTGCGTCTGCTGTATTCGACCGCCATGCCGCCGCGTTTCGAACGGTGATGCAAACGCCTTGATGGGTTGCGCGTTGCGTTATCCGATTGCCCATGTCGGAGCGCGCTTGCGCGCGATGGGCGTCTGCGGGAACGCCTCTTCGCGCGCAAGCGCGCTCCTACATGGGATGCGCCGCCTGACCCCTACAGCTGATCGATCCGGATGCGGTTGGCAAATAACGAGAACGCCAGCATCCCGGCGAGCCCGCCGGTGCGCTCCATCCACGGCGGCAACCAGCGCGGGGCGGCGAGCGTGCCGTCGTCGAACAGCGGCGCCAGACGCCGCGCATCGTCGAGCGTCATCTTGCCGGCGAACAGATGCCGGCACAGCGGCAGGCGTTGCGCGGCCAGGGCCTGGCGGAAGAAGGTGTGTACGTCGATCAGCCCGCGCAGGTACACCGCGTCCTTGGTGAACGCATGGCCGCCACTGAGCGGCACGCCACGGAACACGCGCTGCGCGGAGGCGAAGCTTTCCGCGGCCGGTTGTCCGGCGTCGTGGAAGTAGTCGAAGACCTGCAGAAAATCCGCCCCATCCAGCGCACGCGCGATTGCTTCGATGCGCAGGCTCACGCGTTTCATCCGGCCGATGTCGATGCTGCCGGTGATCTGTTCGGCGAACACCGCCAGCCCTTCCTGGGTGCAGGTGGTGCGCGGCGACGACATCGCCAGACTCGGCAGCACCGCTTGCTCGCGGCCGTTGAGCGCGGTCAGCGAATGCACGAAGGCTTCGTGCTGCAGCAGTTGCTCGCGGTCGTGGATCGAGTACCGCGCATCGCTGCGCAGCCGCACCCGGTACGCGCCGGCCGCAGCCTTGGCGATCATGCCCGGATCGAGTTCGACCGCGACCACGCGCGTGCCGAAGTAGGCATCCAGATCGTCCTGCAACTGCGCCTGCAGCGTGGGCGCATCGATCGTCGGATGCTCGACATCGGCGAGCAGCCCCGGATCGAGTTCGTCGGCGATGTGGATGAAGTGACGCGCGGCGTCGCAGGTGGTCAGCGCGCCACCGGGCAGGACCGCATCCGGCCGGCCGTAGAGCGTGATCGCGTGTTCGCTCGCCGCCGCGGTCCCGAGCGATTCGAGCAACTGCGCGGTCGCATCCCAGGCGCGGGTGGATTCGATGAGGTAGACGCCGAGCGGATGGTCGCGATCGGCATCGCGGGCGATGGCGGCGAGCGCGCGGCGAGTTTCGGCGAAGTCCAGAACGGGATACGTGATCTCCGGCATCTCGCGGCGCCCGGCGGCAAACGCCGACAGGAACCGGTGCTGCGACTCGGGTGGCCAGCTCGCGAGACTCAGCACACGGAGCCCGCGGGCGGCGGTGACCATGCGCGCATCGAGCGCAGCGTGATGGGCGATGGCGTCGGGCATCGATTGCTCCGGCGGGCGGTGCGGTCACGCTAGCGGATTGGTGTGGGGACTCAAAGTGTCACCGGGTAGAACCGCTGATCGCTCGGGCCTCCGATATGTTTTACGCGACCGTTCGCCCTCACCCCAACCCCTCTCCCAAAGGGAGAGGGGCTCGGAGTACGCGAGCGCCTGCTTCTTGAGCCCCTCTCCCCCTGGGAGAGGGGTTGGGGTGAGGGATGACGGTCGCAGCGATGTTTAAAAGAGCGAGACCCCAAGACGCTCCTGATTGAGCCCCTACTCCTCCCGCGTCCAATCCGACCCGCGCTTCGCCGGCTTTACCCCCGGACGTCCCCCCGTCTTCGGCGCAGGCTTGCCCGACGGCCGACTCTCCACCTTCTGCGCCATACGCGTCGCGAGCTGACCCGCCGCGCCGGCGAGTTCGTCGCGCAGCTTCAGGTAGCTGCCCAGGCGCCCCGGATCGAGCGTGCCCGCATCGACCGCCTCCCACACCGCGCAGCCCGGCTCGTCGCCGTGCGTGCAGTCGCGGAACCGGCATTGCGCGGCGATGGCTTCGACATCGGCGAATCCGCCGCCCGACAGATCCTCCTCGCCGGTCGGTTTGAGTTCGCGCATGCCGGGCGTGTCGATCAGGCAGGCGCCCGATGGCAGTGGAATCAGCGCGCGATGCGTGGTGGTGTGGCGGCCGCGGTCGTCGGTCTCGCGCACCGCGGCGGTCTTCATGCGCTCGGTACCGAGCAGGCTGTTGGTCAGCGTGGATTTGCCCGCGCCCGAACTGCCCACCAGCACCGCGGTCATGCCCGGCCCGAGCCAGCGGTGCAGCACCGCGGCACTGCCCGGGTCACGCGCGTTCACCGGCACCACGGCGACGCCGAGCCCGGCGATCTCGGTCAGCGCGGCCACGGCGGCGGCGATGTCGGCCTCGGGCTTGTCGGCCTTGGTCAGCACGATCACCGGCGTGCCACCGCCCTGCACCAGCAGCAGGTAGCGCTCGATGCGGCGCGGATTGAAGTCGGCGTCGAGGCCGCAGACCACCAGCACGGTGTCGATGTTCGCCGCGATCAGCTGCTGCTTGTAATGCTCGCCGGCTGCGGCGCGCTTGATCGCACTGCGCCGGGGCAGCATCGCGACGATGCGCTTGCCGTCCTCGACCAGTACCCAGTCGCCGACCGCGGCGCGGTCCTCCGGCGCGATCGTGCCCTTGCGGTAGCCGCTGCGGCGCAGCCAGTCGGGCAGCGATTCGACCGCGATCGCCTCGCCCGGCGCGCTGGCGACGAGATACCCGGAGCGGTGCTGCTCGACCACCCGCATCGGCAACGCCTGCGGATGTTCGGCCATCGTGTCGCCCCAGAGGCCCGAAGGGGCGCCGTCGAAGGGCCAGCCGATCGCGCGCAGGGCGAGGTCGGCGGCGGTCGGGTCGGCGGGGTTCAAGCGCGGCGTCGGGCGGTCGTCATGCGGCGGATTCTACGGGCGCCGGCCCTGCGCGCGTGAGCCGGACACTTTTGCCACTCGTCGGCCCTGGCCGCATTCACCCGTCGTTTCCGCTAGCATCGGGCGACATTCCCGCGCCGAGCGCCGCTGATGTCAGCCCCACTGAAGACCCGTGAACGCCTGACCGAAGTCCGGTACGAAATCCGTGGTGAGCTCGCGCGGCGCGCGCGGGAGCTCGAAGGCCAGGGCCGCACGCTGATCAAGCTCAACATTGGCAACCCCGGCGCGTTCGGGTTCCGCGCGCCGGATCATCTGCAGCGCGCGATCGCCGAGCGCATCCACGACACCGATCCCTATACCCACCAGCAGGGCCTGCCGGCTGCGCGCGAGACGATCGCCGCCTTCCATGCCGCGCGCGGCACGCCGGACGTGTCGGCCGACCGCGTGTTCGTCGGCAACGGGGTCAGCGAACTGATCGACATCGCACTGCGCGCGCTGCTCAATCCCGGCGACGAAGTGCTGGTGCCCTCGCCCGACTATCCGCTGTGGTCGGCGGCGACGATCCTCAATGACGGTCGCCCGGTGTTCTACCAGTGCAAGGCGGGCAACGGCTTCCTGCCCGATCCCGACGAACTCGAAGCGCTGGTCTCGCCGCGCACGCGCGCGATCGTGCTGATCAATCCGAACAATCCGACCGGCGCGGTGTATCCGCGAGCGCTGCTCGAGCGCATCGTCGCGATCGCCGCCAAGCACGACCTGCTGCTGCTGTGCGACGAGATCTACGACGGCATCACCTACGACGATGCGCCGTTCGAACCGATCGCGCCGATCGCAGGCCCCGTGCCCTGCGTGTCCTTCGGCGGCCTGTCCAAGGTGCACCGCGCCTGCGGCTGGCGCGTGGGCTGGGCGGTGCTGTCGGGAGACGAGGCGCGCAGCCGCGATTTCCGCAACGCGATGGATCTGCTTGGTGCGCTGCGTCTGTGCGCGAACGTGCCGGGGCAGTTCGCGATCGAGGCCGCCCTGACCGGCGTTGACACGATCAGCGCCCTGTGCGCGCCCGGCGGCCGTCTGCACGAGGCACGCCGCGCGGTGATCGAGGCTTGCGACGCGAGCCCTTACCTGCAACTCGTCGCGCCGGCCGGTGCGCTGTACGCGTTCCCCGGCATCGCGGAAGAATTCACCCAGGGCTTCGACGACCACGCATTCGCGCTGGAACTGATGGAAGCCGAAGGCGTGCTGGTGGTGCCGGGCAACAGCTTCAACGTGCCCTACCGCAACCATTTCCGCGTGACCCTGCTGCCCGAACCCGCGCAGCTGCGCGAGGTGTTCGCGCGCATCCATCGGGTGCTGGAGCGGCAGATCACCGACGTCCGCAAGGTCGTGCCGCTGGCCAGGCGCCAGATGCGCGTGGCCGGATGACCGCGCCGCGCCGCTATCTCGCGCTGGGCGACAGCTACACGATCGGCGAAGGTATCTCCGCCGAGGACCGCTGGCCGGTGCAACTGGCCGATGCCCTGCGCAGCGAAGGCATCGCGCTCGACGCGCCCGAGATCATCGCGACCACCGGCTGGACGACCGACGAACTCGACGCGGCGATCGACGCCGCGGCGCCGGTCGGCCCCTTCGATCTGGTGAGCCTGCTGATCGGCGTCAACGACCAGTACCGCGGCCGCGTCGTGTCGGAGTACACGCCCGCGTTCGAGGCCTTGCTGCAGCGCGCGATCGGCTTCGCCGGCGGCGATGCAGCGCGCGTCTTCGTACTCGCGATTCCCGATTGGGGCGTGACCCCGTTCGGTGCGCATTCCGGCCGCGACGTGGCCGCGATCGCGCGCGCGCTCGATGCCTACAACGCCGCGTCCGCAGCGATCTGCACCGCACGCGGCGTCGCGTTCGTCGATATCGCACCGGTCAGCCGCGCACACGGTGGCGAAGCGGAGATGCTCGCCGACGACGGCCTGCATCCGTCGGCTGCGCTGCATGCCGAATGGATGCAGCTGGCGTTGCCGGTCGCGCGCGGCTTATTGTCGCGGGCATGACTGCGACCACTTCCGACACCACGCCGCTCTCCACTGCCCCGTATCCGCGCGAGGACGCCCGCAACATCGCGCGCGCCTTCCTGCCCAAGCACGTGCTGGGCAACCGCTACGACTACTACTACACGCTGACCAAGCTGCGCACCGATCCGCTGTATCCGGGCGTGCTGCAGGCGCTGCGTCCGACCTCCGCACCGGTGCTCGATCTGGGCTGCGGCCTCGGCCTGCTCGCGCATGCGCTGCGTGCAGACGGGCAGGCGCTGCCGTTCACCGGCGTCGACATCGACGCGGCCAAGATCCGCCGCGGCCGCGAAGTCGCCGCGCGCGCAGGGCTGGCCGACGTGCAGCTCGACGTGCTCGATCTCGGCGTTGGCCTGCCCGCGCACCAAGGCAGCGTCGCGATCCTCGACGTGCTTCAGTACCTGTCACCCGACCGCCAGCGCGAGTTGCTCGACAACGTGATCGCGATGCTGGTGCCCGGCGCGCGTCTGGTGATCCGCAGCGGTCTCAGTGATGACACGCCGCGCAGCCGCACCACGCGCATCACCGATCGCCTCGCGAATTTCGCCGGCTGGATGCAGGAGCGCGCGAAGAGTTACCCGACCGCCGACGGCCTGCGCGGCCAGCTCGAGGGCGCGGGCCTGCAGACGATGCTGCGCCCGCTCTACGGCGACACGCCGTTCAACAACTGGTTGATCGTCGGCACCCGCACATGATCGCCCGCGACGGCCTGCCGCACGCGCCGATGCTGGCGCTCGACGATCCGTCGTGGACCACGCTGCGATGCGCCTACGGCGATGCGCGCGGCATCCCGGCGCTGCTGGCCCAGCTCGACGGCGCGCACGAGGACGGCTGGCAGAGCGAACCCTGGAATGCGCTGTGGTCGGCGCTGTGTCATCAGGGCACGGTGTACAGCGCCTCGTTCGCCGCGGTGCCGCACATCGTGGCACTGCTCGCCGAGGCGCCGGAACGCGCGACGTCGAGCCACTTCGTGCTGCCGGCCAGCATCGAACTGGCGCGCGCCGCGCACGACGCGGAGATTCCCGAACACCTGATCGACGGCTACGTCACCGCGCTGGCGCGACTGCCGCTGCTGGCCGGCCTCGTCGCCGCGCCCGACTGGAGCGAGCTGATGTGCATCGCCGCACTGGCCGCGACCGCGGCCGCCACCGGGCAGCACGCGGTCGCGGAGCTGTTGCTGGAGGCCGACGATATCGACGCGACGCTGGCGTGGTTGCGCGAAGAGTGACGCCGGTTTCGGGTTGATCGATCGCGTGCGATGGCAGCACCCCATGTTCGGCTGTGTGCTGCCCATCCAACGCAAGTGCGCCGCTGCGAGCGCCCGATCCGACATTTCTTGCGCGCACCGCCCCTCACCCCAACCCCTCTCCCTGAGGGAGAGGGGCGCAAGCCGCCCACCGACACGTTTCGGAGGATGAGCAGAGCGCCATGAAACCCGTCGCCTGTCGCAACCCGCAACTGATGCGTCACACCGCCTGATCCGGCAACACCGCCCGCAATCCCTTCGCCCGCATCCGCGCGAGCACACCCTCGATCATCGCGACATTGCGGCCGTGTTTCGCACCTTCGTGCAGCAGGACGATCGCGCCGGGTGCGAGGTCGGCGTCGATCCGCGCGACCACGTCATCGACATCCGCCTTCACCGCATCGAACCCGCGCGCGTTCCAGCCGACGCGCGCCAGACCCGCATCGTGCAGCGGCGCATGCACGAACGGATTGGTATGCCCGACGACCGAGCGGAACCACACCGGTGCATGCCCGGTGATGTCAGTCAGCGTGCGCTGGCAATCCAGAATCTCGCGCCGCATCCGCGCCGGGCCCAGGGCCCAGAACATCGCCTGCGGATGGGTCTGGCTGTGGTTGCCGATGCCGTGGCCGCGGGCAGCGATTTCGCGCACGAGCTCCGGTCGCGCGGCGGCGCGTTCGCCGACCAGGAAGAACGTCGCCTTCGCATCGTGCGCGTCGAGCAGATCGAGCAGCGCGCGGGTGTCATCAGAGGGCCCGTCGTCGATCGTCAGCCACACGCCGTCGCCCGGCAGCCGCGTCAGCACCGGGCCGTAGAGCCGCGATGCCGGCGCCAGCACGCCCCACAGGCACAGCGCATGGCTGAAGAGCAGCAGCGGCAGGCCGAAGCGCCAGCCCAGCTGCCACCAGACCAACGCGATCAGCACCTGGGAGGCGATCAGCAGGGGCAGCCACAGCTGCGGATGACTGGGCGGACGATGCACGGACATGGCGCGCATGATGCCACCGGCACCGCTGCGCACCCCTGCGCTGCGGACGCGGACAACACGGTTCGAGACTTGCATCGCAGGCCGCGCGGTACCATGTGGATCGTTCCCGCACCCCGGATTCCTGCCATGTCCCTCGACCCCGCCCTCCGCACCCGCATCGACACCCTGCTGCAGGGCAACCGGGCCGTGCTGTTCATGAAGGGCTCGCCGACGACCCCGCAATGCGGCTTCTCCGCCAAGGCGATCTCCGCGCTGGAAGCGGTGGGCATCGAGTACGCGACCGTCAACGTGCTCGAGGACGGCGAGATCCGCGAAGGCATCAAGGTCTACGGCGACTGGCCGACGATTCCGCAGCTCTACGTCGACGGCGAACTCGTCGGCGGCAGCGACATCATCGAGCAGATGGTAGGCAGCGGTGAACTGCACGGCCTGTTCGGCGTCGCCCCGCCCGACCGCACCCCGCCGTCGATCTCGATCACCCCGGCCGCGCGCGAGATGATCGCCAAGGCGGTGGGTGATGCCGGTGGCGACTACGTGCTGCAGGTCGACATCGACGGCAACTTCCGCACCCGCCTGCAGCTCGCCCCGCGCAGCGCGTCGGGCATCATTGCCCAGGCCGACGGCATCGACGTGCAGTTCGACCTCGCCGGCGCACGCCGCGCGGACGGCATGACGATCGACTTCGCCGACGACATCCGCGGCCGCGGTCTGGTCATCGACAACCCGAACGCGCCCAAGCCCGTGCAGGACATCAGCCCGGCCGATGCCAACGACCGCCTCGCCGCCGGCACGCTGACCCTCGTCGACGTGCGTCCGCCGGACGAGCGCGCCACCGCCAGCGTCGCGCGCCCGTTCGAAGTGCTCGACGGCGACGCGATCACCCGCCTGCAGCAGCTGCCCAAGGACACGCCGCTGGCGTTCCTGTGCCACCACGGTGGCCGCAGCCAGCAGGCAGCCGAGCATTTCCGCAATCAGGGTTTCACGCAGGTCTACAACGTCGTCGGCGGCATCGATGCCTGGAGCGACAGCGTGGACGGCGGCGTGCCGAAGTACTGAGTCCGGCCCGCGCGGTCCGTCTTCAGCATGCCGGGCTCAAGTCGCGCGTGGGGCGGCCGATATGACAATGTCCGCATCCGGGCGTATGCCGCGCCCATGCCCGTGAACCCAAATGCCCCCATCGTCGTCTCCTTCAAAAACCGCACGCATGCGTGAGACGCCGGGCGGTGCCGAGGGGGCGATCGGTTCCGAGGCGCTGGTGGCGTTGTTCTCCGGCGCGCACGATCCACTGCGACTGCTCACCGCCTTCGCCGACGGCGTGGCCGGTCTGCATGACGAGCTGGGTGGACTCGGCCGCTACCTGCAGTCGGCACGCCGCGCGGAGGACTGGCCGGCGTATGGGCGGGCGATGCGCCAGCTCATCGACAAGTACATCCGCACCGTCGAGCTGAACGCCGCGCCACCTTCCGCCGATGCCCGGCTGCTGCGGCTGCGCGGCCTGCTGCAGCACGCAGTCGGCAGCGGACTCACCGCGTTGCTGCGCAACGAGCCCGCGCTGGCGAATGAAGCGACCGCGCTGGCGGCGGCCCTGGGCGAATGGACGCCCGACCAGGACCTCGGCCCGCTCTCCTGGACGCTGACCGACCTGTGCACCCGCATCGGCGAACACGCCGAGGATGCCGAAGAGCAGGTCTCGCTGCTGCTCGGCCTGTTCGATCTGCTGCTGGAGAACGTCGGCGAGCTGCTGGACGAGAAGAGCTGGCTGCACGGTCAGATCGGACAGATCCGCAGCCTGCTCTCCGGGCCGATGAGCCGCTCGGCGATCGAGGATGCGCGCAACGAACTGCGTCAGATGCTCTACCGGCAGACGCTGCTCAAGAACGGCATCGACGAGTCGCGCACCGCGTTGCGCACCATGATGGGCAGCTTCGTCGAGAAGCTCGACGGCATGGCCGCCCAGACCGGCGAGTACCAGGATCGCCTGGCCGGCCACGCCGCCCGCATCCGCGAAGCGCGCAGCATCGGAGAACTCAACGGACTGCTCGATACCGTGCTCGAGGACACCGGCCGCATCCAGGCACGCGCGCTCCGCGCACGCGATGACCTGGTGGCGGCGCGACGCGAGCTCGAGGAAAGCGAGCGACGTCTCGCCCAGATGGAGCAGAAGCTCAGCGATGCCGCCGGGCTCGCGCGCGAGGACGAACTGACCGGCTGCCTGAATCGCCGCGGCTTCGACGAGGCCTTCGAACGCGAGGCCGCGCGCGCGCGGGTGGACCGGCCCTTGTGCGTGACCCTCGTGGACCTCGACGATTTCCGTCGCCTCAATGCGGTCCACGGCCATCTGGGCGGGGACGCAGCGCTGCGCCACTTCGTGGACGTCACCCGCCTGACCCTGCGCGACGACGACATCATCGGGCGCTTCGGCGGCGAGGAGTTCGTGATCCTGATGCCGGCCACGACCCTGCCGCATGCCGTGGCTGCGATGGTGCGCCTGCGCGCCGTGCTCTCGCACCGCCCACTCGTCTACGAAACCACCCGGATCGCGGTCTCGTTCAGTGCCGGTGTCGCCCTGCGGGGGGCCGGCGAATCCTTCGAATCGCTGCTCAAGCGCGCCGACCAGGCCATGTACCGGGCCAAGCGCGCAGGCAAGGATCGCACCATGGCGGCGATGACCTAGGCAGGCGTGCTTCGGTCCGCCGGCGGCCGGATCGTGCCGTGCGCGCGACCCGCTACACTCCGGCGTCCGCAACGAAGGGAACCGCATGCTGCCGGGCTGGGTACTGCTGCTGGTGTCGCTGGGCTATGCCGCATTGCTGTTCGCGGTGGCCTGGTACGGCGACCGGCGTCCGCTGTCCCCGGACCGGCCCTGGCTGCGCACGGCGGTCTACAGCCTGGGCATGGCGGTGTACTGCTCGTCGTGGACGTTCTACGGCGCGGTCGGCAGCGCGGCCCGGCAGGGCCTGGGCTATCTGCCGATCTATCTCGGACCGCTGCTGTTGCTGCTGTTCGGCTGGCGCATCCTCGAGCGGCTGGCGCTGATCGCGCAGTCGCAGAACACGGTGTCCATCGCCGACTTCATCGCCTCGCGTTACGGCCGCTCACAGCGGCTGGCGGCGATGGTCGCGCTGATCGCACTGGTCGCGGCGGTCCCGTATCTGGCGCTGCAGTACAAGGCGGTGGCGATCAGTCTCGGTGTGCTCGGCGGGCCGGACGATCCGGTCACCCCATTCGGCGATCCGGCGTTCTACGTCGCCGCGCTGATGGCGCTGTTCGCGATCCTGTTCGGCACGCGCCAGGTCGATGCCACCGAGCATCGCCCCGGCATGATGCTGGCGGTCGCGCTGGAATCGCTGGTCAAGCTGGTCGCGCTGGTCGCGGTGGGTGTGTTCGCGATCGCGTGGTTCGACGGCACCGACTTGAAACTGGTCGAGGCGACGCAGGCGCTGGTCAAGGATGCGCCGCCCAGCAGCTTCGTCGCCCAGTGCCTGCTCGCCTTCGCGGCATTGATCTGCCTGCCGCGCCAGTTCCACGTGGCGATCGTCGAGTGCGGCGACGTGCGCGACATCCGCCGCGCGCGCTGGCTGTTCGGCGGGTACCTGGTGATCATCTGCGTGATGGTGCTGCCGATCGCCAGCGCGGGCGTCGCGCTGTTCGGCCGCGACGGGCCGGTGGCACCGGACAGCTTCGTGCTGGCGCTGCCGATGGCGATGAACGCCGATTCGCTGGCGCTGTTCGCCTACATCGGTGGCTTCTCGGCAGCGACCGGCATGGTCATCGTGTCCTCGGTCGCGCTGGCGACGATGGTCAGCAACGATCTGGTGATGCCGATGCTGCTGCGCCGCGGCTACGCGGAGCGCCACGGCGGCAACGTCGCACGCACGGTGCTGTGGATCCGCCGGATCGCGATTGTCTGCCTGGCTGCGCTCGCCTACGGCTACTACCGCGTCAGCGGCACCGACACCACGCTCGCGTCGTTCGGGCTGATGGCCTTCGTCGCGGTCGCGCAGTTCGCGCCTGCGTTGATCGGTGGCCTGTACTGGCGCGGCGCGAGCCGGCGCGGCGTCGAGGTGGGCCTGCTGATCGGCTTCGGCATGTGGACCTACACCCTGCTGCTGCCGACGCTCACCCAGTCGGGCTGGCTCGATCCACAGTGGCTGACGACCGGACCGTTCGGCATCGACTGGCTGCGTCCGCACGCACTGTTCGGCCTCGCCGGCTGGGACCCGCTGACCCACGGCACGTTCTGGTCGCTGCTGCTCAACGTCGGCGCGCTGCTGCTGGTGTCCGCGCGCTGGCGCCCCACCCTCGACGAGCGCCTGCGCGCAGCGCCCTTCCTCGATCCCTATGCCGAACGCCGCACGTTCGCGTCCGAGGACTGGAGCGGCACCGTCGGCATTCCCGATCTGCTGACATTGACCGGCCGCATCGTCGGCGAGCGCACCGCCCGCGCGGCGTTCGACGAACACGCGCAGGTGCAGGGCAAGCCGCTCGCGCTCAATGCGCCTGCCGACCGCACCTGGCTGCAGTTCACCGAACGCCAGCTCGCGGCCGCGGTCGGTGCATCGTCGGCGCGCCTGCTGATGACCAGTGCGCTCAAAGGCTCGGGCATGGAGGTCGACGAGGTCGTCGCGATGCTCGACGAGGCCGGCCAGGAGCTGCGCTTCAACCGCGAGGTGTTGTCGTCCACGCTGGAGAACATCGACCACGGCGTCAGCGTGGTCGACCGGACGATGCGGCTGGTCGCGTGGAACCGCAGTTACCAGCGGCTGTTCGGCTATCCCGACAACATGCTCTACGTCGGCCGTCCGGTCGCCGACCTGATCCGCTACAACGCCGAACGCGGCGAACTCGGCCCGCGCGATGTGATCGACATCGATACCGAGATCGACAAGCGCATCGCCTACATGCGCGCCGGCTCGCCGCATGTGTCGGAGCGCGTGCTCGGCAACGGTCAGGTCATCGAGCTGCGCGGCCAGCCGCTGCCCGGCGGCGGTTATGCGACCAGCTACAGCGACGTCACCGACTACAAGCGCGTGGAACGCGAACTGCGCGACATCAACGAAACGCTGGAGCAGCGCGTCGCCGATCGCACGCGCGAGGCCGAGGCCGCGCAGGAGTCGCGTTCGCGCTTCCTCACCGCGGTCAGCCACGACGTGCTGCAGCCGCTCAACGCCGCGCGACTGTTCACCTCGGCGTTGCGGGAAACCCAGGACGGCGCGGAACAGAAACATCTCGCCGAGCGCGTCGACACCTCGCTGCGCGCAGCCGAGGAACTGCTCGACGGCCTGCTCGACGTCTCGCGCCTCGATGCCGGCGCGCTGAAACCCGAGATCGTCGATCTCGACGTGTCCGAACTGATGCGCCAGCTCGCCGGCCAGTACGCGCCGATGGCCAAGGCGCGCAAGCTCGACATCCGCCTGCACGCATTGCCGATCGCGGTGCGCAGTGATCGCCGGCTGCTGCGCCGCGTGCTGCAGAACTTCCTCGCCAACGCGCTGCGCTACACCCGCAGCGGGCGCATCGTGCTGTCGGCGCGCCGCCGCGGCGACCAGGTCGCACTGCAGGTCTGGGACACGGGGCCGGGCATTCCCGAGCACCACATGAGCCAGATCTACGACGAGTTCCACCGCTACGAACAGAACTTCGACTGGGACGGCCGCGGCCTGGGCCTGGGCCTGTCGATCTGCCAGCGCATCTCGCGCCTGCTCGGCCACACGCTCGACGCGCGCTCGAGCGTCGGCCGCGGCAGCATGTTCTCGATCACCGTGCCGCGCAGCGTCATGGCGACGTTGCCGCCCACCGCGACGCCCGCGCCGCTGCACGATGAATCGCTGCAGGGCCTGCGCGTGCTGTGTGTCGACAACGACGACGACATCCTCGCCGGCATGCGCGCCCTGCTGCGCCGCTGGGGCGTGGAGCCGCTGTGCGCGAAGACCATCGACGAGGCGATCGCGTGCATGGACGAATCGCCCGACGTGATGCTGGTCGACTATCACCTGCACGACCGCCTCGACGGGCTCGACACACTCGATGCACTGCGCGGCATCTCGCCCGACGTCCCCGGCGCGCTGCTGACTGCCGACGGCAGCGACACGCTCAAGCAGACCGCGCGCATCCGCGGCTATCGCGTGCTGACCAAGCCGGTGAAGCCAGCCTCGATGCGCGCCTTCCTCGGCGCCCAGCGCATGGCCGCCACCGCGCGCCGCGCCCGCGGCGACTGACGACCTTGCCAGTTCGCCGCGGCCCGGATCGGCCATCGGGGCGCCTGGGCGGTTCGCCGAGGATCCGGCTTGGCGTAGAGTGGGGCCGGGCGCCAGGCGCCTGCTCCGCGACCCGTCAACACAGACGGGCGCCGGCCACGCGCAACGGGAGGGTGCATGCGTATCGGAATCGTCGTCGACTCGGCCTGTGACCTGCCGGCCGACTGGTTGACCGCCCACGAGGTGAAACTGCTGCCGGTGACGGTGAAGATCGGCCAGTCGCAGTTCGTGGACATGCGCGACGAGGGTGCAACGCTGGATTTCGTCGAGAGCCACGTCGCCGGCCGGCACACCGCCGAGACCGCCGCGTTTCCGGCCGACAAGATCAAGGCGCTGTTCCTCGACGAGCTGGTGATCGACTACGACTACGTGTTCTGCCTGACCGTCACCCGGCACCGCAGCCAGATCCACGACAACGCGACCCACGCCAGCTTCGCGATCCTCAACGAGTACCGGCCGATCCGCGCGCAGGCCGGCTGCACCACGCCGTTCGCCTTGCGTATCGTCGATTCCCAGCAGGTCTTCGCCGGCCAGGGCATTCTGCCGGTCGAGGCGGTTCGCCTGCGCGATGCGGGCGCGAGCGCGCCCGAGATCCGCACCCGGCTCGAGTTCCTCGCCGAGCGCAGCTATGCCTACATGGTGCCGCGCGATCTGGCCTATCTGCGCGCGCGCATCAAGCATCGCGGCGACCGCAGCGTCAGCATGCTGGCGGCGCTGATCGGCAGCGCGCTCGACATCAAGCCGGTGCTGCATTGCCACCGCGGCGACACCGGCCCGGTCGGCAAGATCCGCGGGTTCGAGCCGGCCGCCGAACGACTCTTCGCCTTCGCCGTCGAACGCGTTCGCGCGGGACTGCTCACGCCGACGCTGTGCCTGAGCTACGGCGGCGATCTGGCGCAGATGCGCGCACTGCCGGGCTATGCCGAGTTGGTGACCGCGTGCGAGACCCATCACGTCGAGCGGTTTGAAACGGTGATGAGCCTGACCGGCATCGTCAATGTGGGCGTGGGTTCGCTCACCATTGGATTCGCAGCGCCGCCGCACGCCTTCTCATGACGGATTTCTAACGGCGCGGGTTGCTACGCTCCGGCTTCCATCTGCCCTCAAGGCCGCGCATGAGCACCCGCTTCCTGATCCGACTGCCCGATCCCGAGAAGACCCGCGCCTCCGGCGAGTACGCACTGCGTTCGCAGGGTGCCGATGGTGTCGCTGCCGAAGTGCAGGCTGCGTTGCAGGGCGAGGCGCTGTTCGCGCGCTGGCGCGACCAGCAGCCCGATCCCGACGAAGTCGATCCTGCCCTGGGTATCACGGATCCGTCAGCGCAGGTCACCGGCGAGGATCGCGATCTGGGCATCGATCTGGTGGTGACCACGTCCATTTCCAGCACTGTGCTCAAGCATCGTCTCTCGCTGCTGGCAGGCAGCAGCTGGGAATTGCGCGACGTCCGCGCAGGCTGAGGCCGACGTGCCGGAGCCCGTCCTGCTGTCGTGGAGCGGCGGCAAGGATGCGGCCTGGACGCTGCATGTCCTGCGGCAGCGCGCCGACGTGGTCGTCGTGGGACTGATCACAACAATCACCGAGGAATTCCAGCGCATCTCGATGCAGGGCATCCGCGTCGAGGTGCTGCATGCGCAGGCGGCGGCCGCCGGCCTGCCGGTTATCGAGGCGCGCATCCCGCAACAGGCGACGAACGCGATCTACGAGGCGCGCTTCGCAGCCGCGCTGGAACGCGCGCGCGCACGCTGGCCGACGCTGTCGACGATCGCATTCGGCGACCTGTTTCTCGCCGATATCCGGACGTGGCGCGAGGCCTTCTGCGCGCGTCACGGGTGGGCGCCGCTGTTTCCGTTGTTTGGCAGCAACACGTCCGCGCTGGCGGCGACGATGCTCGCGGGCGGGCTGCGTGCGGATCTGTGCTGCGTCGATACCGGTCAGCTCGACGCGGCGTTCGCCGGCCGCGCATTTGACCAAGCCCTGTGCGACGCCCTGCCCGACGGCGTGGATCCCTGCGGCGAACACGGCGAATTCCACACCTGCGTATCTGCGGGACCGATGTTCACCGCGCCGCTTGAACTCGAGGCGGGCGAGACCGTGCTGCGTGACGGGCGTTTCGCCTATACCGACTTCAAGCTTGCGCACGTACAGCGAATGCAGGCCGGCTCGCGCGATGGCAAGATGCAGCCCCGATAACGAGCCAGGCGCATGGCGCGGACAATCTACGACAAACCGACGCGGGCTCTTCTAAAGGACATGTTGATCGATCTGGGCCTGATGCCCGGACAGGTCCTGACGACATCGCGCGCGCTCGACTGGTTTGGGCAGAGATATCCCAGGCTGCAGCCAAACAGCATCCGCGCGCATCTGGTGCAGGCCGCGACCAACGATCCCAGCCGACTGCACCACGCGTCGACGAAAGCCTCCGACGACTTGCTGTTCAAGGTGGCACCCGGCCAGTTCAGGCTGTACGAACCTGGCAAGGATCCGGCACCGATCCACGAGCTGGTCGATGGCGATGTCGCAATCGAGTCAGCACTTCATTCCGAGTCCGACGCGCCAGTCGTCGAAGCGTCAGCTGGCTCAACGGAGTTCCTGCTCGAACGCGATCTTCAGCTCTATCTCGCGCGGCACTTGGAATGCATCGAGCCCGGCCTTCGCTTGTATGACCAAGACGATGTGTCGCCCCTGGAGTTCGATGCGGGTGGACGTCGCATCGACATCCTCGCGACTGATCGTGACGGCGGGCTGGTTGCGATCGAGCTGAAAGTGTCGCGTGGCTACGATCGCGTGATCGGACAGCTGTTGCGCTATGTGAACTGGGTGCGCCACCACCTCGCCGCTCCTGGACAGAACGTGCGGGGCATCATCGTTTGCCGCACGATCACTGAAGATCTGAGACTCGCATGCGCCAGCTTGCGTGAGATCGAACTGTTCGAGTATCAGCTATCGGTGCAAGTCGCCCGTGTACCAGCCCTTATGCTCCGCAACGGCACTGAGATCTGAAGCATGCGGCCATCCCCGCCCGGCGGGGGATACATGGACGTCAGGCCGTTGATCGGTAATACCCCGGGAGGATCAACGCGATGTGCCGCCGAAACGCAGCCTCTGCCTACGCGACGGTGACCGGATCGAGTTGATCAGAGGCTCCTTGCCCGGAGACCGCTGCCCATCGGCCGACCGAGCGGTTGTGCAGACGGCGGGGCCACATACGCCACCCCATGCACTCAGCCGTGCAACGCCTTCGCGTGGTGCGCGATGTGGTCGCCGATGAAGCTCTGGATGAAGTAATAGCTGTGGTCGTAACCGGGCTGCATTCGCAGTTCGATCGGATGGCCGACCGCCTCGCACGCGGCCTGCAGCAGCTGCGGCTTGAGTTGGACGTCGAGGAACTCGTCGGCGTCGCCCTGGTCGATCAGCAGCGGCAGGCGCTCGGCCGCGTGTGCAACCAGCGCGGTCGCATCAAAGGCACGCCACGCCGCGCGCTCGTCACCGAGATAGGCGCCTAGCGCCTTCTCGCCCCAAGGCACCTGACTCGGCGCGACGATCGGCGAGAAGGCGGACACGCTGCGATAGCGGCCGGGATTCTTCAACGCGATCACCAGCGCGCCGTGGCCGCCCATCGAATGACCACTGATTGCGCGCGCACCATTGGCCGGCAACTCGGCCTCGACCAGTGCCGGCAACTCGTGCACGACGTAGTCGTACATGCGGTAGTGCGTGGACCACGGCGCCTGCGTCGCGTCGACGTAGAAGCCGGCGCCCTTGCCGAGATCGTAGCCCTCGGCATCGGGCACGTCGTCGCCGCGCGGGCTGGTGTCGGGCGCGACGAGCATCACGCCGTGCTCGGCCGCGTACCGCTGCGCGCCGGCCTTGGTGATGAAGTTCTGCTCGTTGCAGGTCAGTCCCGAGAGCCAGTACAGCACCGGCAGCTTCGCGGTGTCGGCCTGCGGCGGGAGGTAGATCGCGAAGCGCATCGTGCAGCCGAGCGTCTTCGATGCGTGTTCGTAGACGTCCTGCCAGCCGCCGAAGCAGGCGCGGTGTTCGATGCGCTCGAGGGTCATGTCAGTGGACCTGCTGATTGTCGGAGAGACGGATCTCGTAGGTCTTGAGCACCTGCGGATCGCCCTTGCCTTCGATGCGACCCGCCTGCGCGAGCGCGCGGATCCGCAGCACGTAGACCTCTTCGGGCAGATCCTCGTAGGCGTCGGGCGCGGCGATCATGACCCCCGAGGCGATGAACCCGGCCTTCTTCCAGCTGCGGTCCAGCGCGGACAGGATCGCTTGGTCGATCTGCATCAGATCGCCATCGTCGAGGCTCGCGATCGCGTCACGTGCGTCCTCGTCGAGATCGAGATGCGCGACCGCGGCTTCGAGTGCGGACTTGTCCATGAAGGCGGCCATCAGAAGTGCACCACGGTGCGGATCGACTTGCCGGCATGCATCAGCTCGAAGGCCTCGTTGATGTCGTCCAGTCCCATCGTGTGGGTGACGAAGGGCTCCAGATCGATGCGCCCCGCCATCGCGTCCTCCACCATGCCCGGCAATTGGGTACGGCCCTTGACGCCGCCGAAGGCCGAGCCGCGCCACACGCGCCCAGTCACCAGCTGGAACGGCCGCGTGCTGATCTCCTGGCCGGCGCCGGCAACGCCAATGATGACGCTCTCGCCCCAGCCCTTGTGACAACACTCGAGCGCGGCGCGCATCACGTTGACGTTGCCGATGCACTCGAACGAGAAATCGACGCCGCCATCGGTCAGCTCGACGATGACGTCCTGGATCGGCTTGTCATGGTCCTTGGGGTTGATGCAGTCGGTCGCGCCCATCGAGGTCGCGAGTTCGAACTTGCCGGCATTGGTGTCGATCGCGAGGATCCGGCTGGCGCCGGCCTGCACCGCGCCCTGGATCACCGCGAGGCCAATGCCGCCGAGCCCGAACACCGCGACCGTGTCGCCGGCCTTGACCTTGGCCGTGTTGTGCACCGCGCCGATGCCGGTGGTGACGCCGCAGCCGAGCAGGCACACCTGCTCCGGGTTCGCCTCGGGGTTGATCTTCGCCAGCGAGATCTCGTTGACCACCGTGTATTCGCTGAAGGTGCTGCAGCCCATGTAGTGGTAGATCGGTTCGCCGTTGTAGGAGAAGCGCGTGGTGCCGTCCGGCATCAGGCCCTTGCCCTGGGTGGCGCGCACCTTCTGGCACAGGTTGGTCTTGCCCGACAGGCAGAACTTGCACTCGCGGCATTCGGCCGTGTACAGCGGAATGACATGGTCGCCGGGCGCGAGCGAGGTCACGCCCTCGCCCACTTCGACGACGATGCCCGCGCCCTCGTGGCCGAGCACGCTCGGGAAGATGCCTTCCGGATCGTCGCCCGACAGCGTGAACGCATCGGTGTGACAGACGCCGGTGTGGGTGATCTTGACCAGCACTTCGCCGGCTTGCGGCGGCGCGACGTCGATCTCGACGATCTTCAGCGGTTCGCCAGCGGCGAACGCGACGGCGGCACGTGACTTCATAGGAAACTCCCGGAAACGATGGTTACTTGAGATAGGTGCGCACCAGCGCGACGGCATCGTCGACGCTGGCGCGGCGGTGTTCGGGCGAGTCGCTCGGCTGGCCGAGTTCCTCGCGCAGGTGACTTTCGAGCACGCCGGACATCAGGCCGTTGACTGCGCCGCGCAACGCGGCGAGCTGCTGCAGCACGGGACCGCAGTCGGCGCCGGCTTCGAGTGCACGCTCCAACGCGTCAAGCTGCCCGCGCATGCGGCGCACACGCAGCAGGACACGCTTTTTTTCCTCGGGCGAATGCGGCATGTGGGTGGCGCCTCGATACTCTGGGGGAGTATACCCGAGCGCTCACACGGCGTCGCGGGCGCGGAGGATCAGCTGCCGCCCGGATCTTCCTGGATCAGCCCGGCGTCGGTCAGCAGGGTGTTCACCCGGCCCTGCACATACGCGTCGAGTTCGGCCGGGACTTGCCCGGTCAGCGGGCGCGCCGCCTCGCCGAACGCTTCGAGTACTTCGTCCTGCGGCAGGGTGCGGCGCAGTTCGGCGAGCGTGGCCGCCAGACGTTCGAGCCCGGCATCGATATCGGCTTTGCTGTTCATGCGGCCAGCCTGCACCCGCGTCCGTGTGCGGAATGTGGATCCGCTGCGGAAATCGACCTGCTGTCGGCGTGGTGACGCCGGGCGCGTCAGTGCCCGAGCACGTGGACCGACAGGCCGCGGCGCTTGGCTTCGCGCTTGGCACGCGCTGCGCTGGATGCGATGTCCTCGGCGCCGCTGCGTTCGCCCGCGGCAATCTGTACGACGCCGATCGTCAGCGTGGTCAGCGGAAACGTGGCATAGCTGCCGTTGCGGTCTTCGCCTTCCAGCACGCCGCGCACGCGATCTCCGGGTTCGAACAGCGCCAGTGCGGCGGCATTGAACTCGCTGACCACGCCTTCGCAGCGCAGCGCCCAGTCGTCGCTCTGCATCAGCATCACGAAATCGTCTCCGCCGACGTGACCGACGAAATCCCAGCGCGGGTCCGCATGGCGCAACAAGGTGGACGCCAGCAGCTGGAGCATGCGGTCGCCGAGAAAATAGCCGTACTGGTCGTTGTAGGGCTTGAAGTGGTTGAGGTCGCAGTAGCAGGCGACGAAGCCCTGCCCGGTCTCGACCAGCCGCCGCACATGTTCGGTGATCGGGATATTGCCGGGCAGCTGGGTCAACGGATTGGCATAGCGCGCCGCATCGATGCGCAGCTCGGTCACGCGCCGCACCAGCGCCTCGCCGGTGCCGACACCGCGATAGCGGCCGTTGTCGGTGATCACGAAGCCGTCGTAGAGATAGCGCTGGTCTTCGCCGAGCAGGATCTGCGACATCTCGTCGACGCTCTGGCGGATGTCGCACAGCACCGGCGAGGCGTTCATGTGGGTGGTGCACGGCTTGCGGCCGAGCAGTTCGCGCGCGAACGGCATCGCCATGTGTTCGTTGAACGCGCGGCGGTTGATCAGCCCGAGCGGCACGTCGTCGCGATCGACCACCGGAATCGCGCTGAGCTGCGGGTTCTGCCGGAACAGCGCTTCCGCATCCTGGTTGGTCGCGGTGTCGCGGATGCTCGGTGCCTCGATCAGCATGTGCTCGGCGAGGATGCGACGGAACGCGCTGGGCCGGTCGTCGCGCGGCCAGACCTGGATCTTGTCGTCCGCGGTCGCGCGCACGTCATCGGAGACGGTGCGCGAGATCGTCGCCGAGGGCCGGCCGAGCAGATAGCCCTGCACCAGCGGGATGCCGAGATCGCGCAGCACCCGCAGGTCCTCGATGCGCTCGACGCCTTCGGCGATCAGCTCGGTGCCGAAGCCGTCGGCCACCTGCACCAGCGCCTTGAGGATGTTGAGCCGCCCGGCGCTGTCGGCCAGGCCGTGCACGAGGAACCGATCGATCTTGACGAACTCCGGCGACAACTCGTGCCACAGCTCGAAGTTGGAATGACCGTTGCCGAAGTCATCGAGCGCGATGCGCACGCCGGCCGCCCGCAGATAGCCGATCGCATGTGCCAGCTGCCCGCAGTCCTCGACGATGTCGCGCTCGGTGAGTTCGACCACGTAGTTGCGCAGATCGCGCCCCCCGGCCTGCAGGGCTTCGAGTACCTGCTGCGGGCGGGCGCTGCCGCCGAGGATGGCATGCACGCTGAGGTTGAGCAGCAACAGGCCGCCGCCTGCGAAGTCGTAGCGCGCGACCGCACTGCGCACCGCGCGCGTTTCCAGATCGCCCAGCGTGCCTGCCTTGCGCGCGCGTCCGAGCAGCTGCAGCGGGGAGCTGCCGTCGTCAGGCCGCATCAGTGCCTCGTGCGCCACCACGCGGTGGTCCCGGAGTCGCACGATCGGCTGGTAGACCATGCTGAAACGTTCACTCACCGCAGCGGTGGCGTCGGCAGTTGCGGCGTCGACGCTCAGCGGGGGTGGAGACAGCTGCAACAGCATGGGCGTTCCGGGTCGAGGTGCGGCAGATGCTGACTGACCGGGGACGACAGCGCAGGAACGGGCGGATGCCCGCGCCATCCATGGCGGAAGGCATTGCAACGGGGAAATGTGACAGCAGCATTTCGGCGCCCGACGACGCCTCAGCTCTGCTTCGGCATCGCCGCATCGTCGAGCGCACTGGCGCGCTGCCACGCGGGCCGCGCCTGCAGCCGCTCGACGTATTCGACGAATGCTGGATGCGCCGGTAGCGACTTGAACATCAGGCCCCATGCGATCTGGCTGCCGACATAGACATCGGCCGCGGTGAAGCGTGCGCCGGCAATCCACGGGGCAGCGTCGGAGACGGCGCCCACCAGCGTTTCGACCGTCTGATCGAAGTTGCCGTAGCCGACCATCTGGGCCCGCTCGGCCGGTGCCAGCAGGCCGAGCGACTTCGCGGTCACGGCCGCTTCCAGCGGGCCCGCGGCGAAGAACAGCCAGCGGTGATAGGCCGCGCGTGCACGTGGCGTGTCTTCCGGCAGCAGTCCCGCGCCCGGGAAGGTCTGCGCCAGATACGCGCAGATCGCCGCGGCCTCGGTCACCACCGCGTCGCCGTGCACCAGGGCGGGCACCTTGCCCATCGGATTGATCGCCAGGAACGCGGGCGCCTTCATCCCGTCGCCGTAGTCCAACAGCTCGGTGCGATAGGGCTGCCCGCTTTCCTCCAACATCCAGCGCGCGATGCGTCCGCGCGACATCGGGTTGGTGTAGAGCACGAGATCGTCAGTGGTCATGGCGCACGCCGGGCTTGGGGACGATGCGAGTGTGCACGCCTGCCACCGCTGGCGGCACCCTAGGCGCCGGCTGCGTCTTGCAAAACCGTCGATCCGGCATCGGCCGCCACGTGTTCGAGCATGAACGTCTCGCGATGGATCGACAGACCCATGCGCAGATCCGCGCGCTGCAGCACCGCCCGGTTGTGGGCAATCGCGGCCTGCAGGTCCACCCAGACCGGGCGCATGCCGTTGGCCTGCTCGTAGGATTCCATCCGCGCATCGCCAAGCGTCGCATCGATGGCGCAGACGTAGAAATGCGAGGTCATGTGCATGAGGTCGTGGTCCGGCGAGCGGTCCGGTCGATATTCTTCGACGATCCCGTACGCATCCAGCACGCGGATGCGCGTGGCCCCCGTCTCCTCCGCCAGCTCCCGATGCAGCGCGGCCACCGGCGCCTCGCCCTCGGCGACGCCGCCACCGGGAAAGCTGAAATCGTCGTAGCGCTCGGTATACAGCAGCAGGATCGCCCCCTCGCGCTGCACGATGCCGCGGGCGGCGTGGCGGCGCAGCACTCGCCCCTCGCGCGTGGTGAGCGCGGGATGGACGAGCTCGGCAATCAGGCGCATCGGCAACCCCCCCAGAAACGGCGCGCAGTGTGACGCAGCGCCGGCAGCAGCGCCGTCGGCATCGACAGGGGCGCGTGCCTCAGCCGGTGTTCTGGATGCCCGCCGCGATGCCGTTGACGGTCGACACCAATGCGTTGAGCAAGGTCTCGTCCTCGCGCCCGCTCGCACGCCAGCGGCGCAGCAGCTCGACCTGCAACAGGCTGATCGGATCGACATAGGGATTGCGCAGGCGGATCGACAGCTGCAGGCGGTAGTCGTCGGCCAGCAGAACGTCCTGCTCCTTGAGCAGCAGGATCGCATCGCGCGTGCGCAGGCATTCGTCGAGGATGCCGGGGAAGAACGCGTCGTGCGCATCGCCGGCAAGGCGCGAGTAGCGCTCGAAGATCGCGATGTCGGTCTTGGCCAGCAGCATTTCCACGTCGTCGAGCGCGGCGCTGAAGAACGGCCAGTCGCGCGCCAGTTCGGTCATCGCCTGCTGGCCGTAGGTCCGGATGCCGTGCTGCAGGGCGGTACCGAGGCCGTACCAGCCGGTCAGGCCGGAGCGGTTCTGCGCCCAGGCGAACACCCACGGAATCGCGCGCAGGTTGGAGATGCCGCCATCGCGCCGGCGCGACGGGCGGGAGCCGATCTGCAGGCGCTCGATGACGTCGATGGGCGTGGCTGCGCGGAAGTAGTCGGGGAAGTCGGCGCGTTCGTGCACCAGCGCGCGATAGTGCGCACGCGAGACCTCGGCCAGATCGGTCGCGATCGCGCGCCAGGTGTCCTCGCGCGGATCCGCCGGGCGCGGACGCAGCGTCGCCTGCAGCACGGCGGCGGTCGACTGTTCGAGATTGCGCAGCGCCAGCGCACGGATGCCGTACTTGCGATGGATCACTTCGCCCTGCTCGGTCACCCGCAGACTGCCGTCGACCGAACCGCGCGGGGCGGCATTGATCGCGCGCCCGGTCTTGCCGCCACCGCGGCTCACCGAACCGCCGCGGCCGTGGAAGAACACGATGCGCACGCCGGCGTCGCGGGCCAGCGCGGTGAGTTCGACCTGGGTGCGCTGCAGCGCCCAGCGCGAGGCCAGCAGGCCGCCGTCTTTCGCGCTGTCGGAATAGCCGAGCATCACCGTCTGCCGTTCCCCACGCGCGGCCAGGTGCGCGCGGTAACGCGGATCGTCGAACAGCGCGCGCATCACCGCAGGCGCGGCCTCCAGGTCGTCGACGGTCTCGAACAGCGGCGCCACGTCGAGCGGCACCTGGCCATCCTCGACGCAGCCGGCGATACGCGCCAGCGCGAGCACCGCGAGCGCATCGGCAGCGCTGCGCGCCATCGAAATGATGTACAGCCCGGTGGCGGAGGCGCCATGACTGCGGCGCAGATCGGTCACCGCATCGAACACACCGAGGGTCGAGGCGACACTGTCATTCGACAGCGCGCCGTTGGCTTTCGGCGGCGCATCGAGCATCGCGTGCAGCCGCTCGACACGCGCCTCGACATCGAGGCCCGCCCAGTCGCTGCCGTCGATCTGGCCGAGCACTTCGTCATGCACGGCCGAATCCTGGCGCAGGTCCAGCGCGGCGAGATGGAAGCCGAACGTGCGCGCGCGCCACAGCAGACGATCGAGCGCGAACTGGCCGGCATGCGCGCCGCGGTTGTCGCGCAGGCTCGTGTCCATCAGATCGAGGTCGGCGAGGAACGCGTCGGCGTCCGCGTAGCCCGCGCGATGGTCGGCATCGGTCAGGCGCAGGCGCAGCTGCATCAGATCGAGCAGGCGCCGGTACGGCATGTCGGCATGGCGCGGGTTGAGCGCCGCATCGGCGTCGGGGAGACGGCGCCGGTAATCGTCGACGCGCGCGGTGATCGCCTCGTCGATCGTCGCGCGGCCCCGGGTCTGGGTCAGCACATTGCCCAGCCCGCGCAGATCGCGGCGGTACTGCGCCAGCGCCTGGCTGCGTTGCGCGCCGAGGGCGGCGCGCATGGTGTCGCCATTGACGTTCGGATTGCCGTCCATGTCGCCGCCGACCCAGGTGCCGAAGCGCAGCACCTGCGGCAGCACCGGGCGCGTGCCGTACACCGATTCGATGGCATCACCCAGTGCTTCGTAGAACACCGGCAGCACGCGATACAGCACGTTCGACAGGTAGTAGCCGACGTGTTCGACCTCGTCGGCGACGGTGGGCTTGCGCGCGGGGGATTCGGAGGTCTGCCACGCCGAAGTCAACGCCAGCACGATGCGCGCATCGTCGGCGCGGCGTTCGGTCGGCGTGCGCTCGCGGTCGATGTCGGCGATCAAGCGCTCGACGATCGTGCGTTCCTTCTCCAGCAGCACGCGGCGGATGGCCTCGGTGGGATGCGCGGTAAACACCGGCTCGATGTGCAGCCGGGCGAGGCAGCCCTGCAGCGCGTCGAGCGTCACCCCGTCGTCCTTGAGCGTGCGCAACACCGCTTCCAGGCCGCCGGGCTGCGGGGCATCGCCGGTGCGCTGGTAGTCACGCCGGCGGCGGATGCGGTGCACGCGCTCGGCGAGGTTGATCGCACCGAAGTAGGCGGCGAACGCGCGCACCACGGCTTCGGCGTCGTCGGTGGGAATGGCCGCCAGGGTGTCGGCCAGGGCATCGACCGGACGGCCCGCCTCGCGCCGCTCGATCGAGGCGCGGCGCACCGCTTCCACTTCATCGAGCAGCTGCTGGGAGCCCTGTTCGGCAAGCATCTGTCCGACCATCGCGCCGAGCCGACGGACATCGTCGCGCAGCAGGACATCGGTATCGGCGAATTCGAGGTGGTCGCGCAGCGGCGTGTCGGCGGTCGGCTTCATCGACTCAGGGTAGCGCAGCGCCCGGCGGGATCGCGTCGACCCCGTCTCGCGCGTGGCTCGCGAGGACCGCCTTCAGCGGACCGGCCGCTTGTCGGTGAATGCGCCGTGCGCCATGCTCCGCTGCGCCGGCACGGCCGGCCTCCTCCCAACAGGCGCAAGGACACGGACATGCGGAATCGACGCGGGACTTCGTTCATCGGATGCACGCTCGCGGCGATGGCGCTCGCGACGGGCCTGGCAGCCTGCTCGGGCCAGGGCGCGGCCACGCCTGCCGGCGCGACACCGCAGGCCGCGGCCGCGTCGACGCTCGACCCCGTGCTCGCCGAGCCGCGGGTGGGCGATGTCTACGCTGCGGAACTGACCCACTTTTCCGGCGTGGATTTTACCGGCACCGGCAATCGGGAGGCCGCGTTCGGCCTGATGCGCGTGATTGCGGTCGACGATGAGCGGCTCACGCTCAATACCGAGGACAGCGGGTGGCCGAAGGCGCGGGGCGCGATCAACGAACTGCGCGGCGACCAGGCGGACATCACCTGGGACGAGGTCGAGAAGATCGAGATCTACCGCCGCGAACTGCCGCAGCTGGTGGCCGACGGCCACATCCTCGAAGCGCGCCGCATGTAAGCCGACCGGCAGGTGTGCGCAGGCGCACCTGCCGGCGCAGCGGGTTCAGTAGGCGAACTCGCGGAACACCCGGTCGATGTCGCCCTGCCAGGCGCCGTGGAACAGTTCGAGCTTGCGCTCGGCCGGCGTCTGCCCCGATTCGGCGATCTCGATCAACGCGTCGAGAAACACCCGCTCGTCCTGGTCACGGGGGTTGAGGCGGGCGCGCCGCTGCAGACCGGCCGCGGCGATCTTCAGGGCCTCGATCGCCAGATCGCGCAGGGTGCCGCCGCGGAACGGGGTCTTGAGCGCATGCCGCGGCACCTCGTCGCGCAGTGCGTTGCGCTCGACCATCGTGAAGTCGCGGACCAGATCCCACGCGGCATCGAGCGCGGCGTCGTCGTACAGCAGCCCGGTCCAGAAAGCGGGCAGTGCGCACAGCCGGTTCCACGGACCGCCATCGGCGCCGCGCATTTCCAGATACTTCTTCAGCCGCACTTCGGGGAAGGCGGTGGTCATGTGATCGTTCCAGTCGCGCAGCGTGGGCAGCTGGCCCGGCAGCACCGGCAGCTCGCCGCGCATGAAATCGCGGAAGCTCATGCCGGCGGCATCGTGGTAGATGCCGTCGCGATAGGAGAAGTACATCGGCACATCGAGCAGGTAGTCGACGTAACGCTCGTAGCCGAAGCCGTCCTCGAACACGAAGTCGAGCATGCCGGTGCGGTCGGCGTCGGTGTCGGTCCAGATGTGCGAGCGGTAGCTCAGATACCCGTTGGGCTTGCCTTCGGTGAACGGCGAATCGGCGAACAGCGCGGTCGCGATCGGCTGCAGCGCCAGCGACACACGGAACTTCTTCACCATGTCGGCTTCGGTCGCGTAGTCGAGGTTGACCTGGACCGTGCAGGTGCGCGTCATCATGTCGAGGCCGAGGTCGCCGACCTTGGGCATGTAGTCGCGCATGATCTTGTACCGACCCTTGGGCATCCACGGCATGTCGCCCCGGCGCCACTTGGGCTGGAAGCCCATGCCGAGGAAGCCGAGGCGAAGTTCATCGGCGACGCTCTTGACCTCGAACAGATGCGAACCGACTTCGCTGCAGGTGTCGTGGATGGTCTCCAATGGCGCGCCCGAGAGCTCCAGCTGACCCGCCGGCTCCAGCGTCACCGAGGCCCCGTCCTTGAGCAGGGCGATCGTGTGGCCGCCTTCGTTGACCGGCTCCCAGCCGAAGCGGGTCAAGCCGCGCAGCAGGGCTTCGATACCGCGCTCGCCTTCGAAGGTGGGCGGGTGCAGGTCGTCGAGCCGGAAGCCGAACTTCTCGTGCTCGGTACCGATGCGCCAGGCCTCGATCGGCTTCTCGCCCGAGGCCAGGACCTCGACCAGGGTGTTGCGGTCGGTGATGGGGGTGTCGCTGACGTGGCTGGGGCTGGACATGCGGGCCGCTCGATCGGAAAGGGCGAGATGCGGGCCGGACCCGGAATCGCAAGGCGGCACTATAAAGGGGCCGCCCCGGCAGCGGCGTCGTACCGGTGCGTCGCCAGTGTTCCAGCGACGATGCGCGCGTCAGGACGCGGGCTTGGGCGCCGGACGCCCGATCTCCAGCCAGCGCGCGATCACGCCACGGGCTTCGTCGATGCCGATGTTGGTCTCGCCGGAGAACGTCTGCACGCTGACCTTGTCGCCATGCAGTGCCAGCAGTTCCTTGCGCACCGCCTGCAGGGTGTTGCCGGCCGCGCCGCGGCCGAGCTTGTCGGCCTTGGTCAGCAGTGCGTGCGCCGGCATGCCGTGTTCGACCGCGAAGGCGATCATCTGCCGGTCGTATTCCTTCAGTGGGTGACGGATGTCCATCACCACCACCAGGCCCTTGAGCGCCTCGCGTTCGCGGAAGTACTGGGCGAGGAACGCCTGCCAGTGGGCCTTGAGGTCGCGCGGCACCTTGGCGTAGCCGTAGCCCGGCAGATCGACCAGGAAGCGGTTGTCGTGCGGCGGGAAGTCGAAGAACACTAGCTGCTGGGTGCGGCCCGGGGTCTTGGACACGCGCGCGAGCGCGTTCTGCTGGCACAGCGCATTGAGCGCGCTGGACTTACCGGCGTTGGAGCGACCCGCGAATGCAACCTCGAATCCGCCGTCGGGCGGGAGCTGCTGCGGGGTGTGGGCAGCCAACAGGTATTTGGCGCGTGCGAAGGGATTGGACATCGCAATAGCTTGGCACGACCGGCGCCGGCTTGCCCGCGCGGTTTGACCCGCCCGGTGCGGGCCAACATAATCGGACGGACTTGCGACCGGCACCTGTCGGACGCGGCATCGAAAGATCTCGGAGCCCAGCAATGCGCCACGCTCGCGCCATTGGTATCGCCGGCCTTGTAGTCGTTGCCGTGGGCGCCGTCGCCTTCGCGCAGTCCACCGTGCAGCCGTTGCCGGACGCGCCGGCAGTGGAAGTCCGCGACATCGACGACAACGCCGTCGCCGAACTCGCCAATGCGACGCACGGGGATCCGGTCAGGGGCGCCCAGCTCGCAGGCACCTGTGCCGCGTGTCACGGCCTCGACGGTAATGCTGACGCCGATCCCAGCCTGTATCCGCGCATCGCCGGCCAGAGCGAGCGCTACATGGCCCGCCAGCTGGCGCTGTTCAAGAGCGGCGAGCGCGTCAACGCGATCATGCAGCCCTTCGCGATGCCGCTCAGTGCGCAGGACATGCGCGACCTCGGCGCGCACTACGCGCAGCAGACCAGCGGCGCCGGCATCGCCGACGACGCCGTGGTCGAGGCCGGTCCCTACAAGGGCATGAGATTCTTCGAGGTGGGCCAGAAGCTGTTCCGCAGCGGCGACACCGAGCGCGGCATCCCGTCCTGCATGGCCTGCCACGGTCCGGCGGGCAGCGGCAATCCGGGCCCGGCCTATCCGCATGTCGGCGGCCAGCAGGCCTGGTACAGCTCCGGGCGGCTCTACGCCTACCGCGAAGGCCAGACCAGCGAGGACGACAAGCACCTGTTCAACGTCATGGCCGAGGTCGCCAAGTCACTGACCGACGAAGAGATCGAAGCGGTGTCGAGCTACATGCAGGGCCTGCATGCGCGCCCCGACCCGACGATGCTGGCGGCCATCGAAGCGCAGGCCGCGTCGATGCCGGCGCCGGCGGTGCCGGCAGACGCACAGGCCGTGCCGGCGACCGATGCGACCGCCGACGAGGCGCTCGACGCCGCAGAGCCCGCGCCTGCTGCGGAATCCGCGCCCGCCCCGGCGCCCGAAACGCCGTGACCCGCTCCACGGTGCCGACGTCCGGCACCCTGTCGACTTGAATCTGTACATCCATGTTCTTCGCCGTGCCAATGGCGGCCCTCGCGCGTTCTCGCGCAGTGGCCGACGCGTGCGCGGCGTCCGCACTCCGGAGTGACCTGACAATGCCCCCACATCCCCGCGCCTGGCGCTGCCTGCTCGCAATCGTCGCGCTCGCTGCTTCCGCCTGGCTGCCCGCAGCCGCGCAGACGGCCGCGCCGGTCGAGGGTGTCGACTATGCGGTGATCGCCGACGGCCAGCCATGGCGGCCGCTGGACGGGAAGATCGAGGTCGTCGAAGTCTTCTCCTACGGCTGCGTGCACTGCTTCCACTTCCAGAAGCTGGTCGACGCCTGGCGCGCGAAGGCGCCACGCGATGTGCGCTTCACCTACTTGCCGGCGGCGTTCTCGGCTGGCGACAACTTCGCCCGCGGCTTCTTCGTCGCCCAGGACCAGCGGATCGACTCGCGCAGCCATCACGCGCTGTTCTCGGCCGTGCACGAAAAATCCCTCCTGCCGCGCAGTGGGGCGAGCATCGAGGCGATCGCGGCGTTCTATGCCACCCAGGGCGCGCGATCGCAGACGCGGTTCGCCAAGGCGATGGCGAGTCCGGAGATCGATGAAAAGCTGAACGCCGCGCGGGCGTTCGCAGCGCGCAGTGGCGTGGAAGGCACGCCCACGCTCATCATCAACGGTCGTTATCGGGTGATGGGACGGCGGCTGGAGGACCTCCTCGTGGTGGCCGACCAACTGATCGAACGCGAACGCACCCAGCGCTGAGGCGCGCCGCCCGTCGAACGATTTCTTTCGAGAGAGTGACCATGAAGATCCGCCACACCCTGCTCCTGATGCTCGCGCCCGTCCTGCTCATGGCCTGCAACCAGCAGCCCGATCATGCGGCCGCACCCGACGCCGCCACGTCCGCGACGCCGGCGCAGACCGCGCCTGCAGCGCCTGCCGATGCCGCGCCGTTCGGCGACGCTGCTGCGCCGACCGACCCGCAGGCCGAGTCGCCCGCCGCCAACAGCAACCCCGTCGTCGCCCCGCAGGGCCCGGCGCCGGTCGCCGGCACCGACTACGTCGAGATCCAGGGCGGCCAGCCGTTCGCCAACGCTTCGGGGCAGATCGAAGTCGCCGAGGTGTTCGCCTACTGGTGCGGCCACTGCGCCTCGTTCGAGCCGCTGATCAATGCATGGAAGGCGCGCCTGCCGGGCGACGTGAACTTCGTCGCGCTGCCGGCCGTGTTCGACGAGCGGGACAACTTCCCGCGCGCGTTCTTCGCGTCCGAGACGATGGGCACGCTGGCCCGGACCCACGACGCCACGTTCAACGCCATCCACATCGAGAAGAAGCTGCGCCCGAACGCCGATGCCGCCGCGATCGCCGCCTTCTACGGCACGCTGGGCATCGACCAGCAGCGCTTCACCAGCACGATGCAGAGCTTCGCGGTCAACGCCAACCTCGGCCGCGCCCGCCAGTTCGCGACCCGCAGCGGCGTCGACGCCACCCCGACGATCATCGTCAACGGCAAGTACCGCGTGGTCAGCGGCCGTTCGCTTGAGGACATCCTGCGCGTCACCGATCACCTGGTCGCGATGGAGCGCGCGGCGCAGTAAGCGCCCGACGTTGTGAAACATTCCGATCCGCAGGCCGCCGAGGCGTCGCGCACGCTCAAGCTGCTGAGCGCGAACATCCAGGCCGGCTCCAGCACGCGTCGCTACAGCGACTACGCGACGCGCAGCTGGTCCCACGTGCTGCCGGCCGGCAAGCGCACGGCGCTCGACGCCATCGCCATGCTCGCCGGCACGCACGACATCGTCGGGCTGCAGGAAGCCGACCCCGGCAGCTGGCGCTCCGGCTTCACCAACCAGACGCATTACCTCGCCGAACGCGGTGGCTTCGAGTACTGGACCCACCAGCCGAACCGGCGCGTGGGCGCGGTCGCGTCCAGCGCCAACGGCCTGCTGAGCCGGCTGGAGCCGATCGAAGTCGTCAACCACGCCCTGCCCGGCCGTATTTCCGGGCGCGGCGTGCTGCTGAGCCGTTTCGGCGAGGGCGACGAGGGCCTGGTGGTCGCGGTCGCGCATCTGTCCCTGGGCGCGCAGTCGCGGCTGTCGCAACTGTCGTTCATCGCCGAGGTACTGGCCGATCACCCGCATGCGGTGCTGATGGGCGACTTCAACTGCACCTCGGACCGGCCGGAGATGTCGGTGCTCTACCGCCAGACCGGCCTGCAGCCGCCGGCCTGCGCGGTGCACACCTTCCCCAGCTGGCGCCCGCAGCGCGCGATCGACCACATCCTGGTCACCGGCAATCTGAAATGCGCCGACATGAAGGCGCTGCCGGCCGCGTTCTCGGACCATCTGGCGCTGTCGACCGAGCTGGCCGTGCCTGAGGCGGCGCTGCGGCGTTGAGCGTCCGGGCGGCTGCGTCGCGTTCCGCAGAATGGGTAGGGTGCAGCGAAACCCATCATTGCCATCTCGCCGCGCTGGGTGACAGCGAGCGGGATCAAGATCGCGATGATCGAAAACCGCGCGACCTGCTGCCCTCACCCCAACCCCTCTCCCAAGGGGAGAGGGGCTTTGATCCCTTGCCCTCTCAGATGCAGGCCGCGGTGATGACGACGATGGGTTTCGCTGCGCTCTACCCATCCTTTGAATGCAAAAAAGCCCTCCCCGGTTGAACCGGGAGAGGGCTTGATGGCGCAATCCGGAAGAGCGCTTCGCGCAGATCTGCCGGCTTCAGCGACGTTCGAAACCGATCAGAAATCGATGCCCAGCCGCGCGTAGATGAAGCGCCCCGGCAGGTCGTAGGTCGAAGCGTCGTAGCCGTTGAGGCTGCAGCTCAGGCACACCGGCGGTTCCTTGCCGGTGACGTTGTTGACGCCCAGCGCCAGACGCGTGCCCTTGAGCCAGGCGGTGTTGCGCCAGGACAACTGCAGGTCGTGGTAGGTGGTCGAGCCCAGGCCGTTGAGATCATTGTCGCTGTCGTCGCAGATCGGGAAGCCGTTGGCGCCGCCGCAGGATTCGACGAGGCTGTCGATGTAGCGGACCGTCCACGCCAGCGACCACGGGCCGCGGGTCCAGTCGGTGACCAGGGTGCCGCTCCACTCTGGAATCGCGCTGTTATTGACCTCGATGCCCGGGCGACGCGGCTCGAGTTCGCCGGTCTCGTTCGCCAGTTCGTAGCGCGTGACCCAGGTGGTCTTGGCATCGAAACGCAGCCGACCCCAGTCGCGTTCGGGCAGCGTCCAGGCTGCGGTGAAATCCCAGCCGTCGGTCTTGATCGTGCCGAGATTGGCGAGGATGTCGTCGAAGCGGATGATCTGGCCGCGGTCGCTGCGGTCGTAGGAATCGCAGGCGAACGGATCGCGCGTGGCGATGCAGCGCTCGAGAATCGCCTGCGCATCCGGCGCTTGGATCGCGTCGTCGATGTGGTGGCGGTAGAAGGTCACGCCGAGATCGACGCGGTCCGACCACCACACTTCGTCGGCGAACGAGGGACTCCACACCGAACCGATCATCAGGCTGCGGCTGCGCTCGGGTTCGAGTTCGGCGTTACCCGAGGTCACCACCGAGATCTGCGAATTGGTCTGCTCGTACCCGGCCGGCACGCCATCGGCGGCGCAGGCCGGCGACGGCACCGCGGCGCCCGAACAGGGATCGACCAGGGTCGCGTCGAACCGGCTCAACGTGCCGTAGAGCTCGCCGATCGACGGCGCGCGGAAGCCTTCGGCGTAACTCATGCGGAACAGCAGCTCATCCACCGGCTGCCAGCGCAGGCCGACCTTGCCGGTGGTCTCGCCGCCGAACGTCGAATAGTCGGAATACCGGCCGGCGATGCTGAGATCCAGCGTCTCGCCGAACACGGTGTCGCGCATCAACGGCACGCTGAACTCCGCGTAGGCCTCATTGACGTCGTAGTCGCCGCGGGTGATGCCCGAGGGCACGCCGTTGTACTCGCCGGCGACGGTGATCGGATCCGGCGTATAGCTGCCCTCGTATTTGCGGTATTCCACGCCGGCCGCGAATGCCAGCGGGCCGGCCCACATCTCGAACAGGTCGCCGGTGACGTTGGCCGAGGCCAGGGTCAGCGTGTTGCTGCTTTCGTCGCGGACCACCGGCTGGATGAAGGCGAGCATCTGCGGCGTGATCGTGCCGGGGCCACCGAACAGATTGAGCGGTGTGCAGCCGGCGATTGCCGCGCACGCGGCCGGATCGCCCAGGGCTTCGTTGATGCGGCGGATGTTGTAGCTGCCGGTGTTGGTCTGCTCGGCGCGGCTCTGGCTGCGCACCAGATTCACGTCCCAGTTCCAGGTGCGCACGCCGACGCCGAAGGTGCCTTCGAGGCCACCGGCTGCGTACCAGGTCTTGACGTCCTGCTGGTAGCGACGCGGGCCGCCTTCAACCGGACGGCGCGCCAGCAGGAACAGGTTCGGATTGTCGCCCTCGGTGGTGAGGTCGAACCCGAACGGATTGAACGGATTGAGCGCGGAGATCGTGAGCGTGCTTTCGGCGTAGGGGTTGTACACGCCGGCATCGGTGCCGAGGAAGATCGGCTCGGGCGCGGCCTGGTTGGCCGACGTGCGCTCGTTGTAGAGCACGCGCGCATAGGCCGAGACCTGCGGGGTGAACTCGAAGCGCACCTGGCCGAACACCGACTTGCGCTCCGACGGCGTCAGCAGCAGGTTGTTCGGCGCGAAGTTGTAGCGGTCCGCGGTGGTGAAACAGTGGAAATCGTCGGTTCGGGTGCAGCTGGTCTGCGCCGGGTCGTAGAACGGCGACGTGGCACCGTCGTTGGGCGTCAGATTGAACGACTCGCCGGTGTTCGGATCCTGGAAGACGAAGCGGCCCTGCGGGGTGGCCGAGCTGCCGTTCGCCAGCCCGGTGCCGGGCACCGGCACGCTGGCGTTGGCCACCTTCGACGAGGCGATTTCGCGCTGCTTGTAGTACGAGGCGCCGAGGAACCACTGCGCGCGTTCACGACTGCCGCCCCAGCCGAGGTCCGCGCCCCAGGTCGCACCGCCCAGATCGTCGTACTCACCGTAGTGCAGATCGAGCGTGCCGCCTTCGGCATCGCGTTTGGTGATGATGTTGACCACGCCGGCGATCGCGTCGGAGCCGTAGATCGACGAGGCGCCGTCTTCCAGCACTTCGATGCGGTCGATCAGCGCGAGCGGGATCGTATTGAGATCGACCGCCGAGCCCACGCCCGAAGCCGAGGATTCGTTGACCCAGCGGATGCCGTCGACCAGCACCAGCACGCGCTTGGCGCCCAGATGCCGCAGATCCACCGTCGCCGCGCCCGCGCCCACGCCGCCGCCATCGGGCGGAAAGCCGAAATTGCCGCTCGAGTTGAACTTGGTGTTGAGCGCCGCGCCGCTGGCGGTGAGGTTCTGCACGATGTCGGCGACCGAGGTGAAGCCGCTGCGATCGATGTCCTCGCGCGTGAGCACCTGCACCGGCACCGCGGTTTCCAGTTCCGCCTTGCGGATGCGCGAGCCGGTGACCTGGACCGTATCGAGCGTGCGCGCTTCGGGCTGCGGGTCCGGCGTCTGGGCGCTGGCGGCAGCGGGCAGGACCAAGAGCAGAGACAGCTGGACCGCGGCGGCCAGCCGGTGGCGGGGGATCGACGTCATGTAGGAGCTCCAGTGATGCGGATGGTCTGTCGGCGCCCCCGTGCCGCCGACGCTTCCTTGTAACGAATCGTTAACCTGGCCGCACCTGGGGTCAACCCCAGCTTGACCGATACCTCTCAGCCTGTCGGGTCGCCGGCGGTCTGCAGATCGGGCAACGGTGTGGCCTGCTCGGCGACGGCACGGACCAGCGTGTCCGCGGCATCCATGTCGAACCCTTGGGCCGCGTACCAGTCCGGGTTGTAGTAACTGTGCGCGTAGCGCTCGCCGCCATCGCACAGGATGCTGACGATCGAACCGCTGCGCCCCGCAGCGCGCATCGCGTGGGCGACATGCAGCACGCCGATGACATTGGTCCCGGTGGACCCGCCGACGCGCCGGCCCAGGCGCGTATTGGTCCAGCGCATCGCCGCGAGGCTCAACGCGTCGGGCACCTTGAGCATCGCGTCGACGCAGCCGGGAATGAAGCTGGCTTCCGCGCGCGGTCGACCGATGCCCTCGATGCGCGACGACGGCGCGACGGCGCCGGCATCGCCGGAGGTGTCACCGTCGATGCAGCGCGCGTAATGGGCGAAAAACGCCGAGTGCTCGGGATCGGCGCACAGCACACGCGTGTCATAGCCGCGATAGCTGGCGTAGCGGCCGATCGTCGCGCTGGTGCCGCCGGTGCCGGCGCTGCAGACGATCCAGCGCGGGACCGGATGCGCTTCCTGCGCCATCTGCTTGAAGATCGATTCGGCGATGTTGTTGTTCGCCCGCCAGTCGGTGGCGCGCTCGGCGTAGGTGAACTGGTCCATGAAGTGACCACCGGTCTCGCGCGCCAGCTGCACCGAGGCCTCGCCGATGCCGCAGGCGCTGGGCACCAGGTGGCAGCGGCCCCGGTGGAATTCGATCGCGGCGATTTTCTCCGGCGACGTCGACGCCGGCATCACCGCGACGAAGGGCAGCCCCAGCAGACGCGCGAAGTACGCTTCCGAGACCGCGGTCGAACCGCTCGACGCCTCGACCACCGTGCTGCCCGCATGCAGCCAGCCGTTGGCCAGCGCGTAGAGGAACAGCGAGCGCGCGAGCCGGTGCTTGAGGCTGCCGGTCGGATGGCTGGATTCGTCCTTGAGATAGACGTCGATGCCGGGAAAGCCCGGCAGCGCCAGCGGAATCAGATGGGTGTCGGCCGAGCGGTTGAAATCGGCTTCAATCTTGCGGATGGCCTGGGCCACCCAGTCGCGCTGGGACATGGGGCACTCGCGGAAGACGTCGACGCGCCGTGGTGGGCGGCGCACAGCTTACGACGCCCTGTAGGAGCGCGCTTGCGCGCGATGGGGCTTCACCGGGAAGGCGTCTCGCGCGAGCGCACTCTTACAACAACGCGATGACTCGACCGTCGCCGGCCGCCGCACGATACGGTCGAACACCGGCGGTGGTGACACATCGCGCTGTCGATACCAACGCACTACGCGCGGGGCCCATGCTCGAAGGAGCGCATCGAACACTGTAGGAGCGCGCTTCCGCGCGATGGGGCCGGGCCGGGACAGCCCGATCGCGCGCAAGCGCGCTCCTACAAGAATGCGAAAGATCGCCCGTCAGCCCAGACGGCGACGCACGATGCGGTCGAACACGGCGGCGGCGACCGGCAGCAGGCCGTCGTCGAAGCGGAACGTCGGGTGGTGGCACATCGCGCTGTCCATGCCGAGGAACAGGTAGGCGCCGGGCCACTGTTCGAGCATGTAGGAGAAGTCGTCGGAGAACGGATATGCGCGCAGATCGGTCTTCACGTGGTCGGCGCCGAGCACGTCGGCGATCGCGTCGGCAGCAAGCGCCGCCTGTTCCGGCGCATTGACGCAGGGTGGGCAGGAATGCGGAATCTCGAGCGCGATGTTGCAGCCGGAGATCTGCGCATGGCCCTCGCACAGCGCGCGCAGTCGCTTGAGCAGTTCGTCGTGCACGTCTTTCGACAGCGAGCGGATCGTGCCGCTGAGCGACGCCGTCGAAGGAATGATGTTGTGCGTGGTGCCGGCCTGCAGCGAACCGACGTTGATCAGCGCCGCTTCCATGGGGTCGATGTGGCGGCCGACGATCGCACCGATGTCCACGGCCAGGCGGGCCGCGACCTGCAGCGGATCGTTCGCGCGGTGCGGCGCGGCGGCATGTCCGCCGACGCCCTCGATCGCGATCTCGAACACCGCCAGCGACTGCAGCGTGGCGCCGCTGCGCACGCTGGCCTCGCCGGTCGGCAGCGCGGGCATGTTGTGGAAGGCGTAGACCTCGTCACAGGGCCAGCGCGCGAACAGGCCGTCCTCGATCATCCTGATCGCGCCGCGACCGCCTTCTTCGGCCGGTTGGAAGATCAGCACCACGCGGCCGCTGGCCGGCGGATGCGCGACCAGGTGCCGCGCGGTGCCGAGCAGTGCGGACGTGTGGCCGTCATGCCCGCAGGTATGCGCCACGCCCGGCCGCTGCGAGCGATACGGCAGTTCGCCCCGCTCGTCGGCAACCTCGTCCATCGGCAGCGCGTCCATGTCGGCGCGCAGGCCGATCGACAGGCCCGGTTTGCCGCTGTCGATCACCGCGATCACGCCCGTACCGCCGAGGCCCGTGTGCACCTCGAGACCGAGCGCGCGCAGCTCGCGGATGACCAGTGCCGAGGTCCTTTCTTCCTCGAAGCCGAGTTCGGGCCACGCATGGATCTCGTGGCGCCACGCGGTCATCTGCGGCGCCAATGCGGCGATGGAATCGGGAATGGCGGGGGCGGCAGTGGTCATGGAGGGTCCAACGAAAAAAGGGAAAGAATCACAGCAACAACAGGCTCGCACCGACGCAGTAGAGGAACACCGCGAACACGCGCTTGAGCGCGGCGCCGCTGATCGCATGCGCCAGCCGCGTGCCGTACGGTGCGGCGATCACCGAGGCGAGCGCAATGCCGATCGCGCCCGGTAGATACACATACCCCCAGGACACGCCCGGCAGCACATCCGCCGGCGCCTGCAGCGCGTAACCCGCAGCAGCGGCGAAGGCGATGAAGACGCCGCAGGCCGACGAGGTGCCGACCGCGCGCACCGGCGACACGCCCCGCCACACCAGCAAGGGCACGGTCATGCTGCCACCTCCGATGCCGACGATCGAAGACAGCGCGCCGATGCCGACACCTGCGCCCGACAGCCCGAGGCCGGCCGGGGCCACCGCATCGCCACCGGGCGGCGGCGTGCGCGACAGCAGCAACTGGGTACCGACGACGGCGCAATACGCCACCACGCAGTAGCGCAGCACGTCGCCGTCGAGCCGCACGGCGAGCCAGCTGCCGATCCAACCACCGAGCAATACGCCCGGCACCATCCACGCGACCGTGCGCCACAGCACGCTGCCGCGGCGGTGATGCGCGCGCGCCGACGACAGCCCGGTCAGGATGATGCTCGCCAGCGCAGTCGCGAGCGCGGTGTGCATCGCCGCGTCCTGCGGGACGCCGTAGAGCGGCAGCAACCAGACCAGCGCGGTCACCAGCACCAGCCCACCGCCGATGCCGAGCAGACCGGCGAGCACGCCGGCGACCGCACCGAGCAGCGGGAAGCAGAGCATCGACCAGGTCAGCATCTTTCGAAGACGCCTTGTGCAGCGGAGCGCCGTGTGCGACGCACGCAGCGAACTGAAGCCCACCCCCGCGCGCGCGGGGTGAGCGCGATCCGCTTGCGCGGCACTGCCGCGCGGATCGAGCGAGCGACCGGCGCGCTGCGCCGGGCCGGACGGGTTGGGTGGGGGCAAACCATCAGGTCGAATGGAACGTTCGACTTGAGCGGAATGACGCTCCGGGAATCACGCATCTCTGCACACAGACCGTTCGCCCCCATCCCAACCTTCCCCGTATACGGGGGAAGGCACTGAGCTTCGCTCGGTCGTAGTGGTGAATAAAACGCCACGAATCCGATCAGGTCCACTCGATCTTGATCGCAGCCGCCGCCTCACGCGCCGTCGCCCGCGCCGACTCCACATCGGCGCCACGCGCAAGCGTCACGCCGACCCGGCGCTGGCCTTCGACGCGCGGCTTGCCGAACAGGCGCAGCGCGCTGTCCGGCGATTGCAGCCCGCCATCGATGTTCGAGAACACCGGCACGCCCGTGCCTTGCGCCAGCAGCGCGCAGGATGCGGCGATGCCGTGCTGTACGACATCGTCCGCGTCGACCGGAATCGGCAGGCCGAGGATCGCGCGCGCATGCAGCGCGAACTCGCTCAGGTCCTGCGAGGCCAGCGTCACCAGACCGGTGTCGTGCGGACGCGGCGAGACTTCGCTGAACCAGACTTCGTCGCCTTTGACGAACAGTTCGACGCCGAACACGCCACGCCCGCCGAGATCGTCGGTGACCGCACGCGCCACGTCGCGCGCACGTTGCAGCGCGGCCGGCGACATCGGCTGCGGCTGCCAGCTCTCGCGATAGTCGCCCGCGATCTGCACATGGCCGATCGGCGCGCAGAACGCAGTGCCACCGGCGTGACGCACGGTCAGCAGGGTGATCTCGTAATCGAAGTCGATGAAGCCCTCGACGATGCAGCGGCCCGCGCCGGCGCGGCCGCCGGTCTGCGCATAATCCCACGCGGCATCGATGTCGGCATCAGAGCGCACCGTGCTCTGGCCCTTGCCCGACGACGACATCACCGGCTTGACCACGCAAGGCAGGCCCACGGCGATGATCGCGGCGCGGTACGCCTCGCGCGTGTCGACGAAGCGGTACGGCGACGTCGGCAGGCCCAGCGTCTCGGCGGCGAGCCGGCGGATGCCTTCTCGGTCCATGGTCAGGCGCGTGGCGCGCGCGGTCGGCACGACCTTGAGGCCTTCCTGTTCGAGCGCGACCAGGGTGTCGGTGTGGATCGCCTCGATCTCGGGCACGACCAGATGCGGCTGCTCCTGCGCGATCAGCGCGCGCAGCGCGGCCGGATCGAGCATGTCGAGCACGTGACTGCGATGGGCGACCTGCATCGCCGGCGCATCGGCATAGCGGTCGGCGGCGATGACTTCCACGCCGAAGCGCTGCAACTCGATCGCCACTTCCTTGCCCAGTTCGCCCGAGCCGAGCAGCAGCACGCGGGTGGCGGAGGGAGACAGCGGCGTGCCGAGAGTGATCATGTGCGCGGACCGGGAACGATGGGGACGCCAATTCTAAAGCGTCGGCGCCGACGCCTCCGGCGCGCCATGCCGGCGCAGGCCGGGATGACGGCGGTCAGTGGCCCGGCGCAGCACACCTGCGAAGGGCGCTTCAGCCCGCCTCCGTTATAGTCGACCGCCGCTCTCGACATGCCCATGCCGATGCCGCAGACCTGCCGCGACACCCCGCCCGCCCGCCGTCCGATGCGCGCCCGCGCACTGCGCGCCCTGCTGCCCGCGCTCGCTTTGGCACTGCCGGGTGTGGCCTGCGCACAGGCTGTCGACGACTCTGCATTCCGCTTGGCGATGCAGGCCGCCGAACGCGGCCAGCCGGTCGCACCGGCGATGCAGTCGCATCCCGCGAGCGCGTGGCTGGAACTGGCCGCGCTGCGCCGCAATCTGGACACGTTGCCGGTGACGCAGGGTCGCGACTTCATCAGCCGTCACCAGGGCCAGCCGGTCGCCGAGGTGTTCCGCGAAGGCTGGCTGCGCGCACTGGCCAAACGCCAGGAGTGGGCGGCGGTGCGCGAGGCCTGGGCGCCGGGCACCACCAACGCGACGCTGCGCTGCATCGAACTCGACGCGCGCGCCCGTACCGGCGCGACCGATGCGCAGTGGACCCGCGACGCGCAGGCACTGTGGCGCAGCAGCGGCAGCTCGTTGCCGAACGAATGCGATGCGCCGTTCGCCACACTGGCCGCGCGCGGCGGCCTCGGCGACGACCTGCGCTGGGAACGTTTCGATCTCGCGGTCGCCGAGCAGGACGTCGGCGTGATGCGCACCATCGCGCGCGGTCTGTCGGCCGGCCAGCAAGCGCTCGCCGAAGACTACGCCGCCTACATGACCGCGCCGCATGCGCGCGCGCTGCAATGGCCGAAGACCGCGCGCAGCCGCCTCGTCGCTTCGCATGGCCTGGCGAAGTTCGCCAAGGCCGATCCGCTGGCCGCCGAACGCCAGTTGCCGGCGCTGGCCGATGCGCTCGGCTTCGGCGAAACCGAAAACGGTCGGGTGCTGTACCAGGCTGCGCTGTGGACGGTGGCGTCGTACCTGCCCGATTCGGCCCGCCTGCTCAACCGCGTGCCCGAGAGCGCCTACGACGAACGCCTGCACGAATGGCGCGTGCGCGAGGCACTCGCGCGCAAGGACTGGACCGCCGCATTGACCGCGATCCGCAAGATGGGCGCCAGCCAGCGCGGCCAGTCGCGCTGGACCTGGTTCCAGGCGCGCACGACCGAACTCACCGGCGACCGCGCGGCCGCGCAGCCGCTGTTCCGCGAAGCGGCAAAGAATCCCGACTTCCACGGCTTTCTCGCCGCCGACCGCGTCGACCAGCCCTACGCGCTATGCCCGCTCGATTTCTCGCCGTCGACCGATGCACGCGCAAAGGTCGCCGCCGATCCGGGCTTGACGCGCGCACTGGCGCTGTACCGCATCGACCGCCCCGGCTGGGCCACGCGCGAATGGACCGCCGCGCTGCGCAACTTCGACGACACCCAGCGCCGCATCGCGGTGCAGGTCGCCCAGGAGAACGGCTGGTACGACCGCGGCGTGTTCGGCCTCGGCCGCCAGCCGGAAGAAACGCGGCTGTACACGTTGCGCTTCCCGCTGACCCAGCAGGCGCTGATCGAGCGCGAATCGCAGCGGCACGGACTGGACCCGGCCTGGGTTGCGGCCGAGATCCGCGCCGAGAGCACGTTCAACCCGAATGCACGTTCGCCGGCCGATGCGCGCGGCCTGATGCAGGTGATGCCGGCCACCGGCGCCGCCGTCGCGCGGCGTCTGGGCCTGGGCTGGAGCGGCCCAGACAGCCTGTTCGATCCGGCGACCAACGTCGCCATCGGCACCGCGTACCTGCGCGAGAAGAAGGACATGTACACGCTGCCCTACGTGGCGATCGCGGCGTACAACGCCGGCCCGACGCCGACCGGTCGCTGGCTCGCGCAGCGTCCGGATCTGGATCCCGACATCTGGATCGAAACGATCAGCTATCGCGAAACGCGCGAGTACGTCGCACGCGTGCTCGCCTTCAGCGTGCTCTACGACTGGCGCATGTATGGCCAGGCTGCGCCGCTGGAACCCCGGATGCGCGGCGCGCCCGCCCAGCGCAACAAACGCTTCGCCTGCCCGACCGGCTGAGCCCGGTCCCTCGCCCTGCAGCCGCGCCGCGCCGACAGCGCGCGTCGTGCACTCGCGTCCCAACTGCCATGGAGGCTGCCATGCGCGCACTGCGCACCTTGATGCTCGCTCTGGGCCTGTCGCTCTGTACGGGCGTACAGGCCGAACCGGCCGTGTACTTCGTCGACCACACGATCCGCGCCCCCGGCCATGCCGGCACGATGCGCACCTTGGGCTTCAACCGGCTCACGCTCGAGGCCGGTTCGGCCGGCGAGCAACGGCTGCACACGCAGCCCCTGTGGTCGCAACTGCGCGGCGGCGGGCAGTGGCGATCCACTGACGATCTCGATCCCGACGACGCCATCGACGCGGCCCTGATCCAGGTGCTGCATGCCGGATTCGAGGTGCGGATTTCGGCCGACGGCACGCCCGGTCCGATGCGCGCCGTCGACGGCGCCGCCTGGGCCCGGTTGTTGAAGCAGCGCCCGCGCGCGGCGCAGGCACTGGTGGATGCGCCGCAGACGCTCGGTCTGCAGGTCCGCGCGCTGCCCGACGGGCTGCGCATGGGCCAGGTCATCCGCCAGCGCGCACCGTCGCCGGCGGGCGACATCGACACGCGCCTCGAGGTGCTGGCCGTCGACGACGGCGTCGCCGTGCTGGCGATGCACATCGAGGGCGACACCCTGACCGGCAGCGGCCGGCAGGCGGTGCGCCTGGCCGACGGCATGCCGCTCGATGTGTCCCTGCGTCTGGACATGGACGCCGCCGACGGGCTGCCGGCCACCGAGCAGCGCCTGCGCATGGTCGCGCTCGACACGATTCCCACGCTCGACCTGTCCGACTCGAATACGGCCAGGGCCGATTACGAAGCCGAGCGGCTGGCGGCGCCGCCGTTCTCCGAGCCATCGGACGATCCGACGCTATATCGCAACGATCCGCCGCCACGCGGCGTGCCGCTGCAGGACATGCTCGCGCCGGAACGCCTGGACACGATCGCGGCGCAGCTGGCGTTCGGCCTGAAGCCGCGCAGCATGGGACGTGCGCGCCTGGTGATGGGTGCCGAGATCAAGTCCGACGCCAGCGGCACAGACGACGGCCCGCCGCCGCTGTTCGGGCGTCTGCGCTCGGTCACGCTGCGCGATGCCGCCTACCGGCCGCTGCCCGGCCTGGAGGCGGTGCCCGTGCGGCCGATGCTCGCGCTGGTGGGCCAGTGGCACAGCGACGAAGGCGAGGCCGACTTCCCGTTCCGTCTGCCGCCGGGCGTGCGCGACGAGGCCCTCGCCGCGCTGGCGACGATCGACCTCGAGATGGAGGCCGAAACCTACGCCTGGGACGGCGTGGAGACCGTCGCCTATGGCGAACAGCCGCAATCGCAGCCCGGTGCGCGCTTCGACTGGCGCTCACCGCGTCACATCGGCTTCGAGCAGGCACGCGCCCGCCCCGACGAAACGGACGCGCTGTGGAGCATCGCGGTGCCGCTGGACGCCGACGGCCGTCCGCTGCCGCAGGCCTCGCTGATGCACCGGGGACGCGACGCCGATGCACTCGACTGGGAATGGCGGCACACGCCGCAGCGCACCGAGATCGCCACGCCGGCGCCGATCGCGGCCGTGGAGCTGCGACGCTACCGCTGGCGCATGCTGCCGCACGTCCTGTCGTTCAAACGGGTCGAATCCATCGAGTGACCGCGCGCGCCGGCGCTCGATTCAGCGGTCGGCTGGCCCGCCGCGCTCGTCGCGCGCATCGACCGGTAGACCGTGCGCCGCTGCGCGTTCTTTCCAGCGCCGGCGCGCCAGCCGCTGCATGTCGGAGACGCGGTCGCTCTCGTCGATGATCTCCTGGCCCAGCAGCGTCTCGACAACGTCTTCCATCGTCACCACGCCGCTGGTCGAGCCGTACTCGTCGACCACCAGCGCGATCTGCTGGCGGCGGTCGAGCAGGAACTCCAGCAGGCCGGTCAGCGGCATGCTTTCGGGCACGCTGCGCATCGGGCGGGCCAGCGTGCGCAGCGCCACGTCACCGTCGCCGCGGGCTTCGGCCTGCAGCATTTCCGAGCGCAGTACGAACGTCGTCGCGTCGTCGATGTCGTCGGTATAGATCGGCACCCGCGAGAACGGTGCCGTGCGCGCGTCCTGCAGCGCCTGGGACACCGGTGTGGTATCCCGCAGCGCGGCGACCACGGTGCGCGGCGTCATCACGTCGTGCGCGCGCAGCTCCGACATGCGGAACAGGTTGCGCAAGATGTGCGACTCGCGCGGCAGGATGCCGCCACTTTCCTCGCCGACGCTGGCCATCGCGATGAATTCCTCGCGGTTGAACACGTGCGCCTGCTTGCCGCCCGAGATCAGCCTGGTCAGCATTTCGGACACACGGATCAGCGGATAGAGCACGACGATCAACATGCGCACGAAGACCGCGGTCGGCGCGGCCAGCTGGCGCCAGTACTGCGCGCCCAGCGTCTTAGGCACGATCTCCGACAGGAACAGGATCAGCAGCGTCGCCACTGCCGAGAACACTCCGACCCAGGCGCTGCCGAATGCATCGGAGGCCTTCGCGCCTGCGCCGACTGCACCGGCGGTATGGGCGATCGTGTTGAGCGTGAGGATGCCGGCGAGCGACTGGTCGATGCGCTCGTGGCGCAGCCGCTGCAGCCGCGCGGCGAGCCCGGGACGCTCAGCCTTCAGACCGGCGATGAACGAGGGCGTGATGCTCAGCAACACCGATTCGGCGACCGAGCACAGGAACGACAGCACGATCGCCAGCCCGAGGTAGACCAGCATCAGCGTGATGTCCCCGGCATCCCCGCTGCCGGGCATCGCCACCGGTGCGGCGAACGCGATGACAGGCAGGCCTGCCAGCAGCGCAAGACCGATGCGCGGGATCGTAGAACGTGGCACAGCGGCGCTCCGAGGGCGGGCCAGTCTAATGCGTGCGCCGTACAGACCGTGCGCAATCGGGTTCGCTGCGATCTCCCGACGCGTGACGCGCGCACATAGGCGACAGACGGTGCGCGCTGTTCGGCAATGGAGGCGTCTGGAACAATGTGCGGCTGCCCGTGACGAACCGCGCACCCCGCGCCGGTCGACGGCGCTTACAGGAAAGGAATCGATCGATGATGTGGTGGCGTGGTGTGATGACAGGCGCGTGCCTGTGGATGTTGGCCGGCCTGGCGCAGGCAGCGGCTGCTGCCGACGCCCGGGTGGTCTTCATCGCCCATGCGGTCACACGCGACGCATCGACCGCACCGCCCCTGCGGCAGTGGACCTATGCCACCGTCTCCCCCGCCATGGACACCGGAGACGGCCTGCAGCTGCGTCTGCGCCCGGTGTGGACGCGCGCGCCCGACATGCCCGGTATCGACTCGCTCTCGCTCGACGATCGGCACGCCGAGGACCGGGCCATGCGGACAGTGCTCGCCAGCGGCTTTGATGTGCAGGCGCGGCCCGATGGCACTGTGGTGCGGCCGGTCGACGCCAAGGCCTGGCAAACGCTGGCCGCGTCTCAACCGGACGAGCGCCTGCTGGTCTCCACCCGCCTGGCGGCGCTCGCACTGCGCGCGGTCATGCTGCCGACCGCGCCGCAGGTCGGGCAAGACATCATCCGCCATGACCGCACCGGCGACTTCGCGTCCCTCGAGACCCGCATGCAGGTGCGCACGATCGACGACGCGATCGCGGTGCTGGATCTCGAATTCAGCGGCGCCGGCCTGCGGGGCCACGGCCGCCAGGCGGTCCGCATCCACGACGGTCAGCCGCTCGAAGTGCGCCTCTATCTCGAGCGCACCCCCGCGGGCGCCGATGCGCCACAAGTGCATCGGCTGCACGTGGTGGACATGGCGACCGAGCCCACGCTCGATCTCGAACTCGACCCAGGGCAGGCGCAGGCGTATGTCGAATCCATCGAGGCCACGCTGGGCAATCCGCCGTTCTCTGCCCGGACCGACGATCCCGCGCTTTTCAGACTGCACCCCACGCCCGAGGGCGCACTCGAGCCCTGGATGCCAGCCGGGCAGGTGCCCGCAACCGACGCGATGCTGGTCTTCGGCCTCAAACGCCAGCCGCACGGTCCCCGTCTCATCATCACCATGGGGGCCGATGGACGTGCGATCGGCAAGGCCGGACCGGCGCTGTCCGAATTCTCCACCCTGCGCGTGCGCGACGTCGCGTTGCTCGACCACGCCGGGCGTCCGCTGACCGGCGCCGAGGCCACGCTGGTGCAGCCGACCGTGTCGATGCAGGACCGCCAGCGCGTCGACGAGACCCAACTGATGTTCCCGTTCCACCTGCCGCACGATGTGGCGGCAGAGACCCTCGTGGCGGCGCACACGATCCGGATGACGGGCGACGCGAACGTCTACCGTTGGGACCGCGCGGAAACCGTCGCCCGAGCGGCGCAGACCGAGCACCCCGGCGACGCGCATATCGAATGGACATCACCCTACCGGGCGGCGCTCATCCAGCCCTATTCGCAACCGGCGGATCGACAGGGCCGCTGGACGACGGCGGTGCCGGTCGACGCGGCCGGCCGCGAGATCCCGTCCGCGCTGGTCATGGTCTGGCGTTCGCTCGACATCCCCGGCGACTGGCGCACGCCCGCTGCGTTACCTGCGCTTGTCCTTGAAGCCGGCCGCGTGCCGCATCGGCTGGAAATCGCGACGGCCGAGCCGATTGCAGGGCTGCGCCTGCGCCATTACCGCTGGCACACCGAACCCCGGACCTGGACCTTCCACGACGTCCGCTCGCGAATGAACGATGCCGATCGCGCGACATACGAACGCGAGTTCGGCCCGTCCGGGGCCGCAGCCCGTTAGGCTACAGCGGCGTCGTTTCCCTCGTTATCAGGCCTCGGTCCCATGTCCATGCGCATCTATCTCGTCGGCGGCGCGGTCCGCGACCGGCTGCTGGGCCTGACGCCCGGCGACCGCGATTACGTCGTTGTCGGTGAGACCCAGGCTTCGATGGAAGCGGCCGGTTTCCGTGCGATCGGCCTGGATTTCCCGGTGTTCCTGCATCCCGAAACGCAGGACGAGCACGCGCTCGCGCGGACCGAGCGCAAGTCCGGGCGCGGCTATCGTGGCTTCGTCGTCGACGCCGATCCGTCGGTGACGCTGGAGCAGGACCTCGGTCGCCGCGACTTCACGATCAACGCGATTGCCGAAGCGCCCGACGGCACCCTCATCGATCCCTACGGCGGCGTGCGCGACATCGAGGCGCGCGTGCTGCGTCATGTCGGTGACGCATTCTCCGAAGACCCGCTACGGGTGCTGCGCGCCGCGCGCTTCATGGCCCGCTTCGCCCCGCTCGGTTTCACCGTCGCCGACGCGACGATGGCGCTGATGCGCGGCATGGTCGCGGCCGGCGAACTCGAGGCGCTGACGCCCGAACGGGTGTGGCAGGAACTGTCGCGTGCGCTGGCATCGAAGCAGCCGTCGGCGTTCCTGCGCACGCTGCACGACTGCGGTGCGCTGGCGGTCGTGCTGCCCGAGGTCGACGCGCTCTACGGCGTGCCGCAGCGGGCCGAATACCATCCCGAGGTCGACACCGGCGTGCACCAGGAACTGGTCAGCGACATGGCGGCGCGGCTCGCGCCGGGCGATGCGCTGATCGGCTTCGCCGCGCTGACCCATGATCTCGGCAAGGCGCTGACGCCGAAGGACACGCTGCCGCGCCACATCGGCCACGAACATGCCGGCCTGAAACCACTGGAGGGGCTGTGCGCGCGGCTGAAGGTGCCGGCGGCGCATCGCGAACTCGCGATCGTCGCCTGCCGCGAACATCTCAACGTGCACCGCATCGCCGAACTGCGCGACGACACCCTGCACGACCTGATCGCGCGTTGCGACGGGTTCCGCAAGCCCGAACGCATCGCCCAGCTGGCGCTGGTGTGCGAGTGCGACAAGCGCGGCCGCCTGGGCAGCGCCGAGGACGCCTATCCGCAGGGCGACACCCTGCGCCGCACGCATGCCGCCGCGCTCGCGGTCAACGCTCGCGACATTGCCGCCGCGGGAATCACCGGGCCGGCCGTCGGCGAGGCGCTGCGCAAGGCGCGGATCGCGGCGATTGCGCAGTCCCGGACGGGCTGAGCGTTGGCAGGCCCGGACATCGCGCCCGGATCTACGCGATGTCCTCCAATCGCTGCTGCAACGCCATCGCCGCGGCAGGATTGCGTGCTTTCGCGGCCGAGATGAAGAACACGAAGGTATCGCGCGGGGTGACCGGTGCGGCATCGCGGGCACCTGCATACGGCAGGTCGGTCGGCGCTTCGCCCGCTGCCCATTGCAGGGCGCGCTTGACCCAGGCGTCGAGCTGCAGGCCGGGATAGCCGGTGATACTGGTCTCACGACTGGCCATCAGCCTGGCGTAGACGAAACCGCCGGTGATGTCGGCGAAGGACGGGTAGTCGGTGGAATCGGTGAACACCGTCGCCACGCCGCGCGCACGCGCGAGGCGCAGCCACGCCTCGCTCTGGAACGAGGGGTGCCGCACTTCGATGGCGTGGCGCAACGGCAGGCCATCGACGGCATCGGGCAGCAGGTCGAGGAATGCTTCGACATCGTCGGCATCGAAACGCCGCTGCGGCGCGAACTGCCACAGCAACGGACCGAGGTGATCGCCGAGTTCGGCGATGCCACCGTCGACGAATCCGGCGATCTGTTTTGCAGTGCCGGCCAGCGCGCGTGCGCCGACGATGTGACGCGGCGCCTTCAGCGAGAACACGAAGCCCGCTGGCGTCTCGCTGCCCCACTTCGCATAGGTCGCCGGCTTCTGCGCGCCGTAGAAAGTGCCGTTGATCTCGATCGCGGTCAGACGGCGACTCGCGTACTCGAGCTCCCGCTTCTGCACCAGGCCCTTGGGATAGAAGTTGTCGCGCCACTCCGGATACGTCCAGCCGCCGATGCCGGTGCGGATGCCGTGGACGGGCACGGGTACGTCTGCGAACAGGTCGTCCATCGGAGTCTCCTCGCGCCGCGGCGCGATCAGTCAGGGTGCTGCGCGAATCGCAGACGATTGTGGTCGGGATCGACGAGCACCAGTTCGCGCGTGCCCCAGTCCGTATCCCAAGGCGCCTGCACGATCGGCACGCCGGCAGCCGTGAATGCGCGCGCGCAGGCATCTACGTCGCGCACCTTGAAATACACCGCGCCGCCCGGCGCACAGTCGCCGGCGTGGGCGATCAGGAACAGCGTCTGCCCGTCGCGGGTGAGCTGCGCGAACAGCGGCATGCCGGTATCGAAACGATGCTCCCAGTCGACGGTGAAACCGAGCGCGGCGTAGAACGCCAGGCTGCGTTCGGCGTCGGTCATGCGCAGCTGCGGGATCACGGCCTGCATGGCGATGCGTCCTTCGGATCAGTCCGCGGCGAACCGCGGGCGCACATGGCGGTCGAGCAGCACGCCCAGCGGCGCGAGCGCGGGATCGAGCGGCACGACCGCATCGAGATAGGCAAGGAACCGCGGCGCGTCGGCGAGATACTTGGGCTTGCCGTCGCGATGATGCAGGCGCGCGAAGATGCCCATGACCTTGAGGTGCCGCTGCGCGCCGGTCAGCGCGACGTCGCGCATGAACTGCGCGAGCGCCGGCACCGGCAGGCCGACCGCCTGCGCACGGGTGTGGTACTGCGCCAGCCAGGCGTCGGCCTGCGCGGCGGGCCAGCTGTGGAAGGCATCACGCAGCAGGCAGGCCACGTCGTAGGCGATCGGCCCGGTGACAGCGTCCTGGAAGTCCAGCACCGCGACGCCGCCTTCGACCGGCATCAGATTGCGCAGCATGTAGTCGCGGTGCACCAGCACCTGCGGCTGCGCCAGCATCGCGTCGATCAGATGCGCCTGCACCGATTCCCAACCGGCGCGCTCATCAAACGACAGCGTGACGCCGAGGTGGCGGTTAAGGAACCAGTCGTCGAACAGGGCGAGTTCGCGCCGCAGCATGTCGCTATCGAAGGCAGGCAGATCGTCCGGTGGCGCGATCGCCTGCAGACGCAGCAGCTGTTCGAAGGCCGCGTCCATCAGCGCGTCGGCATCGAGCGTTTCCAAGGTCTGCAGGCAGGTCGCGCCACCGAGATCCTCGAGCAGCAGGAAGCCCGATTCGACATCGCGCGCCCGCACGTGCGGCACGCGCACGCCGTGCATTTCCAGCAGATCGCGGATGCGCAGCCACGGGCGCACGTCCTCCAGGTCCGGCGGCGAATCCATGACGATGCGCGACAGGCCATGCGCCTCGCCGCGCCAGTAGCTGCGAAAGCCCGCATCCATCGACGCGCGCACGAGCGTCAGCGTGGCATCGCCGCTCGCTTCGCGGGCCCAGGCCAGGCGCGCGTCGGCGCGAACGGCATCGTCGGCAGGTGCGGTGGACGTGTGAGAAGGCGGGACGGCGGACATGCGGTGGACCGAGTTGGGAACGGAAGGAGTATCGGGCAAGCGGCTCAGCGCCGGGGTCGATCGGACCGCGTGTCGAACCACAGCAGCAGATCGCGGAAGGGCGTGAGCCGCGTCGACAGGCCCACGATCACGCCCAGCGTGTTCGCGAGCGCGTCGGCGGGATCTTGCGTGCGGGTGTCGGTCAACGCGCCCTGTGCGTACTCGAGGCCGATGCCCAGCAGCACCAGGCCGATCCCCGCGCCCAGCAGTGCGGGCCAGCGCGCGTAGAGCTGCACTGCGGCGGCGGCCAGCGCGAAGTAGGCGAGAAAGTGGTGCAGCTTGTCGCTGTTGGGGACGTCCGGCACAGGCACCGACGGCGCCAGCGACAGCACGACGACGATTGCGATCGCCGCGATCCAAAGCCCGCCCCACAACACCGGGCGGCGCAGCGGCTTGAACGCGCGGCCGAAACGCGGGCGTCGGCTCACAGACGGTGGCTCATGTCGCCGATCAGGAAGGCGTGGTCGAAGTCGACGTCCTTCGCGAAGCCGATCGCCTGGAAGGCCTCGCCCATCTCGCCCGGCAATGTGAGCCGTTTGGCCTGCTGGCGCAGCGCGTAGCGCGCAGCCTCGTCAGGCGCCAATGCCTCGTGCGCGGCCAATCGCTGCTCCAGGCGGTTGCCGAGCAGCAGCGAGGTCTGGTTGCAGTAACCGGCGAACTCGAACCCGGCATGCGTGCCGGCCTCGGCCAGTGCGGTGAAATCGACCGACGCGGTCAGATCCTGCAGGCCCGGCAGCGCGAACACGTCGCCGGTGACCTGGTGGCGATGGAACGCGCGCAGCGTGCCGGCATCGCGATCGTCGCGGTAGAACTCGCGCCGCGCGTAGCCGTAGTCGACGAACAGCATCGCGCCGCGGGTCAGACCACCGGCAACCGCCTGCACCCAGTACGGCAGCTGCGGCAGCAGCTCGGAACGGTAGCCATCCGGCAACGGCCCACCACGTTGACGCTCGACATGGCGTACCGCCGAACCAAGCAACGCATCAGCCGGATGCACCGTTCGGCCGAAGCCGTCGCCGTCGCGGGTCACGTACTCCTCGAACACCTCGCCTTCACCGATCACGAAACGCGGTGTGGGCAACGCATCGACGACTTCGTTGGCGAACAGCACGCCCTGCCAGTCGCCGGGCATCGGGCCGTCGACCCAGTCGACGCGCGCGAACAGATCCGTCGGCAGACGCTGCTGCAGATGCTGGCGCTGACGCTCGCGCAGATCCGCGCTGGGTTCGAGGATCGCGTAGCGCGCCGGCGTCGCATCGAGCGCCGCCAGATGCGCCAGCGCATCGCCTGCGAACGCACCGCTCCCGCCGCCGATCTCGAAGAACTGCGCTTCCGCGCCGAGCTCGCGCAGCACCGGCGCGAACGCCTCGGCCACGCACTCGGCGAACAGCGGCCCCAGCTCGGGCGCAGTGACGAAATCCCCGGCCGCACCGAACTTCGCCGCGCCCGCGCTGTAGTAGCCCAGGCCCGGCGCATACAGCGCCAGCTCCATGAACTTCCAGAACGGAATCGCCCCGCCGGCCTCTGCAATCTGGGCGTGGATCACGGCGCGCAGGCGCTTGCTGTGGGCGAGCGCATCGTCGCTCGGTGTAGGGATCTGGCTCGACATATGGGGGTTCCGGAACAGGCGTGTATCAGGATACGCGAGCCCACCTGACGGCCTGCCGTCACACGCGTGCTTTCAGCTCCACGACGTTGCCTTCGACATCGGTGAAACACAGTGAATCGCCATCGCCCTGCGCGCCCAAGTTGGATTCGACCGGTTCATGCGGCGCGACGCCGTGTGCGGTGAGATGGGCGACCAGCGCGGCCTCGTCGAGCGGGCGATAAGCAGGCAGACGTGGTCCACGTGGGAGTGGCGTGGAAGACTTCATGCGGCGCCGTGGATGCGCGATGACGATGGGTCGCGGACGGCCTGCCCTCACCCCTCTCCCTTGAGGAGAGGGGCTCACCTGCTCGGACCGCTGCACGCGTGGTCTACGACCCGGCCGCACTGATGAGGCGCCGGTCTGGCCATCCGCACGACGGTTCCTGGCAGGTGGCGTAAGGTGGCGTCCCACCGCCACATCACGTTACGGCATGTCCGCGTCCGCACCCGCTCCCGTTGTCTTGGTCACCGGCGCTGCCCGTCGCATCGGCGCGGGGATCGTGCGTCGCCTGCATGCCGATGGGTTCGCGGTCGCGTTGCATTGCCATCGCTCGCGCGACGACGCCGATGCACTGGCCGCCGAACTCGATGCACAGCGACCGGGCAGCGTGCACGTGCTGCAAGGCGATCTGGCCGATGCGGCCGTGCTGCCAAAGCTGGTCGAGGACAGCGTCGCGCGTTTCGGCCGGCTCGACGCGCTGGTCAACAACGCCGCGGCATTCGCACCGACCGCGTTTGACGCCACCGGTGCCGCCGCCTTCGATGCGCTGATGGCGACCAATGCACGTGCGCCGTTCCTGCTGGCGCAGGCCGCGGCGCCGCATCTGCGCGCGGCGCGCGGGGCGATCGTCAACATCGGCGATCTGTACGCCGAACGCCCACGCGCGGATCTGGTCGCCTACGCGGCGTCGAAGGCCGCCCTGCTCGGCCTGACCCGTGGCCTTGCGGTCGCCCTGGCACCGGAGGTGCGGGTCAATGCGGTCTCGCCCGGCGCGATCCTGTGGCCGGAAGACGGCGCGGATACTGCGCAGCAGACGCGCATTCTCGATGCGACGCCGCTTGGCCGGCTCGGCAGTGCAGAGGAGATCGCTGATGCCGTCGCCTGGTTGCTGCGTGGTGGCTTCACGACTGGCGAAGTGCTGCGGCTCGACGGCGGGCGTTCGCTCTAGCCATCCGAATCTGCGGCAAGAAAGCCCCCCGTAGGAGCGCGCTTGCGCGCGAACGGGCTTTCCAGCGAACGGCCATCGCGCGCAAGCGCGCTCCTACAGGTCGGCTGCGGCATGCGTCTAGCGCTTCGGCTCGAACGCATGCGCGAGCTGCGCACCGGAGAATCCGTCCGGCACATCGTGCGACACCGCGTAGCGGTACAGCGCCGCCGAGTAGATGCCGGTCAACGCGGCCTGGTAGACCGCGAGCAACAGCACGCCCAGCGCGCAGACCACGCCGACGGCGATGCCCAGCACGACCGAGCTCTGCAGCGCGATGAACGTCAGACCGACGCCGATCATCGCGACCAGCGTCGTCAGCAGACCGAAGGCCGCGCCGATGCCGACATTGCCGATCGCGTTCTCGCCCCAGGTGCGCTTGAGCAGGGTCACGCTCTGCTTGAGGGCGTCGATCGGGCCGATGTCGCGGCTGACCAGCACCGGCACCACGAGGAAGGTCGCCAGCGTCCAGGCTGCACCGAGACCGCTGCCGAGCAGCCGCACCAGGAAATTGTTCTCCTTGTGCTTGAGCGACTGCAGCAGCACGCCGACGGTCGCGGCGATGGCCGCGTAACCCAGGATCGCCGGCAATCTGCGCTTCGCCGCGGCCAGTCCGTCGGACAGCGTCGGATCGCCGCCGCCCAGGCGGATCATCGCCGCGCCGACCAGCGCGCAGTTGAAGAACACGATCACCGTGTACTGACAGAAGTAGAAGACGAAGGCGAGCAGCAGGCCGGCCAGGCCGATGCCGTGCTCGAAGACGCGCAGCGCGAACAGCGGCAGCACGAAGGTCGCCAGCACTGCGAGCGTGGCCAGGCCCGACAGCACCGGGAACAGCATCAGTTCCTTGTCCGAGCGCAGCACGGCCGCACTCGCCTTCACCAGACCCCAGCTCCGCGACAGCTTGTCGAACATGATCTTCTCCCCTTTCGATACGCGACCCCGGCACACGGGCGTCGACTGGATGGTGTCGCCCGGCGGGCGCGTTGCCCAGTGACAGACGTCATCTTCGGCCGTCGGGCACTACCACGACGTATCGTCGGCGACCAACGTGACCAGCGGACGCGCGTCTGTCGTCGCGCGCACCGCCGCCTGCAGTGCCGGCAGCCCGTCGAACAGTCCGGGATCCGCGAATGCGCGCCGCACCGCAGCCTCCAGTCCGGCGGGATCGCGCAGCCACAGCGCGGCGCGTGCGTGCTGCAGGCGCGCGGCGTGGTCGAATTGGTCGTAATCCTGCGGGCAGACGATCGCCGGACGCCCGGCCGCCAGACACTGGTAGAGGATGCCGGCGCCGCCGTGGTGCACGACGAGGTCGTAGCGGCCGATCCAGCGCGCGTAGTCGACATAGGCCAGGCGCTGGTAATTGCCCATGTGGTCGTGGTGATCGGCGGCGGCATCGCCATCGGTGAAATGGAATTCCACCTCGGGCATCGCCGCGGCCAACGCGCGCAGGCGCGCGTCGAACGCATTCTTGGCCCAGCGCAGATGCGTTCCCAGCGTCACCAGCACGTGGCGGCGACCTTCGACGAAACGCGGCTCCCGACGCGGTACCGACCACGGCGTATCGGTGCCAGGCGTCGGCAACTGCGGCCCGATGAAACGCAGCGCGGCCGGCCAGGTGCGCGGAAATTCCAGCGCGTCGATGCCGAGCGCGAGAATACGTTCGGGCGAGTACACCGCTTCGCTGCCGTCGTGGCGATACAGCCGCGGCAGGCCCAGCGCGGTCATGCGGTGTCGATACGCGCGATGCACGCCACGCTTGAAGCCGCGCACTGCCCGCCGCGCCAGTGCGTGCTGGAGACGCTGGCCCGCATGCTTGGCCGGCGACAGGCCGCCCATATAGGCCGGCGGTCCATCCGGCGCTTCGAGCACGCTTGGCGACGGCAGGCTGGTCCACCAGCGGATGCCGAGCGACTGCGCGACCGCGCCTGCAGCCGGCACGGTGAAGTCGGCGATGACGAGCCCAGGTCGCGTTGCCGCATCCGCATAGATCTCGCGCAAGGCCTGCGCGAAGCGGGCCATGACCTCGAGCGCGGCGCGCAGTTGCCGGTGCATGCGCAGCGGATGGTTGCGCACGGCATGGCGCGGATCGGAGATCGCATCGAGCACGCGCTCGGCGTCGGCATCGAGCAGCGGCACGCCGACCAGACCGGCGCGGGCGACCTGCGCCATCGCCGACGGGGTCGACAGCACCCGCACCTGGTGCCGCGCGGTGAGTTCGCAGGCCATCGCGAGCACCGGATGCAGGTGGCCGCTGTAGGGCGGTGCGATCAGGTCGATGCGCATGGCGTTGCCGCGATGAAGTCTTCGCACAGGGCGTGCACGTCGCGCCGGCGCAGGTAGTCCATGTGTCCGCCGTCGACAACGTGGACCGGGCCGCGCCAGCCGACGCGCGATATCCAGTCGCTGCGTCCACGCACGCACAGCAGGCGAGCGACGTCCGGCGCATGTCGCGCGACCGGGCCGTAGGCGAAGACGTGCAGCCGCGCACGCAGGTCAGCGGGCAGGCACAGATTCGCCAGCAGTTCCAGCCCGCAGCTGCCGGCCAGCAGCACGACGTTGTCGACTCCTTCGAACGTGGCCGCCACCGCTGCGCGGTGCTGCCTGGCAAACGCGGGGCGGCGCGCACCGATGTAGTCGCCGAGGTTGCGCCACGCCGCCAGTGGCAAGGGGACAGCGATGTGTCCAGTGTTTGGCGCGGCATACGGAAAGTTGCAGTCGACGAGTTCGCGGCCGGGTGCTTGCAGCGCATCGAGAAACGCCTGTTGCTCCGGACTCAGACCGCAGCGCGACGGATCGCTGCGCCCGGTCAGGAAGGCGATGCGGATCGGCGCGGTGGTCTCAGACGACATGGAAGCCACCGTCGGCATGCACGCGATAGCGCCGACTGCGCCAGCGCACCGTGCGCACGCAGCTCGCATGCAACAGATGCAGCGGCTGCAGCAGCTCGGCCAGCAGCGACAGTAGCGGGCGCTGTGGCGCGGATACGCCGAGCCTGCGCTGCAGCCATGCGGGCACGGCAGCACGCAGCACGAGCACGCCGATCACGCAGAGGGCACCCGTCATCGTGGGCTGCACCGCCAGCGCGATGCCCGTCGCCCACAACAGCAGCGGCGGCAGACCATGCAGCAGCGTGATCAGGACGCGCATCCGCAGCGGCTGACGCCGCAGCAGCAGCGTCGCGAACAGCATCCAGCGATGCATCTGGCGCAGGTAATGCGCCGGGCCGTCGATGCTGGTGCGCACGCGCACCGGGGCGATGGTCTGGGCGATGCGGCCGCCGTGCGCGCGCACCTGGTCGGCCATCGCCAGATCGTCGGCCAGCGCGCGCAGCAGCGGCGCGAATCCGCCGATTGCGCGCAGATGTGCAGTGCGCAGCGCGTAGCACATGCCGCTGATCGACACCGGCGGCGCCCAGGCCAGCGGCGCGAGATAGGTCAGCGCCGCGTTGTCGTTGACGAACTGCGCCAGCAGCCGCCCAGCCATTGGCTCGCCGTCGTCGACGTAGCCCGGCAATGCGGTCGCGATGTCGGCGCTTTCGAGCGCTGCAACCAGACGCGCGAGTGCATTGGCGGTCAGCGTCGCGTCGTCGTCGAGCACCAGGCACACCGGCGCCTCGACCGTGGCCAGCGCGCGGTCGAGCTTGAAGCTCTTGGGGTTTATCCCGTCGGGCGCGGGCGGGTTGACGTGCACGGCGATGACGGCGTGCGGATGCGTGGCCCGCAGCGATGCGATGACCGACTCAGCGTGCATGTCGCCAGCATCGACGAGCCAGTGGAAGCGCGCGTCAGGCAGTGCATCGAGCGTTTCGCACAGCACGTCGATCAGCCGCGGGTCACCACCGAGGATCGGCTGCAGCACCGCGACCTCGTGCAAGGCGAATGCGGCATCCGGCGTTGGCTGCGCTGCCTGCCCGCGGATCTCGCGCCCTGCGCAGACCGCGCGCAACGCCAGCAACGCGCCATACGCGCCGGCGAGCAACACCGCGACGCTCAGGCCGCCCACTGCGCCCGCTGCCAAGCGATGAAGTCGTCGATGCCGGTTTCGATCGACACACTCGGCGGGCCGAGATCGGCGAGCATCCGCGCCGGATCGAAGGTCTTCGAATACGCGAACACACCGACGCCGAAACGCGTCAGTGGCGGCTCGCCGCGCAGGCGCAGGCCGCGCCACAGCCATTCGGCGACAGTCGCCATGCGCAGCGCAGCCCCGATGGGAACGCGCCGCGTCGGTGGTGGCAGATCCAGCCGCGCCAGCACGTCGAGCAGCAAGGCCTGGATGTCGACCGGCTGCGCGTTGGTCAGATTGTAGCTGTCGGCCGGGCGGTCCATCGTCGCGACGCGCAGCAGGTAATCCGACAGCGTGTCGATCTGGATCAGGTCGCCGACCACCGGCCGGTCCTGTCCGGTGAACAGCGGCAAGGCGCCGCGGCGCGCGGCTTCGAGAATGCGCGGGAACAGCACGGTGTCGCCGACGCCGAACACCGCGCGCGGCCGCACGATGACGTGTTCGCCGGGATAGTCGCGTAGCAGCCGTTCGCCGGCGTACTTGGTCTCGGCGTAGGTGTTGACGAACTGCGGGCCCACCGGACTGTCTTCGCGCAGGTCGTATTGATGCGCTTCGCGGTAGAACACCGAACTCGACGACAGATAGACCAGCCGCGGGCTGCCGTTGCGACGGCAGAAGTCGATGACGTGCCGGGTCGCATCGACGTTCTGCGCAATGTACTCGGCGCGCGTGCCCCAGGGCGACGAACGCGCGGCGGCATGGATCACCACGTCGGGCCGCACCGGCAGGTCGAAGGGCTGGCTGAGATCGCAACGGATGTAATCCGGCAGATCGGTCGCGCGGCGGCCGGTGCCGACGAGTTGCAGATCGGCGCGCCCGGCATGATGCCGCAGAAAAGCGCCGCCGACGAAGCCGGACGCGCCGGTCACGAGGATGCGCATGCGGGACCTCCGCGCGTCGCCGCGCGATACGTGTCGAGACTGGCCTGGCAATGCGACGGCAGGATCGCGACGTCGGGCGCGCTGACCGCGAGCGTGTGCAGGCGCTCGACGGTACGCAGGTAGGCCGCCCAGTCGTGCGTCACCAGGCGCGCCGGCCAGGTCGGCAGGCGCCGTTCGCGGAATGTCAGATGCGACCAGCAGGCGTCGGCGCACAGCAGGACCGCGCGGTCGTCCGTATCCCGCAGACACAGGCCCATCTGCCGCGGCGCGTGGCCGGGCATCGGGACTGCGAGCAGGCGGCCGTCGCCGAACAGGTCGAAGCCTTCGCCCAGGCTGTCCCAGGGCGCCGGCAATCGACGCGCGACGCCATCGCCCGCATAACGCACGCGCGCATCGAAATCTGTCGGCAGCAGCGCCGGCAGCCAGCCGTTGCGCAGACCGCGCACGCGTGACATCGCGCGCATCGCATCCAGGTCCTCGCGCATGCACAAGAAGCGCGCGTTCGGCAGGTCGCGCAGGCCGGCGATGTGGTCGGCGTGGAAATGCGAGACCAGGCACCAGCGGATGTCGGCCGGCCGCAGGCCGTGCGCGGCGAGCTGCACTTCCAATCGCTGCGTCTGCGGCAGTTCGACCGGCGTGGCCCAACGGTACAGGCGCTCGGGGAATCCCGCGGTCGCGTCCATGAAGTGCGCCGCGTAACCGGTGTCGTAGAGGATCGGCCCCTCGGTCGGATGCACGATCAGCGCGACCATCGACGGAAACGTCACGTTGCCCCAGCGCCCGCCGGCCAGCGTGACGCGCTCGCAGTGGCGGCACTGGCCGACATCGAACAGGCTCAGCTCGACACGCATGTCAGTACCGCAGCACGGCGCCGCCGACCGACAGGCCGGCGCCGGTGCCCAGCAGCAGGCAGGCCTGACCACGCTGCAGGCGACCGGCATCGATCGCATGATGCAAGGCATGCGGCAGCGAGGCGGCGACCTGGTTGCCGTGTTCGCCGAGGATGCGCATCGTGCGCGCCTCGGGCAGACGCAGCGCCTGCACGATGCGGTCGAGGCCGCCACCCGAGGCCTGGTGCGGCACGATGCAGTCGAGTTCTTCGAGCGTCAGGCCCGCCGCTTCGAGCAACCGCGCGAGCAGACGCGGCAGACGACGGCCGGCCATGCGGAACGTCGCCGGCCCGTCCATTTCGAAACGGTAGGCATCGCGATCGTCGTTACGCGGATCGCCCGGCGCGATGCGTGTGCCGCCGCCACGGATGCGGCAGGCGTCGGCGCCTTCGGCGAAGGTTTCCATGCGCCACGCCAGCAGTGCCGAATCATCGCCAGGCGCGGCGGCGCCGAGCACGACCGCGGCGGCGCCATCGCCGAACAGCGGTGCGGTGATCGGATCGCCCGCGCGCAGACCGCGCGACGGGACTTCACTGGCGACGACCAGCACGCGTCGGTACCGGCCGGCGGCGATCGAGGCCGCGACAAGATCCAGCGCGACCAGGAATCCCAGGCAGGTCGCGTTGATGTCGAACGCCGGAATGCCGGAACCGCCGAGCCCCAGCGCGCGTTGCACCAGGGCGGCCTGACAGGGAATCGGCTGCTCCATGACCGCGCAGGTCGAGACGATCGCATCGAGCGCACTGCCATCGATGCCCGCGGCCTGCAGTGCGCGCTCGGCGGCGCGCGCCGCCATCCAGGATGCGGTCTCGTCGTCACCGGCGATGCCGCGCATCGCCACGCCGGTGGCGGCTTCGCTGCTGCCCGGCGCCAGCCCGAGACGCGCATCGAACACCGTCGATGCCACGCGCTGCGCCGGGTGATGGCAGCCCGTGCCGAGGATGCGCAGGCGCGCCGGCGCATCCATCAGCCGGAAGCGCCCGCGTCGAATTCCTCCACACGCTCGAACGCCGTGTCGCGATCCGGATGTGCATCCCACAACTGCGCAAGCGATCGGCCGTCGACAGGATGCGGCCAGTCGGGCGCGATCTCCGCCGCAGGCCGCAGCACGAAGGCATGGCGCAGTTCATCGCGCGGAATGTGGAGACCCTGCCCCGGGCCCGACCCGGGGTTGCCGGCGCCACTGAGCACCGCGTCGTCGAACAGCACGATGTCGATGTCGAGCGTGCGGTCGCTGTAACGCGGGCCGCTGCGGTCGCGCCCATGCGTGTCCTCGAGCGCATGCAGCCAGTCGTTCAAGGCCGCGGGCGTGAGATCGGTACGCACCGTCGCCGCGGCATTGAGGAAATCCGGGCCCGTATAGCCGACCGCCGGAAAACGGTAGACCGCCGAGACCACAACGTCCTCGAAGCGCTTCCGCAACACCGCGATCGCCGCGCGCAGGTGGCGCTCGGGGTCGACGTTGCTGCCGAGGCTGAGCAGGGCGATGGGCATGGCACGCTCCGGTGGGGGCGCCATGATCGCCGATTGCCCCGCGTCCATGCGAGACGCGGGGTGCGGCTCAGCCTGCGTCGGGTGCCGACAACGGCGGCGCGGCACGCGGAGGTCGCGCATCGGCGGCCGGGGCCGGATCGGTGTCGTCCAGCCGCCGCAGATTGACGTCCACTGGCGCATCGCTGTGCGCCTGGAACACGCGCAGGTCGAACTCCGGCAGGATCGCCAGCAGGTGGTCGAAGATGTCCGACTGGATGCCTTCGTAGACACCCCACGCGGTGCTGGAGGTGAATGCCCAGACCTCGAGCGGCAGACCGGTTTCCGTCGGTTGCAGCTGGCGGACCAGCATCGTCAGGTCCTGGTTGATGTCCGGATGGTTGCGCAGGTAATGCTCGATGTAGGCGCGGAACGTACCGAGGTTGGTCACCCTGCGATGGTTGACCGGCTCGGCGCCGCGCTCGGCCAGCGTCGCGTTCCAGGCGCGCAGCTCCGCGTCCTTTCGGTCGAGATAGCCGTCGAGCACGGTGAAACGGCGGAACCTCGCGATCTCCTCCGGCTCCAGGAACCGCACGCTGCGCTGGTCGAGCAGCAGCGCGCGCTTGATCCGGCGGCCACCGCCCTCGGACATGTGACGCCAGTTCTTGAACGAATCGCTGACCAGCTTCTTGGTCGGCACCGTGGTCACGGTGCGGTCGAAATTGCGCACGGTGACGGTGTGCAGGGCGATGTCGATGACGTCGCCGTCGGCGTTCTGGCCCGGCATCTCGATCCAGTCACCCACGCGCACACGGCCGTCGTTGCTGATCTGCACGCTGGCGACCAGCGACAGGAGGGTGTCCTGAAAGATCAGCAGCAGCACCGCGGTCATCGCGCCCAGACCGGTGACGATGTGCAGGAACTCCGCGCCGATCAACGTCGCCACCGCCGAGATCGCGACCAGCGCGAACATGACGATCTTGGCGACCTGCAGGTAACCCTTGATCGGCTTGTTCCGCGCATCGGGACGCTGCTCGTAACTGCGGTTGATCGTATCGAGCGCCTTCGACACCGCCAGCGCGATCGTTACCACCACGAATACCTGGCACAAGGCCTCGACCACGGTCACCAGCTGCGACGGCAGGTCGGGCACCAGCGAGACACCGGCCGAGATCACCAGCGCCGGCACCACGTTCGCGAGCCGCGGAATGACCTGCAGCCGGACCTCGTGGTCGTGCTGCGCGCCCCCAAGCGGCGACTTCAGTAACAACTGCCGCAGCCCGCGCAGCAGCACGCGCTTGGTCAGAAAGTTGGCCAGCCATGCCACCAGTAGGACCGCGCACAGCACCGTGACGGTGTAGGCCCAGGGATACGGTGCGAGGGTGGTCTGGAGTTGCTCGAGCTGGGGGTGCATCGGATGGAACGCTCCTGCGCGCAACGCCGCGCAGGCTTTCGATCAGGCCTGACGCGTACGTTCGATATGGACGCCGACCGCGCGTGCACCACGCACCGCGCCCGGCTTGCTGAGCTTCAATCGTACCCAGTCGACCTTGAACTCCTCGATCACGATCGCCGCGCAGCGCTCGGCGAGCGTCTCGACGAGACCGAACTCGGACGCGGAGACGTAATCGATCAGACGCTTGCTGACCGCCTTGTAGTTCAGCGTGTCATGGATGTCGTCGCTGGCCGCTGGCACGCGGTTGTCGAACGCCATCTCGACATCGAACACCAGTGGCTGGCGGATCCTTCGCTCCCAGTCGTAGATGCCGATCAGCGCCTCGATCTCGAGGCCTTCGATGAAGACTTTGTCCATGGCGGCGATTGCATGCGGCGGAAAGTCCGCAGCTTAGCGGCAGCGATGCGACGGCGTCGCGTGACGGGTCACGCCGCCGTGAGCGGCGGCAACGACGCCATATCCCAACGCGGCACCACATGCACCGCCGCATCGCCGTGCTGGCCGGCTTCGAGGCGCAGCGCGCCGGCGAAGGCGATCATCGCGCCGTTGTCGGTGCACAGCGCCGGGCGCGGGAAGCACACCCGACCCCCGCGACGCTGCGCGTCGGCGCGCAGCTTCTCGCGCAGCCGCGTGTTCGCGCCGACGCCGCCGGCGACGATCAGCGTGTCGAAACCCGTGGCATCCAGCGCGCGCGCGCACTTGATCGCCAGCGTGTCGACCACTGCATCCTCGAAGCCGCGCGCGATGTCGGCCTTGGTCGCATCGGTCTGGTCGCTGCCCTGCCAGGCCAGCAGCACCTGGGTCTTGAGCCCGCTGAAACTGAAATCCAGGCCCGGGCGCGTGGTCATCGGACGGGGGAACTTGAACACGCCGGGCGTGCCGTGTTCCGCCAGGGCCGCCAGCTGCGGGCCACCGGGATACGGCAGGCCCATCATCTTCGCGGTCTTGTCGAAGGCCTCGCCCGCCGCGTCGTCGAGGGTCTCGCCGAGCAGGCGATAGCTGCCGATCGCGTCGACCGCCACCAATTGGGTATGCCCGCCCGACACCAGCAGCGCGACGAATGGCGCCGCCGGCGGATCGTCTTCCATCAACGGCGCCAGCAGGTGGCCTTCCATGTGATGCACGCCGATCGCGGGCACGTCGAGGCCCCAGGCCAGCGCGCGGGCGACGCCGGCGCCGACCAGCAGCGCGCCGACCAGCCCGGGGCCGGCGGTGTAGGCCACGCCGTCGATATCGCCGGTCGACAGGCCGGCCTCGTCCAGCGTCTGCCGCACCAGCGGCAGCAATTTGCGCACGTGGTCGCGGCTGGCGAGCTCGGGCACCACGCCGCCGTATTCGGCGTGCAGCGCGATCTGGCTGTAGACCGCATGCGCACGCAGGCCGGCCGCGCCGCCGATCGCGGTGTCGTAGACGGCCACGCCGGTTTCGTCGCAGGAGGTTTCGATGCCGAGGACTTTCATCGGGGGACTGCCTTCGAAGCGGAACGGAAGGCCGCGTCGGGCGCGGCGGCCCCACGGCTTGCACACCGCTGCGGGGGACGGCTATGATACGCGGCTCGCCGGGGCTGAGCCCGGTGGTATCGCATTCGAAATTCGATTCGAGCCGGCCACAAGGACCGGACGATCAGATCCCCGGAGATTCCATGCCAAGCGTCAAAGTCCGCGAAAACGAGCCCTTCGAGTTTGCGCTGCGTCGATTCAAGCGCACCTGCGAGAAGGCCGGTGTGCTCGCCGAAACCCGCAAGCGCGAGTTTTACGAGAAGCCGACCCAGGAACGCAAGCGCAAGGCTGCTGCTGCAGTGAAGCGTCAGTCGCGTCGCGTTTCGCGCGACGTCACCAAGCGCCAGCGCCTGTATTGATCGGCCCGGGCCGGGGCTTCCCCGGTTCGACCGTTCGATGACGCGAAAAGCCGGCAGCGCATTGCGCCGCCGGCTTTTTGTCGTTTCCGCCGCGGACCGGTCCGGTCCCGGCGCCTCCCGCACCCGTTGCACCCGGAGCCCAACATGACCCTGAAGCAGCAACTCACCGAAGACATGAAGGCCGCGATGAAGGGCGGCGACAAGCACGCCCTGGGCGTGATCCGCCTGATGCTGGCCGCGGTCAAGCAGCGTGAAGTCGACGAGCGCATCGAACTCGACGATGCCGCCGTGCTGGCCGCGCTCGAGAAGATGGTCAAGCAGCGCCGTGATTCGGTGAGCCAGTTCGAGGCAGCCAGCCGCGAGGACCTGGCCCAGGTCGAGCGCGAGGAGATCGTCATCATCGAGCGCTATCTGCCGGAGAAGCTCGGCGAAGACGAGATCCTGGCCGCGATCGCCAGCGCCAAGGCCGAAACCGGCGCCGCCGGCCCGGCCGACATCGGCAAGCTGATGGGCGTGCTGAAGCCGATGCTGGCCGGCAAGGCCGACATGGGCCTGGTGTCGCGCCTGGTGAAGCAGTCGCTGTCGAACTGATGACGCGCGCCGACGACGGCATCGTCCTGCGTCCCGCACGTCCGGACGACATGCCGCTGGTGCTCGCGCTGATTCGCGAACTGGCGGATTTCGAGCGCCTGTCCGATGCCGTCGTTGCCGACGAGGCACTGCTCGCCGACGCCCTGTTCGGCGGCGCGCCCGCGGCGGAAGTCGTGATCGCCGAGGTCGACGGTGCGCCCGCCGGCTTCGCGCTGTTCTTCCACACGTTCTCGACCTTCCTCGGCCGCCGCGGTCTGTATCTGGAAAATCTGTTCGTGCGTCCGGCATATCGCGGCCGCGGCGTCGGCGCGCGCTTGATGCGCCATCTGGCCGCGCTCGCTGTCGAACGCGGCTGTGGCCGGTTCGAATGGACGGTGCTGGACTGGAACGCGCCCGCGCTCGGCTTCTATCGCGCGCTCGGCGCACTGCCGCAGGATGGCTGGACGGTGCAGCGCCTCGAAGGAAACGCCCTGCGTGCACTCGCCGATGCACGCGGCTGATGCGGCGCAGCGCTTCACGCGCCGATACGACGCGGTGCATAAGGTGACGGCACCGCCACAGTGGCTGCAGGCGTACCACGCACCAGCCCCCTCGACTCGCCCCGCATGAGCCCATCGCCGCAAGACAACGACGAAGCCGACGCACCCGTCCGCCATACGCGCTGGGGTCGACTCCGCACGCGTATCGACAAGCGTGTGTCCCGGCTCGAAGACAGTCTGCCTGCGGCACTGGTCAAGCGCTTCGTCGACGCCGACCTGCTGAGCCAGGCCGCGTCGCTGTCGTTCTACACGCTGATCTCGCTGGCGCCGCTGCTGATCCTGGTGCTGTGGATCACCGCGTCGCTGTATCCGGCGGCGCAGGAAGCGCTGCTCGAGCAGATCGGCGAACTGGCCGGCGAAGGCGCGATGACGGTTGCCAATACGGTGATCCAGAATGCCAACGCCGAGCCCGATGTCGGCTCGTTGGCGGGACTGTGGAGCACGCTCCTGCTCTTCGTCGGTGCCACCGTGGTGTTCGCGCAGCTGCAGGGCACGTTGAACCTGATCTTCCGCACCGACGGCGACCGCATTCCAGGCGGGCTGCTGGCCTTTCTGCGCAAGCGTGTGTTTTCGGCCGGCGTGGTGTTCGCGCTGGGCTTCCTGGTGCTGGTGTCGACGCTGATGACGACCGCGGTGGAGGTGATCTTCGCCAATGTGCCGTCGATCCTGCCCTTCGTTGGCAACACGCTGATGCTGGTGATCTATTCGCTGGCCTTCGCCCTGCTCTACCACTACCTGCCCGACCGCCGCGTGCGCTGGCGGCAGGCGCTGTTCGGCGGTGCCGTGACGTCCATGCTGTTCGTGGTGGGCCGCTGGGGCATCGGCCTGTATCTCACCCATGCCGCGCCGGGCAGCGCCTACGGCTCGTTCGGTACGCTGGTCATCCTGCTGATCTGGATGTATTACGCGGCGACGATCTTCTTCGTCGGCGCGCTGATCACGGCGGTCATCGACGAGCGTCTGCGGCGGGCCTCGGTCGACCGCGCGCTGCGCAAGCGCGCCGAGCGGCAGGCCGCCGCGCTGGCGAACGGTCCGTCGCCCGACCGCTGAGCGTTGCACCGACGCGGCAGCGCGTGCGCGTGGCATCCTAGCGCCCGCATGATCCGCGTCGCGCTCCCTGCCCTTCCCTCGTTCCGCGTCGGCCCCGCTGCCGCGGCCGGCGCATGCCTGCGGGCCGAACGCTGATGGCGCGCATCCCCGACGCCTTCATCGACGACTTGTTGGCGCGCACCGACATCGTCGAAGTGATCAACGCGCGCGTGCCGCTGAAACGTCAGGGCAAGGAGTATTCGTCGCGCTGCCCGTTCCATGACGAACGCTCGGCGAGCTTCACCGTGTCGCCGACCAAGCAGTTCTATCACTGCTTCGGCTGCGGCGCGCACGGCACTGCGATCAGCTTCCTGATGAATTACGACCGCCTCGAATTTCTCGATGCGGTCGATGAGCTGGCCAAGCGCGCCGGCATGGAAATTCCGCGCGACACGCAGCAGCGTGAGGCGCGCCCCGACAGCGCGCCGATGTACGACGCGCTCGATGCCGCGTCGCGTTTCTTCGTCCGCGAGCTCGCCGGCAACGACACGGCGCGCAGCTATCTCGATGGACGTGGTGTCGACGCCACAATCCGCGACCAGTTCGCGATCGGCTACGCGCCCGACGGCTTCTCCGCGCTGAAAGACGCGCTGGGCAAGGACGACGCACGCCGCATCGCGGTGCTGGAGAAGGTGGGCCTGCTGTCGAAGAACGACCGCGGCCACAGCTACGACAAGTTCCGCGACCGGGTGATCTTCCCGATCCACGACCGCCGCGGCCGCGTGATCGCGTTCGGCGGCCGTGTACTCAAGCCGGAAGACTCGCCCAAATACCTCAACTCGCCCGAGACGCCGCTGTTCCACAAGGGCCGCGAACTCTACGGCCTGTGGCAGGTGCGCCAGGCCAACCAGAAGATCGAGCGGCTGGTGGTGGTCGAGGGCTACATGGACGTGGTGTCGCTGTTCCAGTTCGGCGTGCCGCAGGCGGTCGCCACGCTGGGCACGGCGACCACACCCGATCACGCCGAGCTGCTGTTCCGCAACGCACCCGACGTGTTCTTCTGCTTCGACGGTGATGCCGCCGGCCGCCGCGCCGCGACGCGTGCGATGGAATCGGTGCTGCCGCGCATGCGCGACGGCCGCCAGGCGTTCTTCCTGTTCCTGCCCGATGGCGAGGATCCCGACACCATCGTCCGCAGCGAAGGCGCGCCCGGCTTCGAGGCACGCCTGGCCCAGGCGACTCCGCTGTCGACGTTCTTCTTCGACACCCTGGGCGAGGGCATCAACCTGTCGACGCTGGACGGCAAGGCCCGTCTGGCCGAACGCGCCAAGCCGATGCTGGCGCAGATTCCAGACGGTGCCTTCGCCGACCTGATGCGCCAGCGCCTGGGCGAGCTCACCGGGCTCGGCGGCGCGAGCGCGCAGGCGCAGCCGCAGGCCGCGCCACGACGCATGCTGCGCGGCGGACGCGGCGCGCCACCGCCCAAGCGCAGCGTGGTGCGGCACGCCATCGCCCTGCTGCTGCAGAAGCCCGGCCTTGCAGCGGAACTGCCGCCGCCCTATCCCTTCGTCGCCCTGCGCCAGCCCGGTATCGAACTGCTGACCGAGCTGATCGCCATCGGCAGCGTGCGGCCTGATATCACCACCGGCGGATTGCTGTCGCAGTTCGAGGACCGCGACGAAGGCCCGGCCTTGCGCAAGCTCGCGACCCATGATCTCGCCGGTGACGAGGCCTCCTGGGGCCAGGAGTTGCGGGACGCGATCGAGCAGCTCGACCGGCAGGTGCTGCAGCAGCGGATCGACGATCTGCTGGGGCAGCAGCGGGCGGGCACCCTGGACGCGTCCGGCAAGCAGGCCCTTCGGGACCTGTTGCTGCAGCGGGCACGCTGAGGCCGCAATGTGCGCGTTTCAGACGGACTGCTTACGTGGCGATGACGACTTCTTAACTATCGCGCTGGTCTGATTCCCGCAGGGGGATCGACCGGTACGAGATGACGCGATTGCGTCGGTCCGTCCTGTCCGTCCAGCACCATGTGTCCGCCGAATCTCCGCATAGACGGGGTCGGCGCGGTGCCCCGTCCTTTTCCCTCCCCGAAAGGTCGTCACCATGATCCGATCCACCCGCCTTCCGTCCGGCCGCCTCGGCGCCGGTCTTGTCCTCGCCACCGCGCTGTTGCTGGGCGCCTGCGCCAGGATCGACACCGCGCCGCCGCTGGCCAAGCCGCTGCATATCGATCTCGCCGCGCCGGTCGCCGAACAGGTCGACCTGGGCTGGCCGCAGAAGAATGGCACCCTGGTCGCCGAGCACACGATCACGCAGGCGCGCGATGTGACCCTGCGCCTGCCCAACGGCCAGCAGATCGTCGTGCCGGCCGACCGGGTCGCCTTCAAGCAGCACGGCGGCCTGCTGGTCGGCGTGCACATCCAGCCCGGCGGTGGCACGCTCGACCATCCCGAGGCGCTGGCGCAAACCCGCCAGCTGCTCGAAGCCAATCGTCTGCTCGACCCCACGCTCGCCCATACGCTCGATGGCTGGGCCATGCGCGGCGACGCGCAGCAGACCACGCGGGTGACGATCCGCGATGTCGACGTGCAGGTCGCATTGACCCCTGGCACCCGGACGGGCTGGCAGGCCACGCTCGATTTCGAGCCGCGCGCTTGCGAGATGCCGGCCGGCCTCGACGGCGATCCCGACGCCTGCCTGCAGCCTGCGCCGACGGCCCTTGTCGTGGCTGGCGGCTGAGACGCGGTGCCGTCGACCCAGACACCCGTGTTGTCTGCGCTGGTGGCCTCCGCGATGCGGACGCAGACCTTTGCGGGCCGGGGTGCGTCCGGATGAACCCATCCGGACGCTGACCACAGGTCACCTGTCGGTCAGGCCGTCGCCACCGGCACAGCGTTGAGGACGGCGAATGCCGCTTCGCGCTCGGTTTCGGTCAGATCGATGCGCCGCAATCCGGCATCGAGCAGAAGCGGCTTGCCGCCCTTGACCGGACGCAGGGCAAGGGCGCGCATTTCGCCGTCGGCAGCGTCCACCAGCAGGGGCTCCTCCCGCTTGCCGAAGCGCGAATTCTCCTTGGGCGCGCGACGTCCGGTTTCCGGCCCATAGGCGTACGTCACCAGCGTGCCGCCGAACGAGGACTGCGCCGCCTTGATGTCGACCAGTTCCGGGATCCAGCGCTGCGGCTGCTGCGCGGCGCGGTTGACGCCGTTGTTGCGGGCCGTCGCCACCAGGCTGTAGATGCCGCCGAGGGCGAGCACTCCGAACACCACCAGGAAGAACGCCACGCGGTTCCAGTACCGCTCCAGGCCGATGCTCAGGGCGGCCTTGGACGGATCGTCTGCGGCGACCACCAGGCTGGCTTCGTAGTCGCCGCGCGAGACCGACAGGAACATCAGCGTGATCTGCTTCTCGTAGTGGACGCCGTCGACCTCATAGGCGACATCGGCCTCGCAGTCCGTCAGGACCGCCTTGCGCGTGGTGCAGCGACCGTCGCGCAGGAGGTAGTCCTCGAGCTCAAGCGGGTTGCTGCGGATCTGCTGGTCTTCGATCAGACCCGGGGCCTGCCACCAGGCCATGCCGCCCGCCGCGATCAACAGCAGCAGACCCAGCAGATAACCGCCGCCCATGCCGAGGACGCGACGGGTGAAACGCAGATCGCGCTGCGGCAGCAGCGCATGAAGATGTGTCATCGAAGTGTCCTGATCGGGACGCGGACGCGTGTCGCGCAGGCGTCGTCTATGGAGGTGCGCTGGCGACCGGCAGGCGCTGGATGGCTGGCCGGCGCGATTTTAACGTATTCATGTTCTGCCGGCGCTAGAACGCCCCGCCTGCGGCCGCGCTGCAGACATGGCGCGTGTCGTGCCGTTTCGCCCCGCGTCACGCGCAGCGATGGGCGTCCAGCGGGTTCCGGCGTAGCATGCGCGGTGATCCGGCCCAGCGCGGGATCACATCCGGCGCGGAACCTGCGTTCCTCGCCGCCCCAACGGATCCCAGCGGAGCGCGACGATGGCCAAGAGCCTCGACAAGAAGAAAGAGACCAAGAAGAAGCCGGTCAAGACCCTGAAGGAAAAGCGGGCCGAGAAGGCCGCGAAGAAGTCCTGAGGTCCACTGCGCCGGCGGGCCCTGCGCCCGCCGGAGCGGATGCGGCGATCATCAGCCGACGCGCTGGAAATCCAGTCCACCGGCCGCGGCGCCGGCGCCCGGCAACCACGGCAGCAGCCAGTGGTCGACGAGCAGGAACGCGAACAGCGCCATCAGGTACACGACCGAATAGTTGAACATCCGCATCGCGAAGAACTCGTCCGGCGGATCCAGCAGCCGCCACGCGTACCAGAGGAACACCAGGCCGAGCACCACGGCGCCGCCGAGATAGAACACCCCGCTCATGCCGATCGCGACCGGCAGCAAGGTGATCACCACCAGCAGCACCGTGTAGATCAGGATCTGCCAGCGCGTGTACGCCACGCCGTGGGTCACCGGCAGCATCGGCACCAGCGCGCGCGCGTAATCCTCGCGGCGGAAGATCGCCAGTGCCCAGAAATGCGGCGGCGTCCACACGAAGATGATCAGCACCAGCAGCAGCGCATGCGCCCAGTCCCACTGGCCCTGCATATTGGTCACCGCCGCCCAGCCCAGCAGCGGCGGCGCTGCGCCGGCCACGCCGCCGATGACGATGTTCTGCGGCGTCGCGCGCTTCAGCCACCCGGTATAGATCACCGCGTAGCCGATCAGCGAGGCGAACGTCAGCGCGGCGGTCAGCACGTTGACCAGCAGGACCAGGATCGCCATCGACAGCGCGCCCAGCGCCAGCGCGAACACCAGCACCTGCACCGGGCGCAACGCCCCCGTGGCAAGTGGGCGATGCGCGGTCCGCGCCATGACCTTGTCGATGCGCTGGTCGATCAGATGGTTGATCGCCGCCGCAGACGCCGCCGCCAGCCAGATGCCGAGCAGGCCGAACACCGTCTCCTGCCACGGCGGCAGGCCGGGTACGGCCAGAAACATGCCGACCAGCGCGGTGAACACAATCAGCGCCACCACGCGTGGCTTGGTCAGCGTCCAGTAGTCGCGTGCCTGGATCGCCATGTCAGTCCGGGCGCTTGAGGCGCGCGAGCAGCGACACCAGCACGAACAGCAGCAACGCGGCGCCGCCGTTGTGCAAGACCGCGACCGGCAACGGCAGCGCGAGCTTGACGTTGAGCACGCCCAACGCGACCTGCGCGCAGGTCAGCAGCGCGAGCGCGACCGCCCAGCCGCGCAGGCCCGGCGTGCGCAGCAGGCGCGCGACGAATGCGATCAGATACGCGAACACCGCGATCGCCATGACCCGGTGCGCGAGCTGGATCGCCACGCGCGCCGCGCCGTCGAGCACGCCGCCCTCGTAATCCACGCCCACCCCGCGCCACAGCACGAAGCCTTCGCGGAAGTCGGCCTGCGGCCACCATTCGCCCACGCACTTCGGGAAATCCACGTAATGGTGCGCATCGGTGACCCAGCCGCCGGCGCCGCAGGCGAGCGCGGCGTAGTTCGCGCTGACCCAGCCGCCGAGCGCGATCTGCACGCCGACCAGAGCGATTGCGCCGAGTGTCCAGCGACGCAGCGTCGGCGCATCGACCAGCACGATCGGCTGCACCGTCGCTCGCCACGCCATCCACAGCAGCAGCGAGAACGTCAGCATGCCGCCGAGCAGATGACCCATGACGATCACCGGCTTGAGCAGCATGGTGACCGTCCACTTGCCGAGCAGCGCCTGGAAGATCACCACCGCCAGCGTCAGCGCGGCCGCGCGGGCGAGATCGACATTTGACCAGCGCAAGGCGGCGATCAGCAGCAGCGCTTCGCCGAGCGCGGCGATGCCGAGCGCGGCCATGACGTGGCCCTGCATGTACAGCGGAATCGCGAGCGCGACCAGCGCCGACGCACCGATGATCTGCAGCATGCCGAAGCGGCGACGGCGCGCGGCCAGCAGCGCGAGACCCAGCACCAGCACGCCCAGCGTCGCCGCCAGATGGCGGTGGACCTGCTCACGCCAGGCCTTGTGCCATTCGAACTCGCGGATCGCGCTCGCCGTGTGGTCGACGACTTCCGACGCGGCCTGCGGCCACGCCGCGCGGCCGTAGCACGTGGGCCAGTCGGGACAGCTGAGTCCCGCATCGGACAGCCGCACGAAAGCGCCGAACACGATCACGCACAGCGTCAGCGCGGTGGCGAGCCAGGCGATGCGGTGGAAATGCTTGTGGGTCGCCGGACGGAACGATGTCGCGCGCGTGGGAGGTGTGTGGGTCATCACTTGAGTTTCAGCAGCTTGGCCATGTCGCTGCGCAGATCGCCCGGATCGAAGCCGGGGGCGTAGCGCAGGATCACGAACCCGTTCGGGTCCACAACGTAGGCCGGGACGCCATTGTCCGCCTCGCCGGGTCCGCCGTCGACGCGCGGTAATGTCGCACGCAGCGCCGGGTCAGCTTCGACGAGCCGCCACGCCGGATTGCGCACCGCGCCCTCGGGCACCGCGCCCGCCCACAGGATGTCGACGTGATCGGCATTGCGCCCGAACAGCTGCCACACCAGATCGAGCTGCTGCGACAGCTCGACGCAGGCCTGCGCGCAATCGCGCGGCGGCGCGACAAGGATGCGCCAGCGCCGCTCGGCCGGACGCCATTCGTAACTGCCGCCGTCAATCAGGTGCAGCGGATGCGTGCGCAGATCCCCGGGCGGGTCGAGCAGCTCGCCCTTGTTCTGCATGCCCTCCGGGCGCCAGCCCGAGAACCGCAACGCGCCGGCGACCACGGCGCTGCCGAGAAACAGCACCACGATCAGCACGAACAGCATGCGGTTACGGTTGCGCTGCGCGGGCGGCAGTGTCGGCGCGGGAGACGGATTCATCGGCGGCGGGTCCGGAACGTGAGCACGAGGGCGATGACGAGCACCGCGAGGGCCAGCCCGAACCACTGCACCGCGTACCCCAGATGCTTGTCGGGCGTGAGCGTGTTGGGCAGCACATCGAGATCGCGGAGATAGCCGACATCGAGCGCGGGGTCGAGCCGCAATACCCGCGGCGGCAACGTCGGCAGCCCGGTTTCAGCCGCAATCGCCGGGATGTCGATCCGGGTCATCAGGACCGCGCCGCCGGGCGTGAGCGCCGGGCCGAGCGCAAGACCCGGCGATGGCGGCGGCGCGAGCAGGCCGCGCAGTTCGAGATCGCGGCCGAGCAGACCGTCGCCGCGCACGATGGCGGCATCGGGCAGGCGCGTGCTGCGCTCGACGAGCGCGGTCCAGCCCAGATCGACCAGCAACGGCGGCGCATCGTCGGGCGCGAACAGGCGATACACGCGCAGGCCCGGCACGCCGGCCTGGATCTGGTTGTCGAGCACAAAGGCCGGACGGTCGACGAAGCGGCCGCGACCGCCGCTCCAGTCGTAGTCACGGGCGCGGGCGGCGTCGCCGGCGGCGGACAGGGAGACGGGCGTGCGGGCATCGAGCGTCACGGCCACCGCATCGAGCGTCGCCTGCTTCTGGCTCATCCGTGACAGCTGCCACTGACCCAGTGATACGAAGGCCGCGATCGTCAACACGGCCAGCGTCCAGCCGATGATGCGGGTACTACGCAGACTCACGCGCGGCGCTCTATAGGCTGCAATAATCGCCGCATACACCCCGTGTCCCGGAGCCTGCGATGGTGATGAACGACTCGCTGAAGTTGCTGCTGATCATCGCCTTCGTGCTGCTGATCCTGTGGAACCTGGGCAGCGCGCTGTTCTACATGATGACCGACAAGGGCACGACCGACCGCACGGTGAAGGCGCTCACGCGCCGCATCGGCCTGTCGGTCGGACTGATCCTGCTGGTGCTGCTGGCGATCTGGATGGGGTGGATCAAGCCACACGGGGTTTACGGCTGACGCGGTCAACCCCGTGTGGCGGGATTGGGGCGCGGGGATTGGGGATTCGGGAAGGCAATGATCCGCACGCCGTTTCGAATCCCGAATCCCAGCTTTAAACGGACGAATGTCCGGTAATCCCCAATTCCTGTTCTCAAACCACATAGACGAACAGGAACAGGATCAGCCACACCACGTCCACGAAGTGCCAGTACCAGGCGACCGCTTCGAACGCGAAGTGGTTTTCCTTGGTGAAGTGACCGCGGTAGCAGCGCAGCCAGATCACGATCAGCATGATCGTGCCCAGCGTCACGTGCGCGCCGTGGAAGCCGGTGAGCATGAAGAACGTCGAGCCGTAGATGCCCGAGCCCATCGTGAGGTTCAGATCACGGTAGGCGTGCACGTATTCCTCGGCCTGGAAGAACAGGAACACGCAGGCGAGCAGGATCGTCGCGCCCAGGAACACCAGCAGTTGGGTGCGGTGCGCGGCGCGCAGTGCGTGGTGCGCGATGGTGATCGTGATACCCGAGGCCAGCAGGATCAGCGTATTGAGCAGCGGCAGGCCCCAGGCCGGAATCGTCTGGAACGCGCCACCGACGTCGCCCGGACCGGCCGACGGCCACGCGGCGCTGTAGCCGTCCCACAACACCGCATTGGTCATCGCGCCCGAGCCTTCGCCGCCCAGCCACGGCAGCGACAGCGTGCGCGCGTAGAACAGCGCACCGAAGAATGCGGCGAAGAACATGATCTCCGAGAAGATGAACCACACCATCCCCATGCGGAAGGACAGGTCGACCTGCTTGTTGTAATAGCCCGACACCGATTCGAGCACGACGTCGGCGAACCACTTGAACAGGATCAGCGCCAGCACCGCGATGCCGACGAAGAACATCGGCCGGCCCCAGCTGGCTTCGTTGAACCAGCTGGCCAGGCCCAGCATCGTGACGAACAGCGCCACCGATGCGAACACCGGCCACTTGCTGTCGTGGGGCACGAAATAGAGGTCGGGGTCCTGCTCGGGCTTGGCGTGGGCCATGGCGGTGTCCGGATCGTCGATGCGTGGTGGTCGGAAGGCGTGGTGCGGGCTCAGGGCGCCGCGACCACACCGGGAATGCCGCGTGCCGGCGCCGCATGGGCGGCCAGACGCGAAGTGAGGACATCGTTCTTGAAGAAGGTGTAGCTCAACGTGACCGTGTTGACGTCGGGCGGCAACGACGGATCGATGATGAAGCGCACCGGCATGTCGCGGGTCTCGCCCGCCTCCAGCGTCTGCGCGGTGAAACAGAAGCATTCGGTCTTCTGGAAGAAGCCCGACGCGCGCGCCGGCGCCACCGACGGCGTGGCGCTGCCGACGACCGGCGCGGTGCTGTCGTTGTGCGCGTAGTACGTGGTTTCGTACTGCTCGCCCACGCGCACCCGCATGCGGGTTTCGTTGGGCCGGAACGACCACGGCAGCCGCGAGTTCACCGTCGCATCGAACTCCACCGTCACCCAGCGCTCGGCCGGCGTCGCACTGGTCGCCGGCGCGGTGACCGCGCTGTTCTCCAAGCGAATGCCGAACACCTTCTCGCAGGCGATGCGGTACAGCGGCACCAGCGAAAAGGTGAAGGCGAACGCGACGACCGAGATGCCGACCAGCTTGCCGATGCCGACGGTCTTCGACGTCGGCCGCGTGTCGGTCCGCGCGTCCGCCGGGCGCAGGTCGTCACTCACGACAGCAGCACCCCGCGCGCGATGAAACCGATGTACACCAGCGCCGCGATCACCGCCACGGTCACCGCGGTCCGACGCGCACGACGGCGGCGGGCGGCGAGATCGGAACCGGGATCAGGCGTGGTCATCGCGATCGGCATCAGTGGCTGATGTCGTCGTGGGCCAGATCGCCGGGCTTGAGTACCGGCGGCTTGGTGAAGGTGTGGTGCGGGGCCGGCGACGGCACCGTCCATTCCAGGCCCTTCGCCGCTTCCCAGGCGCGCGCCGCAGCAGGCGCGCCGCGCAGCTTCGAATGCAGCAGGATCGCGAACATCATGAAGGGCGTGGCGAACATGCCGAATGCGCCGATCGAGCTGATCAGGTTCCAGTCGGCGAACACGACGTTGTAGTCGGGAATGCGGCGCGGCATGCCGGCCAGACCGAGGAAGTGCTGCGGGAAGAACAGCAGGTTGACGAAGATGATCGTCCACCAGAAATGCACCTTCGCCCAGAACTCGCTGTACATGCGCCCGGTCCACTTCGGCCACCAGTAGTAGGTGGCCGCGATGATCGAGAACAGCGCGCCGGTCACCAGCACGTAGTGGAAGTGCGCGACGACGAAATAGGTGTCGTGGTACTGGAAGTCGGCCGGCACGATCGCGAGCATCAGGCCCGAGAATCCGCCGATGGTGAACAGGATCACGAACGCGATCGCCCACAGCATCGGCGCCTCGAACGTCATCGCGCCGCGCCACATCGTCGACACCCAGTTGAACACCTTCACACCGGTCGGAATCGCGATCAGCATCGTGGCGAACATGAAGTAGATCTCGCCGCCGAGCGGCATGCCGACGGTGAACATGTGGTGCGCCCACACGATGAAGCTCAGGAACGCGATCGACGCGGTCGCGTAGACCATCGCCTGGTAACCGAACAGCGGCTTGCGGCTGAAGGTTGGGATGATTTCCGAGACAATGCCGAACGCCGGCAGGATCATGATGTAGACCTCGGGATGCCCGAAGAACCAGAAGATGTGCTGGTACATCACCGGGTCGCCGCCGCCGGCGGCGTTGAAGAACGAGGTCATGAAGAACTTGTCGGTCAGCAGCATCGTGACCGCGCCGGCCAGCACCGGCATCACCGCGATCAGCAGGAACGCGGTGATCAGCCAGGTCCAGCAGAAGATCGGCATCTTCAACAGGTCCACGCCCGGGGCGCGCATGTTGAGGATGGTCGCGATGACGTTGATCGCGCCCATGATCGAGCTGATGCCCATCATGTGGATGGCGAAGATCGTCAGTGAGACGTTGCTGCCGCCCTGCAGCGACAGCGGCGGGTACAGCGTCCAGCCACCGGCCGGGCCACCGCCGGGCAGGAACAGCGTCAGCAGCAGCATCGTGAACGCGAACGGCAGGATCCAGAACGACCAGTTGTTCATGCGCGGCAGCGCCATGTCCGGCGCGCCGATCTGCAGCGGGATCATCCAGTTGGCCAGGCCGACGAAGGCCGGCATCACGCCGCCGAAGATCATCACCAGCGCATGCATGGTGGTCATCTGGTTGAAGAACATCGGGCTGACGTGCTGCAGGCCCGGCGCGGCGAGTTCGGTGCGGATGATCACGCTCATCGCCGCGCCGATGATGAACATCACGAAGGAGAACAGCAGATACAGCGTGCCGATGTCCTTGTGGTTCGTGGAGAAGAACCAGCGCTGCACGAAACCCTGCGTGTGGCCGTGGTCGTCGTGGTGCGCGTCAGCGGTGGCGGGGTGCGTCGTCGACATGTGCGGTGTGCCTCGATCGATCAGCCGGCCGCGGGCGCGGCAGGGGCGGACGGGGACTGCGTGGCGGAGGCGGCAGTCTCGGCCGGCGCGACGTCAGACGGCGCGGGTGCGGCGTCGGCGGGTCCGGGCTCGCCCGGTACGGGAATGGCCGGCGCGTTCCTGGCCTTCTCGGCGGCGAGCCAGGTCTGGAACTCTTCCGGCGGCACGGCGCGCACGACGATCGGCATGAAGCCGTGGTCCTTGCCGCACAGTTCCGCGCACTGGCCGCGATACACGCCCGGCTCGAGGATTTCGGTCCAGGCCTCGTTGACCAGGCCCGGAATCGCGTCCTGCTTCCAGCCGAAGGCCGGCACCCACCAGGAATGGATCACGTCGTCGGCGGTCACGACGAAGCGGATCTTGGTGTTGGTGGGCAGCACCAGCTGGTTGTCGACGTCGAGCAGATAGTGGCCGTGGGCATCGAGCTCGGCGCGCGTGGTGTCGCGGCTCTGGCGCAGGCGGTCGCTCTCGCGGTCGAGACGGCTGGTCAGGACCACGTCCTCGCCCATGTACTCGTACTTCCACATCCACTGCACGCCGGTGACCTTGACGGTCATCTCCGAGTCGCGGGTGTCGTACATCGCGATCAGCTTCTGCGTCGCCGGCACCGCCATCAGCACCAGGATGACGATCGGGACGACCGTCCAGATGATCTCGGCCGTGGTGTTGTGGCTGAACTGCGCAGCCGTGACCCCGCGCGACTTGCGGAAGCGGAACATCGCCACCGCCATCGCGCCGAACACCAGCACGCCGATCACCACGCAGACCCACAGCGCGAGCATGTGCGCGTCGTAAGCGTGCTGGGCGGAGGTGGTGACCCCGCGGCCCATGTTCAGCTGCCACGGTTTGGGATCGGCTGACTGCGCCAAGACATTGGTGGAAGCGAGCAGCGCGGTTGCGCCACTGAGCCACATCCTGGACGCACACCGTTTAAAACAAGCGCCTTGCTTCACATCGGACCCCATACCTGAGCTGGCCTTGGTGCTGGCGGGAACGCGTCCGTCCTCGCCCGGCAATGGAAGCCGGGCGATATACGCAGGAGCGGCGGCGTACTGCGAATAACGCATGAATGGTAGCTGTCGGCGTTCGACAGGGGCAAGCCGCGGTGCCGCAACCGCCTGTTACCGAATGCACCCGGTCCAGGCGACGCAGCAGCGACAGGACGCTGACGCACGCGGCCGAGGATACCCCCTCCGGCCCCCGTTCTCCGGTTTCCCGTCCGGGCTACCACCGGGCGACCCACACCCGAGGCCCGTGCCCGCGCTTCGGACGGGTTGCGCACAGTGGTCGCGGCGGTCGGCGAGCTAGAATTCCGCTTCTGTCCTATGCCGGTCGTCCCGCCTTGAACGCCAGTCCGTCGTCCGCCGCTCCTGCGACCTCCCTTCTGCCGCAGCGCGCCGCGATCACCGCCGCCTGGACCGGCGATGAAACAGCGTGCGTCCGCGCGCTGCTCGAACAGGCCCGGCAGCCCGATGCCGACCGCGCCGCGATCCAGGCCACGGCCGCCGATCTGGTGCGCCGGGTACGCGCGCGCGCCCAGGACCAGGGCGCTATCGAAGCCTTCATGCAGCAGTACGACCTCGGCAGCGAGGAAGGCGTGCTGCTGATGTGCGTGGCCGAAGCGCTGCTGCGCATTCCGGACCAGGACACGGCCGATGCGCTGATCCGCGACAAGCTGGGCGAGGCCAACTGGAAGAAGCACATGGGCCAGTCGGACTCGGTGCTGGTCAACGCCTCGACCTGGGGTCTGATGCTGACCGGGCACCTGGTCGACTTGGCCGACGACACCAAGCGCAACGTCCACAACGCCTTCCAGCGCCTGATCGGCCGCGTCGGCGAGCCGGTGATCCGGCTCGCGGTGCGCCAGGCGATGCGGATCATGGGCCACCAGTTCGTCATGGGCCGCACGATCGGCGAGGCGCTGTCGCGCTCGCGCAAGGGCGACAACGCCGCCTACCGCTACTCGTTCGACATGCTGGGCGAGGCCGCGCTGACCCAGGCCGATGCCGACCGCTATCTGAAGGCCTACCGCGATGCGATCGACGCGATCGGGCGCACGGGGCCGTTTGACGACGCAATCACCGCGCCGTCGATCTCGGTCAAGCTGTCGGCGCTGCACCCGCGCTATGAACATGCCAAGCGCGAGCGCGTGTTGGCTGAGCTCGCGCCGCGCGTGCTCGACCTCGCCCAGCGCGCGAAGGGCTATCGCATCGGCCTGACCGTCGATGCCGAGGAAGCGGACCGGCTGGAGCTGTCGCTCGACGTCATCGAGGCTGCCTGGTCCGATGCCTCGCTGGCCGGCTGGGACGGCTTCGGCATCGTCGTGCAGGCCTACCAGAAGCGCGCGCCGTTCGTCATCGACTGGATCGCCGCTCTGTCCCGCGCGCATGGCCGCCGCATTCCGGTGCGCCTGGTCAAGGGCGCGTACTGGGACAGCGAGGTCAAGCGCGCCCAGGTCGACGGCCATCCGGGCTACCCGGTGTTCACCCGCAAGCCCAACACCGACGTCAGCTATCTGGCCAACGCGCGCCGCCTGCTGTCGGCGACCGATGCGATCTATCCGATGTTCGCGACCCACAACGCGCACACCATCGCCGCCGTGCACCGCATGGCGACGACGCTGCTGCCGGCCGCCGGCGGCACCAAGCCCTACGAGTTCCAGAAGCTGCACGGCATGGGAGACGATCTCTACGCCGAGGTCATCCCGGCCAATCGCCTCGACGTGGCCTGCCGCGTCTATGCGCCGGTCGGCTCGCACGAGGACCTGTTGCCGTACCTGGTGCGGCGCCTGCTCGAGAACGGCGCCAACTCCAGCTTCGTCAACCGGATCAGCGACGAGGACGTCGCGATCGACGACCTGATCCGCGATCCGGTCGAGGTCGTGTCCGGCTTCGAATCCATTCCCCACCCCCGCATTCCGCTGCCGGTCGACCTCTACCGCAGCCAGTCGCACGACAGGAGCAATTCCATGGGCGTCAATCTCGCCAACGACGCGCAGCTCGCCACACTCGCCGAGCAGATCCAGGCCCAGACCGGCCCGTGGACCGCGGGTCCATTGGTGCCGGGTGCGACCAGCAGTGGCGAGACGATCGAGGTCACCAGCCCCGCCGACCGCCGCGTGCGCGTGGGCCAGTGGCAGGCCGCCGACACCGCGACCGTCGAGCAGGCGCTGCGCAATGCGACCGACGCACACGCCGACTGGAACGCGATGCCGGCCGCCTCGCGCGCGGCGATCCTCGAGCACGCCGCCGACCTGCTGGAAGCGCGTATGCCCGCGTACATCGCCATGTGCACGCGCGAAGCCGGCAAGACGATTCCCGACGGCGTCGCCGAAGTGCGCGAGGCGGTGGACTTCCTGCGCTACTACGCCGGCGAGGCGCGCCGTCTGTTCATCGTGGAGGCGCTGCCCGGCCCGACCGGCGAATCCAACAGCCTGCAGCTCTCGGGCCGCGGCGTGTTCGTGTGCATCAGCCCGTGGAACTTCCCGCTGGCGATCTTCGCCGGCCAGATCGCCGCCGCGCTCGCCGCGGGCAACACGGTGATCGCCAAGGCCGCCGAGCAGACCACGCTGATCGGCCATGCCGCGGTCAAACTGCTGCACGAGGCCGGCGTGCCGGAAGCCGTGCTGCAGTACGTGCCGGGTGATGGTGCCAGCGTCGGCGCCGCGCTGACGTCGGATGCACGCGTGGCCGGCGTGGTGTTCACCGGCTCGAACGCGACTGCGCTGGCGATCAACCGTGCACTGGCCGCACGCGACGGCGCGATCGGCACGCTGATCGCCGAGACCGGCGGCCAGAACGCGCTGATCGCCGACTCCTCCGCGCTGCCCGAACAGTTGGTCAAGGACGCGCTGGGTTCGGCCTTCACCTCGGCCGGCCAGCGCTGCTCGGCCGCGCGCGTGCTGTTCGTGCAGGACGACATCGCCGACAAGGTGCTCGAGATGCTGGCCGGCGCAATGCAGGAGCTCAGCGTCGGCGATCCTGCGCTGCTGTCGACCGACGTCGGCCCGGTGATCGACGCCGACGCGCTGCGCATGCTCGACGTGCATGCCGAGCGCATGGCCAGCGAAGCGCGCCTGATCGCAACCACGCCCGTCGGCGAGGTCACCACGCACGGCACGTTCTTTGCGCCGCGCGCCTGGGAACTGCAATCGCTGTCGCAGCTGCAGCGCGAGAACTTCGGCCCGGCGCTGCACGTGATCCGCTGGAAGGCCAATGAGCTCGATGCGGTGATCGAGGCGATCAACAACACCGGCTACGGCCTGACGCTGGGCATCCACTCGCGCATCGACGAAACGGTGGACAAGATCACCGCGCGCGCACGGGTCGGCAACGTCTACGTCAACCGCAACCAGATCGGCGCCGTGGTCGGCGTGCAGCCTTTCGGCGGCCAGCGCCTGTCGGGCACCGGTCCGAAGGCCGGCGGCTCGCACTACCTGCCGCGCTTCACCACCGAGAAGACCGTGACCATCAACACCACGGCCTCGGGCGGCAATGCCTCGCTGCTGACGCTCGGCGAGTAAGGTCTGGCGATGCGGCCGGCACGCGCCGGCCGCATCCGACGCAGTGTTCTTCCCGCGTCGCCGCGGACGCCACACGCGTCCGCTAGGATCACGCGCTCCCCTCGTGACGTCCGGCCCCGATGGCCTTCGATGCCTTTGCCCTGATCCTGGCGATGCTCGCGCTGGGCATGCTGTTCGCCCGCCTGCGGGTGATGCCGGCCAATGCCGCCGAGGTGCTCAACCTCGTCGTGCTGTATGTGTGCCTGCCGGCCGCAGTGCTGGTGCACGTGCCGAAGCTGCAGTTCGACGCCTCGCTGATCGGCGTTGCCGCCACCCCGTGGCTGCTGGCAGTCGCGACGGTCGCCCTGGTGCTGCCGCTGGCGCGCTGGTTGAAGTTCCGGCGCGACGAGACCGCGGTGCTGCTGCTGTGCGTGGGCCTGTGCAACAGCAGCTTCATCGGCTATCCGATGATCGCGGCGCTGCTGGGGCCGGGCGCGGTGGCGTATGCGGTGGTCTACGACCAGTTCGGCACCTTCGTGCTGCTGTCGACCTTCGGCCTGACGATCCTCGCCCGCTACAGCGGCGACACCCCGCCGGGCTGGCGCGACATCGCGCGGCGCATGCTGCGCTTTCCGCCGTTGTGGGCGCTGGCGGTCGGGCTGACGGTGATGCCGGCGGCGCCCCCGGCCTGGATCGCCGCCGCGCTGGAGAATCTGGCCGCGGCCATGCTGCCGCTGGTGATGCTGGCAGTGGGCCTGTCGATCCAGCTGCGCATGCCGCGCGACGAGATCCGCCCCCTGGCCACCGGACTCGTCCTGAAGCTGCTGGTGATGCCGGCCATCGCCCTGCCCCTGTCGTGGGCATTCGGCATGGACGGCACGATGCTGAAGGCCAATGTCCTGGAATCGGCGATGCCGACGATGATCACCGCCGCGGCCTTGGCGATCGCCGCGGGTCTTGCGCCGCGACTGGCCGCGGCGCTGGTCGGCTACGGCATCCTGCTGTCGCTGGGCACGCTGCCGGCCCTGGCCTGGCTGCTGGCGCGCTTCGTCACTGGCTGAACAGGGCAGTGTGGCTGGGCCCCGTCAAGTAGGCCGCTGGCAGGCCGATAGCGGTATGCGCAGGGCCGCAGGCGCCCGCTGAGCCTCGTGATCCATGACGTCCGCCACGCCGGGTTCCGCACCCGCCCCCGCACCGCAATGCCGCCTCCCGGTCCGCATGTGCCTCGCAGCGCTCGCGCTGGCCAGCCCCTGGGCGTCCGCGGACCCCGGCCCACAGGACCTCACCGGCCTTCCGCTCGAGCAGTTGCTCGACATGGATGTGCGCACAGCCTCGCGCTTCGACCAGAAGGCCAGCCAGGCGCCGTCGGCCGTGCGCGTGATCACCGCCGACGACATCCGCCGCCATGGCTGGCGCACCCTGGCGCAGGCACTGGAAAGCCTGCCCGGACTGCATGTCGGCGACGATCGCGGCTACAGCTACCTGGGCGCGCGCGGCATCCTGCGGCCGGGTGATTACGACACCCGGTTCCTGGTGCTGATCGACGGACACCGGCTCAACGATCCGGTCTACAGCCAGGGCGCGATCGGAAGCGACTTTCCCCTCGACGTGGCGCTGATCGAGCGGATCGAATACGTCCCCGGCCCAGGCTCCGCCCTGTACGGCTCGAATGCGTTCTTCGGCGTCGTCAACGTGATGACCCGCGACGCCGCGTCGTTCGGCCGCGGCGAACTGGACATGGGGGTCGGCACCCGGAATGTGCGCGCGCTGCGCAGTGCCGTGGTGGCGCGCGGCGCCCTCGGCGAGACGGTGCTGTCGGCCAGCGCGAGCCACGATGACGGCGAAGACCTGTCGCTCCCGATCTTCGCCGGCGTCGACGGCGACGGCATCGCGCGCGGCCTCGATGCGACCCGCACGCGACGGCTGTTCGTCCGACACCGCAGCGGCGATCTCGGTCTGGTGCTGGTCGCCAGCAGGCGGGGCAAGGAAATCCCCACGGCCAACTACGGCCAGGTGTTCGGCATCCCCGGCGCCGATACCGAGGATCGCTGGGCGATGGTCGGAGTCGACTACCGGCGCGCGCTGGACGCGTCGACCGACTGGTTCATGCAGGGACGCGTGCTCGACTTTCGCTACGTGGGCAACTACGTGTATCCGGCGATCAACCGCGACGTGTCCCGCGGCCGCTCGCTCGCGCTGGAATCGGGCGTGGTCACCCGCGCGCTGCCGGGGCATGTGATCGCCGCGGGCGTCGAGGTGAACATCAAGCGCGGTGTTGACCAGTCCAACTACGACGTCGAACCGCGCGAGGTGCTGTTCCAGTCACGCGATGCCGGCGAGCGCGCGGGCATCTACGTCAACGACGAGTGGACGTGGAACCCACGCTGGGCGCTGTCCACCGGGCTGCGCCTCGACAGCGAGGCGGGCGACAGCCTGCGCCTGAGCCCGCGTGTGGCCCTGGTCGGCGCCCTGCGCCCCGGCACCACGCTCAAGGCCATTGCCGGCCATGCCTACCGCAGCCCCAACAGCTACGAGCGCGAGTACGCGGTGGAGGGGCCGGGCGGCCAGCGCGCGAACCCGGATCTCGGCGCGGAGCACATCTACACCACCGAACTGCTGCTGAGCCAGGAACTGGGCACCACCAGCCAGATTGATCTGGGCGTCTACCGCTATCGCCTGCGCGGCCTGATCACCTTGATCGAGGATGCCGACGGCATGCTGACCCTGGAGAACGCCGCCTCCGCCCGCAGCTCCGGCGTCGAGGCCAGCCTGTTGCACCGCTGGGCCGGTGGGGTGCAGGCGCGCGCCAGTTATGCCTATGCCGATGTCGAAGGCTGGAACGAGGCCGGACAGCCGATCAATTCGCCCCGCCACCTCGGCAAGCTTTACGTCACCGCGCCGCTGGGCGAGGCGGTCTCCCTGGCGCTCGGCAGCCGCTATACCGCGTCCAGAGCCACCCGCGAGGGCCGGGTCGGCGGCGTGACCGTCGTCGATACGAACCTGCTGTGGGCGGTGCCCGGTACGCGCGTCGACGTCTCGCTCGGCGTCGCCAACCTGCTCGACCGGACCTACGCCGATCCGGCCGGGCCCGAGTTCCTCCCTGATGCGATCCCGCGGCGCGGCCGCACGGCGACACTCGACGTACTCTGGCGCTTCTGATGCCGGCGCGTGCTGCCCCTGGAACCTGGCGTTTCACCTGCACCGCGGGCGCGGTGCTTGGGCTGTACGTGGCGCTGTGTCCCGGCGCGTTCGCCCAGGTCGAGGAGCGCGCGCTGAAGGCCGCCTTCGTCTACAACATCATTGCCTTCACGGAATGGGAGACTGGTCTGCAGCCGGACACCCTGCGGGTGTGCACCGCCGTGGATCCCGGCTTCACCGAGGCGCTTGCGACGCTGGAAGGCAAACAGATCGGCACACGGCAGCTGCGCGTGCGGCCGGTTCTGGCGCCGGCCGCCGGATGCGACGTGCTGGTACGCGCGCCCACGGTGCCGCCCGGGCCCGAGGTGGCCGGACGTCTGGTGGTCTGCGACGGCTGCGTGCTGCCGGATGCGGTGACCGCCGCGACGCTGGTCCGCGACGGCACCCGGGTGCGCTTCGAAGTGGATACGACATCGGGTGGCCGCGTCGGCCTGAGCTTCAGCAGCCGGCTGTTGCGGCTGGCGAGACGCGTGCTGTGATCTGGCACCCCGTCGAGCGCCTCGGGCCCAGGCTCGCGCGTTCCAACCTGCCCGCGGTCATCCTGGTGCTGGCCTTGGCGGGCGCGGTGCTGGCGCTGCTGCAGTACTTCGGCCTGCGCAGCGAACTGCTCGAGAACGCCAATGCACAGGCGCGCATCGTCGCGCTCAACAGCACCGCCGCGTTGATGTTCGACGACCGCGCGGTCGCCCAGGAAACACTCGACGCCTTCAGTGCCTCGGCCGCCGTGCACAGCGCGCGGCTGGAGGATGCGGCCGGCCGCGTGCTGGCGACCTATACGAGCCCGGCCGCCGACGCACACACCATCGGGGACATCTGCGAACTGCACTGCGTGCGGGTGACGGCACCGATCGAGTACGGCGACGAGCGCCTGGGCGCGGTGGTGCTGCACGTCTCGCTGGAACGCGTCTACAGGCGGCTGCTCGGGTTCGGCGGCGCCTTCCTGCTGGCGGCCCTGGTCGCCCTCGGCCTGAGCCTGCCGTTGCTCGCACGCATGCGCGCCCGCATACGCTCGGCCGAGGCGCGACTGGAATACCTGGCGCACCACGATGCGGTCACCGGGCAGCGCAACCGCAACGCCTTCAACGCCGCGCTGCAGGCCGTGCATTCGAGCGGGACGCAGGAGTCCTACGCACTGCTGCAACTGGACATGGACCGGTTCAAGGAAATCAACGACACGCTCGGCCATTTCGGCGGCGACGAACTGCTGCGCCAGGTCGGCACGCGGCTGCACGCGGCGATCCGCGCGAGCGATACGCTGTTCCGGCTCGGCGGCGATGAGTTCGCGGTACTGATGCGGCCCGTCGTGTCGCCGACGAGCGCCGGCGCGGTCGCCGAACGCATCCTGACCCAGTTGGCCGCGCCCTTCCACCTGCAGGGGCAGGAGTTCCACGTCACCGCGAGTCTCGGCATCAGTGTGTATCCCCAGGATTCGGCCGATTTCCACGACCTGCCGGGCAACGCCGATGCCGCGATGTACGAAGCCAAGCGCCATGGCCGCAATCGTGTCGCGTTCTTCGACCCGCGGTTGCGCGAGGCGATGGCCGAGCGCCTGCGGCTGCAGAGCGACCTGCGTCGCGCGCTCGAGCACGACGAACTCTCCCTGCATTACCAGGCGCAGGTGGACACCCGCACCGGCGCGCTGACCGGCATCGAGGCCCTGCTGCGCTGGGCGCATCCGACCCTGGGACCGATATCGCCGGCCACCTTCGTGCCGGTCGCCGAGGAGTCCGGCCTGATCGTGCCGATCGGCCGATGGGTGATCGACGAGGCCTGCCGGCAGTTCGCGGCCTGGCGACAGGCCGGCTTCGATGGGGTCTGCATGGCGGTCAACGTGTCGGTGCGGCAGACCCGGGACGAGCAGTTGCCTGCAGTCATCGATGCCGCGCTCGCCACCCATGGGATGGCGGCGCATTGCCTGGAACTCGAGATCACCGAAAGCGTGCTGATGGAGCAGACCGACCTGGCCATCGCACTGCTGGCGCGGCTGCGCGCGCGCGGCCTGCGCCTGGCGATCGACGATTTCGGCACCGGCTATTCGTCCATGGCCTACCTGCAGCGCCTGCCGATCGACACGCTCAAGATCGACATGGCCTTCGTCCGGGAGATTCCCGGCGACGGCGAGGCGATCACCACCGCGATCCTTGCGATGGCGCATCAGCTGGGCCTGTGCGTGGTCGCCGAAGGCGTCGAGACCGAGGCCCAGCACGACTTCCTGCGCGAGGCGGGCTGCAACCAGATCCAGGGCTACCGGATCGCACGTCCGCTGCCGCCAGAGGCGTTCCTGCAGCGCTGGGACCCACGGGTGGAGACTTCGCGCGCGCCGCCCTGACACGCCGGTCGCGCACAAAAAAGCCCCGCCGAAGCGGGGCTTTTTCTTGTCACGATGCCGCGAGGATCAGAAGCGGTACTGCGCCGACACGCCGAACAGGTTGGCGTCGCCGTCGAAGCCACCGGCCACGCGGCTGCCGCCGCTGGTGGTGTCGATCTTCGGATCGCGCGGTGCGATGTGCGTGTACGCGAAGTTGACGTCGAACGCGTCGCTCATCGCCCAGGTCGCGCCGATCGAGTAGAAGATGCGGTTCGCATCGGGCAGGCGCGGGGTGCGGTGCGCGAGGCTGGTCGGGGTTTCGTCGTACGCGACGCCGCCGCGCAGCTTCCAGCTGTCGTTGAGCTTGAACTCGGCGCCGAGGGCGGCGAAGTACGTGTCCTTCCACTCGAAGGGCTCGACCGAATCCGGATCCGGGTTCTCGAACTGGATACGCACTTCGCGCAGCGACGACCAGCCGGTCTCGGCGTAGGTGGCCGACAGCATCAGCGCATCGGTGACCTGCCAGGTCGCGCCGATGTTGAGGATCGACGGGGTGGTCAGGTCGGCGCCGCCGGGGCCATCGAGGAACAGGCCCGGACGTGCGACGTTCAGTACCGCTGCGGCATTGCCCGGCACGGTCCAGTTGGCGGTACCGCGCAGTTCGTAGTCGATCTCGGAGCGGTAGCTCACGCCGACCGACACGGTATCGGTCGGGCGGAAATGCGCGCCGACCAGCCAGCCGAAGCCATTGTCGTCACCCTGGATCTCGGCCAGGCCGTCGGCGTTCTGCGGCAGGAAGCCAGGCGCGCCGGACTGCGCCAGCAGCGCGCCGAAATCGACCGCGCGCGACAGGGTCACGTCGGCGCGCGAGGCGATGACGCCCAGGCCGACCGAGAACCGATCGGTGATGTCGATCGCGCCCGACAGGGTCAGGTCGACGATCTTCACGTCCGAGGTCTGCGCGGCGTAACGGCCGACCCAGCCGGCGTCGTATTCGGTCTTCAGGCCGAACGGCGCGCTGACCATGGCACCGAGCGCGACGCCGTTGTCGAGCTTGTGCACGACCGACAGCGCCGGCACCGGGGTGACGTCACCCGCGTTGCCACCATTGCTGCCAGTCAGCGGACGGCCGAGTGCGTCACGGCCGCTGCCCTGGAACTCGTAGTTGAGGTCGATGACGGTCAGGTCGGCCTGCACCGTGGTGCCCTCGAACTGGGTCATCACCGCCGGGTTGTTGGTCACGACCGAGCTGTCGCCGGTCTTGGCGGCGGTGCCGGCGAAGGCGCTGCCCATCGACTTGACGCTGTTTTCCTTGAGCTGGAAGCCGGCCGCATTGGCCTGGCCTGCGAACGCCAGCGCGGCGGCGATGCCGACAGCGAGGACGGTGCTCTGCATGTAGCGGGGGTTGGTAGCCATGTGTCGCGTTCTCTCCCAAACAGGTGTTGTTGTGATGCTGCGCCTGGTGCGGACGAGGCCCCCTCCGTCCGCCACCACCTGTCGGAATTCCCCTCCCGAACGCGCGTAGCGGGGCGCACTATACCGTACGATTGCGTGTGGAAAACTTGCTGCGATGCGGTATTTCCGGCGCGCTTTACCGGCCCTGCGACGGCCCTCGACAATGGTCGCCCGATGTTCGTCTCGATCCCCAACCGCCGCGCCCGTTCACCGTTCCGCTGGGCGGTGCCGATGCTGTGCGCGCTGCTGTGGCTGGCGTTCCTGTGGGCGAGCACACGCTCCGCCAACGAGCACTACACGCTGTTGCTCGACTGGGGCGCGCTGTACGGTGGCCCGGTCGGCACCGACGGCACCCTGGTGAACTGGCTCGATGCCGGCCCATGGCTGCGCCTGGTGACCGCGCTGTTCCTGCATGCGGACTGGGCGCATCTGCTCGGCAACCTGGTATTCCTGCTGATCTTCGGGCTGCCGGCCGAGCGGCTGATGGGGGCGTGGCGGCTGCTGGTGCTCTTCATCGTCGGCGGCGCGCTGGCGAACCTGTCGGCGGTGCTGGCGATCGGCGCCCCTGACCGTCTGATCATCGGCGCCAGCGGCGCGGTGTCGGCACTGATCGGCGCGTATCTGGCGCTGTTCCCGCGCGCGCGCCTGGGCGTGGTGGTGCCGCTGGGGCTGTTCCTCGAATTCGTCCGCGCCCCGGCCTCGCTGCTGATCGGCGTGTGGGCGGTGCTGCAGGTGATCTTCGCCTACATCGGCCCGGCGTTCGGCGCCGTGGCGTGGACGGCGCACGTGGCCGGCTTCCTGTTCGGCGTGGTGTTCGCGCTCGTGTCGCGGCACGCGATCGGCCAGCGGTTGCGGCGGCTGAAGGGGTATTGAGGCGCCAGGATTCGGCATTGGGAATTTGGAAACGTGGGGCGCCGCATGGGGTCTTGCCAATCCCGAATCCCGAATCCCGCTCTTACAATCCCTCCCCATGACACCCAAGACGCTCTACAAGGTCACCTTCCTCAACCACGGCAAGGTCTACGCGCTGTATGCGCGGCAGGTCGAAAGCGGCCGGCTGTGGGGCTTCGTCGAAGTCTCCGATCTCGTGTTCGATGTCCACGACGGCCTCGTCGTCGACCCGACCGAGGAACGCCTGCGCGACGAGTTCGCCGGCACCCGCACCCTGCACCTGCCGATGCAGAGCGTGCTGCGGGTGGAGGAAGTCGAGAAGAAAGGCCAGTCCGCGATCCGCGACGCGGCCACCGGCGAGACCGTGGTGACGCCGTTTCCATTGCCCGCGCGGCCACGCTGAGCTGAGCCGCCCCGCGCGCAGGCGCCGACGCGCATGACCCGTTGACGCGCAGGCCGGTTGAAGCACCGCGTTACACTCGCCGGCCCACGCGGCCATCGCGCACCGGCTGCGATGCTGGCCGCACTTTCCGTGACCCGGGCGCAGCGCCCAAGGCAACGATGACGACTCCCCAGACCCTGCTCGACACCCACGGCCCACGCGAATCGATGGAGTACGACGTCGTCGTCGTGGGCGCAGGCCCCGGTGGCCTGGCGACCGCCATCCGTCTGAAACAGCTGGCAGCCGAAGCGGGCCGCGAGGTGTCGGTCTGCGTGCTGGAGAAGGGATCCGAGCCGGGCGCGCACATCCTGTCGGGCGCGATCATCGACCCGCGTGCGCTGACCGAACTGATCCCGGACTGGAAGGAAAAAGGCGCGCCGCTGAAGCAGGCGGTCACCCGCGACGAATTCCTGTTCCTCGACGAGACGGGCCAGAAGTCCACGCCGGATTTCTTCCTGCCCGACTGCTTCAAGAACCACGGCAACTACATCATCAGCCTCGGCGCCCTGGTGCGCTGGCTGGCCACGCAGGCCGAAGCGCTGGGCGTGGAGATCTTCCCCGGTTTCGCGGCGGCCGAAGTGCTGTATGCCGACGACGGACATGTGCGCGGTGTCGCCACCGGCAACCTCGGCATCGGCAAGGACGGACAGCCGACCGGCGAGTTCCAGCTCGGCATGGAGCTGCTGGCCAAGTACACGATCTTCGCCGAAGGCTCGCGCGGCCAGCTGGGCCGCGAGCTGATCGCGAAGTTCGCGCTCGACGCAGGCCGCGACCCGCAGAGCTATGGCCTCGGCATCAAGGAGCTGTGGCAGGTCGACCCGGCGAAACACGAACCGGGCCTGGTCGTGCACACCGCCGGCTGGCCGCTGACCGACGACACCTACGGCGGCTCGTTCCTCTATCACGCCGAGGACGGCAAGGTCGCGATCGGCCTCGTCGTCGGCCTCGACTATCGCAATCCCTGGCTGAGCCCGTTCGAGGAATTCCAGCGCTTCAAGACGCATCCGGCGATCCGCAAATACCTCGAAGGCGGCAAGCGCATCGGCTACGGCGCGCGCTCGATCACCGCCGGCGGCCTGCTGTCGATCCCCAAGCTCGTGTTCCCGGGCGGCGCCTTCGTCGGCTGCGAGGCCGGCACGCTCAACGCCAGCCGCATCAAGGGCAGCCACGCCGCGATCAAGACCGGCATGCTCGCCGCCGAGGCCGCGTTCGCCGCGCTCGGCGAGGGCCGCAGTGCCGACGAACTGTCCGCGTATCCGACGGCGTTCGAGGCCAGCTGGCTGCATGCCGAGCTGTCGCAATCGAAGAACTTCAAGCAGTGGTTCAAGAAGGGTCGCACCACCGCGACGCTGATGACCGGCATCGAGCAGTGGCTGCTGCCGAAGCTCGGCATGCGCGTGCCGCCGTGGACGATCCATCGCGACAAGCCCGACCACGCGTGTCTGGAGCCCGCCGCGCAGCACACGAAGATCGACTACCCGAAGCCCGACGGCGCGCTGACCTTCGACCGCCTGAGCTCGGTGTACCTGTCGAGCACCAATCACGACGAGGACCAGCCGGCGCATCTGACGCTGAAGGATGCGTCCGTCCCGGTCGACGTGAACCTGGCGACCTACGCCGGCCCCGAAGCGCGCTATTGCCCGGCGGCGGTCTACGAGTTCCTCGACGGACCGGACGGTCCGTTCCTGCGGATCAATGCGCAGAACTGCGTGCACTGCAAGACCTGCGACATCAAGGATCCGACCCAGAACATCGTCTGGGTCGCGCCGCAGGGCGGCGGCGGACCGAACTACGCGGGGATGTGAGGCCGGGCCGGGCCTGTCCCGGCCGACGCAGCATTCTTGAAAACCTGCCCGTATACTCGGGCGCAGCTGTGGCCACACGCCATGTCGCCAAGGGTGTTTCGTGCGTAATTACGATCTCGAATTCCTCAAGCGCTTCTCGATGGTCCTGGGTTTCCTGACCATCGTGACGCTGGGCCTGATGCTGGGCGCCTGGTATCTGCACAAGTCGTTGCCGACGGATGTGCCGCCGAACGTGGCCAAACGCACCGAGGCGCGTATCGCGCCGGTGGGCGCGGTCTACGCCGGCGCCACCGGTGCCGCGTCGCAGGCGGCTGCGACAGCCGCTGCCGCAGCCGCCGCCGCGGCGCAGGTTGCCTACGGCGGCACGCTCGACGGCTCGGTGATCTACCAGAACCTGTGCGCGGGCTGCCACACCTCGGGCGCCGGTGGCGCACCGACGCTCGACCACCAGCACTGGGATGCGCGCCTCGCCCAGGGCACCGAGACGCTGTACCGCCACTCGATCGAAGGCTTCACCGGCGCAGCCGGCGTGATGCCCGCGCGCGGTGGCAACCCGGCGCTCAACGACGAGCAGATGCACGCCGCGGTCGACTGGATGGTCGACAACCTCAAGTAACGTTCGCCGGGTACATTGCCCGCCCCAGACGCCGCCTCCGGGCGGCGTCGTCGCGTCAGGCCGCCGAGGCCGATGGAGATCCACCCGATGTCCCCACCGATCCACCTCACCCGCCTGCTGCCAGGCCTGCTCGTCTGCACCTTGCTCGCCGCGTGTCGCGCGACGGCGCCCGGGCCGGCCGCGGCGGCGGTCGATGACACATCGCCGATTATCTTTGCACCCAGCGCGGACACCACGGTGCGCGAGGTGACCGTGGACGGCCAGGTGACAGGCGCCTTCGCCGAGGGACTGGGCGGCTGGTTCCTGGAGACCGCGGCGCCGGCGCGTGACATGCCCCCCGCGGTGTTCGTCGAAGCCGTCGACGGCATGCCGGCGCCGGTCGCCGGCGCGCATATGCGCGTGAACGGCCTGCTGCACTGGGTCGGACCTCTGCCGACCCTGCGCCCGGCACGCCTCGAACAGTTGCCGACGCCGGCGTCGACCCTGGCGCCGCTGCGTCTGTCAGATTCGCCGTACCGCTGGTCAGAACATATCGGGCGCCTGGTGCGCATCGAGGTCCCGCTGACGGTCACCGGCCAGCACGAGCTTGGGCGTCGCGGCACCCTGATCGCCAGCGTCGATGGTCGCCTGTACGCACCCAGCGAAATGGGCTGGGCGGGCAACGAGGCCCTCTTTCTCAAGTCCGACAACGACCGTCGCCGCATCCTGCTCGACGACGGCCGCGACGACGCGCCGGAGGACGGCGTGCCCTGGTATCTGCCCGACACGGCCCACGCGCTGCGCACCGGCAGCGTGCTGACCGGCGTGGAAGGCATCGTCGATTTCCGTCACGGCGCCTGGCGGCTGCAACTCACCGCACCCGTGGAGGTGCAACTGGCGCCACGTCCGGCGCCGCCGGTCGTCGAAGGTGACGTACGCATCGCCGCGTTCAACCTCGAAAACCTGTTCAACGGCGACGGCCGCGGCGGCGGTTTCCCCACGCCGCGCGGTGCGGAGACGCCGGCCGCCTACGCGCGCCAACTCGAAGGGCTGGTGGCGACGATCACCGCGCTCGATGTCGACGTGGCCGCGCTGATGGAGCTGGAGAACGACGGCTATGGCCCGGACTCGAGCATCGCCCATCTGGTCGACGCCCTCAACGCCGCCGGCCCGGCGCGCGACTGGCGCTTCGTCGGCACCGGTGAGGGCCCAGGCACCGATGCGATCCGCGTCGGCCTGATCTACCGCGCCACGCGCGTGCGCCCGCAGGGGGCGCCGGCCACGCTGGACGGCGGCCCCTTCGACAGCCTGAGCCGCGTGCCGCTGGCCCAGGCCTTCGTGCCGGTGCAGGACGACCGCCCCGACGGCGCGGACTTCACCGTGGTCGCCGTGCACTTCAAGTCCAAGGGCTGCGGCACGGCCGACGGCGCAGACCGCGACCGCGGCGACGGTCAGGCCTGCTGGAACGCCGCGCGCACCGAATCCGCGCATCGCTTGCTGACGTGGCTGGAGACGGCGCCGACAGGCTCGAACGAGCGCGTGGCAGTGGTCGGCGACTTCAACGCCTATGCCCGCGAAGACCCGCTGCGGCTGTTCTACAACACCGGCTGGCGCGACCCGTTCGCCAGCGGCGCTGACGAGCCGCCGCACAGCTTCGTCTTCGACGGCCAGGCCGGGCGCCTGGACCACGCGCTGCTGAGCCCGGCGCTCGCCGAGCGCGTGGCCGGCGCGGCGAAATGGCATATCAATGCCGACGAGCCGGACGATATGCGCGAGCGCGAAGCCAGCGGACCTTGGCGCAGTTCGGATCACGATCCACTGGTGGTGGGGTTGAAGCTGCGCGGGCGCTGACGTCTCGAGCCCTCCCCCGTGTACGGGGGAGGGTTGGATGGGGGTGAACCGTCAGACGTGGACGTTGCCGAGTCGCGCGAAGGCGTTCGGCTTCCTGTGCATGATCGTTGCCCCGTGCGCGTCATGCCCGCCCCCTCCCGGCCTCCTCCGCAGGCGGGGAGGGGTTGAACGTCACGCAAGGCCGCCCCTCGGCCACAGCCCCGTCGCGGCCGGCCCGGTATCATGCGTGCATGACGTCCCCCACGTTCCCCACACAATCCGGGCCGCTGGTGTTGCCCGGTCCCGCCGGCGACCTCGAGGCCGCGATCGATGTGCCCGACGCCGATGTCGCGGCGCTGCCATTCGTCGCCGTGGTCTGTCATCCGCTGCCCACCGAGGGCGGCACGATGCACAACAAAGTCGTCACGATGGTCGCGCGCACGCTGCGCGAGCTTGGCGCGGCCACGGTGCGCTTCAACTTCCGCGGCACCGGTGCGTCTGCCGGCAGCTACGACAACGGCATCGGCGAGACCGAGGATCTGACCGCCGTGGTCGAGTGGGTCCGCCGCGAGCGGCCCGGCCACGCGCTGTGGCTCGCCGGTTTCAGTTTCGGCGCCTACGTGTCGCTGCGCGCGGCCGCTGCATTGCAGCCCGACGTGCTGATCTCGGTCGCACCGCCGGCCGGCCGCTGGGATTTCGAATCGATCGTACTGCCGACCTGCCCGTGGTTGGTGATCCAGGGCGAGGCCGACGAGATCGTCGATCCCGAAGCGGTCTACCAGTGGCTCGAAGACCGCAAGGCGCAGGCCGAGCTGGTGCGCATGCCCGACACCGGCCATTTCTTCCATCGCAAGATGATCGACCTGCGCGGCGTGGTGAAACACGGGGTCAAGGCCTACCTGCCGCAGGCACCGGGCTGATGCACAAGGCGTCAACCCGAACGGCGCCACGCGCCGGCCGTCGCGCTGTGCCCGCGGCGGGTCGTCAATGACTCCCGGGCCGACACCGTCCGAACGCTACGCCGCCGGTGTCGCACGCGGCGACTGGCAGGCCGATCCCGCGCAGCAGCCGGCGCTGGTCGAACTCGATCGCCTGCATGCCGCGCTGGTCCAGCCGCCTGCGCGACGCGGCATGCTCGGTCGCCTGTTCGGCGGTGGCAATGCACCCGACGCGCCTGCGGGCCTGTACCTGTGGGGCGGCGTGGGTCGCGGCAAGACCTTCATGATCGATCTGTTTCACGACGGGTTGCCCCTCCAGATACTTCGGGCCGAAGGCCCGACCGATGCCCCTCTCCCCACCGGGAGAGGGGGGGACCGTTCGCAGAGCGGACGGTGGGGTGAGGGCGAAGCGCCAGTAGAGCCCGCTTCTTCGGGCGCATCCGTGACACCGTCGTCTCGGCACGCAACGCGTCAAGCCGTCCCCGATCCGAAACTCGGCCGCAAGCGCCGCACCCACTTCCACCGCTTCATGCGCGAAGTCCACGAGTCGCTGCGGGTGCATGCCGGCGAACGCGATCCGCTGGCGGTGATCGTGCGCGGCTGGCGCGATGCCGGGCTGCGCGTGCTGGTGCTCGACGAATTCTTCGTCAGCGACATCGGCGACGCGATGCTGCTCGCGCGCCTGCTCGACCGGATGTTCGCTGACGGCATCGTGCTGGTGACCAGCTCCAACGTCGACCCGAAGGATCTGTACAAGGACGGCCTGCAGCGCGTGCGCTTCCTGCCGGCGATCGCACTGATCCAGCAGCATTGCCGGGTCGTCCATCTCGAAAGCGACACCGACTACCGCATGCGGGCATTGACCCGCTCGCCGGTGTACCGCACGCCGCTCGATGCGGACGCCGACGGCTGGCTGGACACGCGCTGGCACGAGCTCGGCGGCGACGACGAACACCGCGACGCCGGTGTCGAGATCGACGGCCGTCGCATCGCCGTGCGTGCGCGCACGCCGGGCATGGCGTGGTTCGATTTCGACGCGCTGTGCGAAGGCCCGCGCGGCGCCAGCGACTACATCCAGGTCGCGACCGAATTCCACACCGTGCTGCTCGGCGGCATCCCGCACATGGACGCCACCCGCGACGATGCCGCGCGCCGCTTCGTCACCCTGATCGACGAGCTCTACGACCGCCACGTCAATCTGGTCTGCACCGCCGCCGCCGAGCCGCCGGCGCTGTACTCGGGCGAGCGCCTGACCGGCGCGTTCGAGCGCACCGCCTCGCGCCTGATCGAAATGCGCAGCGCCGAGTATCTGGCGCGCGAACACCGCGGCTGAGCGGCGCACGCCCGTTTGCGCGGATCGTGCACGGCGCGCGTCCCGCCGACGGGCGACATGCAGCCATCCGTCCATCCGGATTGAACGATCCGGACATGCCGAACCGTCCGCAGGCGCTCGGCGCAAGCATGCGCAAACGCACTCGCAGCGCGGCTTCCCCGCCTTCGGCTTCAGCGGTTTCGCGCCGTGGACAGTCCGGAACGGACTGACGCCAGTCCACATCACCATTTTTTGACACGCCGCGACCGTGGCTCACTGCCTGCCCCACGGACTTACTGCGGTGCAGCAAATGCTTCGATCTTCGCGTCTCGCCGTCGCCGTTCTGGCGGCCCTCGTTGTCCCCGCCGCGGTATCGGCGCAAACGCCGGCGGCCGGTGAGGCGCGCACGCTCAACACGGTGACGGTGACCGGTTCCAATATCCGCCGCGCCGAGGCCGAGGGCAGCAATCCGGTGCAGGTCATCGACGCGGAGGAACTGGCGACCTCGGGCAAGGTCACCGTCGCCGACGTGCTGCGGTCGATCTCGGCCAATACCGGCAACGCGACCAATGAGACCAGCAACAGCGGGTGGGCGTCGGGCTCGGCGGGCATCGGCCTGCGCGGCCTGTCGCAGAAGAACACGCTGGTGCTGCTCAACGGCCGGCGCCTCGCGAACTACGGCTTCCCGGCCGGCGGCCTGTCGGACACCTTCGTCAATCTCAATGCGCTGCCGCTGGTTGCGGTCGAGCGCATCGAGGTGCTCAAGGACGGCGCGTCGGCGGTTTACGGCTCGGACGCCGTCGCGGGTGTGGTCAACATCATCACCCGGCAGAATTTCCAGGGTCTGGAAGTCGGCGGCAGTTATGGCACGTCGGACGAGGGCGGCCTCGACACGCGCCGCGCGCGGCTGGTCGGCGGCATCGGCGATCTCGATACCGACGGCTACAACCTGCTGGTCAGCGTCGAGGCCTACGACCGCGACCGGCTCGACCAGAACCAGCGCGACCTCACCGCGTCGGGCATCTACAGCGACCTGCCCGGCGGGCGCTGGAACGGCTGGTCGGCCAAGGGCGCGCGCTTCCTCGTTGGCGGCGCCTCGGTGCCGTTGCTCGACGCCGCCGGCAACTGCCCCGAGGGCATGACGCTGACGCCGAGCGCGCCGATCGACGGCCTCACTGGCGACACCTGCGCGATCAACCTGGCGCCCTACACCACGCTGATTCCGTCGACCGAGCGGTATCAGGCCTTCGTCAACGGCACCGTGCGCCTGAGCGACAACGTCGACCTGTTCGGCGAGGCGCTGGTCAGCCAGATCCGCGGCGCGTCGATCTTCGGTTCCAGTCCCTACTTCACCCTCGAAGGCGGCCGCTTCGCGCTCAACGCGCAGACCGGCCTTGCCGAGCCGGTGTCGAACCTGCTGCCGGCCGACAGTCCCTACAACCCCTACGGCGTGCCGACACAGATCGAATACACGTTCTTCGATCTCGGCCAGTCGCTGAAGACCAACCGCTCCGATGCCTTCCGCATCCTCGGCGGCGCACGCGGCCGCGGCGAACGTTTCGACTGGGAGTTCACCGGCTTCTTCGCCAAGAGCACCGAAGAGGAAACCGTCGCCGGCGGTTTCGCCAATCGCTGGCCGCTGGCGCAGTCGCTCGCCGACGGGTCCTTGAACCTGCATGCGCCGGGCGCGACACCGTCTGCGGTGCTCGACGCGATCCGACTGTCGACGGTGCGCGAGGCACAGTCGTCGCTGCACGGCTTCGATTTCAAATTCAACGGCGACCTGTTCCAGCTGCCGGCCGGGCCGGTCGGCTTCGCCGCCGGCATCGAGGCGCGCACCGAATCGCTGACCTCGCGCAATCCCTGGCAGATCGATGCGGGCCTGCAGGTGCGCCCGGCGATCGCTGCGGTCGATGGCGAGCGCGACGTCGCCGCGCTCTATGCGGAATTCAACGTGCCGATCGTCCAGGGCCTGGACCTGCAGCTCGCCGGCCGCGGCGACGACTACAGCGATTTCGGCAGCGCGTTCTCGCCCAAGGCCGGACTTCGCTGGCAGGCGCTCGACACCTTGCTGGTCCGCGCCTCGGCGTCGCGCGGCTTCCGCGCGCCGTCGCTGTCCGAGAACTCGGCCTCCACCAACATTTCCTACGGCACCGTCGTCGATCCGTACGACCCCGACATCGCGGGTTCGCGGCAAAGCCCGACCTTCTTCACCGTCGGCAATATCGAACTCGATCCGGAACGTACGAAGTCCTACAACGTCGGCTTCGTCGTGTCGCCCCGGGCCGACACGAGTATCTCGCTCGACTGGTACCGGATCGAACTCGACAACCTGATCGGCACCAACAACTCGACGACGATCGTGCAGAACAACGATCCCAGCGATGTGATCCGCGACAGCCGCGGCAAGCTGGTCGCGGTCTACAACCGCTACCAGAACCTCACCGCGCTGAAGACCTCGGGCCTGGACGCGGAGCTCAACCAGACCTTCCGCACCACCGCGGGCGATTTCAGCATCGCCAGCGTCTACACCCACGTGCTCGACTACAGCCGACCGCAGGTCGTCGGTGGCCCGCTGGTCGACTACGCGGGCAGCAACCTCGGCCCGTCGCTGCCGCGCAACAAGCTGACCTCGCGCTTCGGCTGGTCGATCGGCGATGTCGAGACTGCGTTGACCTGGTACCGCACCGGCGGTTACGACCAGAAGGCGAGCGTCGCGGCGACCGCAGTGCAGTCGCGTGTCGATGCCTATGACCAGCTCGATCTCTACGCGGGCTGGTCGGGCATCGACGGCCTGACGCTGTATGCCAAGGTCGACAACATCCTGGATGAAGAACCTCCGCACGACGCGTCGTTCCCTGGTATCCGCACGCCGTATGACTTCAGCCAGTACGACCTGCGAGGGCGGTATTTCCAGGTGGGGTTTGATTACCGGTTCTGAGGTTCGCGTACGCAGGTCTGCGCTTCGGTGGGGCTGCGTCGTCAGTTCGCAGTGCACCCACCACCGTCATTCCCGCGCAGGCGGGGCTTTCAATGGACGCACGTCCTGTCATCCAGGGACTTTGCTTTCTCCGGCCTGACGTCCTTGGATTCCCGCCTACGCGGGAATGACGGAGCTGGACATAGCTGCGGCTGAAAGATGCGCGTAACCGCGAGCCACTGTTTCAGCACTCGACGTGCGATACCTCTCTTTGCAGGACATACCACCGATGCTTCTATCTCTGTTCGCGCGCCGCCTGTTGCTGACCACCTTGCTCCTGCTGCCCTTCACCGCACTCGCGCAGACCGCCTACTACCTCCCCGACGCCGCGCCGGATGCGCACGACCCGGCCATCCCCACGCCGGAACAGTTCCTCGGCTATCCGATCGGCAGCCACTACACGCGCCACGACCGCATCGTCGATTACCTGCGCGAGCTCGATCGGCTGTCGGACCGCGTGCATGTCGAAGAGATCGGCCGCAGCTACGAGGAACGTCCCCTGCTCGCGGTGCTGGTGACGTCGCCCGCGAACCACGCACGCCGGGAACAGCTGCGCGCCGCGCACGCGACGCTGGCCGATCCCGATGCGCCCGCCATCGATGCCACGCAGGTGCCGGTCGTCGTCGGCCTGTACTACAGCGTGCACGGCAACGAGACCTCGAGCGGCGAGGCGATGCTGCTGACCGCCTGGCATCTGGCCGCGAGTCGTGACCCCGAGGTCAAGCGCTGGCTCGACAGCGCGATCGTGCTGATCGATCCGGCGCAGAACCCCGACGGCCGCGACCGCGCGGCCAACTGGCACAACGCCTGGAAGTCGAACCCGGCGGTCGCCGATCCGCTCGACAAGGAACACGTCGAGCCGTTTCCGAACGGCCGCAGCAACCACTACTTCACCGATCTCAACCGCGACTGGTTGGCCGTGAGCCAGCGCGAGACGCGGGCCAAGCTCGACGTGTTCCACCAGTGGCTGCCGAACATCCAGATCGATTTCCACGAAATGGGCTCGAACAGCACGTATTACTTCGAACCCTCGCCGAGCAGCATGCACAGCCCGCTGCTGCCGCAGGCCTCGTACGACTGGAACGTCACACTCGCCCGCTACCACGCACAGGCGCTCGACAGCCTGGGTTCGCTCTATTACACCAAGGAAAACTTCGACAACTTCTCGCCGGTCTACGGCTCGACCTACCCGGATTTCCACGGTGGCGTCGGCGTCACTGTCGAGCAGGCCAGCTCGCGCGGGCTGGTGCAGGACACCGCGAACGGGCCGCTGGAATTCCGCTTCACGATTCGCAACCAGTTCGCCGTGGGCCTGGCGACGATCCGCGGCGCGGTGGAAGAGCGCGCGGGGCTGTTCGAGCTGCAGAAGGATTTCTTCCGCTCGGCGCGCGACCAGGGACGACGCAATACGCATGCGGCGTATGTGTTCGGCGATCCGGCCGATGCGACCACGTCGCGGCGTCTGCTCGACCTGCTGCTGACCCATCGCATCGCAGTGCACGCGCTCGACGCGCCACTGACCGTCGACGGCCGCACGTACGCGCCCGGCAGCGCCTGGGTGGTGCCGGCCGCGCAGCCGCAGTTCCGGCTGGTGCATTCGATCTTCGAGGAAACGCCCGACACCGGCGGCGGTGTCTACGGCAGCACCTCGTATGCAATCGCGCATGCGTACGGTCTGCGCAACGACCGCCTGCGCCGTTCGCCACGACTGGGCGCGGCGGTGACCGAAGTACCGGCACTCGACAGCGGCGCGCGCGGCGAGACCGCCTATGCCTGGGCGATCGACTGGCGTGATCTCGGCGCGCAGCGTGCACTGGCCGAACTGCTCACCCGGAACGTGCGCGTGCGCACCGCGTTCTCGCCGTTCACCACGCGCACCGCTGCGGGCGACACCGCATTCGGCGAAGGCACGCTGGTGGTTCCGGTGGCCGGCCAGACGCTGGATGCCGCGGCCTTGCGCGTAGCCGTCGACAGCGCAGCGCGCGATGCGGGCGTGGTCACGCATGGTCTCGCCAGCGGACAGAGCGTGTCCGGCATCGACCTGGGCAGCGACGGCATCCGCGCGGTGCGCAAGCCTTCAATCGCGCTGGTGATGGGCGAAGGCGTCAACGCGACCGAGATCGGTTCGACCTGGTTCGCACTCAGCGAACGCCTGCACTATCCGGCGACGCGGCTCGACCCCACACAGCTCAGCCGCGTGCCGCTTGGCGCCTACACCAGCATCGTGCTGGCCGGCGGCCGTTTCGACGATCTTCCCGACGCCACCGTGGCCGCGCTCAAGCACTGGATCGAAGCCGGCGGCTCCCTGGTGACCTTCGGCAGCGCCGCACGCTGGGCCCAGGCCAAGGGCTTGACCGGCGCCGCGCCCGCACCGGCCGCCAAGGACGCGGACAAGCCGGCGGAACGCCTCGACTTCGCCGCGCGCCGCGACACGCTGGCCGAACAGCGCAGCGCCGGCAACCTGGTCTCGGTGGACATCGACACCACGCATCCGCTGGCCTTCGGCGTGCCGCAGCGCGCGGGCTTCGTGCACAAGGAAACCGGCGTCACCCTGGCGCCCCTGCCCGATGCGTTTTCCAACGTGGTGCGCATCGACGACGACCCGCTGATCAACGGTTATCTCGGCGCCGAACTGCGCGCCGCGCTCGCCGGCACCGTCTGGGCGCAGGTCGCGCGCGTGGGCAGTGGCAACGTGGTGCTGTTCGCCGACGATCCGGCGCACCGTAAGTACTGGCTCGGCACCGAACGCATGCTGGTCAATGCGCTGTTCTTCGCCGATCAGCTGGCGCCCGCACCGCCGCGGCGTTGACTCCGAAAGCCCTCCCCCGCCTGCGGGGGAGGGTTGGGTGGAGGCAAACCTCCCGGCTGCGGCATCGTCAGCGTCGTGCGGATTCGACGTTGAGGTCTCACTCGGGGCACTGCTATCGGCAGGTAGGGTTCGCCCCCATCCCAACCGTCCACCCATGACGGCGCAATGCCCCGCTCTCGGGCAAAGGAGCTGATTCCTGCACGTCCACACTCAGCTGGGAACACGCCCCTGACCAGCCCCAGGCAAGCGCCTGAAGATGTCGTCCCATACGGGCCCACACAGTGTGGTCGCGCATGGAACATGTCGCCGCTGCATCCGGGCGAGGATCGGACGTATGCACACGCGTCCGCTCCCACACGCCCTCGCCGGTCCGCCGACATGACCCTGACCCAGTTGCGCAGCTTCATCGCGATCGTCGACTGCGGCCACAACGTCACGCTCGCCGCGCAACGGCTGCACGCCACGCAGTCGGGCGTCTCCAAGCAATTGGCGCAGCTGGAGGCCGCGCTGGGCATGAGCCTGTTCGTGCGCCGCGCGCGGGCGCTGACCGGCCTGACCGAGGCCGGCGCGCAGGTGTTGGTGCATGCGCGCCGGCTGCTGGCGGAGTCGGCCAACATCCAGGCGCTGTCGGACAATCTGCGCCGCGAGCGCCACGGCGTGCTGCGCATCGCCACCACCCACACCCAGGCCCTGCACGCCTTGCCGCCGGCGCTGCAGGCGCTGGAACGCGCGTGGCCCGAGGTCGCGGTGCACGTGCTGCCCGGCGACGACGCCGATGGCCTGCAGGCGCTGATCGACGGCCATGTCGATCTCGCTCTGCTCAGTGGCACCGGCGCACCGCCCGGCGACTGCATCGCAGTGCCCCTATATCGCTGGCGGCGCCGCGTGGTGGTGCCGGCCGGGCATCCACTGGCGGGGCTGCAACGTCCGTTGCGGCTCGACGATCTGGCCGGCCGGCGGCTGGTGAGCTACGCATCGAGCCAGTTGGCGGGCTCGTCATTGCAGCGCGCGTTCGCCCAGCGCGGGCTGCGCGCCGATGTCGCGGTGACCGCACGCGATGGCGATCTGATCCAGACCTATACCCGCGCCGGTCTCGGCGTCGGCATCGTCGCGGAGATGGCGCTCGACCCGCGCGACGATCTGGTGGCGCCGCCGATCGCCGACGATCTGCTGCCGCCGTGCACCACCTGGCTGCTGCTGCACCCGGCGCGCGTGCTGCGCGACTTCGGCTTTGCCCTGCTCGCCGCGCTCGCCCCGCACCAGGCGGTGGTCGACCTGCGACGCCTGATCGCCGACGGCCAGCCGCTGCCGGAACCCGCGCCCGACTGGCAGGCCTGGCGCGTCGCCACCCGCATCGCGCGACCGGTCGCGTCGAAAGCCACCGCCGCCGCACGCTGACGCAGCGCGCAGTCGACACCGCGGCAGGTAGCATCCGGACATCCGCCGGCTGCTTTCCGGGTGTGTCATGAGTCTCGTCGTCCGCTTCGCATGTGTGCTGCTGGCGAGCCTCGCGCTGGCGCAGCCGCTGGCCGCGCGCGCGCCGCTGCTGGCCGGCGCTGCCGCAATGACCACCGCACCCGATCCTGCACCGGCCGATCCGCCTGCCGCGCCTGCTGTGCCTGCCGCGGCCGCCGTCGATGTCGCTGACATCCCTGCGCAGGCGGATGTCGACCAACGTCTGGCCGAGCGCATCCAGGCCGCGACCGCCGAAGCCGGCACCACGACGCCCGCGGCCGCCTATGCACGACGACTGGCGACGATCGAAGCCTCGGTCGAGGATCCGTTCTGGCGCTTCACCTCCGCGGAAATGCGCACCCTGCCGATCCCGCGCCTCGAAAGCCTGTCGCGGCACTGGACCTTCCAGGCGCGCCGGCTCGCCCAGTGGCAGGCGGATCTGCGCCAGACCACCACACACCAGGCCGGCGACGCCGCCGGGCTGGCCGCGCGCCGCCAAGCCTGGGAAACCACCGCGGCTGCGGGTCAGGAATTACCGACCGCTTTGCGCCAGCGCGTGGACGAGGTGGTCCGCGAACTCGCGCAGGCCGAAGCCGCGCTGTCGGATCCGCTGGCGCGGCTGATCGCACTGGGCCGACGCGGCAATGCGGTGGACGCAAGCATCCAGAACGCGCAAGGACGGGTCGCCGATGCGGTTGCCGCCTACGACGTCCGCCTGACGCGCGTCGACGCGCCGCCGCTGTGGCGTCTGGACGCCGCGAGCGTGACGCCCACTGCCGACACCGGCGATGTGATCCGCAGTGGCCTGGAGATCGAATCCCGCTTCGCCACCGAGTACACCCAGGGCGACGCGATCAGCGGTCTGCGCGCATTGCAGACGCTGCTGGTCTGCTCGCTGCCGCTGTTGGTGTGGCTGGCCTGGCGCAGCCGCGCGCCGATCCGCGCCGGACAGGTCAGCCGCACCGAGGCCGCCGTGTTGTCGCGTCCGCTCTCGTGCTGGCTGCTGCTGGTGGTGATCGGCGTGTTCGCGTTCCAGCCCGACGCGCCGATGCTGACCCATCAGCTCGCATTGCTGGCCGCGGTGGTGCCGGTCCTGCGCCTGCTGCCTGCGTCGCGTCGACGCCTGCTGGGCATGGCGCCGTACGTCGCCAGCGCGCTGTTCCTGCTGCTGCGACTGGGCTTCGTGTTCCTGTCCAGCGCCGCCGCCTACCGCCTCTACATCCTGGCGCTGACCCTGCTCGGCCTGGCCGCGGCCGGCTGGCTGCTGTGGCGTGCGCGCCGGCATGACCATGCGGCCCATACCGGCCGCCTCGGCCAGGCGCTGCGGGTAGCGGTGCACGTGGGCGCAGCGCTGCTGACGGTGGCGCTGGCCGCCAATACGCTCGGCAATGTGTCGCTGGCCGAAACCCTGACTGGCGGCGTCATCGACAGCCTGTATTTCGCGCTGCTGCTGGCTGCGGGGCTGACCGTCGTCGCCACCTGGATCCAGTTGCTGCTCAAGCGGCCGGGCGTTTCGCGCTTCCGGCTCGCGCGTGACCACGCCGGACCGGCCGTGCAGATGCTGCTCAACCTGATGGCGGTCGCCGCGGTAGTCGGCTGGATTGTCTACGCGCTCGACCGCTTCCGCGTGCTGGCGCCGGTGCATGCCTCGCTGTCGGCGCTGCTGGGCTACAGCTGGGCACTCGGCGACCTGCGGCTGAGCCTGGGCCATGTGCTGCTGTTCGTGCTGACGGTGGTCATCGCGTTCTGGCTGGCGAAGACCGTACGGCTGGTGCTCGACGGTGAGGTGCTGTCGCGGATGTCGCTGCCGCACGGCGTCGCCAACAGTGTGGCGTCGCTGAGCTACTACACGGTGCTGATGCTGGGCCTGGTGGGCGCGCTGTCGGCGGCCGGCTTCAAGGCCAGCCAGCTGACCTTCGTGCTCGGCGCACTGGGCGTCGGCGTCGGCCTCGGGCTGCAGAACGTGGTCAACAACTTCGTCTCCGGCCTGGTGTTGATCTTCGAGCGGCCGTTCCAGCCGGGCGACGTGGTCGAGGTGGGCGGCACCACGGGCCGCGTGGTCGACATCGGCATGCGGGCAACGCGCGTGTCGACCTTCGACGGTGCCAACGTGGTGGTGCCCAATGGTCAGCTGATCTCGCAGCAGTTGGTCAACTGGACCCTGCGCGACCGCAGCCGGCGGCTGGAAGTGCGCGTCGGCGTGGCTTACGGCAGCGCACCGGCCGAAGTGGAGGTAGTGCTGGCGGAGGTCGCCGCCGCCACCCCCGGCGTCGCGACCACGCCGGCGCCGGCGGTGCTGTTCGACGGCCTGGGCAGTGTGGCGATGGAATTCGTCGTGCGCGCCTGGACCCACGAGTACGAGGACGCTGGCGCGATCCGCAGCGCCCTTGTCGCCCGCGTGTACGACGCCCTGCTCGCGCGTGGCATCGGTCTGGCGCACGGCGCGGCGACGGTCTATCCGCCCCCGCCGCCGGCGCCCGCAGGCATCTGACCGCAGCGCCGCGTCAGCGGCAGTTGGACGCATCCACCGCCCGGATCGATTCGATGCGGCCGTTGCCGGTCGCCACGTGCACGCACTCGCGTGAGCGCGCGTTCCACCAGGTCACGACCGAGCGACCATCGCGCTGCTGCGCATCGCGATCGACAAAGCCGCGGGCCTGCAGTTCGGTCTCCGCGCCGGCCGCACGCGCACCGACCAGATCGTCCAGCCGACCCGTGCCCGAGCCGCCAGTGCTGCCTGACTGCCACGGCACCTGCGCGGAGCGTTCGCGCATGCCCGCGCCGTAGCCGTCGCTGTAGGCGCCACTGTCGGCGTCGGCGCGGTAGCCGTGCAGCGCGTCGCGATAGCCACGTTCGTAATCGGCCTCGTGACGCGGATCGTCGGCGTGGTCGCCGTCGTCGTGGTGGTGCGAGCGGTGGGCGAGCGCGGCGATGCCCAGGATCGCCGCGGCCGCGACGGCCGCCTTGGCGCCGTCGCTCATGCCGTCCCGGCCACCGCCGTCCTGTTGCCCGCAGTCGGGTGCCGGCGCGGTCACCGTTGACGCCACGCGCCCGCGATCGCTGCGCACCATCACGCAGCGCCGGTCGCGCGCGTTCCACCAGCTGCCGTAATCGCCCGAGCCCGATTGCCGCACATATCCGCGCGCACCCAGCGTGCGCGACGCGGCGCGGTCGTCGAGGCCCTGCAGATCGCCGAGCCCCGGCGCGGGATCCTGGGCGGACACCAGCGGCGTCGCGAACAGGGCGGACAGCGAAAGCGTGGCAGCGGCCAACGCGCTGCGGCGGATGACGCACATGAGGCACCTCCGGTTGTGCCGGCCGGACCGGCCGCGCTCGGCGCAGATTGCGCCGGAAATTGTGCAGGGCATGTGGCGGCGTTCGGGGTTTTGACGGCGGCCTCCTGTTCGGCCCCACGCGCGGCTTGAAGCCCTCCCCCGTGTACGGGGGAGGGTTGGGTGGGGGCAATCCGTCAGACCGTACGGAAATCGATCTCCAAGAACCAAGCCCCCTGGATCGCCAGCCGGACCACGACCGGACGCTTCGCCCCCTCCCCACCCTCCCCCGCGTGCGGGGGAGGGCTTGAAGCGCGCTCCGGCCAGAGGTTTGCGGGCAGAGCCCTCCGCATGGACGGGTGGGGGCCGGGCTCCACAGTGACGTCCAGGAGCACCCCCATCCGCCCCGCCAGACCAGCCGTCCGGCTGTTGAAAGCCGCGGAGCAGGCGCTCCGCGCACCTTCCTCACGAGGAGGGAGAATCAAGAAAAATCATCCCGAAGGCCTTGCCCTTCGCACCCCGATCTGCATCCACCGGCCCGCACGAAGGGCTTGACGAACGGCGATTCCCGTCATGAAGCCGCCTGCCGCGCGTTCACTACATTTAGCGTTGACGCTGCCGAGGTACCCCACTATCTTGGGCCCGGTCGGTTCCGCGTCCCCCCAAGGGCTGTGGATTAAAACGGGAAGCCGGTGACGCCTCGCGCCACTCCGGCACTGCCCCGCAGCGGTAATTGGGAACAAACCCGCCACCAGCACTGGAGCAATCCGGGAAGCGGCGGGGGAGGAGAAGGCGCTGCCTTCGTGCCCATGAGTCCGAAGACCTGCCGACAGCCGCGTGGAGCACAACGCGCGGTGCCGGCTGCGGACGTCCCGTGGGGGGCGGGTTGCGTAAGTGGGGGGCGATGGCGCTGTGCGCCCGATCGCGATTCCTGCGACGCCGCCCATCCACCCTTGGATCGCCCAGCAGCCGCCGGACCCGACGCGGGGTGGGCCGGTCGTGTGCGCGAATGCACTGGATACAGAGAGGACGCATGACCAGCCACGAGACCCTCGCGACCGACACCCCGGCCGCCGCCGCAAACGCCACGCCAGACACCGTCACCGCGCCTGCCACACCCACCATTTCCGTTGCGCCGCCCGCCGTCGAACCCGACGACGTGGTGCCGCCACCCCCGAGTGCCGCCATGAACACCGCAATTGCAGAAGTCTTCGACGCCGACGCCGGCGTTTCCAACTGGATCACCAAGGAAGCCGGCAACCGCCGCATTCCGTACGACCGTGCGCGCCTGGAGCGCAGCATCGATCGCACCCATGCCGAGTTCCCTCAGCTCGACATCGCCGACTACAAGCGCAGCGTGTTCGGCTTCGTCGAGCGCAAGGAGGCCGTCAACGCCGACGATCTGGTCGACCATCTGATCCGCGAGGCCGAGGCCCGCGTCGATGTCACCGCGCCGGAGTGGGAATTCTTCGCCGCCCGCCTGTACCTGCACCGCCTGTACAAGCGCGCCAGCCGCAACCGCTTCTACGACGCCGAGCAGAAGTACGGCTCCTACGTCGGCCTGCAGGAGTCGCTGGCCGACCGCAACATCTATTCCAACGACATCCTGCGCGCCTATTCCAAGGAAGAGCTGCAGGAAGCCGGCCGCATGATCGAGCCCGAGCGCGACAGGCTGTTCGCCTACAACGGCCTGTACCTGCTGGCCACGCGCTACCTCGCCACCGACACCTCGCGCGCCGTGTTCGAGCTGCCGCAGGAACGCTGGCTGACCATCGCCCTGTACCTGATGCAGAACGAGACCAAGGGTGGCCGCGAGCGCCGCATGCAGCTCGTCGGCGAGGCCTACTGGGCGCTGTCGAACCTGTACATGACCGTGGCCACGCCGACGCTGCAGAACGCCGGCAAGGTCGGCGGCCAGCTGTCGTCGTGCTTCATCGACACTGTCGACGACAGCCTGCAGGGCATCTACGACTCCAACACCGACATCGCCCGCGTCTCCAAGGGCGGCGGCGGCGTGGGCGCGTACATGGGTTACGTGCGCTCCAGCGGCTCGGCCATCCGCGGCGTGCCCAACTCCTCCGGCGGCGTGGTGCCGTGGATCAAGCAGCTCAACAACACCGCCGTGTCGGTGGACCAGCTGGGCCAGCGCAAGGGCGCGGTCGCGGTCTACCTCGACATCTGGCACCGCGACATCGAGAACTTCCTCGACCTGCGGCTCAACAACGGCGACCAGCGCCTGCGCGCGCACGACGTGTTCACCTCGATCTGCATCCCCGACATCTTCATGGAAGCGGTCGACCGTCGCGGCGACTGGTACCTGTTCGACCCGCACGAGGTCCACAAGATCAAGGGCTTCTACCTGCAGGATTTCTTCGACGAGAAGAAGGGCGACCCGAACGGCAGCTTCCGCCGCAAGTACGAGGAAGTCGTGGCCGACGAGCGCATCAGCCGCAAGACCGTCAAGGCGATCGACATCTTCAAGCGCGTGATGGTGAGCCAGCTCGAAACCGGCAACCCCTTCATGTTCTACCGCGACGAAGTGAACCGGAAGAACCCGAACAAGCACGTCGGCCGCGTGTACTCGTCGAATCTCTGCACCGAGATCCTGCAGAACATGAGCCCGACGAAAATGATGCAGGAGATCATCTCCGGCAACCAGATCGTCACCACCAAGCAGGCCGGCGACTTCGTCGTCTGCAACCTGTCGTCGGTGAACCTGGGCCGCGCGATCGTGCCGCAGGCCGGCCAGAGCGATCTGATCACCGACGTGCTCGAGCGGCTGATCCCGATCCAGGTGCGCATGCTCGACAACGTGATCGATCTCAACATGCTGCCCGTGCCGCAGGCCACGATCACCAACCAGAAGTACCGCGCCATCGGCCTCGGCACCTTCGGCTGGCACCACCTGCTGGCGCAGAAGGGCATCCAGTGGAACGACGCGCAGGCCGAGGATTTCAGTGATTCGCTGTACGAGCGCATCAACTTCCTCACCGTGCAGGCCAGCATGGAACTCGCGAAGGAAAAGGGCGCCTACCCGGTGTTCGCCGGCAGCGACTGGCACACCGGCGCCTACTTCAGCGACCGCAGCTACAACTCGCCCGAGTGGCTGGATCTGGCCGCGCAGGTCGGCGTCAACGGCATGCGCAACGGCTGGCTGATGGCGGTCGCCCCGAACATGTCCACCGCACAGATCGCCGGCTCCACCGCGTCGATCGATCCGATCTACTCCGCGTTCTATTACGAAGAGAAGAAGGACTACCGTCGCCCGGTCGCCGCCCCCGGCCTGTCGCTCGAGACCTGGCCCTACTACGAGAAGGGCGCCTACAAGGTCGACCAGTTCGCGTCCGTGCGCCAGAACGCGCGTCGCCAGCGCCACGTCGACCAGGCGATCAGCTTCAACTTCTACGTGCCCAGCACCATCCCCGCCCGCACCCTGCTCGACCTGCACATGACCGCGTGGAACCTCGGCATGAAGACCACGTACTACGTGCGCTCGAACGATATCGATATCGCCGAGTGCGAATGGTGCAGCAGCTGATCGCAGCGCGATTGCTTTGATTGAACCCTTCCCCCTTTGGGGGAAGAGCCTGCCCCGTACTTGATACGGGGTGGCCCGAAAGGCCGGATGAGGGCGCTCTTACGCACCACGCAAAGAGCCCCGCCCTCACCCCAACCCCTTTCCCACAGGAGAGGGGCTCAAGACCGAATTCCGAGACAGACATCCATGGCCGCGACTGCTACCCCGCTCGACCGCATCAAGATCCTCGAGCCGCGTCACCCCAACCGCTCCACCGGCATCATCAACGGCCAGACCAGCGGCATCCTCAACTGGAACGACATTCCGTATCCGTCGTTCTACCGCGCCTACAAAGAACTCACGACCAACTTCTGGATTCCGGACGAGGTCGACATGAAGAGCGACGCCAAGCAGTACGGCGAACTCTCGGCGCGCGAGAAGAACGCCTACGATTCCATCATCGGCCTGCTGGCCACGCTGGATTCGCCGCAGACGCGCTACATCTACAACGTCGCCGAATACATCACCGACCCGGCCGCGCACGCCAACGCCGCGATCATCGGCCAGCAGGAAGTGATCCACAACGAGAGCTACAGCTACGTGCTGGCCTCGATCACCGGCCTCGCCGACCAGAACCGCGTGTTCGAACTCGCGCGCACGCATCCCACGATCATCGCGCGCAACCAGCCCATCATGGAGTCCTACAACGACTTCATGCGCGAGCGCTCGGCCGAAACGCTGATCCGCTCGCTGGTGCAGTCGTCGATCCTCGAAGGCATCAACTTCTATTCCGGTTTCGCGTACTTCTACAACCTGGTCCGCCAGAACCGGATGACCGGCACCGGCAAGATCATCAGTTTCATCAACCGCGACGAACTGGCGCACAGCAAGTTCATCAGCGAGCTGATCCGCGCCATCGTCGGCGAGAACCAGTCGCTGCAGGGCGATCAGCTCACCCAGTACGTGCACGACGCCTTCGAACACGCGATCCAGCTCGAGACGCGCTGGACGAGTGAAGTGCTCGACGGCATCGACGGCATCGACGTCGACGAAATGGTCCGCTACGTGAAGTACCGCGCCAACAAGATGGCCGGCATGCTGGGCATCGAGAAGCTGTACTCCGACACCACCGACAACGTGATGCCGTGGATCAAGGCCTACGCCGACAACTTCACCGAGACCAAGACCGACTTCTTCGAGATGCGGAATGCGTCGTACAAGAAGACGAATTCGGATAACGGGTTTGATGATTTGTAAGGGAATAGCGGCTCTGATGTAGGGCCAAGTTTCTGCAGCGCTCGGAGGTCAGATTGGACATCTTGGATGCGGGAAAGCTTGCCTTCTTCGTCGCCTTCGTAATCCCAGGATTCATTAGCCTGAAGTGCTATCAGCTCGTGTTTCCTGGAACGTCACGACCCGCGTCCGATCAGCTTGTAGATGCGATTTCTTACAGCTGCATCAACTATGCACTTCTTTCCGTTCCCCTCTTACTGATCTGGAAATTTGAGCTCGCGGATCGCGCACCGTACCTGTATTACCCGCTCCTGTTTTTCGCACTATTCATTTCTCCAATACTTTTGGTTCTTCTGTGGAAGTACATAAGAACTCGCGACCTTCTTCAACGTAGTGCTCCGCACCCAACCACTAAGCCTTGGGACTTCGTCTTTCAGCAGAGGAAGTGCCACTGGGTGAAGGTCACTCTGGGAAATGGTGAAGTTATCGCGGGTCGCTATGGACCAAGATCATTCACTTCAAGCGCACCGGCCGAGGAACAGATCTATCTAGAAGAGCGTTGGGTGCTTGGTGAAGACGGCGAGTTCCTTCGCAAAGTGAGTAGGACAGATGGCGTTCTTGTTACCTCGAAAGACATATCCCTTATCGAGTTCAAGGAGTAAGCAATGAAAACTGGCCCGCACCCCGTTCACGACGGGTATCAGCCCAAAATTGTCGAACGAGGCTATCAACCAAGCCAGCCCGCACAGCCGACGCTGCCTGCTTATGAACCTAAGCCCCAAGGGGGCTATCAACCCACCAACCAGCAAGATCATCCAACTACGCCCCCGGGAAAAGACTGATCTCTGACCACAAAGGTTCTTAAGCCACTTAGTCGCCAGAAAGTAATGCGCATCCTCCTCGCCCACACATCGCTGAGCGGCAACACCCGCGATGTCGCGCGGGCGATTCATGCGCGGTGCGAAGCACTGGCCCATGCCGTCACCTGGATCGATGCCGACATCCAGACGCTGGCCAAGGCCTGTCCCAACGGCGCCGAACACGATCTCTACGTGCTCGGCAGCTGGAGCATCAACGCCGGGCGCACACCGCCGGAGATGAAGCGCTTCATCGCCGAGCTGGTCGAGGCGGTCGGCAAGCCGGAGCGCGTCGCGGTGTTCGGCACCGGCGAGACGCAATGGGGCGAGGAGAACTACTGCGGCGCGGCGCGGCGCATCGCCGCGTTCTTCGGCACGCCCTACCCGCGGCTGGAGATCGAACAGATGCCGCACGGCGAGCGCGACGCCACCAAGATCCAACGCTGGACCGACCAAATTCTTGCCATCACTGAAACACCGTTCGAGAACATCCCCCATGCAGACGCTCCACGCCTCCACGCCTGACGACTACGCCGCCGCCCTTGCCGCGCATCCGCGCCTGCTGGTGGATTACTACAAGGACGATTGCCCGGGCTGCAAGATGCTCGACATGTCGCTGGCGAAGTTCGCCGCAAGCGCGGATGCCGAAGGCGTCGCGCTGCTCAAGGTGAAGATGGAAACGATCGGCGAGGACTTCTTCCGCGGCTTGCACCTGCGCCAGACGCCGACGCTGTCGCTGTTCAAGGACGGCGCCGAGGCTGCGCGTCTGCCGGGCTTCCAGGCGCCGCCGCAGATCGCACAGGCGGTGGCGGCGCACTTCGCCACGGCGGACGCGGGTTGATGGCACCGCTCGACGACACGCCCAAGACCGAGGCGCGGATGCTGGAGATCGTGTTTCCCGATCACACCAACCATCTGGGCACGCTGTTCGGCGGCACCGCGCTGGCGTGGATGGACAAGGCTGCCTTCATCGCCGCCTCGCGTTATGCGCGTCGCACGGTAGTGACCGCGCGTTCGGAGCAGGTGGATTTCAAGCTGCCGATCAAGCAGGGCCAGCTGGTGGAGACGATCGCGCGCGTGGTGGAAGTGGGCCGCACGTCGATGCAGGTGGAAGTGGAACTGATCGCCGAGGACCTGCTCAGCGGCGACCGCGAGCTGTGCACGCGCGGGCGCTTCGTGATGATCGCGCTGGATGCACGCGGCCGCCCGGCGCAGGTCGCGCAGCTGCCGAAGGCCGGCGAGGCCGGGGCCGCGCCATGAACGAGCTGTCCATCCTGGAGTGGATCGCGCTGGGGCTTTTCATCGGCCTCATCTGCGGCGCCGTGCTGACGTTCTTCAAGCGCAAGCGCTGAGACATCGCCGCCTCGCGCGCCGAATCGCCTGCGTGCGTTGTGCGATCGGCTGCACGCATCGAATGAACGCGCGTGGGGACGATCGGCGACAATCGCCGCGTCACCCGCTCGATCCGCCGCCATGTCCGCCCGCAAGACCCCGCCTGCCGAGGCTGCACCCGCAAGCGCCGCGTCGAACGCGGGCCTGCCCGAGGCCAGCGTGCACGTGGAGAATTTCCGCCAGGTACGCGAGGCGCGGCGCTCGGAACTGGTGGAGGACTACGTCGAACTGATTTCCGACCTGCTCGCCACCACCGGCCGCGCACGGCAGGTGGACATTGCGCGGCGCCTCGGCGTGGCCCAGCCCACCGTCGCCCGCACATTGCAACGCCTGGTGCGCGACGGGCTGGTGCTGCAGAAGCCCTATCGCGGCGCGTTCCTGACCGAGGCCGGCGAAACCCTCGCCCGCGCCAGTCGCGTGCGGCATCAGACGGTCGAATCCTTCCTCGTCGCATTGGGCGTACCGCCCGACATCGCACGTCGCGATGCCGAAGGCATCGAACATCACGTCAGCCCGGAAACGCTGGCGGTGTTCGAGGCGTTCGTCATGAAGTCACGCGGCTGAAGCGCCATGCGCGGTGACGATCAGAGGCGCCGGTGCCCACTCCGGGTTACTAGACAGTGCGCGCGTCGACATGGCGCCGCCGGACGCCGAGGCGGGTCGGCCAGGGCCTTGAGACCGTTTACCGTGCTCGCGGCTGCGACGGCCTGTCTGCTCGGCGGCTGCTTTTTCGAACCTTCTGCAAGCGGCGCCTTCTCCATGCAGCCAGGGACACCTGCCGATGTCGTCTTCAGGTGTGTCGAAGCCACGATCCGGGCACAGACACATGCCACCTGGGAGGACGTGACGCTCAGGGACGGGCCGGCGGGCGTTCTCGAGACTGGCGATTTCGCCAGCATCAACCGTGTCGGTTTCCGCGTGCGGGTTCGCTATGAAGCAGCCGTAGGCAAGGGCAACATCCAGTTGAAGGCAAGCGGCCCTTACTTCACAGACCTGGGCGCTGACACCGCGCTCGCGACATTGCTGTCCGCACCCTGCCTGACATCGGGCTCACGCCGGGCGCACTGATCGCGGGATCAACCCACCGCATACCTCAACTCAGCCCACGAGATGCTGGCCCGGTGCAGGAAAGCACTCCTCCTGCATCTCTCTCGGTTGCCAGACATGGGCGGGCGCAGGGGGTGGCGGTGCCCGCAATTCATCGCGAAGACCGGACGTCTTCGTTGCAAGTGTTTGCTCGTTCACGACCGGCTTCCTGTGTGCATTGCAGTCAATGCGCGCGACCGTAATCGCCACGCCGTGAAGTGGGCGCGTGGGCCGAGCATTCATGCATGCAGACCTGACGCGCGGCGAATCGCGTCACCCAGTCAGGGGGCGGACCGGCTGCTATCGGCGCGTACCCGCGCAGTCCGGACGTGTCACGCCATGCCCGGTACGCGCGCTCAAATCTTCCGTACGCAGCGCCCTGCGAACCTGGATCGGAATCGGCCGCTCGCGCTACCGAACACGCAAGGGACGCCGTGCGGCGGGCCATTCCGCGTCTTCAAGCGATTGAATCAGAAGACACTGGATTCCCGCCTGACCGGACAGGCGTCCGTTGAAAGCCGCGGGAATGAAGGCCGTGTTCGAAGGGTCTGTAGCAGCGGTCTGCTCGACGCAGCAATCTGCCGGAAGGTGCCGGGAAAGTCCGTCGATGGTCGAGAAACCGCCAGTGGAGTTCCAGCGCTGGCCGAGTGACCGCATCGCCCGACGCCGGCCGACGGTAAACGACCGATGCGCCGGACGTGTCGCTGGCTTCCGCATGCAGCGCAGCGAAGCCGTATCAGCCCGCCCGCTGCGCCAAAGCGGTATAGCGGGTCTGTACCGGAGCCGTTGCACGCGGATCATTGGCAGCCAGCGCACGGTTGCCGATACGGGTTTTGAAGGAACGCGAAGCGTCCTGATTCCCCGCCTTTGGGCGGCGCACCATGTAGTGGGTAACGAACGTCGGCTGTGACATCTGCTGATCCTCCAGGCCTGTGCCTTGATGGATCAGACCCTAGGAGCGCAGCGCGCAAGCCGGGGTGTAATCAGCGCGTTGAGGCCGATCATGTTCATGCCTGCGTCGGGGTTGTCGCGAACGACTCCACTCGAACAAACGGCTTGCTAACACGATGGCCCGATTCGTTCACGCGTTCGCGCCGCGGGCATCACATCTCGCTGATCCGGACCTTTCGAAGACGCGGCGAGGCCCGTCCAGCATCGGCGGCGGCACGATCGCGGTGATGGACCGCGCAAGCGCTTGGCCCTCGCGCGATGCAGGGCCTGTTTTGAATCGATGCCGCCGTTTCGGACAGGAGGCAATCCTCGCGACGCGGCGTTTCACTTACACAAAAAGGCCGGCGCATCAGCGCCGGCCTTGGATGACATTCCCGCTGCGGCGCGTCAGGCCACCGATGCCCGATAGATCGATTCGATCGCCGTGTCGAGCGATGCGTTGAAGTCGTCATCGCTCTGCTTGGCGCTCAGGCCCTCGGTCAGCGCGCGGCTGAAGCTGGCGACGACGCCCGGGTTCTTCGCCAGACGCGCGTTGGCGTTCTCGCGGCTGTAGCCGCCCGACAGCGCGACGACCTTCAGCACCGCCGGGTGCTCGACCAGTTCGCGGAAGAAACCGTCGACCTCGGGCAGGGTGAGCTTGAGGATGACCGGCTTTGACGGAGACAGCGTGTCCAGGCGCTCGAGCAGGCCCTGCTTCAGCGTGGTTTCGATGTCGGCCTTGTCGGCGGCGTTGATGTCGACTTCCGGCTCGATGATCGGCACCAGGCCGGCGCCCAGCACCTGCTGGCCGAGTTCGAACTGCTGGTCGAGCACCGCGGCGATACCGGCGGCATTGTTCTGCTTGATGACCGAACGTTCCTTGGTGCCGAACACACCCTTGGCCTTGGCGCGTGCGAGCAATTCCGGCAGGCCCGGAATCGGCTTGAGCAGCTGCACGCCGTTGGCCTCGTCTTCCAGGCCCTTGTCGATCTTCAGGAACGGCACGACGCCCTTGACCTGCCACAGGTACTCGGCGGCGCCCTGGCCTTCGAATGCGTCGTCGAGCGTGCGTTCGAACAGGATGGCGCCGAACACGCGCTCGCCACTGAAGGCCGGGCTGGTGACGATGCGTGTGCGCATCTGGTGCACGAGCGCGAACATTTCGGCGTCATCCGCGTATTCGCTTTCCTCGATGCCGTAGAGCTTGAGGGCCTTGGGCGTGCTGCCGCCGCTCTGGTCGAGTGCGGCAATGAAACCCTGCCCCGACTTGATCCTGTTCAACTGTTCCTGATTCACGGGCATTGGGCGAAGTCCTGTGCGAGTGGTCGAAGACCAGGGGCGGCGATGATACCGCCCCGGCCGGGAGTCGCGGGTGCGCGGGCGCCTCAGCGCTTCGCGGCGGTGGCCGCTTCGAAGCGGCGATTGACCTCGTTCCAGTTGACGACATCCCACCAGGCGCCGACGTAGTCGGGCCGCTTGTTCTGGTACTTGAGGTAATAGGCGTGTTCCCAGACGTCGAGGCCCAACACCGGCGTGCCTCGCGTGTCGACGACATCCATCAGCGGATTGTCCTGGTTGGGCGTGCCGGTCACGGCCAGGCTGCCATCGGACTTGACGATCAGCCACGCCCAGCCGGAGCCGAACTGGGACTTGGCGGCTTGGTTGAAGGCCTCACGAAACGCGGCGTCGGAGCCGAAATCCCGGTCGATGCGTGCGCGCAATGCGGGCGACGGCGTACCGCCCGTGCCCGGCGCCGCCATGACGGTCCAGAACAGGCTGTGGTTGTAGTGACCACCGCCGTTGTTGCGCACGGCGGTGTCGTAGTCGGAGATGTTGTCCATCACCGCCTCGATGGAGGTGTTGGCGAGCGCGGGGAACTCCGCCACCTTGCCGTTGAGGTTGTCCACGTAGGCCTTGTGGTGACGGCCGTGATGGATCTCCATCGTCTGCGCGTCGATCGCAGGCTCCAGCGCATTCGCCGCATACGGCAGATCAGGCAGCGAGAACGGCGCGGCGGTCTCGGCCGCGCGGGCGGTCCACGGCGAGACGGCCAGCGCGACGGCGCAAGCCGCGGTGAGCAGGGTGACAGCACGCATGGAAGAACTCCTACGCAAGCCCAAAGGCGGGACGGGGATCGCCGGACGACCCACGATGCAGGCCGGAACCTCCCGATCCTTGCACGACCTGTTGTGTAACGACTGTCGTGACCACCCGCCGCAACCGCGCCGCCCCCCAGCCAACGACACAGGCTTCGCGGTGCGCTGTCCGCGGCCACCGGCTGGGCTCTATGGATTGCATCGCTGCGCGGAAACGCCGGGCACCGCCTCGGCCTGGGCCGCAATCGACACGCCCGTCGGCGCGGCCGTGGCAAAGCCGCTAGGGAGTGCGCGCACGTGCGGTGTCGACCAGCTCGCCTGCACGCAGGCAGATCCCGGCGCCATTGGCGAGCACGTCCATGCGGCGATGCCGCAGGGCGTCGATGCCCAGGATCAGTGCAGGCTGTTCCCCCAGACCGAGCGTGGCGAACACCGGCAGGTCGCTCACCCGGACCTCGGCCGGGGCCATCTGCATCGCGTCGATCTGCAAGGACGGCAGCGCGTACAGCCAGGTGTCGGTGACCTGTTCGGAGATGCCCCGCGTGCCGCCCTCGCGCGGGCGCAGCCGCGCGGGGTCGTCGTACACGCCGAGCGCGCGGGCCGCGGACGGGTTGAGTACCGTCTGCGCCGCGCCCGTGTCGACGACCGCGATGGCCGGTACCTGGTGGGCGCCATCCTCCAGTTGCGCCGGCGCGAAGGCGAAGCGCTGCAGCGCAGGATTTCGTTGTGGCAGTGCGTTGTCGAGACAGCCGAGGCGCGGCACGGTGCCGGGCGACGCGAGTGTCAGCCGCTCGGCCGGCAGATCGAAGCCCACGTCGAACCGGGCCATCAGATCGTTGCCGAGGATGCCCTCGATCGCCGGCGCGCCGTCGACGGCGATGGCGGACAGATCCATCGCCAGCAGCTGCGCTTTCCAGCGAAAGCCATCGGCCGCCAGGTCGAGGGTGTGGGTAACCCCCATCGGCGCGGCGCTGCCGCCAGCACCCTGCACCTGCATCTGACGCGGCGCTGCCTGCAGTAGATCGAGCGCGTCTGCCAGCGTGCTGTCGAGCACGCTGACGCTGGCGGCGGTATCCACCACGAAGCTCAACGGACGGTCGACGCCGTCGATGCGGACCTGCACGCGGGGATGCTTGCCCACCATCTGCATCGCGATCAGGTGCGGGGCAGCGTGCTGCGTGTCGGGCGACGGGGTGGACGCCACTGCGGCGGGCAGGCCCAGCCACAACAGGCATGCGGTGAGTACGAGACGCTGCGACATGATGGAATCCCATCGGAAGGAGCGCGTCATTCGGCACGTGCCCGGTATCGGGGTGATGTCGGCCACGCCGCGCTATGCGTCGAGGCCGATACACGCGTGATACAGACGCGGGCGACAATGCCGCATGGCAGCGCAGACACCCCGGATCGTCGTGGTCGACGACGACGCGAGCATTCGCGATGCACTCAGCGATTACCTGTCGCGTCACGGATTCGACGTGCGCGCCGCAGACGGCGCGACCGCACTGGACCGGTTGCTGGCACAGGCACCGGCCGACCTGGTGGTGCTGGACTGGATGATGCCGGGCGAGGACGGCCTCTCGGTCTGCCGGCGCCTCGCCGGTTCCGACATGGCGGTGCTGATGCTGAGCGCGCTCGACACGCCGCCGGATCGCGTGATCGGTCTCGAAGTGGGCGCCGACGATTACCTCGCCAAACCCTTCGACCCGCGCGAACTGCTGGCGCGGGTGCGGGCCCTGCTCCGGCGCGGCCATCAGTTGCGGCAACAAGCCTGTGCGCCTGCCGTCGGCTACATCTTCCAGGGTTGGACGCTGCGCATCGACCTGCGAACGCTCGCGGCGCCAGACGGCAGCGACATCAGCCTGACCGCAGGTGAGTTCGGGTTGTTGGCCGCATTCGTCGAACGCGCCGGCCGCGTGCTGGCGCGCGAGCGTCTGATGGCGCTGACCCACGGTGACGCGGCCGAGCCTTTCGATCGCGCGATCGATCTGGCGATCAGCCGGCTGCGCCGCAAGCTCGCCCAGGCCCACGCCGACGGGCGGACCTTGATCCAGACCCTGCGCGGCGAGGGCTACCGCTTCACCGCACACGTGCACCGCCTGTGAGCCGGCCATACGGCATCTTCGCCCGCGTCGCCGGCCTCGCATTGGCGACCCTCGTGCTGGCGCAGGGCGTGGGCTTCGCGGTGGTCGGGTGGTGGCCGGCGCCGCCCGCGCCGACGATGAACCCGGCCCAGGCGATCGCCGCATTGTCCGGCGATGCCGGCGTCACGCCGGACCTGCGCGTGCGGACCCAGGCGGACGCGCCGGTCGGCGAGTCGGTGCCCTGGCTGGTGGAGCTGGCTGCGCACAGTCTGCAGCGACCTGCTTCGCAGATCCGGGCGGTGTGGGGGCAGGCACCGGCGGTGTCCCTGCAGATCGTGGAGTCAGGCCGCCTCTCCCCGGCCGGACCCAGCGCCCGGCATCAGAACCACGTCCACGCGGCGTTGCTGGTGGCGGGACTGCGTTTGCCGGCGTTCGAACTGGCGGCCGCCCAGCCCGATGGCACGTGGCGCATCGTCGGCAGCTCGGATCCGGGGCGCGGGCAGTGGCGCCGCCAGGTATTGCTCGCCCTAGCGCTGGGCGCGTTGCTGATCGCACCGATCACGTGGTGGATGGCCCGCCGCCTCACCTTGCCGCTGCGGCGCCTGGCCGACGCCAGCCGACGCATGGATCTGGCCGCACCCGCGCAGGCGCTGCCGATCGAAGGCGCGCGGGAAGTGCGCATGCTCGGCCAGGCGATTGCCGAGGCACACCAGCGCCTGCGCGCCCAGGCCGAGGATGTGACCGTGGCGCTTGCCGCCGTCGCGCACGACCTGCGTACGCCCCTGACCGGCTTGCGACTGCGCGCGGAGAGTGCCCCTTCCCCCGATCGCGAACGCATGATCGCCGACATCGAGCGGATGCAGGCCATGATCGTGCAGGTGCTGGCCTACGCCCAGGGAGAGGTCGCGCCGCTGCAACGCGAACCGGTGGATGTCGCGTCGCTGGTACGCGAGCTCGCTGCTTCCGCCACAGCGGCCGGCCAGCAGGTGCAGACACGGATCGACGCCGCCGCCACGGTGCCGGGGGATGCGCTGGCGCTCCGCCGCGCCGTGTCCAACCTCATCGACAATGGCGTCCGCTACGCCGGCGCGGTCGAAATCCTGCTCCACGTTGTGGACGCGCGACTGTGCATCGACGTGGCGGACCGGGGACCTGGGATTCCGGCTGCGGCCCGCGCGCGCTTGCTGCAGCCGTTCCAGCGCCTCGAACACTCGCGTAACCGGGACACCGGCGGCGCGGGCCTGGGCCTGGCGGTGGCGCATACGGTCGCCCGGCGGCATGGCGGCGTGCTGGAACTGCACGACCGCGAAGATGGCGGCTTGATCGCGCGTCTGGCGTTGCCACTGGCCGAACCCTGAGCAGGCCGCGGCTGGCTGAAGATCAGGACGTCACGGGTGCACGACCGGCCTGCTGGCGCCCATGATCGCAATCGAGGCATGCGCCGGAATGCGCGGCGATGACGACAGCTGCGCCTTCAGCCGCAGCTGACCGTCCCGTTCGAGCGGGCTCGCCCTGCCTCACCGGCGCCGCCCACATCATGTTTCATCGGGATGCCGCGCCCGCCACGCGGCGAGTTGTTCGCGGTAGTACTGCAGGTCTTCGGCATAGCTGTCGTGCACGCAGACCGCGCAGCCGCTGTCGCAGCAATCGCTGGGCAACGGCGCTTCCGGCGGCAACGGGCGCGGGTCGTGGACGGGCGGGGTCGACACGTCAGTCGCGCGCGTCCGCCGTCGGGATCGGCGACTGCCGCAGGCCGATGGTTTCGGTATCGCAATGCGTGGGTGTAGCGCCGACGGCGCGCTGCGCGGCGATCTCGCGGCGTGCGGCGTCCAGATCCGCGCGGAACTCGGGCGCGGCCTGCAGTCGCGCATAGGTCGCCGCGCCGACACGTTCGCCCCCGACGATGTCGCTGTGCCAGTGCAGGTTGCAGACCAGCCGGCTCTCGCCGAAGGCGCGGCCGCGCTGCAGCAAGGTGTCGGCCCGCGCGGGTGCGAGTTCGACCAGGGCCAGCGTCCAGGTCCAGCCGATGGCGGCGTGGCCCGAGGGATACGAGGCACTGGTCGCGAGCTTCCCGGCGTCCTGCGGCGTGCACATCGGCGCGGCATTGCGCACGAAGGGACGGTCGCGTTGCCAGTGGTCCTTCGCGGCGCGGCCTGCATTGGAGGCATCGGCGAGGCTGCGACGCAGCAGGCGTACGAGATGCGGGGTGCGCGCTGCACTGATCTCGACCCCGAGCGCGCAAGCGAACAGCGGTTCGGCCGCCGGGAACGTCAGGTCGGCATCCACCGCCGACTGCTGCCAGCGTGCTGTGTCGTAGAGGGCGAGACTGCGCACGGCGATGGCATCGTCGTGCGCCTGGCCAGCAGAGCCAGGCGCGGGCGGCGCTGGCAGCAGCGCGCGGCTGTCGAAAGCAGGCGCGTCGAGATACCCGATCGTCACACCGGGCCGGCTTTCCGGCACGACCACGTCCACGCGAAGCGCGGACGCTTCGCGTGCGGGCAGCGCGCAGGCGGCCAGCAGCGACAGCAGTGCGCCGCACGCGGCGATGCGCATGCCCCCGGGCACACGCCTACGCAAGTCAGCGCGCCTGGAGACGCTGGGTGATGGTCGCCCGCAGTGCGTCCAGATCCTTCGTGAAGCCGGCGATGCCATCGCGCAGTTTTTCGGTCGCCATCGGATCGGCGGCAAGGTCGGCGGCATAGCGCGCGGCGTCGACCGGCAACGCGGTTGCGCCGTCGCTGTCGCCCGCCTGCATCTTGCGCGGCAGTTCGCCATGCTCGGCGGCCAGCTTCTCCAGCAGGTCCGGCGCGATGGTCAGGCGGTCGCAGCCGGCCAGCGCCTCGATCTGCGCGGTCGAACGGAACGAGGCGCCCATGACCACGGTCGGCGAGCCTCGACGCTTGAACTCCGCATAGACGTCGCGCACGAAACGCACGCCCGGATCGTCGTCGATGGTCACCGGCGTTTCGCCGCGGGCGACGTGCCAGTCGAGGATGCGGCCGACGAACGGCGAGATCAGGAACACGCCCGCTTCGGCGCAGGCGATCGCCTGGGTGCGGTTGAAGATCAGCGTGAGATTGCAGTCGATGTCCTCGCGCTGCAGTTCCTTCGCCGCGCGGATGCCTTCCCAGGTGGCTGCGATCTTGATCAGCACGCGCTCGCGCGACACGCCGGCGTCCTGGTACATCTCGATGAACTGGCGCCCCTTGGCGATCGTCGCCTCGGTGTCGAAGGACAGATCGGCATCGACCTCGGTCGACACGCGGCCCGGCACCAGGCCGGCAAGCCGGCGACCGACGCCGACCGTCAGGCGATCGACGACCGTGCGCGCGATGGTGTCGATGTCGCCATCCAGATCCGCGGCGCGCTCGAGCTCGCGATCGACGAGATCGGCATAGATCGGCAGGTCCAGCGCCTTGCGCACCAGCGTCGGGTTGGTCGTGCAGTCGACCGGCTTCAGGCGCGCGATGGCATCGGCATCGCCGGTGTCGGCGACGACCACCGACAGATCGCGCAGCTGTTCGAGTTTGGACGCGGAAGTTGCAGCGGACATGGACACCTCTGGGTTCGGGACGCGCCGCGCTTCAGGCGGGGCCGTCATTGTCGCGCCCGGCGTCGTCGAGGGCCACCCGGACGTGACCGCCGCCAAATCCCGCGCGTCGAGCCGGCAAAAGCAGGTCGTCGCCTGCCTGCGGCGCAACCGGCCTCCACACGATGGCGCTGGCGATCGACATACGCGCAATGCGACCGTCCAGGCTGGGTCTGCCGAGCCGTCGGACCGACGCCGGAGGCGCTTTTCCGGGCCCGTGGCGCTTGTGCCGCACTGGCGTCAGGCCCGTGGCGCCCGGGTTTTGCGTGACCCCCCGTCATGCGTCCCCCCGCTGAAGCGGTTACCCTATGCGGCTCCTTTGCCAGATCCGGCGGCCAGCCCATGCTCTTCAAGAACGTCGCCATCGCCGGCCTCGCCCATGTCGATGCGCCGAACCGCGTGACCAGCGACGCCATCAACGAAAGGCTGAAGCCGACCATCGACCGCCTCGGCATCAAGACCGATGTGCTCAAGGACATCGCCGGCATCCACGCCCGCCGTCTGTGGGACGACGAGGTGCAGGCGTCGGACGCGGCGACGATGGCCGGCCGCAAGGCGCTGGAAGACGCCGGCATCGACGTCGGCAAGCTGGGCCTGCTGGTCAACACCTCGGTCAGCCGTGACTACCTCGAGCCGTCCACCGCCAGCATCGTCGGCGGCAACCTCGGGATTCCGGACACCTGCCAGAACTACGATCTGGCGAATGCGTGCCTGGCCTTCGTCAACGGCATGGATGTCGCCAGCCGCATGATCGAGCTGGGCGAGATCGATTACGCACTGATCGTCGACGGTGAGACCGCAAATCTCGCCTACGAGAAGACCATCGAGCGTCTGCTGCGCCCGGAGACGACCGAAGAGGATTTCCGCAACGAGCTGGCCACGCTGACCCTGGGCTGCGGCTCGGCGGCGATGGTGCTCGCACGCGCCGATCTGCTGCCCGACGCCCCGCGCTACAAGGGCGGCGTGACGCGCTCGGCGACCGAGTGGAACACCCTGTGCCGCGGCAACCTCGACCGCATGGTCACCGACACCCGCATGCTGCTGATGGAAGGCATGAAGCTGGCGCAGAAGACCTTCGTCGCCGCGCGCGAGGCAATGGGCTGGGTGGTCGACGAGCTGGACCAGTTCGTGATCCACCAGGTCAGCAAGGTGCACACCGGCGCCTTCATCCAGTCCTTCGGCATCGACCCGGCCAAGGTCCACACGATCTTCGGCGAGCACGGCAACATCGGCCCGGCCTCGGTGCCGATCGTGCTGAGCAAGCTCAAGGAACTGGGTCGGCTGAAGAAGGGCGACCGCATCGCGCTGCTGGGCATCGGGTCGGGCCTGAACTGCACGATGGCCGAGGTGGAGTGGTAAGGCATCTGCGCACGTCCTGAGCGATGAAAAAAGGCCGGGTTTTCCCGGCCTTTTTCCTGCCTGAAGGCAAGCGCGCAACGACATTCGCACGCGGCCTGTCCGTTGAGGCGGGACGCTTCCAGCAATGCGTTCGTGTCGAACACACCGCTGTTCTTCGACATGTTGCCGGGCACCTGTCGATGCCGTCGACATGAACGTTCCGAAAGATGCTGACGCCGCTGGACCGCGTGCGGGCGGCCGGTCGCGCAGGGACCCGCGGCGGTCTGTATGCACATAGAGCCGCGCGGTGTGGTGGACGGCAACATGCGAACGGAGGATTCACGTACGTTGCGGGCGACGCCTCCGCAGGCGGGAAGTGCAAGATCGCGCGCTCGATGTCCGTTTGCTCAAATGCTTGGTCCATGGAATCGAAACGACAGTCGATGGTCCAGCGATGCGGGCACGCTGCATGGCGCAGATGGTCACAGGTGCTCCTGCGACGTCCCTGGGGCTGACACATGCTGGAAATAGCGACGCCGTCAGATCGTGGCGATCGAAGCGCCCGAAGGCGCCTTTTCCCGTCAGTGTGGCAGACGCCGCGCCTAGTTGGCGTTCGCCGCGCTCGCCGTGCCGATCATCGATTGCAGATCGCTTTCGAGCTTGTTGATGCGGTCCGACAGCTGCGTGGCCTCCTGCGGGCTGACGTGCACCAGCCCTTCGAGCAGCTCCGAGAGTTGCAGTAGACGTGTCCTCTGTTCGCTAACATCCAGGCGGACACGCCGCGCGCCCATGTCGCCGAGCTCGGCATGCAGTGCGCCGCGACGATAACGCTCCCGCAACATCGCGTACAGGCGACCGGCGATGCGCCGATCGGCATCGCTCCACGGCGAGCTGCTGCCGCGCACGGTTTCGTGCCAGGCGGAAAAACTCGCGCGCGGGCCGATCTTGTTGCCGTCGTGATCGATCAGGAACGGTGTATCCGGACGCCCCGCCCAACGCACTTCCTCGACCTGTTCGCAGCGGAAGAAGAACAGCCACTCTTCACGGGCGAGATCCAGCGGCAGCGCGAGCACACCGGCGATGCCATCGGCATCCTCCGGGCTGCTGGGGTTCCAGTCGCTTGTCTGCTCGGTGCTGACCGCGCCGGTACCGGTGTTGGACCGGCGCAGCCAGTCGAGCAGCACGGGCAGGCGCGTTTCATCCGGCGCGCGGCCAGCGCTGTACCAATGACCGGCCTGCACGAGGCCGACGCCGTCGCTCTCGACCGCGCGGTTGAGCAGGCCCAGTTCGCTCTGCAACGCAAACCGCGGATCGGCGGCGTTCTCCAGGCGCAGAGCGAGCGTGTCGCGGGCGGCGCGCGCGCGCTCCTCGAGCAGCACGGCATCCTGCTGCTCACGCGAGGCGATGCGCATCGACACGAACAGACCGAACATGTCGGCCGCCGCGCGCACGCCGGGCGGCACGCGCCGGGGTGTGCGGTGGTGACACGCGATCAGCCCCCACAACCGGCCGCCCGAGACGATCGAGATCGACATCGAGGCCACCACGCCCATGTTGGCCAGATATTCCAGATGCACCGGCGACACGCTGCGCAGCGCCATCTGTGCAAGGTCGAGCGCGCCGCCGTGGCTGTCGCGATCGGGGAGGATCGGCACCGGCACATACGTGGCGTCGGGAATCACCCGGATGCGGTTGCGCAGGTAGAGCATGCGCGCCTGCACCGGGATATCGGACTGCGGATAGCGCAGGCCCAGATACGCCGGCAAGGCGGCATCGCGGGATTCGGCCACCACTTCGCCGGAATCATCGTGGCGGAAGCGGTACACCATGACCCGATCGTAGCCGGTCAGCAGGCGCACCTGCTCGGCCACGCGCTGGTTGAAATCGTCGATGTCGTCGCTGCCGGCGACACGGGCGATCATCGTCTGCGCGACGACCGTCGGTGAGCGCTCACCGGCGCTGCGCGGCTGCGGCTCGACTTCGATATGCACCAGACCGTCGGCGACGTGCACGCTGATATCGCACAGATTGGCCATCGGGCCGATATTGCCGACCGCGGCGCGTTGCGGCGGCGCGCCGGGCTCACCGAAGCCGATCGTCTCGGCGATCGCCTGGATCAGATCGTCGGTCAGAAACTCGCGCAAGGAATGCCGCAGCATGTCCTCGGGCGTGGCGCCGGTCAGTGTTTCGACGTTCGCCGAGACGTGGCGGATGGTCCAGTCGGGCAACTGGCAGCTGATCAGATAGCCGTGCGGCTGGATCGCGCCCGACAGGTGGATCGGTTCGTTGGCGCAATCCTGGAGTGCGCGTTCAAGCGCTGGATTCATGCAGCGGGCTCCTCTCGGGGGGCGGGCATTGCGGCGAAGGCCCGCTCGAAACATGACTGGACCAGCAGGAAGGCATCGCGTGCGCCCTGCAGGAGATGGGTGCGTGGCAGAGCGGTGTGTGTGGAACGCGCACTCAGGCGATCGAGCACGTTGCGCCAGGTGTCGCCACCGGCATGCCGGGCGAGAAACCGTGCGCCCGCGTGTTCGTGATGGCCGAGTGTCTGCACACCCCGCACCAAGTGACGCGCACCCACACTGCTGCCTGCCATCACGTATTCCCAGCCCAGGCGCTCGTCGGCCTCGGTGACGAAACCGCGCACACCGGTGGGCGGCAACGGCGCCAGTGCCAGATCGTGCAGATCACTGGCTAGCCAATATGATGCGCGCGGCACCGCGCCGATCACGCTCTCGAAATCGGCGGCGAACCGGTGCATGCCGACCAGATAGCGTCCATAAGCGAGCGGCGTGCCGAGACCATCGACGAAAGAGGCATCGACGCGCGCATGCAGATCCGAGGTTTCCGCGCGCAGAAAATGGCGCAGGTCATGACGCTCAACATCCAGTTTGCTTAGGGCCGTATTCATGTTTCCAGCATACGCCGATGCATTTTCGCGCACCGTCTTTCGCCGAACATAGGCAGTGAATCTTCAGCACTGTGAAGACCGGCCTTTACGTTTGCGCCGTCGCCCGCGCGTACGACGCTTACAATGCAACGCATTCATCGCAGCCCCGGCCGTGTAACCGTGCAGCTTCCCGACTATCCATTCGAAGGCCACCGTTTCGAAGCGCGCCCCGGCGTGCACATGCATTACCTCGACGAAGGTCCGCGCGACGGTGAGATCGTGCTGATGCTGCACGGCAATCCGTCGTGGAGTTACTACTGGCGCCACCTCGTACTCGGCCTGCGTGATCGCTACCGCTGCATCGTGCCCGACCATATCGGCATGGGGTTCTCCGACAAGCCCGACGATGCGCGCGGCGCAGTGCCGCGTTACGACTACACGCTGGCCTCGCGCGTCGAAGACATCGGCGCCCTGCTCGCGCACCTGGGCATCGACGGGCCCGTGACACTGGCGGTCCACGACTGGGGCGGCATGATCGGTTTCGGCTGGGCGCTCGAACACATGCCGCAGGTCAAGCGGTTGGTGATCACCAACACCGCTGCCTTTCCCCTGCCCTCCGACAAGCCGATGCCTTGGCAGATCGCGCTCGGCCGTGACTACACGGTGGGCGAGTGGATCATCCGCGGCTTCAATGCGTTCTCTGCAGGTGCCTCCTGGCAAGGCGTCGAGACGCGCATGCCGGCCGACGTGCGCCGCGCCTATGTCGCGCCCTATGACACCTGGGCCAACCGCATCAGCACCGTGCGTTTCATGCAGGACATTCCGCTCGGCCCGAAGGATCGCGCCTGGCCGCTGCTCGAAGCGGCCGGTCAGCGTCTGCCCGAGTACGCCGACCGCCCGGCTTTCATCGGCTGGGGCCTGAAGGACTTCGTGTTCGACCACCATTTCCTTGCCGGCTTCCGGGCGGCGCTGCCGCAGGCCGAGGTCATGGCGTTCGAGGATGCCGGGCATTACGTGCTCGAAGACAAGCACGCGGTGCTGGTGCCGGCGATCCGGACATTCCTGGATTCGAATCCGCTGTGAGCGTCGCACCAGGTGCTGCACGCAGCGCCGCCGGGTGGTGAAGCACAGGCAAGCGAAAGCCGCCGCACTTGCTGATGCCGTATATCCGGCAATCGTAGCTCCGCGCGGCGATCAGCCGATGGGCGCAGCGCCCGCAGGTGACAGCCCAGCGGACGATGCTGCCGGCGCGTTCGTATCGAGCAGCACGAGGTCGATCGCAGACGTCCAGTCCGCCGCGCCGAGCACCGGCAAACCGTGCGCAAGGCGCGCCCGATCGCACTGCGGGCTCGCCTCGCCGGTTTCCCAGGACGCCTGCACGTCGCGGCAGGCCTGCGGTCGCACCGCATGGATCGTGCATCGGGAGAACGTGCCGATCTCGGCCTCGAGCGCGATGCAACGTGGCTGCGTTTCCCAGGTGCCGCGCATCACCACCTGATGCGGACCGAAACCCTCGGTCAGCGCCTGCGGCACGACACCGCCGGACGCGTCGGTCTCCATCCAGTGCATGGACACCCGGTAATGGCTGCAGCAGGCCCCACAGGTCATACACGGATGGCGCATGGGACGACCCCGTGGATCGCAGGCATGGAAGGAGCGCGGATTCTTCGCAACGGCGGCGGCGCGCGCAAGTGCCATCGAATGGCGGCTCCAGCCGTATCTCCCGCGCGGTCTGCGGGCGGAATGGAAATCCGGGTCATCCGGGTTGCGCCGGTCGAGGACCGTCGCCTTCGACTTCTCGGCGCGCACGCCAATGCACGCCTGCATGCCGCCGGCAGCAATGAAGCGCACGCATGCCGGCGGTGACGCGGCCATCGAGCATCAGGCCTCGGCGGTGGGCCGCCGGATCGCCACGTAGCGCGCCTGCATTTCAGTCGCGGTGCCACCATCGGGCAAAGCGATGCGCGCGGTGAGGGCGACACGCGCGCGTCCCCGTTCGCGCAGCGTGCGAGCGAACATGGCCCAGTCGCCGCTGGCGCCGTCGAGCGTGGCTTCGGCTTCCAGGTCGGCCAGTAGCGGGGCGCGATAGCGGACCGTGGAATCGGCCACATAGACCTCGGCGTCCAGACCGGCCTGTTCGACCCGAAGGGTGACCAGTCCCCAGGCGGCGAGCGTCATCACCGAGACCAGGCTGCCGCCGAACGCGGAGCCCTTGTCGTTGACGTGCGAGGACAGCGGCGCATGCAGGCGTAGGCAATCGCCGTCGTAGCCGGCGACGGACACATCCATCGCCGCGACAGGCGGCATCGAACCGTAATACGCCTCGAGGGCGCGGAGCGAATCGTCGAGCGTCATGCGGAATCCTGTGGGGGTGCGGTCGTCCGGCTTGCGCCGCACCACCGCAGCCACCAAGCTTGGCGCATGCATGCCGCGCCGGCTTTCCCGCATCTGGCGGGATACTACGTCATCTCGCTACGACCGGCCGGTGCACATTCAGGCCTGCGCCGGGAGGCCGCACGCCTCGGTGCGCGAACATTTGCGCTCTCGCCCTGGCGCATCGCGCATCGCGATGACGCCGACACCCGCGCCGCTCTGCGGGATGCACTCGCCGCCGATGCCGTGATCTTCACCAGTCCGCCGGCGGTGACTGCTGCCAAGGCACTCCAGCCACTCCTCGCGCGGGACGGACAGCCGTGGCTGGCCGTCGGCGCGGGCACGGCCGGCACCCTCGAACGCGCCGGCATCGTCGGCGTTCGCGCGCCTGCGCGCATGGACAGCGAAGGTGTGCTGGCATTGCCGGAGCTGGCTGAAACCCGAGGCCGGCGCATCGGCCTGATCACCGCGCCGGGCGGGCGAGGCGTGATCGCACAGGCATTGCGCGACGCGGGCGCGGACCTGCGCCGCGCCGATGTCTACGCGCGCGTGCCGACGCCGCCCTCGCCGTCGCGCATCGCCCGCCTGCTGGCCCTGCCCGGGCCGTGGCTGCTGCCGCTGAGCAGCGGCGAGGCCTTGCAGCGCACGCTGGCAGCGCTGCCCGCCGATGCGGCCGGACGGCTGCGCCAAGCCCATGTGGTGGCTGCAAGCGCACGACTGGCGGATCTGGCCCGGGACAGCGGTTTCGAATGGATCGCCCTGGCGGCGGATGCCCGCCCTGTCTCGCTGCTGGCAGCGGCAGGACCGGAGCGTCCCACCAGCTGAATGGACGGCCCGTCCCGCGACGGCTCCGTCACGACGGCCTCTGGCACCGTACCATCCTGTTCCCGCGCCATCCGGAATTCCGCCATGTCCCTGCTCCGTGCCCTGCTGGTCTGGATCGTCATCGCCCTCCTCGGCGCGCTGGCTGCGCAAGTCCTGATGTCGGGCGATCCCGGCCATGTGCTGGTGCGCCATGGTGGCGTCGATTACACGACGACGGTCAGCAATGCGATCGCGATGCTGCTCGGGGCGATGGTCGTGGTCTGGCTGCTGGTCACGCTGCTGCTGCTGCCGTTCCGCAGTTGGGGCCGCTACCGCGAAACCAAGGCGCAGAGCCGGATCGGCGAGGGCCTCGATGCGCTGCATCAGGGCCATTACGCCCGCGCCGAGAAGCTGCTGGTGCAATCCGCCGACGAGAATCCCCATTACGAGCCGGCCGCGCGCATTGCCGCGACCCAGGCTGCGATCGGTCGAGCCGATGCGACCGCTGCACGCGCGCATCTCGAGCGCTTCGACGAGCGGCATCCGGCGACGCGCGCCATTGCATTGGCCGAACTCGCACTGCTCGACGAACGCCCCATCGACGCGTTGACCGCCCTCGACATTCCGAGCGCGCAGCCGCTGCCGCCGCGTGGTCTGGCGCTGCGTGCCGATGCCTGGGCGATGACCGGTCACGCCGCCGAAGCGTATGGCCTGCTCGGCGCGCTGCGCCGACAGAACGCATTGCCCGACGCGCAACTCGAACTTCGCGAGATCCGCTGGGCCGCGGCATCGCTGCACGAGGCGGCCGATGCCAACGTGCTCGCCGAGCGCTGGGAAGCATTGCCCAAGCACATCCGCACCGAAACGCCGGTGGTGCTGGCCTACGCCGAGCGCGCCGTCGCGCTGGGCTGGCACGACGCCGCGCTCAAGAGTCTGGAAACGTCACTCGATGCGCGTTGGGACGAGCGCGTCGCTGCACGCTACGCATCGCTCGAGGTTGGTGACCCGGCGCACCGCCAGTCGCGCATGGAGCGCTGGCTCAACGCGCATCCGTCGAGCCCCGGCGTGATGCTTGGCCTTGCACGCCTGCACCACATGCAGCGCGACTGGCCGAATGCCCGCGATTACCTGCAGCGCGCGATCGACCAGGGCGCCGGCAGCGATGCCTGGGTGCAGCTGGGCGACGGTTACGCCGCGGACGGCGACGATCGCAATGCGCGTCTGTGCTACGCGAACGCCCTGCGCGCCGCGCGCAATGAACCCGTGGTCGCGCTCGCGCCAACTCCGGTCGTGCAGCACGGCGATGTGATCGAGGCCGAGATGCGCGATGCACAGGGCCTACCTGACGTGCACGGCGATGCGCCGCCGCGTTCGACGGACCGGTTCTAACCACGAAGCGGGATTTGAGCCCTCTACTGTGCACCCGTTACGGGCGGAGGGTTGGGTGAAGATTTACCGTCAGGTCCCGGGATGATTTAACGAACCGTCCAGTGGGTGCGGGTCTCGACACGGCCACGGTCTGTCGTTTCGCCCCATCCCACCTTCCCCCGCACGCGGGGGAAGGAGATTGGCTTCACAACGCCGCTGAGCCGCCGCGATCTGCGTCATGCCGCGACGCAGCCCTCAACGCATCGAGCGATGTACCGCCACCGCGCCATCAACCGCCTGGTCGAGCGTGAGTTCCGCTGCACGCCCGCGCCCGTTGCTGGCCAGCGTGACCGTCACCGGGCCGACGATGACCTGCGGACCGACGGGACCCAGCGGCGCATTGCCGTCGAGCAGCGCATCGGGAATCGCGACGAAACCGCCGAGCGCCGTCACCCGCGGGTCCTCGACATACATGGCGGCGCGCTGCATGTCATTCGCAGTCAGCGGTTCGTTGTCGACGATGACGATCGCGCCGACCGCCGCGCCGTCCGCCTGCGAACGCCATGCGCAGCTGAGGCCGTAGCTCTCTGGCGTGTCCTGCCGGGTGCCGGCGTCGTCGACGGCATCGAGACCGGCAACCATGTCGCCGAGTGCAGATGCCAGGCGCGAGCAGTCGGGCAACGCCTCTCGTGGCGGCGGCGCCGAGACCAACTGCGGGCCGGACGCGGTCGGCTGCTGGCTTGCATCCGAATCGTCCTTGCCGCACGCGGCGAACGCGCACACGGCGACAGCGAGCAGGCCAAGACGGGCCGGAATGCGGAACACGGACATGACGACGCTCCCCGCGATCAGCGTTCGAGGATCGCGACGACGCCCATGCCACCGGCGGTGCAGATCGAGATCAGTGCGCGGCCACCGCCGCGTTCCTTCAACTGCTTCGCGGCCGTGGCGACGACGCGCGCGCCGGTCGCCGCGAACGGATGACCCGCGGCCAACGACGAGCCGACCGGATTGAGCTTCACCGGATCGATGCGGCCGAGCGGCGCGTCCAGGCCAAGACGCGTGCGGCAGTAGTCCTCGCTCTCCCACGCGCGCAGCGTGCACAGCACCTGCGCGGCGAACGCCTCGTGGATCTCGTAGAAGTCGAAATCCTGCAACGTCAGTTTGTTGCGGGCGAGCATCTCGGCCACGGCCACCGTCGGCGCCATCAGCAGGCCTTCGCCGTGCACGAAATCGACCGCCGACACATGCGCGTCGCGGATGTGGCACAGCACTTCATGTCCGTGGGTGGCTGCCCATTCGTCGCTGGCCAGCAGACACGCGGACGCGCCATCGGTCAGCGGGGTGGAGTTCGCAGCGGTCAGCGTGCCGCGACCGGACACCTTGTCGAACGCCGGCTTGAGCGTCGCGAGTTTCGCCAGCGAGGTATCGGGACGCAGGATGTTGTCGCGCGAGACGCCGCGGAAGCTCACCACCAAATCGTCGAAAAAGCCGCGCTCGTAGGCGGCGGCCAGCTTGTGATGCGAGGCGACGGCGAGTTCGTCCTGCGAATCGCGCGCGATGTTCCATTCCTTGGCCATGTCCTCGCAGTGCTCGCCCATCGACTTGCCGGTGCGGGGTTCGGCGACACCCGGAAAATCCGGCTTGAGTTCGCGCAGGCGGAAGCCCTTGAACGCAGCCAGCTTGTCCCTGGGCGTCTTCGCTGCATTCGCCGCGAGCAGACGATGGCGCAGCGTGCGGCCGTAGACGATCGGCACATCGGACGTGGTGTCCGAACCGCCGCCGATGCCCGACTCGATCTGGCCCGCGGCGATCTTGTTGCCGATCGTGATGATCGAATCGAGCGACGTGCCGCAGGCGCGCTGCAGGGTGATGCCCGGCGTCAGCGCCGACAGACCCGATGACAACGCCGCCTCGCGGCCCAGATTCCAGTCGCTGGAATGCTTGATCACTGCGCCCATCGCGACTTCGCCGAGCTGCTGGCCATGCAGGCCGAATTTCTCCACCAGTGCCCCGAGCGTGCGCACCGACATGCCGAGATTCCCGACGTCCGCGTAGGCGGTGTTCTGGCGGCAGAACGGAATACGAACACCACCGAGCACGGCGACGGGACGACCTAGCAGCATCGGAATGACCTCGGGATGAGTGGCTTGGGAATGTCCCGGAGCCGGGACGGGCATAATGTGAATGAGTCTATCGCTGACGATGTGCACGGCCAATGACCGCAGATCCCGACATTTCCCGACAAATTCCCGCCCCGCAGGTGCTCGGCGTGCTCGCGCTCGAACTGAGCGACGATTCCACGCCCGCGCGCGACGCGCTGGGCCAGCAGGCCGCTGGCGAGCTCGCCAAGCTGCTCGGGCGCGACCTCGGCGCGCTGGTGCCGGGTGTGCGCGAGCTCGACCTGTCGTTCGCCGCCGCCCACTTCGATCCCGCCGAATTGCTGCGGCCGGGCTGGCCGGTCCATCGCCGGCTCGACGAACTGCGCGTGCGGGCGCCGCAGGCCGGACAGGGCCCGCGCATCATCGCCTTCGGCGCCGATGCCAGCGGCGCGGTGCCCCTGCCTTTCCAGTCCGACCCGCAGCTCGCCGGCGGCCGCCTGCGCGTGCTGCCCTACCTGTTCGTCGGCGAACCGGCGGCCACCGAATCCGTCGCGGCGCACATGGAATCGACGCTGTTCGACCTCGGCATGGTCCAGGCCGACACCGCGCTGTGCGCGCAGGACGCGTTCGGCGCACGCATCGAACACGCGCGGTACCTGACCCTGCACGACCTGCTGGCGATGACCGCGATGCAGTACCGCAACCAGGGCCTGGACCCGTTGTGGGACGTGCTGGAAACCGCGCTGCTCGCGCCCGAGTCAGAAGCCTGGCTCGACGCGCCGCCGGAGCCGTTGCTGCGGCATGTGGATGGCGAAGTGCGCATTGCGATGCTGGCGCCCGATGACTGGCGTCGGCGGTGTGCGGCGGACGAATCGGACGATGGCCGGTTGGCGAAAGGTTTCGCGATGTATGAGGCGCGGCAGCGGCAATTGTCCGCGGTGCTGCAGGCGCACGGCGTGCCGGTGGTGTTCGTGCATGTGGCGCCGGGGCAGGATCCTGTGGCGGCATTGCGCTGACTCGCCACGGGCGCGGGCTGTGCTTGTTGAGTAGAAGCGCGAGACGCACCCTCACCCCAACCCCTCTCCCGGAGGGAGAGGGGCTCCAAGCAGCGGACTCACGGGTCAACGCGAACTTGGCGCTCGCCATCCAAGCCACGCTCCCGCCGGGATCTAAACCCCTCTCCCCTTGGGAGAGGGTTTGGGGTGAGGGCTGACGACGTCAGCGAATTCAACATCACGGCGATGGGTTCCGGCGCGCTTGACCCTTCCTAGGAACCAGATGCGAAGGCAAAACCCCGTCCTCACCCGACGCGCAACGCGCGTCAGCCTCCCCCACAGGGAGAGGCGTTGCGTCACGCCGGCTGATGCGCCAGCGTCCAACACCAGCACACGGCGCAAAAGAAAACGCCCGCCTCCTCAAGGAGACGGGCGCCAGCGCAATTCTTAAGACGCGATAGCGCGAGCGCTTATCCCGCCTGGATCACGCCACACGCCAGACGATCACCGGCGTTACCGGTCGGCTGCGTCTCGTAGTCGTCGGCGTCCTTGTGGACGATCACGCCCTTGCCGACGATGTCGTCCGCGCCACCGCCGCCGATGGTCGCGCCTTCGAGCCAGCCGCTGACCTCGGCGGTGCCGTCGGTACCGGCCACGATGTTGTCGCTGTCGCCGGCGTGGTGAGCGCCCTGTCCGACGCGACCGTGATCAGTGCTGCCTGGATTGAAGTGGCCACCCGCGCTGCTGGCGTCAGGCGCGCTGCAGTCGCCAGTTTCATGCACGTGGAAGCCGTGGGTGCCACCGGCCGGCAGGCCGGTCACGGTGCCGGTAACTTCGATGCGACCGTTGACGACCGCGAAGCGCAGTTCGCCCGCAGTCTCGTTGCCGGCAGTCGGCTGCAAGGTGGCCATGGCGCTGGCCGCGGCCATCGTCTGCGCTGCATCAGGCGAAGTGGCGGCCGTGGTTTCGGCGGCGCGGTCGGCCTCGGCGGCTGCGTTGTCACCGGTGTTGGCGGTTTCGGCACTGCCGCCGCAGGCGGCCAGCGCGAGGGCCAGCGCAGCGGGGATCGGCATCAGGAATCGGGAATGGCGCATGGAGCTCTCCTCGGATCGGATGGGGCGCGTCTGACGCGCGTATTGCGGCGGCCAGCATCCCTGCGGCCGGGTCTCCACCGCGTGAGCAAGCCGCGGCCGGCTACGGGACCTGGACGGTGCCGCAGGCAACGCGGGCACTGATCGCGCCGGGCGTCGCGCCCAGGATCAGCAGCCCACGCCCGACGATGTCATTGGCCGCGCCGCCGCCGAGCACCGCCCCGGGCAGCAGCAGATCCAGCGTGGCGACGCCGTTGCCGTTGGCCACGATGCGGCCGCGCTCGCCGGAATCCGGCTGCGTCGAAGGGATGCCCTGCTGTGCATCGAACTCGGGGCCGGCGCTGATCGCATCGACCGCGCTGCAGTCGCCGCGGGTGTGCAGGCGCAAGTTGTGGGTGCCGTTGCGGACCAGGCCGCCGATCTCGCCGCGCACGCGCACGCCACCGACATCGGGCGACAGCACGAGGCGGCCGCTGACCAGCGAGCCGGACGCGGAGGCGAGGTTGGCGATCGCGCCCTGCGCGGTGCCGGTACTGGCCACCGCGACGACGGGGACCGGCGCGGGCGTCTGCGCTGCGGGGCGGGGAGCGCTGGCGCAGCCGGCGAGCAGGGTCGCGGCAGCGGCCGCGAGGATCGGGAGTCGGGTCATAGGGTTCATGGCGGCCACTCTAGTTCGCGCACGCAGCGCGTCGATGAAGGGGATTCAACTGCGACGCCGGCGCGCGCCGAGTTTGCGGGTCAGCGTGTTGCGGCCGACGCCCAGCCGGGTGGCGGCCTCGGCGCGGCGCCCGCCGGTGTGCACCAGCGCGGTTTCCAGCAGCGCGCGGTCCAGGCGTTCGCGGGCCTGCGCGTGGATGTCGTCGTCACCGGCGCGCAGCCGCGTATCGGCCCAGGCGCGCAGCGCGTCGTCCCACGCGCTCGCGGCGAGCGCGGCATCGCCCGGGTCCGGCGCGGCGCGCGCGGTCAGCAGACCGTCGAGATCCTGCGGCGTGACCAGATCGGCCGGCGCCAGGGCGGCCAGGCGCCAGCACAGGTTCTGCAGTTCGCGCACGTTGCCCGGCCAGGCGTGTTCGCGCAGACGCTGCAACGCGGCGCGCCCAAGCCGCTTGGGCGGCGCATCGAGTTTCTCGGCCGCGGCCTGCAGGAAACGTTCGGCGAGCTGGCCGACGTCCTCGCGCCGGTCGCGCAGCGGCGGCAGGCGCAGGCGCACGACATCCAGGCGATGCAGCAGGTCGGCGCGGAACCGGCCTTCGGCGACCAGGCGCTCGAGATCCTGATGGGTCGCGGCGATCACGCGCACGTCGACGCGGATCAGTTCGCGTCCGCCGACACGGAAGAACTCGTCCTCCGCCAGCACACGCAGCAGGCGCGTCTGCAGCGAGGCCGGCATGTCGCCGATCTCGTCGAGAAACAGCGTCCCGCCGTCGGCCTGTTCGAAGCGACCGATGTAGCGCCGCGACGCGCCGGTGAACGCGCCGGCCTCGTGGCCGAACAGTTCGCTCTCCAGCAGCTCGGCCGGAATCGCCGCGGTGTTGAGCGCGACGAAGGGTTTGCGCGCGCGCGGCGATTCACGGTGCAGCGCGCGTGCGACGAGTTCCTTGCCGGTGCCGGTCTCGCCGGTGACCAGCACCGACACCGGCGCCTGCGCCAGGCGACCGATCGCGCGGAACAGCTGGCGCATCTCGGCGGTGTCGCCGACCAGCGCGTCGCTGTCGCCGGTCGGCTGCGGTACGTCGTCGGGCGCGGTGTCGTGGTCGCCGAGCACACGCGCGGCCAAGGCGACCGCCTCGTCGAGATCGAAGGGCTTGGACAGGAATTCGTGCGCGCCGCCGCGGAACGCCCCGGCGGTGCTGGCGACATCGGTATAGGCCGACATCACCACGACCGGCAGCTGCGGATGTTTCTGCTTCAGGCCGTCGAGCAGTTGCAGGCCCGAATCGCCGGGCATGCGCACGTCGGTGAACAGCATGTCCGGCGGCGGGCGTTTGGCCAGCGCATCGCGCACGGCCTGCGCGCTGTCGAAACCGGACACGTCGTAGCCGGCTTCGCTCAGCGCGGTGGCCAGCACGAACCGGACGGAGCGGTCGTCGTCGACGACCCAGATGCGCGGGGGGGGCGTACTCATGCGGCGGGCGCCTCCGACGCGTTGGCGACTGCGTCGTCTTCGACCGGGAACGGGAGCTGCAGGGTGAACACGGTGTGCCCGGTGCGTGAGCGGTAGACCAGCGCGCCGCGATGTTCGCGGGCGACCTGCTGCGCCATCGCCAGGCCCAGGCCGCTGCCGTCGGGACGCCCCGACACCAGCGGCAGGAAGATCTGTTCGACCATGTCCTCAGGCACGCCGCGGCCGTCGTCGACGACTTCCAGCCGCAGCACCATGGCGTGGACCGCGTCGCCGATGCGTACGCCGAGCGCGGCGCGGGTGCGCAGGGTGATGTTGGCGGCGCCAGCCTGGATCGCGTTGCGGACCAGGTTCCAGATCGTCTGGGTGAGGCGATCGGGATCGCCGGAGAGTTCCGGCAGGCTGGGGTCGTAGTCGCGGATCAGACGCACCGCCCAGCCGGCGTCGGCTTCGGCCAGGCGCAGCACCTGTTCCAGCACGCTGTGGATGTTGAGCGCGCGATGCGGCGTGGGCGCACGCGGCGACAGCAGCTGGTCGACCAGCGTGCCCAGCCGCGCCACTTCGGTGTCGACCAGGGCGACCAGTTCACGCGATTCGCCATCGCTGACGCGCCGGGCCAGCAGTTGCGCCGCGCCCTTGAGGCCGGCCAGCGGATTGCGCAGTTCGTGGGCCAGGCCGCGCAGCGCCGCCGACAGCGCGAGCGGCATCGCGAGCGTTGGATCGGCGCCGGGGAACTCGTCGACCGGGTGCGCTTCGAGCAGCAGCCCGCCGTCGGCCTCGCGCGAGAGCCAGGCATCGGCGAAGCGCGGCTCGCCACCCAGGAAGGCCAGCACCAGCCTGCGCACGCGCATCGGGCCGTCGGCGGGATCGCCGGGCGTGCGCAGAGCCAGCCGCAGGACGTCGCCGTCCACTTCCAGCGCGGCCAGCGGCTGGTCGATCAGGCGCTTGCGCCCCACCCCGAGCCAGCGCGCGAAGGCCACGTTGCAGGTACGGATACGCCCGTCGGCATCGGCCCAGACCAGCGGCGTGGTCAGCGAATCAAAGGGTTGCGGCGGGGGTGTTTCGTCGGCCATTGCACCAATGTAGTGCATTGGGGAAGGTGTCGACAGGAATGGGGTGGGCTTGGCTTGAGCCCTCCCCCGCACGCGGGGGAGGGCGTATGCGGCGAACCGGACCCTGCGGAGATCAGCTTTCCTCGCTACGCCCGCCGCGCCGATCCGGAAACCGCAGCACCACCCCGCGCGGCGCTTCCTCCGTCGGGCGTTCCCACAACACCGGCACGTCATGCGGCGCGGGCGGCTCGTACGTGTCGCGGCGTTCGAGTTCGGCGCGGGCGGCTTCTTCCTCTTCGATCTCCCAGCTGTAGCGACGGCGCGGCGGGATCGGGTCGGCGTAGCGGAACCAGAACGCGGCCAGCACGCCGCCGATCGCGCCGCCCATGTGCGACTGCCAGGACACGCCCGGCTCCTGCGGCAGAACGGTCAGCAGCATGCCGCCGTAGAACAGGAACGCGATCATGCCTGCGGCGATCGACGGCCGGTCGCGGCGCAGCAGACCGAGCACGAACACCAGGAACATCAGGCCATGGGTCACGCCGCTGGCGCCCAGATGATGCGAGCCGGGATTGCCCATCAGCCACGCGCCCAGGCCCGAGCCCAGCCACATCAGCGGCAGGCCGCGCAGCGTGGCGCGCGGGTAGACCACCAGCGCCAGCGAGCCGAGCAGCAGCAGCGCGCTGGCGTTCGCGATCAGGTGTTCGGGCGAGCCGTGCAGCAGCGGCGCGGTCAGCAGGCCGAGCAGACCGCTCCATTCGCCGGGCTTCACGGCGAGGAAGCGCCAGTCGATCGCCGCCTGCACGCCGAACACGATGCACAGCAACAGCACGAACAGCACGCTCGCCTGCAGGGCGCGGGACAACCGGCGCTTGTCGCGGGCGCGCTGGTGCTCGGAATCGGGGGTGTCGTCGGGACTGTCGAGATGCATGCATCCAGCATGGCGGCGGATTACGCGGTTGCAAGCCGGGGTGACCGGCGTCGCGTTTCGCGGCGCACACAACGCACGCGAAACACATGCGCACGCGTCACACGCTACCGTGTCGCCCCGCCCGATTGGGGCGAAGACCGAGCGTGCGTCAACAGTGGATGCCTGGGGAATCACATTACTGGCGATGTTCGTGTTGCTGGCGGTGTCACTGGCCGCGATGACGTGGATGGTGCTGCGCGAGCAGCGCATTCGCGAGCGCGCCGGGCTGCGCGAATGGACGACCGGCCTGGCGCTGCAGACGCTGGCCTGGCCGCTGTTCGCAGTGCCGACGCACGTGCTCGGCGGCGCGGTGCAGGCGATTGCCTGCGCGATGCTCGTGGCCGGCTACGCGGCGATGCTGCGCGCGCTGCTGCGCAGCCTGCCTGCGACCCGCGCGCGCACGCCGCTGTCGTGGGCCGTGCTCTATCTGCCGGCGCTGGTGTTGCTGCTGGTCTTGCTGCTGCCGGCCCAAGCGCCCCAGGCGCGTATTGCGATGTTCTGGAGCGCCGCCCTGCTGACGGTGCTGCTGGCGGCGCGTGCCCCGCTGCGCCGTCGCGGTCGACGGCCGGCTCCGGAACGCGCCCTCGTCGTGCTGTTCGCGGTCGCGGCGCTGGTCTGCATCTATCGGCTCGCCGAACAGGCCTGGAACCCGCAGGCCGGACCGGCTTTCGATGCCGGCATGACGCCAGGACAGCAATTGGCGCTTGCCTACTTCCTGGTCGCACCGGTGTTCGCGACGTTCGCATTCCTGCTGCTGCAGCTCGAACGCCAGCAGCGCTGGCTCGAAGACCTCGCAGCCGAGGATGCGCTCACCGGCATCCACAACCGGCGCGCGTTCGTCGAGCTCGCCCGGAAACGCCTCGCGCGTGCACGCGGCGATGGCCTGGCGGCGTTGCTGATGATCGACGTCGACGGCTTCAAGGCCGTCAACGATGTCCACGGCCATGCGGCCGGTGACCGCGTGCTGGCGAATATCGCCGCGCGGCTGCGCGCCGCGGCCCGCGATGGTGATGTCGTCGGGCGTTTCGGCGGTGACGAGTTCTGCATGCTGCTCACCGGCGCAGGCATCGACGATGCGACCGAGCGCGCCGAACGCGTGCGCGCGCAGATTGCCGCATCTCCACCGACCCTCGATGGCGCGACCACGGCGGTCACCTTGTCGATCGGCATCGCTCATGTGCGCGAGGGCCGCGAGGCGGATCTCGACGCGCTGCTGGCGACCGCCGATCGACGTCTGTACCTGGCCAAGCGGGCGGGCCGCAACCGCGTCATCGACCGCGATGTCGAGGTCGCCCTGCCCGCTCCTGCCTGACCGGCGTTATGCGCCGGGCAGGGGCTTCGGCGGACGCGCCAGACTCAGCGCCACCGTCACCGCGAGGATCGCCACCACGACGCCCAGCGACCACAGCACCGGAATCTTGTAGACGTCGATCAGCAGCATCTTGCTGCCGATGAAGACCAGCACGATCGCCAGGCCGTAGGGCAGCAGGTGGAAACGCTCGGCCATGCCGGCGAGCAGGAAGAACATCGCGCGCAGGCCCAGCACCGCGAACACGTTCGATGTCAGCACGATGAAGGGATCGGTGGTGATCGCGAAGATCGCCGGAATCGAATCGACGGCGAAAATCACATCGGTGATGCCGATCATCACCAGCACGATGAACAACGGGGTGAACTTGCGCCGCCCGGGCCGGCCGAGCCACAGCGCACTGCCGTGGTAGCGCCGCACGAAGGGCACGTGCGCGGTCATCCAGCGCAGCAGCGGGTTGTGCTCGAGATCGGGCGCCTTGCCGGCGGCGAACCACATCTTGGCGCCGGTCAGCAGCAGGAACGCGCCGAGGACGTAGAGCAGCCAGTGGAAGTGCGCCAGCAGCGCCGCGCCGGCAAAGATGAGGATGGCGCGCAACGCGATCGCCAGCAGGATGCCGATGATCAGCACGCGCTGGCGCTGTTCCTCGGGCACCGCGAAGTAGGTCATCAACATCAGGAACACGAAGATGTTGTCGACCGCGAGCGCCTTCTCGACCAGATAGCCGGTCAGGAATTCCAGACCCACGCGGTTCGCGATCGCAGCCCCTGCGGTCTCGTGCAGGTACCACCACAGACCGCCGTTGAAGATCAGAGCCAGGGCCACCCAGCCCAGGCTCCACCACAACGCTTCCTTGAAGGTGACCTTATGCGCGCCGCCGTGGCGCATCAGCACCAGGTCGACCAGCAGCGCGACCACGACCAGGCCGCCGAAGCCGGCCCATAACCAGATGTTGCCAATCGTTTCCATGGAAGTTCCCGAAAAGGTGGAGGACGACCGCAGGCGCGGACGTCTCGGGAACCGTGGAATCGGAACCGGGGACACGCCTTCGCCATTGCGGCGAAGGTCTTGCTCACAGCCCGGTGGGCTGCCGTGCGACCGGAGCATTGCTGCTCGAAATGACGGCCGGCACGTTGGGAGCTACTCCCCTTCGGGGACGGATTGTGCGCATGACGCGCGGCACAATCAAGCGGGCGGTTAAAATGCGGCGATGAACGCACCTTACCCGACCGTACACCTGAAGAACGCCTGGCGTTCCAGCCACCCGTGGATCTTCCAGCGCCTGGTCGAAAAGCCGGCACAGCGCCCCAAGCCCGGCAGCATCGTCGATGTCATCGGCGTCGAAGGCGAGTGGATCGGCCGCGGCTTCTACAACGGCCATTCGCGCATCGCCGTGCGCATCCTCGAAACGCATCCGGACGTGCCGGTCGATGCCGGCTGGTTCTCGCGCAAGATCGCCGAGGCCGTGTCGCTACGCCGCGAGGTGCTGAAACTCGACGAGGTGTCCAACGCCTGGCGCGTCGTGCACAGCGAAGGTGACGGCCTGTCGGGCCTGGTCGTCGACCGCTACGGCGACCTGCTGGTGGTCGAGTTCTTCAGCGCCGGCATGTTCCGCCATCGCGAATGGATCTACGAGGCGCTGACCGAGCAGTTCCCCGGCTGCCGCTTCCACAGCTTTGCCGACGAACACGTGCAGAAGCAGGAGAGCTTCGATTATCGCGGCAGCGTGCCGGCCGATCCGTCGATCATCACCGAATACGGCGTGCGCTTCCGCGCCGATCCGGCCGGCGCGCACAAGACCGGCTTCTTCGCCGACCAGCGCGAGAACCGCGAATGGCTGAGCCGCCAGGTCGCCGGCAAGCGCGTGCTCGATCTGTGCTGCAACACCGGCGGTTTCGGTGTGTACGCGGCGGTGCGTGGCGCCAGTGAGGTCGTCGGCATCGACATCGACGAGGACGTCATCGAGATCGCCAAGGGCAACGCCAAGCTCAACGATGCGCGGATCAAGTTCGTGCAGGCCGACATCTTCCCGTGGCTGCGCGATGCGTCGAACGCGGGTGATCGCTATGACGTCGTCGTGCTCGATCCGGCCAAGATGACCCGCGACCGTGAACAGGTGATTCCGGCGCTGAAGAAGTACCTCGACATGAACAAGCTGGCGCTCGGCGTGGTCAAGCCGGGTGGCCTGCTGGCGACGTTCTCGTGCACGGGCCTCGTCAGCGAGGAACAGTTCCTCGACATGCTGCGGCGCGCGGCGTTCTACGCCAACCGCACGATCCAGATCCTCAAGGTGTCGGGCGCGGGCGCGGATCATCCGTTCATGGCGCACGTGCAGGAATCGCGGTATCTGAAGGCGGTGTTCTGCCGCGTCGTGGACTGAAGGTTCGCGCTCGGCTCGTAGCCCCGTCTACCCGGAGAACTTTTGGGATATCTCCGATGAAGCAAAGTCCCGACCTCCTTAAGGGCGAAGCAATGCGACTTTTGTGTGAGATCGCAACGTGACCGCCGTCGAGCTGCTCGACAGCCTCAACCTACTCGATGAGCACGAGCGGGTTGAAGCCAAGCGCGCAACCGAGGCCGGCAAATCGCTACTGGAAACCGTCTGCGCGTTTGCCAACGAGCCCGGGCTCGGCGGCGGATGGATCGTGCTCGGTGTGGTGCGCGAGGAGCTGGCATTGTTTCCTGCCTACGAGGTAGAAGGCATCAGCCATCCAGACAAGCTGTCGTCCGACATCGCCAGCCAGTGCAGCGGCAGCTTCAGCACCCCGCTTCGGGTGGACATCACCACCGAAAATCTCGACGGCAAGAATGTGGTGGTTGTGTTCGTGCCCGAGGCACAACCGCAGGACAAGCCCGTTTACTTCAAATCGCAAGGGCTGCCTCGCGGCGCCTACCGACGCATTGGCAGCACCGACCAGCGCTGCACCGAAGACGACATGGCTGTGTTCTATCAGGGCCGTCAGCTCGAGAGCTTCGACGCCGGCATCGTCGCCGACGCCGCCATCGACGATCTGGCCGAGGAGGCCATCGCCGACTACCGCAAATCCCGCGCCGAAGCCAACCCGGATGCCGAGGAGTTGCGCTGGTCCGACGAAGAACTGTTGCTGTCCGTCGGCGCGATCCGTCGCGATGCCAACAAGGAACTCAGGCCCACCGTCACCGGGCTGATGCTGTTCGGAAAGCCGACCGCACTGCGTCGCTGCTCTCCGATGACGCGGGTGGACTACATCCGAGTACCCGGACGCGATTGGGTACCGAATCCGGATCGTCGCTTCGACACCATCGACCTGCGCGACCCGCTACTGCGACTGATCCGGCGTGCGCAGGCGGCGGTGCTGGATGATTTGCCCAAAGGGTTTGCACTCGCCGAAGGAGACCTGCAGCGTCAGGACCGTCCCGCGATACCGCTACGGGTGATCCGAGAGGCTCTGGTCAACGCACTGATGCATCGAAGTTACCGCAGTCACAGTCCTGTGCAGATCATCCGTTATGCCAATCGGCTGGAGATCCGCAATCCGGGATTCTCGTTGAAGTCGCAGGACCACCTCGGCGAACCGGGCTCGCATCTGCGCAACCCGCGCATTGCGGCAGCGCTGTACGACACGCGCATGGCCGAAACCAAGGGCAGCGGCATCCGGGTCATGCGCGAGAACATGGAGCAGGCCGGCCTGACGCCCCCACTGTTCGAGTCCGACCGGGGCAACGATCAGTTCATTGCGCGCTTCTTCTTCCACCATTTCCTGGGCGAAGACGACGTTGTCTGGCTCGCCCGCTTCCGCGAACTCCACCTGTCGAGTGAAGAAGCACGCGCCCTGATCGTGGTGCGCGAAGCGGGCGTCATCAGCAATGCCGACTATCGAGCCCTGAACAAAGTGGACACGCTAGCCGCCAGTCAAGCGTTGCGGCGCCTGCGGGATGCGGACTTGCTGGCCCAGCGGGGCCGCGGCTCGGCGACCTATTACCTACCCACCTCGCGGTTGCTGGGAGGGCAAGCTGGTGACTTGGCTGACAACCCTCAGGACGCGGCAGACGGCATGCCTGACAACTCGAGCGGCTTATCTACCAACCAGGCACCGTTGTCTACCAACCCCGATCGCTTGTTGCCTACCAAGCTCTCCGAAGATGAAGACGACACCCGACGCCGGTTATTGGCGCAATTGCCCGGCGACCTAGCTGCCCGGGTGGGTGCTCTTGGCCGACGCAGCCCGCCGCATGAGGTGCAGAACGTCGTCGTGGAACTCTGCCGTCTCCAGCCACGCAGCGCGGAAGAACTTGCCCTCCTGCTGGCCCGGAATTCGCGGCACGTGCGCAATAGCTACTTGCGGCCGCTCACCCGCAACGACAGGCTGGTCATGACCAACCCTGACGAGCCAAATGATCCACAGCAGGCTTACCGCGTGAAGGTCATGCAGGAATGACTGAAACCGGTGCTCCGGCCCGACTTCAAGCCGGGATACATGTCCTGCGATGCTGTCGCGTGACAAGGTGATGCGGCCGCTCCGCACCGGTGTGCGCGGCGCGATGTGGGGCGTCGCCGCGCTGACGATCGGCGCGCTCGCGGCGAGCTTCTTCTGGGACTGGCGAACGGCCGAGCGTCCTGACCTCGGCCCGCCGCCCGCGGGACTGCCGGCGCGCATCGAACACGTGGCCGGTGACGGCCATCGCGGCGTGCGCGATGGCGTGCGGTCCGAAGCACGGTTCGATGATCCGTTCGGCATCGCCGTCGCAGCCGACGGCACTGCGTTCGTCGCCGATGGCGGCGCGTCGAACCGCATCCGCCGCGTGCAGCCCGATGGCCGCGTCGACACGTTCGCGGGCAGTCTCGAGGGCTTCGTCGATGGCCGCGGCGCCGAAGCGCGCTTCCACACACCATCCGGTCTCGCGATCGATACGAGCGGCGCGTTGTACGTCGCCGACACCGGCAACCACGCGATCCGTCGCATCGCGTCCGATGGCGCGGTGACCACGCTGGCCGGCACGGGCGATGCCGGCTTCGTCGACGGCCCCGCCGCGCAGGCGCGCTTCCATGCGCCGACCGGCGTGGCGGTCGATGCGATGGGCCGCGTGTTCGTCGCCGACGGGTTCAACGACCGCATCCGCGTGATCGAGGCGGGCACTGTGCGCACGCTGGCCGGCGATGGACGGCCGGGATTCGTCGATGGCATCGGCGTGCAGGCGCGCTTCGATACGCCGGGCGGACTCGTGCTCGGCGACGATGGCGCGCTGTGGATCGCCGACACCGGTAACCATGCACTGCGTCGCGTGGCGCCCGACGGCACGACGACGACGCTGGCCCTGCATGGCGACGAACCCGACGCGGCGCCCGTCTCGCCGGTGTCCATCGCCATCGATGCGCAGCAGCGCCTCTACGTCGGCGAACTCGCGCAGGGGCGCGTGCTGCAGATCGAAACCGACGGGCGTGCGCGCGTGCTGACCGGTCGCGACATGGCGCAGCGCCTCGCGCGTCCGGCTGGAGTGGCGTTCGACCGCTTCGGGCGGTTGTGGGTCGCCGATGCCGCGGCGTATCGCGTGCATCGCATCGCGCAGGTGCGTCGCGCCGGTGCGAAGCAGAATCTTTCGAACGTCTCGGTCGGCCCCGCGCCCGATGCTGCCCTGCCGGAGACGCGCGGCCGCTGGCCGCTGGCCCCGCAGGACGGCTGGCATGAGGTCGTCGGCACGCTCGGCGAGGTGCGCGGCAACTTCCGCGGCGAATCGCGCAGCCATCTGCACGCCGGCTTCGATGTGCGCGGGGATGTCGGCACGCCGGTGCTGGCGATCGCCGACGCCAAGGTCGCCAGCCTGTATGCCGCGAGCGCATTCGGCGACCAGGCCGAGCATCTGACGATCGACGACCTGACCTACATGCACATGCGTGTCGGCCGCACGCCGCGCGGCGAGGCGCTCGATCCGCGCTTCCAGTTGATCGCTGGCGACGACGGCGGGCCGATGCGCGTGCGCATCCCGCGCGGCACGCATGTCCGAGCGGGCGATGCGATCGGCACGATCAACGCGCAGGCCCATGTGCATCTGGTCGTCGGCCCGTCCGGCTATCAGCGCAATGCGGTCGCGCTCGGCTTCCGCAATTTCGTCGACACCGTCGCGCCGCGCATCGATGATCTCGCGCTGCTCGATGCGCTCGACGCGCCGATGACCACGCGCGAAGGCGGCCGCGTGATCCTGCCGCGCGCCGGCGGCGGCCTGCAGATCGTCGTCGAGGCCTGGGACCAGGTGGACGGCAATCTGCCGCGCCGACGCCTTGGCCTGCACACGCTGGGCTGGCAACTGCTGACCGCCGAAGGCCGACCGATGCCAGGCTTCGAAGTGCCGCGCTTCACGATCGATTTCGACCGAATGCCGCCGCATCGCGACGCGGTGCGCGTCGCCTATTCCGCCGACAGCGGCATCACCGTGCACGGCGCCTCGCGCACGCGCTTCCGTTACGCGGTCAACAATCTGGTGCGCGACGGGCGCCTGGAGCCGGCGCTGTGGGACCCGGCGGAGCTGCCGGTCGGCGACTACGTACTGCGTGCGGTCGTGCGCGACGCCAGCGGCAATGCCGCCTCGCGCGAGTTGCCGATCCGGCTGTACTGAGTGCCGCGCCGCCGCGCGCAGGCTACTCGTCGGTCAGGGGATAACCCGCGAACGATTTGACCTCGTCCATCAGGAAGTGGGAGACGATCTTCTCCACGCCGTAGTCGCCGCTGAGCAGTTCGCGGGCGATGTCCTTCCAGTGGTGCACGTCGCGCACGATGACCCGCAGCATGTAGTCATAAGCGCCAGAGACGCGGCTCGCTTCGACGACCTCCGGCAGCGCCAGGATGCAGCGGTCGAACGCGGTGAATGCGTCGAGCGCGTGCTTCTGGAAACTGATCTGCGCCATGACGATGGTCGCCGAGCGGATCCGGTCGACGGCGACGTTCGCGCGGTAGCTGCGGATGAGGCCGCGCTCCTCCAGCGCACGGACCCGCGCGAGACACGCACTCGGGGAAAGCGCGACCCGCTGGGCGAGGGCGTGATTGGTGATGCGTGCATCCTGCTGCAGCACCTCCAGGATCTTCAGGTCGGTGCGGTCGGGCGGACGAACGGACATTTGGCGCTGCTCCGTGAGGAAGACGGCCGTGCCGGCCGACGCGGCGCCACAACGTATCGAATTTCAGGCGCGTGGGTGCAGATGCTGCGTTATTTCCGTGCCGTTTCCGTGAAATATGCGGTCATAGCCGATGAAAAATCTTTTCTAATCAAGAGCTTGCATCCTTTCTCATGGCCGTGGATTCTGCTGGACGCGGTGGCGCGGGTCTTCTATTACTCGAACGTCAGCGCTGCGGTCCGGGAAGGGAGGCCCCGACACCGCATCGGTCTGGTCCGCATCCAGCCACCGCCACCGGGGATCTCCATGCAACCGCTCACCACCGCACGACTGGCCCACGCCATCCGCCTCGTCTGCCTGTGCACGCCGCTGATCGCAGCGCCGGCGCTGGCCCAGGACATCACGCCCGGCGCGTCGGCCTCGCCGATTTCGACCACCGATCTCGACGCGATCGTCGTCACCGCCGGCAAGCGCAACGAATCGTTACGCGAGATCGCCGGCTCGGTGTCGGCCGTCACCGGCCAGCAGCTTGAGGATCTCGGCGCGCAGTCGCTGGCCGACTACATCCAGCGCACGCCGGGCGTGGTGTTCAACAGCTATCAGCCGGGCGTCTCGCACGTGGTCATGCGCGGCATCGCGACCAGCTCGGGCAACGTGCAGGGCCAGACCACGACCGGCTACTTCCTCAACGAAGTGCCGCTGACCGAACCGGGTTTCAGCATCGTCATCCCGGATATCGACGCCTTCGACATCAACCGCGTCGAAGTACTGCGCGGCCCGCAGGGCACGCTGTTCGGCTCGGCGTCGATGGGCGGCGCGATCAACTACGTGGCCAATGTCGCCGACCCGTCCGGCTTCGACGCGGCCGTGGAAGCGACTGCCAGCCAGACCCGCAACGCCGACATCGGCTTCGGCGGCAAGGCGATGGTCAACCTGCCGATCGCCGAGGACATCCTCGCCGTGCGCGTGGTCGGGCAGTACCGCGACGACCCCGGCTATCTCGACAACATCGGCCTGGGACGCGAAGGCAGCAACGACAGCCGCACCGCAGGCGGCCGCCTGTCGGTGACCCTGACGCCGTCGGAGGCAACCACGCTAAGCTGGTTAAGCCTGTGGCAGGACACCGATGCCGACGACAACAGCTATCGCATTGCCGGCCTCGGCGAGTTCGAACGCGACACCGCGATACCCGAATTCACCGATACCAAGGTCGCCGTGCATAGCCTGCGGCTCGATCAGGATCTGGGCTTCGCCACGCTGACTGCGCTGCTGTCGCAGCAGCACAAGCAGCAGGACTGGCAGTTCGATTTCACCCCGATCCGCGTGTTCTACAACGCCGATCTCGACCTCGATCTCGACACGCCCCTGTTCATCGCCTCCGGCGGCGAAAGCACCGGCCGCAGTCTCGAACTGCGCCTGGCCTCGCCCGGGGACCAGCGCCTGGAATGGCTGGTCGGCGGCATGGTGTTCCAGACCGACAAGGATCTCTACGAAACCATCGGCGCCGCCGGCGCAGCCGGTGCGTTCGACCGCTCGTCGCTGTTCGGCCCGGGCAGCGGTTCGGTCATCGCACCCGATGGCTCCACGTTCAACGCGTTCTACAGCCATCTCGACGGTTCCGAACTCGCGGTGTTCGGCGAAGGCACCTTCCACTTCAACGACCAGTGGAAGGCCACGCTCGGCGGCCGCTTCTTCCGCACGAGCGTCGATGCGCAGACCACGCAGGTCGGCTTCTCGACGTATCCCGGCGATCCCATCGTCACCCGCTCGCGTACCGACGAGGAGGGCTTCAATCCCAAGGCCTCGCTGACGTGGACGCCGTCGGATGACCTGATGCTCTACGCGCTGGTGTCGGAAGGCTTCCGCTTCGGTGAACCCAACACGCCCGGGCTCAGCGCGTTCCCGATTCCCGCCGGCTCCACCAGCGACAGCCTGATCAACTACGAACTCGGCACGCGCACCAGCTGGGCCGACGGCCGCTGGCTGCTCGACGCGACGCTGTTCTACGTCGACTGGAGCGACATCCAGCTGCGCCTGCAGACACCGGATTTCTTCAACTACGCCAGCAACGGCGGCAAGGCCTACAGCCGCGGCGTCGAACTGGCGACCACGTGGCGCCCGGTCGAGGCCTTCGACTGGACGCTGGCCGCCACCTGGCAGCAGGCGCGCCTCGACGAAGATCTCGACATCCTGTTCGCCGGCACCGCGCCGGCTGGTTCGCAGTTGCCGGGCTCGGCCGACTGGACCGTCAGCAACGTGCTGCGCTACCGCTTCGACACCCGCTTCGCGCCGACGTTGACGCTGGCCCACCAGTACATCGGCAGCGGCATCAGCGATCTCAACTCCGCGGTGCCGGGCGCGGTGCGCAACGAGCAGGGCAACTACAACACCGTCGACCTGCGCTACCGCATGACGTTCGGCAACACCGATCTGACCCTGTTCGGCAGCAATCTCGGCGACGTGCGCGGCATCACCCGCAGCGTGTCCGAGGTCAACGGCATCGGACAGGGCGTCGTGCGACCGCGCACCGTCGGCATGACCGTGCACTGGCGCTACTGACGATGCGAGTACACGACGCCGGCCTGCGCCGGTTGCCTGACCGTGACCGTCCCTGCGGCCGGAGATCTGTCGTCCCATGACGTTGTTCGATTCCCCCGCCGGCCACGCCGATGCGCTGGCGCTCGGCCGGCTGGACGCCCATGCCCAGGCCGCGCTGCGAGCGCGCGGCGCGCTGAGCGCGCTGGACCTCACCGATGCGGCGATCGTCCGCGCCCGCCATTTCGATCCTGTGCTCGGGGTGCTGAGCCACACCGCGTTCGATGCGGCCCGGCAGCACGCCCGCGCACTCGACGCCGCCGGTGTCGACACCGCCACGCCGCTGGCCGGCGTGCCGTGGCTGCCGAAGGATTCGCTGCGGGTGCCGGGCATGCCGACGCGTGGCGGTTCGCGCAGCCGCAGCAGCGCGCCGGCGACCGCGGACGAGGCCTCGCCCTTCGTGCGGCGCTTCGAAGCCACTGGCCTCGTCGCGATCGGCAAGAGTGCGATGCCCGAGTTCGGCCTGATGGGGTCAACCGAGCCCCTGCTCGGCCCGGTCACCGCCAATCCGTGGTCACTAGCGCATTCGCCCGGCGGCTCCAGCGGCGGCGCCGGCGCGGCGCTCGCGGCGGGCATCGTGCCGCTGGCGCATGGGAGTGATGGTGCGGGTTCGATCCGGATTCCCGCATCGGCCTGCGGCGTCGTCGGCCTCAAGCCCGGGCGCGGCGCCTGCGTGCCGGTGCGCGGGCGCCATGCGATCGAAGACCTGATCGTCGCCGACAGTCTGATGTCGCGCAGCGTGCGCGATACCGCGTGGGCGTTCGCCGCCGCGCATCCAGCTGCGCCGGCCGTGGTGACTGGACCGGATGCGCGCCGCCTGCGGATCGGTCTGGTCGTCGATGCGCTGCCGGGCCTGGCGCCGGATCCCGAGGTCGCCGCCGCGCTCGATGCCGCGGCGCGTCTGTGCGAATCGCTCGGCCACCACGTGGAGCCGGTCGCCTGGCCGCTGCCGGGCGACGCGGTGTGGGCTGCGCTGTACGCGCTGTGGTCGCGGCTCGGCGCGGACGCGGTCGAGCTCGCCGTCGCGCAGGGCGGCGCGGCCTTCGCCGAACGTGCGCTGGAACCCTGGACGCGCGGCCTCGCGCACTGGCACGAGACGCATTGCGGCGTGCCCGAACTCGAACACGCCTGGGCCACGGTCGCCGCCCTGCCTGCAGCGTTCGCCAACTTTCACGCGCGCCACGACGTGCTGCTGTGCCCGACGCTGCGCACGCCACCGCCGACGCTCGGCACACTCGCGCCGGATCGCGACTTCGAGACGCTGATGCCGGCGATGTTCGACTGGATCTCCTATACGCCGCTGCAGAATCTGGCCGGCACGCCGGCGATCTCGCTGCCGCTCGCGCACAGCCGCGACGGCCTGCCGATCGGCCTGCAGTTCGCCGCCGATCGCGGACACGAAGCCACGCTGCTCGCACTCGCCTTCGAGCTGGAATCGGCCGCGCCGTGGTGCGACCGTTGGCCGCCGGTCTCGGTGGCCGCCACACAGGACACACGCTGATGGGCCACGCCCGCGATTCCCGATACGCCCCCCGCCACGACGGTGATGTACTACGCCTGCTGGACGCGCAGCCGTTCGCATGGCTGGTCTCCGCCGGTGGCGACGATGCCGCGTTCACGCCGCTGCCGCTGCGCACCGAGATCGATGCCGAGGGCCGCCTGGTCGCGCTGCGCGGACACGTCGCGCGTCGCAATCCGCACGTCGCGCGGCTGCGCCGTGATCCGATTGCCTACGCGCTGGTGATCGGGCCGCATGCCTATGTGTCGCCGAGCTGGCTCGACGATCGCACCCAGGCGCCGAGCTGGAATTACGCGGCCGCCGCGTTCACGTTGCACGTCGAATGCAGCGAAGCCGAAGCCGATATCGCCGACGAACTCGATGCACTGGTCACGTCGATGGAAGCCGGGCGTCCGAATGCGTGGGCGCTGCCGGAAATGGGCGAACGCTATGCGAGGCTCGCGCGGGGCGTCACCGCCTTGCGGGGACGGATCATCGAAACCCGCGCCACGTTCAAGCTGGGACAGGACGAAGCGCCGCACGACTTCGCGCAGTTGATCGCAGGCCTGGTCAGCGGCGGCGAACACGCGCTGGTCGACTGGATGCGCGCTTTCGACGCGGGCCGCACCGCATGAGCGCGAGTCTCGACGCGCTGGATCCGGCGCTGCGCGCGTTCGTGCATGCGGTCTGCAGCGAAGGCGCGCGCCTCGCCGACGGCCGCACCCTCGACTGGCCGCAGCAGCGCGCGATCGCAGAGGCTGTTCGCACAAGGTGGCGCGCGGGTGGTCCGGTGATGGCGGACACCACGACGCTTCGCATCGCCCACGGCATCGACGGTTTCGACGTGTGTGTCCATCGGCCGCAGGGCATCGCCGCGCGCGCGCCGGCGCTGATGTATCTGCACGGTGGCGGCTGGTGTCTCTTCAGCCTCGACACGCACGACCGCCTGATGCGCGAACTCGCCGAACGCGCTGGCGTGGTCGTGATCGGCGTGGAGTATGCGCTGGCACCGGAACATCCGTATCCGGTTGCGCTGGAGCAGTGCATCGCCGCCATTCGCGCACTGCGTGAGCAGCCTGAAGCCTTCGGCATCGACACGTCGCGCCTGGCCCTGGGCGGCGATTCTGCCGGCGCGAATCTCGCGCTCGCGACCGCACTGCGACTGCGCGATGTCGGCGCGCACGCGGGTATCGAAGCGCTGTTGCTGCTTTACGGCGCCTTCGATACCGCGCTCGATGCGGACGCGGTGCGCACGCTCGGCACTGCCGAGGACATGCTCAGCGCCGACGAGATGGCGGCCTACTGGACCGCGTATCTCGGACCCGACGCCGCCGCGTGCAGAGATGGCTACGCTGTGCCCGCCCATGCCGATCTGCACGAGCTGCCCCCGACCCTCCTGCTGTGGGGCGAGCGCGATGTGCTCGCGGCGCAGAACGCGACCATGGCGTCACGCTTGCGCGCGGCCGGCGTCCACGTCGATGCGCATGCATATCCACGCACGCCGCACAGCTTCATCGAGGCGATGTCGACTTCTGAGATCGCGCGCGACGCACTCGCGCGTGGCGCAGACTGGCTGCGCTCCCATCTCGCCGTCACGCATGACGCTTGCGCATGATCCGACGCCTGCTGCTGGCGCTCGCCCTGCTGTCGCTGGCGCCGCTCGCCTCCGCGCAGGCGCCTGCGGCGCGCATGCATGTGCCGACGCCGCAGGACATCGCTGCGCTGGCCGCCGTCGACGATCCACAGATCAGTCCCGATGGCCGCCGGATCGCCTACACCGTCGGCACCCCGCGCCCGGATGGCAAGCCGCCGCGCACGCAGCTGTGGCGCGTCGCGTTCGACGGCGACGATGCGCCGCGCGCACTCCCCGCGCCTGCCGAAGCCAGCGATCGGCAACCGCGCTGGTCGCGAGATGGCCGCCAGCTGCTGTTCCTGTCGGACCGGCCGGTACCCGGCGGAAAAACACTCGGCGCGCCCCAGGTCTGGCGCGTTGACGCCGACAGCGATGCGGTCACGCTGCTGACTCGCGCCGCGACCGATGTCGCCAGCTTCGATCTATCCGCCGACGGTCGCCGTATCGCCTGGCTCGCGACCGATGCACCGTCGCCCGAGGACACTGCGCGGCTCGCGGCCAAGGACGATGCCGTCGTCGTCGAACAGCCGACGCGGTTCTCGCGCGTCTGGGTGCAGGACCTCGCGACCGGCGCCGCGCGCGTGCTGACGCCGACCGGGATGCAGATCCACGATCTCGCCTGGTCACCCGACGGCCGCACGCTGGCGCTGCGTCGCTCCTCGGGCACCACGCTCAACGACTTCTGGTACGACTCGGCCGTCGTGCTGCTGGATGTCGACAGCGGACGCATCGGCGATGTGCTCGAACCGCACGCGTCCGCGCATCCACTGCAGTGGTCGCCGCACGGCACGCGCCTGCTCTACGGCCGGCTCGGCACCTACGGCATGGTCGCGACGCCGATCGTCCACGACATCGCGCGCGGCACGCAGGTCGCACTCGGCGAGGCCTGGGCCGGCACGTTGTGGCTCGCCCGCTGGAAGACCGACGCAACGCTGCTCGGCCAAGGCCAGCGCGGCATGCGGGGTGCGCTGTTGCGGCTCGATGCGGCCACCGGCGCAGCCACCGAACTCGCGCGACCGCAGATTCCGTATCGCAGCTTCACCGCGTCTGCGGATGGACGCATCGCCTACCTTGGCCTGCGTGACGACAGCCCGGGCAATGTCTGGACCTGGGACGGCACGCGCCTCGTGCAGCGCAGCGATCACCAACCACAGGTCGCGAACTGGGCGCTCGGCCGCGTGCGCGAACTCGAATGGCGGTCTTCGCGCGATGGACGCGCGATCAGCGGCCTGCTGGTCGCGCCGCCCGACTGGGACGGCACGACGCCGCTGCCGACGCTGGTGCAGATCCACGGCGGTCCGGCGTGGGCCTGGTGGTCAGGCTGGCAGGGCTCGTGGCACGAATGGGCGCAACTGCTCGCCACGCGCGGCTACGCCGTGCTGCTGCCGAATCCGCGCGGCTCCGAAGGCCACGGCACCGCCTTCGCCGAACTCGCCCGCGGCGACTGGGGCGACGGCCCGCTGCAGGATGTGCTCGACGGGCTCGATGTGCTGGAAGCGGAAGGCGTGGTCGATCCGAAGCGCATCGCGATCGGTGGCTGGAGCTATGGCGGCTATCTGTCCGCCTGGGCGGTCGCGCGCAGCGACCGGTTCCGCACCGCGATCGTCGGCGCCGGCGTGCTCGATCTCGCCAGCGCGGCGTTGACCAACGACGTGCCGGACTACCTGCCCGGCTACTTCGGCGATCCACTGCGCGAGCGCAGGACTTACGACGCGCAGTCGCCGGTGCATCACGCAGCCGACGTGCGCGTCCCGGTGCTGCTGCTGCACGGCGAAGCCGACGCACGCGTACCGCTGTCGCAGGCGCAGATGTTCCATCGCGCATTGCGCTTCAACGGCACGCCGGTCCAGCTTGTCACCTATCCACGCGGTCCGCACTGGTTCCACGAACAGGCGCATGAGGTCGATCTGCAGCAGCGGGTCGTCGATTGGCTGGAGCGGGAATTACGTTGAGGCGCCTGGCGACGCAGACGGGTGTCTGGCTCCATCACGTCTGCCGGGAATGGGCATGCAGGTGAAGTTGCGCCGGCGCTCGGTGCATTCGCGCGCGAGCGCGCTCCTACAGGTTTCGCCCGCGCGATTCTCCGGCGTCTGTAGGAGCGCGCTCGCGAGCGAAGCCGCACCGCGAATCGATACCCCGATGCATTGCGCATGCCTCAATTGAACGCGAGTCGCACCCCGAACCCGATCAGGCACGCACCGGCCATCCGCCGCAGCCATGTCGCAATCCGTGGATCGCGTGCCACCCGCGCACGCAGCGCGTGGCCGGCGAGGATCAGCAGCGAGCAGTACAGCAATCCGAGCACGAAAATCAGCACCGACATCGCCGCGAACGTCGCGAGTCCCCGGTGCCGCGCCGGGTCGATGAAGAGCGGAAAGAACGCCATGTAGAACAGCACGGCCTTCGGATTGAGCAGGGTGATCAGCACGCCCTGGCGGAACCAGTGGCCGTTGCCCAGCGACACCATGCCCGCGCCGTCGCCGCGGTTGCGCAGCAGCTGCACGCCGATCCACACCAGATACGCCGCGCCGAGCCACTGCACGCCGCGGAACAGCATCGGATTGGCGGCGAGCAATGCCGCCACGCCGCCCGCCGCCAGCCACAGCAGCACCTGGTCGCCGAGCGCCAGGCCGAAGCACGCCGCGTAGCCGGCGCGCACGCCGCTCCGCGCGGTTGCCGTCAACAGCGCGACCGTGCCCGGCCCCGGAATCGCGAGGAACACGAGCACCGCCACCACGAAGGTCGGCAGATCGGAAATGCCCATCCAGCCCATGTCGTCACTGCCGAGGATCGAGCGCAAATGATACGCAGGCGCCCAACGCACGCCGCGCATTCCCGCGTCGGTGTGGATGCCGGTTCACAACGCCTCGTCGCCGCGACTGGCACGGTGTGCATTCGCGGGCATCGACGCAGGGCGGCCACACGGCCGGGAAGCGATGGTCGCAACCCTGCCGCCGGAGATCCCCATGCATTCACGTCGCACTTTCCTGTCCGCCGCCGCGCTCGGCGCCGCCACCCTCGCCGCCGCGCCATTGATCGCCAGCGCGCAGACCACGCCCGGTGACGTCCTGCCGACGCAGGGCCGTCGCGCCGCCAGCCCGTTGCCGACCAATCCCGCAGGGGGCCGCAAGTACCGGCCGACCGCGCGTGTCGGCCTCGGCGGCGCGCCGCTCGGCAACAACTGGGCGGTGGTCACCGAGGACGACGCGCAGGCCACGCTGGAAGCGGCCTGGGACGGCGGCATGCGCCTGTTCGACACCTCGCCGTGGTACGGCCTCGGCCGCTCCGAGCGTCGCTTCGGCCACGTGTTGGGGCAGAAACCACGCGAGGAGTACGTCATCTCCAGCAAGGTCGGCCGCCTGCTGACCGCGACGAAAGAAACACCGAAAGTCAGCTGGAAGGATCCGCCGCCGTTCGCCTACCGCTACGACTACAGCGCGGCGGGCACGCGCCGTTCGGTCGAGGACAGCCTGCAGCGCCTCGGCATCGATTCGCTCGACATCGTGCTCGTGCACGACCTGTCGCCCGACAACGGCGACATGGGCGAGCGCTGGCTCGAATACTTCGAGCAAGCGCGCACCGGTGCGTTCCCGGAACTGACCAAGATGCGCGAGGAAGGCCTGATCAAGGCCTGGGGCATGGGCGTCAACACGCCGGACCCGGCGATGCGCGCGATCGAGGTCAGTGATCCGGACATCTTCCTGCTCGCTTGCCAGTACTCCCTGCTCGACCACGCGCAGGCGCTCGAACACACCTTCCCGAACCTCGCCACACGCGGCATCTCGGTGATCGTCGGCTCACCGCTGCTGGCTGGCTTCCTCGCCGGTCGCGATCGTTATCTGTACGGCTCGCAGCCGGTGCCGCCGGACGCGCAAGAGAAGCGTGCGAAGGCCGAAGAAATCGTGCGCGCGCACGGCGTCGACCTGCGCACCGTCGCGCTGCAGTTCGCCAATGCACCCGAAGTGGTCTCGGCGATCGTGCCGGGCTCGCGTAATGCCGAGCAGGTGGCCGCGAATATCGAATCGATGTCGGTCGCGATTCCGGCGGCAGTGTGGTCGGACCTGCGCGATGCGAAGATCATCACCGCGAACGCGCCGGTGCCGACCGCGGGCTGATTCCAGACGCCTGATGCGTCCGGCAACGCAGCGCCGGACGCTTGCGTCGCGAGCCGCCGCAGGCGGCGCCCGCACATTGCGCGGACCTCCCGGCGCCTTAGATGCCCGCCGCCGGCCCGGAACACAGCCCGATGGTGATGGTGCCGGCGGCAGATGGCACGAAACGCGGAACGCGTATCCGCTGATGTCATGAATAGGGGCTCCACGCAGATCGCCGCCAGCTGCTCTGCTTCCGAGCCGCGCGCCGACGGACACCGCACCGGTGCGGCGGCATCGCCAGGGAATCCGAACGTCTCGCTGTGGCGTAGGAATCGGCACCACATGTCGAGTGGCGTGTGGCCACCCTTTCCTGATCCGGAGATTCCCATGCGCATCTGGCTCACTGCACCTCTCGCGGCTCTCATGGCAACCACAGCGCACGCCGCCGGCCCTGAAGCCGGTCGCTTCTCGATGTCGCTGGTCGGCGGCGTGGACGTGCCGGTCAACGGCGAAGTCCACGACGGCGCAGTCGCCGCCGTGCCAGACCTCGGCCCCCTGAATCCGGCACTGGCCGGCGTCAACGCCGAACTGCGCATCGGCGCGCGCGCGCATGACCGCGTCTACGACATGGCCCAAACGGTGGGCGTGGAATTCGCCTACGCGTTCGACGACCGCTCCGAGCTGTTCGGACAGGTGCGCCGGACCGAGGCCGACGACGGGACGGTGCGGGTGGGCGGGGCCTTCGTGCCGGCGCTGGCCACCGAGCTGCCGGTCTTCGGCACCTTCAGCGACTACAAGGCGGTGTCGGCCGAGATCGGGTACCGCTACTACTTCGGCACGCCAGGCTACGCACGCCCGTTCGTCGGCGCGCGCGCAGGTGCCGTCCGCGTCGACGAGATCCGCGCGACGTTCTCGATCCCGGATGCGGGCATCACCATCGCCGATGCCCCGTTCTACGATTCGGGCTGGATCGCCACCGGCGGGCTGGATGCGGGCGTGATCATGCCGCTCAGCGAGCGCTTCAGCGTCACCCTGGCCAGCGGCGTGCGCTACATCGCCGATCTCAAGGATGACGACAGCGCGATCGGTGGCCTCGGCCTGGCCTCGATCAACGACACCGGCAGCCGGTTCTCCGTTCCTGTGACCCTGTCGGCGCGCTGGGACTTCTGATGTCGACGCCCTGCCAGCGCGCAGCGCGCGCTGGCAGCTCTGGGCCGCTCGGCGCGCCCATCGGCAAACAACACGCAGATGGCCGCATTGCCACAGTTCGGCGGGAGCCCTGCGGCGGGCCCCGCCCGATGCGAGCGCATCGTTTGAATATCCGCGGTTGTCCCCGCCGCCTTTTGCATGTGCCAGATGCGATGGTCTGCAACGTCGTATGACGTCGGGGCGCGGCCAGCTGTTGGCCGGCACGCCTCCAGCACTTCTTCCATCGCTCCGACCAGGTTGCCGCCGGGATCACGCAGGACGCCGATCCCCAACAATGGGCGCCTGCACCGCGAGCGCGGCACGCGGTCCGCAGTCGCACGCCGGGTCACGCAATCCTCGCACCTGACGACGATGTTGCGCATGCAGACGTACAGCACCGAGTTGCGCCCGGGTTCGCCCCCGCGGTGCGCTGCGCATTACGCCGGCGCTTGCGGATCGACAATCGACGCGCGCGACTCCGGGCCCAGCGCGGAACAGGACTACCAGTCCACGCACATCCCGACAGGAGCCGTGCCCCGTGTCGACGTAGGACACGTGCACGACGCGACCTGGGGTCGCCCGATCGAAGGCGTGGGATGCATCAGATGCGCTCCGTAGGGGTGTCGACCGGCGCGAAGCGCGGCACCTCGACGCCATCGACATCGACCGTCTCGACGAACATCGCGTGCGGCCGCACCCACAGCGCACCCTCTCCATACAGCGGCCGGTACACCACGACCGGCTCCAGCGTTTCGCTGTGTCGCGCCACGCCGATGACGTCGTAGTCGCGCCCCTTGTAGTGCCGGTAGCGGCCCGGCGCGAGTGCCGGCAAGTCAGGCAGGTCAGACATCGAAGTCTCCGGTGATCGGGCGAATCAGCGGCGTTCGCGCGGCGCGCGATTGTTCGTCGATACCAGCAGGCCGAAGCCGTAGACGAGCAGACCGACCACCACCACGGCGCCACCAATCATCCGGCCGAGATCGCGCGCCTCGCTGTCGGTGGCGAACAGATGGATGGCGACCAGCACGCCCGCGCCGATCAGCAACAGGCAGCGCCCGACCATCACCACCGGCCGGGTGAATCGCCGTTTCGCTTCTTCGATCGACCGGTTGCGCTGCATCGTCGTTGCCTCGTGCTCCATCAGGCATGCGAGTTTCGCATGCAGGCGCAGCCGCTGAGACGGCGCCCGCTAGAATCACCGGATGAATCCCACGCTCGTCTTGCTCTCGCTGATCCTCCTGCTCGTCGCCATCGCGACCGGGCTGCTCGTCGTCCTGCTGCTGCGCCGGCCCGCTCAAGGCGGCGACGCGCTGGAGCGCGTGCTGCGCGAGGAACAGCGCGATGGTCGCGGCGAACTGCGCCAGCAACTCGATGCGTCGGCTGCATCGCAGGCCCAGCGCATCGACGCATTCGGCGCGCAGCTGCAGGCCGTCGCCGCGCGCACCGACCAGCGCCTGGACGAGTTCACCACGCGCACCGACGCCCGGCTCGACGCGTTCACCCGTACCACCGACGAGCGCCTCGGCGTGCTGCGCGCGGCGCTGACCGAAGATGCGCGCAAGACGCGCACCGAAGGCGCCGAGCAGCAGCAGCGTTTCGCCGACGCACTTGGCGCACGCCTCAACGAACTCACCCAGCGCAACGAACAACGCATCGGCGAGATGCGCACGACGCTGGAGCAGCAGCTGCAGCGCCTGCAGGCCGACAACGCCAGCAAGCTCGACCAGATGCGTGCGACCGTCGACGAGAAGCTGCAGACCACGCTCAACACGCGTCTCGATGCCTCGTTCAAGATCGTGTCCGAGCGCCTGGAACAGGTGCAGCGCGGCCTCGGCGAGATGCAGCAGCTGGCAACCGGCGTGGGCGATCTCAAGCGCGTGCTGACCAACGTCAAGGACCGCGGCGGCTGGGGCGAAGTGCAGCTGGAGAACATCCTCGAGCAGACGCTCACCATGGAGCAGTACGCACGCAGCGTGCGGGTGAAGCCCGACAGCGCGGAGGCCGTGGATTTCGCGATCCGCCTGCCCGGGCGCGGGGGCGACACCGTGGTGTGGCTGCCGGTCGATGCGAAGTTCCCGCGCGAGGATTACGAGCGCCTGATCGATGCGCAGGAGAACGGCGACCTCGATGCGATCAAGACCTCGACCGCGCAGCTCGAACGCGCGATCCGCGTGCAGGCGAAATCGATCAGCGACAAGTACGTGTGCCCGCCGCATACCACCGATTTCGCGGTGATGTTCCTGCCGACCGAAGGCCTGTACGCCGAGGTCATCCGCCGCGCCGGGCTCGTCGATCTGCTGCAGCGCGAACATCGCGTGGTGCTGGCCGGTCCGACCACGTTCACCGCATTGCTCAACAGCCTGCAGATGGGCTTCCGCACACTGGCGATCGAGAAGCGCTCCAGCGAGGTCTGGCAGGTGCTGGGCGCGGTGAAGAGCGAATTCGGCAAGTTTGCCGGCATCCTCGAGCGCGCCGAGAAGCAGATCACCACCGTCGGCAAGAGCCTCGGCGAAGCCAGCCGCAAGACACGCACGATCGAGCGCCGCCTGCGCGGTGTGGAATCGCTGCCCGGTCCCGATGCGCAGGCGCTGCTGGGCGAGGCGCTCGACGATGTGGCGGGTGACGAGGACAACGAGGACGCGCAGACGCCGTAAGTCATCGCGCGCCGTGTAGGAGCGCGCTCGCGCGCGAAGACACGTCCAACGCCTGCACGCTCGACGGGTTTCGTTGCGCTCTATCCACTCGACGAGCGCCGAAACGTCAATGTGCGGCGCTAACATCGGGGCTCTTTCCACCCACGAGCCACCGCCATGACCGCACCGCTGACCGACATCCCGCTCAAGACCATCGAAGGCGCCACCACCACGCTCGGCGCGTATGCCGGCAAGGTGCTGCTGGTGGTCAACGTCGCGTCCAAGTGCGGGCTGACGCCGCAGTACGCAGGCCTTGAAGCGCTGTACCGGGAGAAGCGCGATGCAGGCCTGGAAGTGCTCGGCTTTCCGGCCAACGATTTCGCCGGCCAGGAGCCGGGCAGCGAGGCCGAGATCCAGCAGTTCTGCAGCCTCAGCTACGACGTCAGCTTTCCGCTGTTCTCGAAGATCGCGGTGACAGGCGACGCGATCCACCCCCTGTATGCAGCGCTGACGACCGCGCAGCCCGAAGCGACCGGCGAAGGCCCGATGCGCGAGAAGCTGCGCGCCTTTGCGCCGCCGAATCCGGCGCCGGGCGTGCTATGGAATTTCGAGAAGTTCCTGATCGACCGGCATGGGCATGTGGTGGACCGGTTCGCGCCCGACGTGGCGGCGGATGATCCGCGCGTGCGCGCGGCGGTGGAGGCGGCGCTGGCAGGGAATTGATTTGCTGCGGACGCTGTCTGCGGTGTTGTAGATCCGGGTCGGGGCATGTGTTCTGCCTTGAGCTCTTGCTAAGAGCACCCTCACCCCAACCCCTCTCCCAGAGGGAGAGGGGCTCGTTTCATGCACGGCCAAGCGGTCCTGAGCCCCTCTCCCTCTGGGAGAGGGGTTGGGGTGAGGGCCGCTTTTCGCAGTAGTGCGTGTATGCGCTCGGTTCGGCGGACGTGTGCAAACGGGTGATGCGTCCGCGTGTCACCGTATTTCCCGACAGCTGATGCTTCGCCCCCGCCCCCCGTGAACAAGGGGAGGGCTACAAGCAAAAGCCCCGCATTCGCGGGGCTTTTTTTCAAGACTTCAGCGCACCCAACGCATCAATTCGACGGCGACAGCGGAATGATCGGCATCACGTCGACCGGCACGGTCGGCATCGCGTCGTCGTCGTAGAGATAGTCCGGCAGGCCGGCTTCGTGGTCGTCACGGTCGGTGCGGCGGACCGATTCGATCTGGTAGGCGCGGCGCTGCATCCATGCGTCGCGGATCAGTGCGTATTCGTCGGTCGCGCCCTCGCGCATGCTGTCGACGGCGAACAGGCGCGTGCGGAGGTCGACCAGCTGCAAGCCCTGCAGGCCGTAGCGCCATGGATCGTCACCGACCTGGCGCAGCGGCGACAGCGGCGCGTCGCCGACCAGGCCGAAGCCGTCGCGCAGGGTGCGCGGGCCGAACAGCGGCAGTTCGAGGTAGCGCGAATCGCGCCAGCCCCACACGCCCATCGTCTGGCCGAAGTCGGCGCTCTGGTTCGGAATCTCCGCATCCGTCGCCGGATCGAAGATGCCGCCGATGCCCAGCGTGCTGTTGACGACGAAGCGGCCCAGCGACTGGCCCGCGGCCAATGGCCGACCCTGCAGCAACGCATTGAGCGCGCTGACCGGCTGGCCGAGATTGCTGAAGAAGTTGGTCACGCCCAGACGCACCGGGCGCGGCACGACCTTGGCGTAAACCTTCGCCAGCGGCTTGGCGAAACCGCGGTCGACCGCGCTGTTGAAGGCGAACACCTTGCGGTTGAGCGGCTCCCACGGATCGTAGCTGCGCGGCATCTGCGCGGCTTCGGGCAGCGTCGGATCGTAGATCGGGTCGTAGACCGGCTCGCCATACAGCGCGGCGTAGTCGAGTTCGGCATCAGTCGGCGTGCCGTTGGCGGGCGCGGCGTCGCCGGCCACACGCGCGGCATCGTCGAGCGCGTCGATGACTTCGCCAGTATCCGGCGGGGCCGGCACATCGGCGGCGTCGGCATCCGCAGCAGTGGGCACGTCGGCGATCGCAGGCGCTGGCGCAGTGACCGTTTCGGCCACCGGCGACGGCACGCGATCCTTGGGCGCGCCGGTACCGGCGCAGGCGACGAGGACCACTGATGCGATCAGCGGCAGCAGGACACGGAAGGGAGCAAGGCTCGACATTGTCGGAATCCCGAGGGGGGCCGGGTGGGACGGCAGATTCACGCGGACACGTAGGTCAGCGTCGGTGTCAGACGGTAAGCGCGGCACAGTTCGGCCAGACCCGGCGGCGTGCCGTCGACCCTGAGCGCGCCGTCACCGGCGAGTTCGGCCAGCAGGGCGAGACCCGCGCTGTCGAGCGTGGTGACGGCGGACAGGTCCAGCCGCGCGGCGCCCGCGCGACCGGCCTGCGCCTGCGGCCACAGCGACGGGACCGACGCAGCGACGACATCACCGGCGAACGCCAGCGCATCGCCATCGCGCCTGACCGAAGCGGCGGCCGTGCCCATCACTCGACGACCGCCTCGATCTGGCCGCTGCGCAGTTCGCGCGCGACCTCCGGGATCGACTTGCGCTGCAGCGGGGTGTCGAACTGCTCGCGGAAGGTGCGCACGAACGACACGCCTTCCACCATCACGTCGAAGACTTTCCAGGTGCCGCCGCTCTGGCGCATCAGGTAGTCGACCGGAATCGGCTCGCCGCCACTGCGCAGCAGTTCGCTCGACACGCGCACGCCCAGACCACGCGGCAGCGGGGCTTCGGACTTGATGCGCACACGCAGCTGAGAGTTGAAGTCCAGCAGCGACGAGCCGTACTTGCGCATCAGGTTCTCGGCCAGCGCATCACCGAACAGCTTGACGTCGGCATCCGACGCGCCGCGACCGTGACGGCCCAGCACCTGCCGCGCAGCGTAGTCGCGGTCGAACATGGTGTTGAATTCGCTGTCGATGAAGCGCTGCAGCGCGCCGCGGTCACGGGTGAATTCGGCGCGGCGCGATTCCAGTGTCTTGAGCACGCGCTCGGTGTTGCCCAGCACCAGTTGGCTGGGCGAGCCGGCCTGCGCGGTGCTGGCAGCGGGGGCTGCAGCCGGACGGGCCTGCGCGAACGCGGCGGCGGGCAGTACCAGGGCCGCGGCGAGTGCGAGCGGCAGGGCGCGACGGATCAGGGGCATGCGGATCATGGAAGAACTCCTTCGTCACTGTGGGGTGCGTCGGGCGACGCGGTGCCGCCTTCGGGCGCGGCTGGCGAGGCAGCGTCGGCACCGTCGCCGCCACCACCGAACATGTATTTGCCGACCATCTGCATCAGATCCACCGCCGGCGAGGTGAACGCGATTTCCTCGCCCGGCTGCAGCACATCGACATCGCCGCCGATCGACAGGCCGAGGTAGCTCTCGCCGAGCAGGCCGCCGGTGAGAATCGCCGCGGAGGTGTCGGCCGGGATCTCGTTGAAACGGTCCTCGATCTTCATTGTCACGACGGAATCGAAACGCACCGGATCCAGATCGATGCCGGTCACGCGGCCGATCGTCACGCCACCGACCTTGACCGGCGCGTTGGGGCGCAGCTGGCCGAGATTGCTGAAGCGCGCATTGAGTTCGTACGTGCCGCCGCGACTGAAGCCGAACTGGCCGTTGGTCGAAGCGATCGCCAGCACCAGCAGCGACGCGAGCGCGAGCAGCAGGAATGCACCGACGGCGAATTCGAGACGGGGACCACGGGTGCTTGTCATGGGTGTCACCTTTGCAGCGGACCGCCGGACGCGGCGGTGAAAGAAGGAATCAGCGTTCAGGCCGCCGACATCAGCGGAACAGGAAGGCGGACATCACGAAATTGAACATCAGCACCAGCAGCGAGGCGTTGACCACCGCGCGCGTCGTCGCGACCGAGGTGCCTTCGATCGTCGGCTCGGCGTGGAAACCGACATACGAGGCGACCAGCGCAGCCGTGCCGCCGAATACCGCGGACTTCATGAACGCGGTCAGGAAGTCGCCGCGGAAATCGACCGCGTCCTGCATCGACTGCCAGAACATGCCGTTGTCGATGCCGAGCACCTGCACCGCCTGGAACCAGCTGGCCGACAACGCGAGGCTGCAGAAGAGGCCGGTCAGCAACGGCACGCAGATCACCGCGGCCCAGAACCGCGGCGCGACGACCTTGGCCACCGGATCGATCGCCATCAGACCCAGCGCGGTGATCTGGTCGGTGGCGCGCATCAGGCCCAGTTCGGCGGCGATCGAGCTGCCGGCGCGGCCGACGAACAGCAGCGCGGTCAGCACCGGCGCGAGTTCGCGGTACAGGCCCAGGCCGATCAGCACGCTGACCTGGTTGCTGGCGCCGTAGGTTTCCAGCGCGCGGTAGCCCAGAAGGGTGAGCGACAGGCCGACGAAGGCGCCACCGACCGCAATGATCGGCAAGGACCGGCCGCCGATCTTGTAGATCTCGCGGACCAGCTCGGAGAAGAAATCGGCGGTCGGCTTCGATGCACGCAGCACCGACAGCGAGAACAGCCCGGCGCGGCCGAGCGAGCGGATCGCAGCGGTCATCGTGCGGCCTCCGTGGGGGCGAGATCGCCGCGGTCGAATGCGATGGGGCCGTCCGGCTCACCGTGCAGGAACTGGCGCACCAGCGGATCGGTGCTGGCCTCGAGCTCGGCAGGCGTGCCCTGGAAGACGATGCGGCCATTGGCGATCACGATGGCGTGGTCGGCGACGGGCAGGGTCTCGTGGACGTGGTGGGTGACGATGATGCTGGTCAGCCCGAGCGAGGCATTGAGCCGCGCGATCAGACTCATGATCACGCCCGAGGCGATCGGGTCCAGCCCGGTCAGCGGCTCGTCGTAGATCATCAGCGGCGGGTCCAGCGCCAGCGCGCGGGCCAGCGCGACGCGGCGCGCCATACCGCCCGACAGCTCGCGCGGATACAGATCACCGGCCGTGCGCAGGCCCACGGCCTGCAGCTTCATCGCCACCAGGCGCGCGATCACCGGCTTCGGCAACTTGGTGTGCAGGCGCAGCGGCAGGGCGATGTTCTCGCCTGCGGTCAGGTCGGTCAGCAGGCCGTTGCCCTGCAGCAGCACGCCGATGCCCTTGCGCAGTTCCAGCAACTCGCGCATGCGGGTCGGCACGGGCTGGTCGAAGACCTCGACCGTGCCCGCAGCCGGCACCAGCTCACCGGTCAGCGCCGAGAGCAGCGTCGACTTGCCGCTGCCCGACGGGCCGAGCACCGCGGTCACGCTGCCGCGCGGCACCGACAGGTCGATGCCGGACAGCACGGTGCGCCCGCCCCGGTCGAGGCGGACATCGCGCAGCAGCACGGCGGGGGCGTTGGCGTCGGGCATTCGGCTCGTGGGGATCGCGTCAGGGGGGCCGCGCAGCGGTCGCACGGAAGCGCACAGGATGGCGCAAACACACTGAATCTTAACCTAGTCAGTGTACTGACGAGTACAGAAATTATCCCGGACGCGGGGCGCAGTGTCCCGCGTGGCCACGGCGCCTGGCGTCCCAGCCGCTCGACTGCGGTCACTGCCCGCTTCGCTGATGCAGCCATCCACTGCGTCGCTGCATCGCAGACATCGCCCTGCACCGCATCAGGCGTGGCCGCAAACTGGCGAAGGTTGCACCGCAGCTCGAAGATGTGACGGCTGAACGCAGCGCGCGGCGTTCATCGGCTGTCAGACGCCTATCGACCCGGTCCGGGCGACCTGTCATGGTGGGTCTCCCGGGCCCGCTGCTGCTGCCGCGGCGGATTGGTGCGATGCCGCCGATCTCCTGCAGACCCGGACATGCGAGACCGCAGCGATGGCGTGTTGGAGTGCATCCACGCCGTCTGCCTGCACAGGAGCAGACCCCCATGCGTCCGAACGACCACCGCGAGGTGCAGGTCGACTGGCACGCGCAACCCCACGAAGACGTGCTGCAGGCGTTGTCGGCGACAGCGGATGGCCTGAGCGGCGACGAGGCCCGGCGCCGGCTCTCCGAATACGGGCGCAACGAATTGCCGGCGCCGCGCGCTACACCCGCGTGGCGACGGCTGCTGCGGCATTTCCAGGATCCGCTGATCCTGTTCCTGCTGGCGGCGGCGATCACCGCGCTCGCGCTCGGGCATGTCGTCGATGCCGTGGTGATCGCGGCGGTGGTGGCGATCAACGCCCTGGTCGGCTTCGTGCAGGAAGGGCGCGCGGAACAGGCAATGTCGGCGCTGCGCTCGATGCTGGCCGCGACTGCGCGGGTCTCGCGCGACGGCGCGCGCACCACGATTCCGGTCGCCGAGCTGGTGCCCGGCGACGTCGTGCTGCTCGAGGCCGGCGACCGCGTGCCCGCGGATGCGCGCGTGCTGCGCTGCCGCGGCATGCGCATCGACGAAGCCGTGCTGACCGGCGAATCGGTGCCGGTCGACAAGCGCGCCGAGCCGGTCGCCGTGGAGGCCGATCTGGGCGACCGCGCGTCGATGCTGTATTCGGGCACGCTGGTCGCATCCGGCCAGGCCAGCGCGGTGGTCGTGGCCACCGGCCCCGACACCGAGGTCGGCCGCATCGGCACGCTGCTGGGCGGCGTCGACAGTCTGACCACCCCGCTGCTGGCGCAGATGTCGCAGTTCGGACGCCGGTTCACCCTGTTGGCGCTGGTGCTGGCAGCACTGCTGTTCCTGTTCGCGATCGGATTCCGCGATTACGCCTGGCTCGACGCGCTGATGATCGTGGTCGCGCTGGCGGTCGGGCTGGTGCCCGAGGGCCTGCCGGCGGTGATCACCATCACCCTGGCGCTCGGCGTGCGGCGCATGGCCGCGCGCCACGCGATCATCCGGCGCCTGGCGGCGGTGGAGACCCTGGGCGCGACCACGGTCATCTGCACCGACAAGACCGGCACGCTCACGCGCAACGAGATGACCGTGCGTCTGCTGGTGACGTCCGCCGGCGACGTGCGGGTGGAGGGCGGTGGCTATGCCCCCGTCGGCGCGCTCACGCCCGACGGCGGTGGCGGGGCGATCACTGCTGCGATCGAGGTCGCGCGCATCGGCCTGCTGTGCAACGACGCACGCCTGCATCACGAGGGCGAACGCTGGTGGATCGATGGCGATCCCATGGAAGGTGCGCTGCTGGCGCTGGCGGGCAAGGCCAGGCTGGACCCGGCCGCGATCGAAGACCGGCATCCGCGGATCGACGAAGTGCCGTTCGATGCCGACTACCGCTTCATGGCCACGCTGCACCGCGATGGCGACGGGGCGCTGGTCTGCGTCAAGGGCGCACCGGAACAGGTGCTCGCGCTCAGCGGCGCGCAGCTCGATGCCGCCGGCAACAGCGCGCCGCTGCAGGCCGGACACTGGCAGCAGGCGGTCGACGCCGCCGGCGCCGAGGGACAGCGGGTGCTCGGCTTCGCGTTCGCGCGCCTGGCGCAGGTGCCCGAGCGCTTCGCCTTCGCCGATGTCCGAGATTTGACGTTCGCCGGCATCGCCGGATTCATCGATCCGCCGCGCGAGGAGGCGATCCGCGCGGTCGCCGACTCCCGCAGCGCCGGCATCGCAGTGAAGATGATCACCGGCGACCACGCCGCGACCGCCAGCGCCATCGCGCGCCAGCTGCAGCTGGCCGACGATCCTCAGGTGGTCACCGGACGCGCACTCGACGACATCGACGATGCCGACCTGCCGGCGCTGGTCGAACGCGCCCACGTATTCGCGCGCAGCAGTCCGGCGCACAAGCTGCGCATCGTGCGCGCGCTGCAGTCGCGCGGGCACACCGTGGCGATGACCGGCGACGGGGTCAACGACGCGCCGGCGCTGAAGCAGGCCGACATCGGCATCGCGATGGGCCACAAGGGCACCGAGGCCGCGAAGGAAGCCAGCGAGATGGTGCTGGCCGACGACAACTTCGCGTCGATCGCCGCCGCCGTGCACGAAGGCCGCGCGGTCTACGACAACATCCGCAAGGTGGTCGCGTGGACACTGCCGACCAATGGCGGCGAAGCGCTGACCGTGGCGCTGGCGATCGTGTTCGGCTGGGTGCTGCCGATGACCGCGCCGCAGATCCTATGGGTCAACATGGTGCTGTCGATCACCCTCGGCCTGGCACTGGCGTTCGAGCCGCCGGAACCCGGGGTGATGCGGCGACCGCCGCGCCAGCGCAGCGCGTCGCTGATCTCACCCTTCATGCTGTGGCGGATCGTGCTGGTGTCGCTGCTGTTCACCGCCGGCGCGTTCGGCATCTTCGCCTGGGCCCAGCGCCGCGGGCTGGATATCGCGACCGCGCGGACGATGGTGGTCAACGTGTTCTGTGTGATGGAGATCTTCTATCTCTTCAGCGTGCGCTACCTGCACGGCGGCTCGCTGTCGCTGCGCGGCCTGCGCGGCACGCCGGCGGTGCTGTGGGCGGTGGCCGCGGTGGTGGTCGCGCAACTCGCCTTCACCTACCTGCCGTGGATGAATACCCTGTTCGGCAGCAGCCCGGTACCGCTGCTGGAGGGCGTCGTCATCGTGCTGGTGGGCGTGGCGATGCTGCTGGTGCTGGAAGTCGAGAAGCGGCTGCTGCGCCGGCTGGGTGTGCTCGACGAACTGAAGCCTGCCAGCGCGGTGCTGCCGATTCCGGCGCAGGCGGGGGGCGTGGCATGAGTGTCGGCCGGAACACGGACCGCGTGCGCATGGACGAAGTTGCTGGCGTGCTGGTGGCGACCGACCTCGCCCCACGCTGCGACCGCGCCATCGGTCGCGCACGGCTGCTGGCGCGTGCACTCGGCGGCACCGCGACCGCCGCCACGGTGCTCGATCCGGCGCACGCGCGAGCCCGCGGCCTGCGCGCCCGTGGCGGGGCGCACTGGTATCGGCCACCGCCGCCACGGGTCCACGCGCAGCAGTGGCTGCAGCGGGAGTTCGAGGACGCGGTGGTGGCCTGGGACACGCACGTCGACGAGGGTGACCCCGGCGAGTGCCTGTCCCGGCTGCTCGATACGCGCGACGACCCGCTGGTGGTGACGGGATCACTCCGCAGCGGCCCGTTCGGCCCGGCGATGCTGGGCTCGACCGTCGATCGCCTGCTGCGCCGTGACCGCGCGTCGCTGCTGGTGGTGCGCGAGCGTGCGCACGCGCCCTATCGCCACCTGCTGGTGGCCAGCGACTTCTCCGCGCCATCGCGCGCCGCGTTGCGGCACGCGCATGCCCTGTTCCCGGAAGCGCGGATCACGCTGCTGCATGCGGTCGACCCGCCGATGCTCGGGGTCGCCGTGGATGCGCAGGTCGCAACGCCGCGCGCGCATCCCGATGCGCAGGGAAACGCATTCCTGCGCGAGGCCGTGCCCGACGCCGGGCGTTTCGAGTTGCGCGTCGAGCACGGCGATGCCGCGCGCCTGGTGCAGCAGTACGTCGACACCTTCGCGCCAGACCTCGTCGTCGTCGGCAGCCACGGCCGCAGCGCTGCCTACGAGGTCGTCATCGGCAGCGTGGCCAGGCGCATCGCCGCGACCTCGATGGCCGACACCCTGGTGGTGCGCGGATGACCGTGTTCAGCACCGATGCCGCGGGCAACGACGGGCTCGGCCGCCTGCTCGCGCACGTCGCCGGGCTGTCGCCGGTACGGGTCGCAGTGGTGCATCCCTGTGACACCGCCAGCCTGTCGGCCGCGCTCGATGCACGCGACGCCGGCTTGATCGTGCCGGTGCTGGTGGCGCCGCGCGAGCGGCTCGAAGCCGTGGCGGCGGACGCGGGCCTGGACCTGACGGGCATCGCCATCGAGCACGTCGCCCACAGCCATGCCGCGGCAGCGCGCGCGGTGGCCCTGGCGCGCGCCGGCGAGGTCGAGGCGCTGATGAAGGGCAGCCTGCACACCGACGAGCTGATGGCGGCGGTGGTCGCTTCCGCGACCGGGCTGCGCACCAAACGCCGGGTCAGCCACTGCTTCGTGCTGCAGACGCCGCACTACCCGCGGCCGTTCATCGTCACCGACGCGGCGATCAACCTCGCCCCGGATCTGGCGCAGAAGGCCGACATCGTGCGCAACGCCATCCACCTGGCGCACGTGCTCGGCATCGCCGTGCCGCGGGTCGCGATCCTCGCCGCGGTGGAGACGGTGTCGCCGACGATGCCGGCCACGCTCGACGCCGCGGCGCTGTGCAAGATGGCTGATCGCGGCCAGATCACCGGCGGCATCCTCGACGGGCCGCTGGCACTCGACAACGCGGTGTCGATCGATGCCGCGCGCAGCAAGGGCATCGTGTCCGACGTCGCCGGCCGCGCCGACATCCTGGTGGTGCCGGACCTCGAAAGCGGCAATCTGCTGGCCAAGCAACTCATCTTCATGGGCAACGCCGCCAGCGCCGGCATCGTGCTCGGCGCCCGCGTGCCGGTGGTGCTGACCAGTCGCGCCGACGCACGCGAATCGCGGCTGGCCTCGTGCGCGATCGCGCTGATGCTGGCCCACCACTACCGCAGCGCGCCGCCGTGACCGCGTCCGCCACCGCCACCGCCACCGCCGACCGCTACCCCAGCCGCGGCGATCTGCTGCTGGTGCTCAACTGCGGTTCGTCGAGCATCAAGTTCGCGTTGTTCGATGTCGGCCAGACGCCGCTGCCGCGGGCGCCGGTGTGGAACGGCAAGGTCCAGGGCATTGGCGGCGATGCGCCGACCCTTGGCGAGACCGGGCGTGAACCCGAGCGCGTGACGCTGGATGTGGACCAGCCCTACCACGCAGCGCTGACGCGCATTCTCGACCGCGTTGCCGCGCGTCGGGGCGGACGCCGGCTGCACGCGGTGGCGCATCGGGTGGTGCATGGCGGCGGCCGGTACGAAGCGCCGGTGCGCATGGATGCCGCGGTGCTCGCCGACCTCAAGAGCTACGTGCCGCTGGCGCCGTTGCACCAGCCGTTCGCGCTCGAGGCGATCGAGATGCTGCTCGAGGCCGAGCCGGCGCTGCCGCAGGTCGCGTGCTTCGACACCGCCTTCCACCACACCCTGCCGCAGGTCGAGCGGATGCTGCCGCTGCCCTACGACGCCTGGACCCGCGGCCTGCGCCGCTACGGCTTCCACGGCCTGTCCTACGCCTACATGGCCGAGGTGTTGCCCGAGCGCCACGGCGCTGTCGCGCGCGGCCGCTGCATCGTCGCCCACCTCGGCAGCGGCGCCAGCCTGTGCGCGATGCAGAACCTCGAAAGCATCGCCACCACGATGGGCTTCTCGGCGCTCGACGGGCTGATGATGGGCACGCGCACCGGCGCCCTCGACCCCGGCGCGGTGCTGTACCTGATGGAGATCGAGAAGCTGAGCCTGGCCGACGTGGGGCATCTGCTCTACCACCGCTCCGGCCTGCTCGGCGTGTCCGGCAGCTCGTCGGAGCCGCGCGTGCTGCTGCCGCTGGAGGCCGAGGCCGGCGAGACCGGCGAGCGTGCGCGCATCGCGCTCGCGCTCTACGTGCGCCGCATCGTGCGCGAGATCGGCGCCCTCGTCGCGGTGCTCGGCGGGCTCGACCTGCTGGTGTTCACCGCCGGCATCGGCGAACACATCGCGGAGATCCGTGCGCGCGTCTGCGCCGGCCTGGGCTTTCTGGGCGTGGCGCTGGACGCCGACGCCAATGCTTCCGATGCAGCGGTGATTTCGGCGCCGGCCAGCCCGGTGGTCGTCGGCGTCGAGCCGACCAATGAAGAGTGGATCGCCGCGCGCCAGACCCTGGCGCTGCTTGCCGGCGCGCACTGACACGACGCCATGACGACGATGCCGCGCTTCCGCGGCGTCGCCGGCGCGGCAGCAGGAGAACAGCCATGCACCAGTCCAACCAGGCGCCGCTCGCCCATTGGCGCGCCGGCCACGGCCCCATCGCCCACAGCGCCGAAACCGCGGCGCGCGTCGACGCGCTGTTCGGCACCCTCGTCGACACCGGTCGGCTCGCCGATCGCGACACCGGCTACGCATTGCTGGCCGCCGCTGACCGCCTCGCCTGCGCGGCGATGAATGTCGTCGCGCACATGACCTACGCGCGGCGCATCGACCTCGAGGGTCGGGCGCTTGAAGCCGACGACTTCAAGCCCGTGCCCGAAGGCCACACCGGCGGCGCGCTGAACATGGTGCCGGCGTTCGTCGGCTACCTGCTCGCCAATGCGCTCAGCGGCCATACGCGCTCGTGGCTGATGGGGCAGGGCCACTGCGCCGCCGCGATCGAGGCGACCAACGCGCTGACCGGCGACGTCTCGCCGGCGCAGGCGGGTCGTTACGACCGCAGCGCGGATGGTCTGGCGCGGCTGATCACCGACTTCTATTCCTACGCCATCGGCGCCGACGGCCGTCCGGCCGTGCCGCTCGGCAGCCATGCCGGCCCGAATACCGCCGGCGCAATTTCCGAAGGCGGCTATCTCGGCTTTGCCGGCCTGCAGTACGTGCACATGCCGCTGCCGGGCGAGCGCCTGGTCGCGTTTCTCAGCGACGGCGCGTTCGAAGAGCAGCGCGGCTCGGACTGGACGCCACGCTGGTGGCGCGCCGAGGACTGCGGCTTCGCAGTGCCGGTGATGATCCTCAACGGCCGCCGCATCGAGCAGCGCACCCAGATCGGGCAGGCCGGCGGCGCGGGCTGGCTGGCCGAGGACGTGCGCAACAACGGCTTCGCGCCGCTGATCGTCGACGGCCGCGATCCTGCCGCGATCGCCTGGGGCATCCTGACCGCCGATGCGATGCTGGAAGCCTTTGCGGCCGACCCGGCGCATCGTTACCCCGCCGCCCTGCCCTATGTCATCGCCGAGACCGACAAGGGCTTCGGCTTCCCCGGCGCCGGCACCAATGCCGCGCACAACCTGCCGCTCGGCGGCAATCCGCATCGCGACGCCGCAGTGCGCGCTGTCTTCAATGAAGGCGCCCAGGCGCTGTTCGTGCCGCCCGCGGAACTGGACGACGCGCTGCACACGCTGGCCAATCACGACAGCCAGCAGCGTGTGCGCGAGAGCCTGCATCCGCTCGCCCATCGCCATCCCGAAGCGCCGGTGCTGCCCGAGCCGGCATGGGAGACGGCGCAGGCGCATGGCTGCGCGATGCACGCACTCGACGCCTGGTTCATCACCCTGGTCGACGCCAACCCCGACCTGCGCGTGCGCGTCGGCAATCCCGACGAGCTGGCCAGCAACCAGATGGGCGACACGCTGCTGCGGCTCAAGCACCGGGTCAACGTGCCCGAGGCCGGCGTGGCCGAGTCGCTGCACGGCGCGGTCATCACCGCGCTCAACGAGGAAGCCGTGGCCGCGGCCGCCACCGGCAACAAGGGCGGGCTCAACCTGATCGTCAGCTACGAGGCCTTCGCGGTGAAGATGCTCGGCATGCTGCGCCAGGAGATCATCTTCGCCCGCCGCCAGAAGGAGTTGGGGCAGGTGCCGGGCTGGCTGTCGGTGCCGCTGGTGGTGACCTCGCACACCTGGGAGAACGCCAAGAACGAGCAGTCGCACCAGGACCCGACGATCGGCGAGGCGCTACTCGGCGAGATGTCCGACACCTCGCGCGTGCTGTTCCCGGTCGATGGCAACACCGCCGTCACCGCACTGCGCGCGGTCTACGGCGGACGCGGCGAGATCGCCTGCCTGGTGATCTCGAAGCGCGAGCTGCCGAACCGCTTCGACGCCGCTGGCGCGCAGGCGCTGATGGCCAAGGGCGCGGGCCATGTCGCCGGTGATCCGGCCACGGCCGCCGTGCAGTTCGTCGCCATCGGCGCCTATCAGCTGGAAGAGGCGATGCAGGCGCACCAGCATCTCGCTCGCGCCGGTCACGCCTCGTGCGTCACCGCGATCATCGAGCCGGGCCGGCTGCGCATCCCGCGCGACGCCATCGAAGCCGCCTTCGTGCTCGACGATGCGGCGCTGACCGCGCTGTTCCCCCCCGGGCTGCCGCGCGTGCTGATCAGCCATACCCGCCCGGAACCGATGCTCGGCGTGCTGCGTCGCCTCGACGATGGCCCGGCGAAGACCCGTGCACTGGGCTACATCAGCCGCGGCGGCACCTTCGCGGTGCCCGGCATGCTGTTCGCCAATCGCTGCACCTGGGCGCATGCGGTCGATGCCGCCGCCGCGGTAGCCGGGTGGTCGCGTGATGCGGTGCTCGACGCCGACGCACGTCGCGCACTCGATGGCACCGGCACGCCAGCCGACCTGATGGTGCCCGTGGCCGGCACCTGACGCAGGCCCGTGGCAGCGCCGCGCAGCCGCTTGTGGCCGCGCGCGTCGCTGCCGATGCGACCGGTGTCCGGCATCATGGCGGAATGCCCGACGCCGTCCCCGACTTCCGCCTCTACCACTCCAATGCATTGGAGGTGCTGGCGGGCCTGATGGCGCACGCGCTTCGCACGCCGGCGCCGGGGCAGTCGCTGCTGGCGCCGGATGTGGTGCTGATTCCGCAGGTCGCGATGCGGCGCTGGCTGCAGGCGACGCTCGCCGCCGAGCACGGCGTCGCGGCCAATCTGGAATTCGTGACGCCGGGCGAATTCGTCGGCAAGGCGCTGTCGGCGAATCTCGGCCCGCCGACCGACGAACCCGATGCCGCCGCGCTGCGCTGGCATCTCTACGCCGCGCTGACCGATCCGGCCTTTCTCGCCCAGCCCGCGCTGGCCGCGTTGCGCGCGCATGTCGACAGCGTGGATCCACTGCGGCCGTGGGCGCTGGCCGGCGAACTCGCCTCGGTGTTCGAGAAATACCAGGCCTGGCGCCGCGACTGGCTGCTGCGCTGGGAAGCGGGCGCGGATGCCGACGATCCGCAGGCAATTCTGTGGCGGCGCATCGCGCGCGGCCGCCAGCATCGCGCTCGCCGCATCCAGCAATACCTCGACCGTTTCGAAGGCCATGACGCGCCGCTGCCGGTCGGCCTGCCGCCGCGACTGTTCGCGTTCGCCACGCTCAACGTCTCGCCCGACGTGCTGCGCGTGCTCGCCACGCAGGCGCGCGTGGGCACGCTGCATTTCTACGTGCCCTCGCCGAGCCGCGATTACTGGGGCGATCTGCAGCGCGTGCGCGCCGGCGGCGCCGAGGCCGCGCGCACCGAAAATCCGCTGCTGCAGGCCTGGGGCCACGCCGGCCGCGATTTCATGGCGGTGCTCGGCAGTTACGAAGTCGTGCATCCGGATATCGAACTGCGCAGCGATGCCGATCCCGGCGAAGGCGGCGGCGCGCTGCACGGCAGCCTGCTGCGGCGGCTGCAGTCGGACCTGTTCCAGCGCCTGCCGTCGCCGCCGCTGACGCCGACCGCGATGGATCCGCGCACGCGTCTGCCAGCATTGCGACGCGACGACCCAAGCCTGCAGGTGCACGCCTGCCACACCCGCCTGCGCGAACTGCAGGTGCTGCACGACCAGCTGCGCGCGTTGTTCGAGGATCCTCGCTTCGATCCGCCGCTGCAGCCGCGCGAGGTCGCGGTGCTGGCGCCGGACATCGATCCCTACATCCCGTATCTGGATGCGGTATTCGGCGGTCGCGGGCGTGAGGACTCCGGCTTCAATCAGGCCATTCCGTATGCGCTGGCCGATGCCAGCCCGCTCGCCGGTGAGCCGCTGGCCGATGTGTTCCTGCGCCTGCTCGCGCTGCCGGTCGCGCGCTTCGGGCTGGAGGAGACGCTCGACCTGCTGGCGAGTCCGCCGCTGGCCGACTCCGCCGGGCTCGATGCCGGCGCGTTCGCGCGGTTGCATGCCTGGCTGTTCGCGGCCGGTGCGCGCTGGGGCATCGACGCCGCGCATCGCGCGCGCCTCGACGCGCCGGCCGACGATGCCTACACCTGGGCGTTCGCGCTCGACCGCCTGCTGCTCGGCCACGCCAGCGGCAGCGACGCACCGATCGCGACGGGGTCCGGTCAACTCATCGCACCATTGCCCGAACTCGAAGGCAGCGCGCTCGATGCGCTCGACACCCTGGTCCGCCTGCTGCGCGTGCTTGCGCGCCATGCCGACCTGCTCGGCGAGGCGATGCCGCCCGAGGCCTGGCGCGACCGCCTGCTGCGTCTGCTCGATGCGCTGCTGCCGAAACCCCCGTCGACGCCCGCCACCCAGCGCGCGCTCGATCGTCTGCGCAGCCTGATCGATGCCTTTGCCGCCGATGCCAAGCGCGCCGGTTTCGATGCGCCGGTGCCGTCGGAGGCCGTACGCGCGCATTTCGCTGGTGTGCTCGGCGAGGCCGACACCCGCGCGCCGCTGCTGACCGGCGGCGTCAGCGTCGGCCGCATGGTGCCGATGCGCCTGCTGCCGTTCCGCGCGATCTGCCTGCTCGGCATGGACGATGGCGACTTCCCGCGTCGCGATTCCGCAGCGGGGCTCAACCGCCTGACCGCCGAACTCGGCACCGATCGCCGCCAGGTCGGCGACCGCAGCACGCGCGACGACGACCGCTTCCTGTTTCTGCAACTGTTCGCCGCCGCGCAGGACGTGTTCTACGTGAGCTACCAGGGCGCGGACCCGCGCGACGGCAGCGTGCGCGAGCCTTCGGTGCTGGTGACCGAACTGCTGGCCGCCGCCGATGCGCAGCACGTGCCGGACGCGCACGCGGCGGACGACCTCGTCGTGCATCACCCGCTGCAGCCGTTCGCACCGGCCGCGTTCGGCGCCGGCGACGAGCCGCGCCGGTTCTCGTATCGCCAGCAATGGTGGCAGGCCGCAGCGCAACCCGCGCAACGCCGCATCGCGCTGCCGGCATGGTTCGACGGCGCCCCGCTGCCGCCGCCCGAAGATGCCGACGACGCGCTGTCGCTCGATGCGCTGCGGCGTTTCCTGCAGGCACCGGCCGAGACCTTCCTGCGCCAGCGGCTGGGCATGCGGCTGGCCGAAGTCGAGACGCTGGAAGGCGATGTCGAACCGCTGCTCGCACCGGGCCGTGGTCTGGCGAAACAGCAGCTGCAGCGGGCGGTGTTCGAGGCGCGTCTGCGCGGCGACGACGATGCGACCACGCAGGCCCTGCTGCGCGCACGCGGCCTGCTGCCGTCCGGGCCGCTGGGGCGTCGCACGCTCGATGCGGTGCGACGCGAGGTCGACGGCTATGCCGAGGCTTTTCGCGCGTGGCGCGGCGATTCGGTTGCCGATGCGCCGCGGATCGAGGTCGACATCGATGGCCCCGGATCAGGTCCGGGGCAGGCTGTGCGCCTGCACGGGCGGCTCGGTGATGTGTATCCACACGGCATCGCACGCATCCGCTTCGACGCGCCGAACGGCAATTCCTCGATCCGTGACGGCCTCGACTGGCTGCTCGCCAGCGCCGCCGGACTCGAGACGCCGCTGGTGCAGTTCCACGACGGCGGCGATGCCGGCGCCGGTCCACACACGCGCGCCACCCTGGCACCACACGAGGCCCGCGCGCTGCTCGCGCATCTGATCGCGCTGCGCGCACAGGGCCTGCGCACGCCATTGCCGTTCGCGCCCTACAGCGGCTGGGAACTGTTCAATGCGCCGAATCTCGAGCGCGGTCTCCAGAACGCCGCGAAGAAGTGGCACGGCAGCGACCGCAGCTGGGGTGAGGGCAATACCGAAGCGCTGCGCCTCGCGCTGCGCGGGCGCGATCCGTTCACCGATCAGGCCACCCAGATTGCGTTCGTCGACCAGGCGATGACCGTGTTCGGCGCGGTGGTGAAGGGTCTGGTCTACGGCGGCACCGATCTGGATGCGCTGCGCGCGATCGCCGCGGAACTCGACGTGGAGGAATCGGAATGAGCAGCACCGATCCCTACCTGCTGCTGCCGCTCGACGGCGTGCGCGCCATCGAGGCCTCGGCCGGCACCGGCAAGACGTTCACGCTGGCGACGCTGGTCGTGCGGCTCGTCGTCGAAGGCGGCCTGCGCGTCGGCGAGATTCTCGCGGTGACCTTCACCGAAGCCGCGACCCAGGAACTGCGCAGCCGCATCCACAAGCGCCTGAAGATGGCCGAGGCACTGGTAGACGCCGACATCGGCGACGACGCCTCGCCCGAAGCCGCATTGACCAGCGCCGTGCTCGCGCAGCATCTCGCGCGCGGCGAAGAGAGCGCCGAGGGCTTGCGACGCCGCCTGCGCACGGCGGCCGACGAGATCGACCTCGCCGCGATCTTCACCATCCACGGTTTCTGCGCGCGCGTGTTGCGCGAACATGCACTGGAAGCCGGGCAGGGCTTCGATGCGCCCGAGCTGATGACCAGCGACACGGCCTTGCGCGAAGCCATTGCCGCCGATCTATGGCGTTCGCACGGCGTCGAGCCCGATGCCGCCGACGATCTGCTGAGCCTGTGGTCCGGCGGTCCGCTCGCCCTCGCCGGCGATCTGTCGCCGCTGGTGCGCGAACGCGTGCTACGGCCGGCACTCACTGAGCTGCCCGACGATCCTGCGCCGCGCCTGCGCGCTGCGGGGGCTGCGCTTGCGGCGGCGTTCCATGCGCATGGCGAGGATTTCCACGCCGCGCTTGTCAACGCTGTCGAAGACAAGGTGCTCAACAACGCCAGCTACAAAGCCGACTGGATCGACGCGCTCTTCGGAGCGCTGGGGCAATGGTGCGCGCGCGAAGACTTTGACATGCCCTTCGAGCATCCCAAGCTCGAGAACCTGACGCGCGACATGCTGCAGAAGCGGACCAGCGTGAAAGCAGTCGGCCGTACACCCGACTCGCCGGTCTGCGATGCGATTCCCGCGTATCTCGCCGCGCTCGACGAGATCGCCGAATGGCAGGACGCCCGCCGCGTCGAGCTGCTGCACCGCCTGCGCGACGACGCCCGCGCCCGCGTCGACCGCTTCAAGCAGCAGCAGCGCGTGCAGACCTATGACGACCTGATCGACCGCGTCGCCGATGCCGTCGACGGACCCCAGGCCGACGCGCTGGTCACGCAACTGCGCGCGCAGTACCGGGTCGCGCTGGTCGACGAATTCCAGGACACCGATCCCCGCCAATGGCGGATCTTCGAGCGCGTGTTCGGCGCCGCCAGTGGCGCGCCGGCGCTGTTCGTCATCGGCGATCCCAAGCAGGCGATCTACGGCTTCCGCGGCGGCGATGTGGAAACCTATCTCGCCGCGCAGGCATCGGCCGAACGCGCGCCGCCGCTCGCCCTGAACTTCCGCTCGCGCCCCGGCGTGCTGCGCGCGGTCGCGGCGCTGTACGCGCAGGCGGACGCGTCAGGCCATCCGCCGTTCGTCGACGACCGCATCCGCTTCCGCGAAGTCGAACCCGGCGGCGTGCGGCGCGACGACGACTATCTGCGTGATGGCGCACCCGCGCCTGCGCTCACCTTGTGGCAGGCACCCGATCCGCCGCCGGACCACAAGGGCAAGCTCAAACCCTGGAGCGCCGGCCGCTCGCGCGAACTCGCGACCCAGGCCTGCGTCGCCGAGATCCATCGCGTGCTCAGCGACGCGCGCGCAGGCACCGCGCTGATCGAAGGCCGCCCGGTGCAGCCCGGCGACATCGCGGTGCTGGTGCGCTCGCACAGTGAGGCCACGCGCATCCGCGCCGCGCTGGCAATGGTCGGCATTCCCGCGGTCGCCGCCGGCAAGCAGAGCCTGTTCGCGACCGCCGAAGCGCGCGACGTGCACGCCTTGCTGCTCGCGCTGCTGCACGGCGCCGATGACGGCCGCCTGCGCATGGCGCTGTCGACGGTGCTGATCGGCGAGGACGCAAGTCACGTCGCCGCACTCGACGAGGACGGCGACGCGCTGCGCACCTGGCAACTCGCCGCGCTCGGCTGGCGCGATCGCCTGCAGCGCGGCGGCCCGCTCGCGCTGATCACCGATCTCTGCGCCGCACACGCCGGCCGCCTGCTCGGCCTGCTCGATGGCGAGCGTCGCCTGACCAACTACCTGCAACTCGCCGAACTGCTGCAGGAAGCGCAGGCGCATGCGCTGGGCCTGCACGGCCTCGTCGACTGGCTGTCGCGCGCGATCGCGTCCGCCAGCAGTGACGACGACAGCCAGCTGCTGCGCCTGGAGTCGGACGCGCGCCGGGTGCAGGTGGTCACGCTGCACAAGAGCAAGGGCCTGGAATATCCGCTGGTGTTCCTGCCGTTCGCCGGCATCGGCGGGAAACCGCGCGACGCCGGACGCCACGTCACCGTCGCCGACGATGATGGCCGCGCCCTGCACTGGAAACTGCTGCCGTCGCGGTCCGGCTGGGACGCCGCAAAGCAGACCTGGCAGGACGGACAACGCGCCGAGGATGCGCGCTTGCTCTACGTCGGCCTGACCCGCGCACGGCATGCGCTGTGGATCGCGGGTGGCAAGTTCTACGACTACAACAAGGCCGCGATCGCGCACATGATCGCCGCGCCGGACGCACTCGCTGATGCGCTCGGCAGCGCCATCCGCATCGACACGCAGACGCCGCCGGCATCACTGCCGTGGCTGCCGCCCGAATCCGAAGACGCCGTGCCGGCCGCGCGCGTCGCGACGCGCTCGCTGCTCAGCGACTGGTGGGTCTACAGCTTCACCCAGCTGGCGAATGCCGAGTCCGGCCACGACGCATCGAGCGCGTCCACGCAGGCGGCGCCCGGTGGCCAGGACGAACCCTCTGTCGATCCCGACGCAGCGCCGGACACGACGGCCGATACCGATGTCTACGATCCGCGCTTCGCCGGCGCCCGTTTCGGCGTGGTGCTGCACGACGTGCTCGAACGCAGCGACTTCGCGCAGTGGTCCGCGTGGACGCCGGGTGCGCCCGCGCCCGACACTGATGCGGACGTGATCGTCGAGCGCCTGCGCGCCGCCGGTTACGCGGACGCGGATCTCGAAGACGGGATCAACGTGCTGACCCCGCTGGTCGGCCAGACATTGACCGTCACCCTGCCCGAAGGCATGCGCCTCGCCGACGTGCCGCCCGATGCACGCCGTCCGGAGATCGAATTCCAGTTCGCCCTCGCGCCCACGCGCATCGATGCCCTGCTCGCATTGCTGCACCGCCACGGCGTGCTGACCGCGCGCAGCGGCTTCGGCACGCGCCGCCAGCTCGAAGGCCTGATGACCGGCCTGATCGATCTGACGTATGTGCATGACTGGCGCTGGTACGTGCTGGACTACAAGACCAACCGCCTGCCCGGCTACGGCCCTGCGCAACTGGAGGCCGCGATGGCGCACAGCGAATACGACCTGCAGGCGCTGATCTACACCGTCGCGTTGCATCGCTGGCTTCGGTTCCGTCTGGGCGATGGTTACGACTACGCGCGCGATTTCGGCGGCGTGCGGTATCTGTTCTGCCGCGGACTGGATGCCACGCGCGAGGATGCGCCGGGCGTGCAGGCATGGCGGTTTGCGCCTGAGCTGGTGGATGCGCTGGACGGGTTGTTCGCGGGGCGGGATGTGGGGGTGGCGGCGTGATGTGTGCAGACAACGACGCTCTGTTCTTCGGACTGGATAGGGCAGTGGCATCAGGAGCCGGGTTTATCGCGAGCGTCTGCCCTCACCCCAACCCCTCTCCCAAAGGGAGAGGGGCTCTGGCTGATCGCGCGCGAGATCACATCTCGCACGATTGGCTCGCGCCTGCAGGAATTGAGCCCCTCTCCCTCCGGGAGAGGGGTTGGGGTGAGGGCCAACGCTCGCTGGAACCCCCAACACCATGAGCACCCCCGCCCTCCTCCAAAGCCTCCGCGACGCCGGCGCCCTGCGCACGCTCGACAACGCGCTCGCGCAGTCGCTGCGGCGCCTCGACCCCGCCACGCCCGACACCGTGCTCGCCGCCGCTGCACTCGCATCGCTCGCCGTCGCCAACGGCCACGCCGGTTTCGATCCCGCAGCGCCGCAGCGTCTCGTCGACGCCGATATCCGCTGGCCCGCACCCGACAGCTGGCGCGCTGATCTCGACGCCTCACCGTGGATTTCGCAACCCGCGGACGGCGACGCCGAATCCATCGCCAACGCACCGCTCGTCTTCGAGCACGGCCTGCTCTACCTGCGCCGCTATCGCGAGTACGAACGCCACCTCGCACTCGGTCTGCGGCGCATCGGCGCGCACACCCCGGAACGGGGCGACCTGGATGCGCTGGCATCCCTGTTCCTGCAGCTGTTTCCCGACGCCCGCACCGGCGTCGATCTGCAGGCCCTCGCCGCGGCGGTCGCGCTCCGCCACAACCTGGTGCTGGTGACCGGCGGGCCCGGCACCGGCAAGACCACGACGATCACGCGCTTGCTGGCCTTGCTCGCCGCGCAGGCGCTGCACGCCGGGCGCCCCGCACCACGCATCGCCCTCGCCGCGCCCACCGGACGCGCCGCCGAGCGCATGGCCGAGAGCGTGCGCAAGGCCGTGCAGGCGCTGGCCGCCGCCAATGTGGATTCCGCATTGCTCGATGGGCTGCCCACCGCCGGCACCACGCTGCACCGCCTGCTTGGCACGATTCCCGACAGCCCGCGCTTCCGCCACCACACCGACAACCCGCTGCCGTTCGATGTCGTCGTCGTCGACGAAGCCTCGATGATCGATCTGCCGCTGATGGCCAAGCTGGTCGACGCCGTCGCCGATGGCGCACGCCTCGTGCTGCTGGGCGATCCCGACCAGCTGCCGTCGGTCGAAGCCGGCGATGTGCTCAGCGGCATCCTGCGTGCGGCCGGTGATGGCAAGGAGATCGCCAATGACGACGCCGAGATCATCGACCTCCTGATGCACCCCCCTGTAGGAGCGCGCTCGCGCGCGACGCCAGCCGCTGCAGACGCAGCGGCTGGCGTGTCGCACGACGATCGTCGTCCCCGCACTGGCGGGACTCGCTCTTCAACAGCGGACAGGGCTGGTCATCCAGAGACGTTCGACCGAGTACAAGAAACGTCCATGGATTCCCGCCTACGCGGGAATGACGGTCATCATTTCCAAGGGGCGACGCGTTTCCCCGGCCGTCGCATCCACCTGCAACGCGGCTACCGCCAGAGTGCCGCCCTCGATCTCGCCCAGCTCGCCACCGCCGTGCGCGAAGGCGATGCCGACACCGCACTGTCGCTGCTGCGCACCGGCGACCTCGCCGGCGTGCATTTCCACGAAGGCCAGACCGATCCGCTCGCCGCACACCGCGAGCAGTTGCTTGCGCACTGGACCGCGCTCGCCGACACCACCGATCCCGTCGAAGCCCTCGCCCTTGCCGGTCGCCAGCGCATCCTCACCGCCGTACGTGAAGGGCCGAAGGGCGCGCGTGGGCTCAATGCGCGCATTGAAGAACTGCTCGGCGGCAGCACGCGGCGCGGCGCCGGTCCCGGTTATTTCCATGGGCGTCTGCTGCTGATCACCGAGAACAGCTACCGCCATCGCCTGTTCAACGGCGACATCGGTATCTGCCTGCGTGACGACGACGGCGCGCTCGTGGCCTGGTTCCCCGGCGACGATCCGCAGCACCCGCGCCCGTTCCACCCCGCCGCGCTGCCCGCGCACGACAGCGCGTTCGCGATGACAGTGCACAAGGCGCAGGGCAGCGAGTTCGATGCGGTGTGGCTGGTACTGCCCGAGCGCTTCAATCGTGTGCTGTCGCGCGAACTCGTCTACACCGGCATGACCCGCGCCCGCAGCGCGCTGCATGTCGTCGCGAGCGCGCCGATCCTGCGCGAGGCGCTCGATCGCCATGCAGGCCGCTGGTCCGGTTTGGGGTGGCGGCTGGGTGCGGTGGAGACACCGTCTTCTGCGCCCGTAGAGCACGCGCCCGAATCACCCCCGAGCCAAGGGGCGCTGTTCTGACGTACCGTCCGGTCGACCGGACCAAGGAGAGTTAAATGAAGAAGGAACTGATTCATCGCCTGCACGGCAGTTTCGAGGACTGTGCCCACAGTGAGAACGGTGTGGAGTTCTGGCTGGCGCGGGAGCTCCAGGAACTTCTTGGCTATGCCGAATGGCGCAACTTTTCTTTGGTGATCGACAAGGCACGGATTGCCTGCGAAAACGCTGGCCAATCGATCAAGGATCATTTTGTTGACGTCAACAAGATGATCGAGACAGGAAAGGGGCGCCATCAGGGAAATCGATGATTGGGCGCTCACTCGGTACGCCTGCTATCTCATCGCCCAGAACGGCAATCCCCAGAAGGACGAGATTGCATTTGCGATGACCTACTTCGCAGTCCAGACCCGGAAGCAGGAAGTCATCGAGCAGCGGATCTCTGAACTCGAGCGGCTGCAGGCGCGCGAAAAATTGACGCTCTCTCAGAAGGCGCTGTCCGGCGTGCTGTACGAACGCGGCATCGATGGCCAAGGTTTCGCCCGAATATTGAGCAAGGCGACTCAGCGTTGTTCGGCAGCTTCACCACTGGCGACATGAAGAAGAAGCTGGCCGTGCCGGTAAGTCGTCCGCTGGCGGATTTCCTCCCGGCCATCACGATCAAGGCCAAGGACTTCGCGAACGAGGTCACCAACCTGCAGGTCAAGCAGCAGGATTTGCGCGACGAACCCGGAATCACCCGCGAGCACGTCAAGAACAACGAGGACGTTCGCAAGATCCTGACAGACCGCAATATTCGCCCGGAAGCCCTGCCACCTGCCGAAGATCTGAAAAAAGTCGAGCGACGGGTCAAAGCTGAAGAGAAGAAGCTTCCGAAGCAGGTCACTGGGCGCAAGGCGACGAAGCCTCCGCAGAAGCCATCATGAGCGTCCGTGTGTAGAAATGCCGCCTGGCTCGCTTGCGCAGGATCCGACGCGCCACCCAAGGGTCCGCCCCAGCTTGTGGGGCCACCGGCGCGTCGACACCCTGACACTCGATCTTCCGCACAGGGCGCGCCCGCATGAGCATCGGTTCCCTCCAGGCCAGTTCGTCGCCGATCCAGGACATCACCGCCATCCAGGCGCTGGCCGCGCGCGACAATCCGCGCTATCAGCAGGTCGTCGATACGCTGGTGGCGCCCGCCGCCACGCAAGCGCAGCAGGACCACGCCTACGACCTCGTCGCCGGCATCGAGACCGCCGATGGCGGCACGCTGACCGACGAGGTGCTCACCGAGCGCGCGGCCGTGGCGATTGCCGACGATCGCACCGTGCCGGTCAACGTGTCCGAAGTGGCGCCCCTGGTGCCGGCGGGCACTGCGCTGGGGCCGTTCGCCTCCAGCGATGCCGCCGCCGTCGCGATGATGGAATATTCGAACCCGCTTTCGATCCAGGCCAACCTCGAGAACGGTGGACTCGTCTTCCGCGACACCGACAGCGGGCAGTTCTTCGTGTCCACGCCGATGGGCGGCACGCTCGACGGCTTCGATCCGAGCCAGGTGCCACAGCCCGACGGCATGGAACTGGCCGCCTGCTACCACGGCCACGCGGATTATTCGAAGAGTGACGGCACCCGCACCGACAAGGCCGGCGACGAGTTCAACAGCGACCAGTTCTCCTCGCAGGACAAGCGCGTCGCCGATGGCGGCTACTGGGGGCCGGTGATCTACGTCTCCACGCCGGGTGGCGACTTCCGCAAGTATGATTCGGCCACGCGCCAGGACACGCTGATCAACTGACGGCGCACCGCGGGTCTGCAGGCACCGCACCCCAATTGCCGGAGGTCACTCCATGGTCTTCCACAGGATCCTGCTCATGAGCACGCTCGCTTTTTCAGCCTTGGCCGCGCAGTCGGCCCAGGGCACCAACACGCCGCAAACGCCGATCGAACTCGACGGCGCGCGCGCCGCTGCACTCGTCGCTGCCGTTCCGGTGTTCAAGGACAAGCAGCCCGAGGCGGATCTCGCCCATTTCCACGTGCATGTGCATCCCGTTGCCGACGGCACGTTCCAGGTGGTGTTCGAACCGCGTCAGGAGAACGACGCCGCGCCGACGCTCGGCGGCCGCACTGCGCACGGGCGCGAACTCAACGTGTGGATCAAGGCGGCCGACAACACGCTCGACCGGATCGCGTTCGCACGCTGACCAGTCCCGGGCGGCACACGCCGCACCTGATGCCACCCTCGAAGCCCCGGCCCCGGTCGGGGCTTTGACGTTTCCGCAGGGCGCGCATCGAAACCCGCGCGTACGCAGGCGGCGACGACGCCCTGGTACCCCACCGCAGCGTTCAAGGACCAGACTGGCGCCGCAGGCACCAACCCTCGACACGCGCAACCGGTCTCGCCAGCCTCGCCACCATCGACTGGCGCAATGGAACACGCCCGTCGGCGACGCCGTCCGCAGAAAAGCGCCCAGGCATCAAGGAACAGAACCAGCCAGGGCACCGGCATCCGCACCGGCGCTCCGCCTAACTCCGCCAGGCCTGCCGTTCCGCATCCTTCTGCGCGAGTTCCTTGATCTTGAGTTCGCGCTGGTGCTCGGCCTTGCGCAGGCCGTCGCGCGCTTCCTTGATCACTTCCTGCGCCAGGTTCTGGTTGGTGTGGTGCCGCTTCATGTCGATCGCGGATGCCAGGCGTTCCTGCGCTTTCCGGATGCCCTGGTCGACGCGGTAGAGCGGCGCATTCTGGTTCGTGGTCAACGGCGGGTCGTAGCTCTTCTTCATGGGCACGTCTTCGTCAGCAGGCCGGCACGATAGCCCGGCGGCCGCGTGCCCGCACGCGTCGTGTCGATGCCGGCGCTGCGGCGAAGACCAGTGCAGCTCAAGTCTGCAGTGGCGCGAACGCGTCTGGACCGTCCGGGTTCGCGGTCACCGCAGGCGACAGCCATCCCAGGGTTCGTGGCAGCATCGACGCCCGCCGGGCCCGGCCCTGTGGCTTCCAGCCAAGGAGACGTCACGCGACGCACCAGGCCAGGCCACTGCGTCCGCTGGTTGCCGGAACCGCGCGGTCGCCACACGCGCGCCACAACCAGGAGTTCGAACATGCCCGCTCTCGACGCCCCCGCGTTTCTCGCGCATTACCTCACCGTGCTGCAGCACCACGGCTCGCCCACGCCAAGGGTGCTCGCGCCGCTGGTCGATGCCGTCGCGCTCGACCGGCTTGCCGCATTGCCCGGCGTATCACCGCCGCCGGCGCTGCTGGCCTATTTCCGCGCCGTCGATGGCACGGATCCCGACGCCTGCGATGCGCTCGGCCTGTTCGAGCCGCACCTGGCCTGGCGCATGACCGCCCTGTCACTGGCGGAGGCCCTCCAGACCCACCACGACCTGGCGTCCCACGAGGACGACGAGAACCCCGACTACTGGCCCCGTGGCTTCATCCCGCTACTCGCGGACGGCGCCGGCTCGTATCTCGTCGTGAACGCCATCGCCGGCTCGCCCACCTGGGGCGCGGTCTACGACATGGGGCAGGGCGTCGGCTGCAACCGCCTTGCGCATTCGCTGCCGGCGTTCTTCGACGCCAGCGCCCGGCAAATCGAAGCGGGCCTGCTGCGGTTCGAGGGTGGCGCGTCCCGGCCCGCCGTCGAGCCGCGCGAGTACGTGCGCAGGACGGCCGAGCTGTTCGGGCACCCACCGTGTTTCGCCAGTCCCGGCAGCCAGATCGTCGACTGGACACCCTAGCCGAGCCGACAACTGCAGCGGAACCACCCCCTCGCTGACGCCCCATGCGACTTCGCGCTATCGTCGGGCGCAGGGGACAGGGGAAGTCGCATGGGACGCGCACGCCGCAGCACGCTGGAGGATCTGGCCGCATCACCTTGGCCGGTGGGCATTGTCGTGGGCCTGGCCGGCTATGCCGGCATCCGCCACGGCATTCCGGCGCTGTTCGCACGCCAGGACGGGCCGTTCGCCCAGGCGCTGGCCGCGCAGGCCGATGCCCTCGCGCCGTTGGCATGGGCGGTGCTGGCCCTGTGCACCGTCGCCTCGCTGGTCTCGTTCGTGCGCGGGCGCAAGCGCCGCCGCCTGCTCGACACGCGCACCGGCCTCGACAGCCTCGCCACCATCGGCTGGCGCAACTTCGAATGCCTGGTCGGCGAAGCCTTCCGTCGACGGGGCTACCGCGTCGAGGAAACCGGCCTGGGCGGCGCCGACGGCGGTATCGATCTGATCCTGCGCAAGGACGGCCAACGCACGCTGGTGCAGTGCAAGCAATGGCGCCGCCAGCAGGTGCCGGTGAACGTGGTGCGCGAGATGTACGGCCTGCTCACCCACCACGGCGCACACGCCGTGCGCATCGTCACCGTCGGCGGATTCACCAGAGACGCCGCGCGCTTCGCGGCCGGCAAGCCGATCGAACTGATCGACGGCGCGACCCTGCTGGCGATGATCCGCGAGATACAGGAAGAAGCGCGCATTCCGGAGTCGAGACCGATGCCGACACCCGCGCCCCGCATCGCGCCCGCTTTCGGCGCCCCCGCCCCGACCCTCGCCGCGACACCCGGCTGCCCACGCTGCGGCAGCGCGATGGTCGAACGCAGCAACCGCCGCGCCAACACCACCTTCTGGGGCTGCAGCGCCTTCCCCAAGTGCCGCGGCACGCGATGAACCTTGCCGGCAGTCGCTGTCCTCCTTCGCCACCCATCAGGCAGACCCCGCCATGCGCTTTCTGATCGTGCTGCTGCTCATCGCCGCCGCGTGGGGCGGCTATCGCCACTTCAATCCGCCCTATGCCACGACGGCTGCAACTCTTGCCGCCACCTCGGCTCGTCAACCAGTGACGCCGGAACGGCTGCAGCCAAAGGCGGCCCAGAACCTTAGCTGTGATGGCAGCCAGCACTGCTCGCAGATGCGGTCATGTGAGGAAGCCACCTTCTTCATCCGGAATTGTCCGGATACCGGCCACAGCGATGGGGTGCCTTGTGAGTCCCAGTGGTACGGGTAGAAGTGAACCTTGCACCGTTAGTCCATTAGCCCGCAGGGCATCAGCGGGGGCCTCGCCCGCACTAAAACATCTGGTAAGGAAAATGCATCTAAAATCATATCGGCTTAAAAATTATAGGCGGCTGCGTGACGTCCATATCGAATTAGCCCCAGATATTTCAATTTTTGTAGGAGCTAACAACAGTGGCAAGACATCTGCCACGCAAGCCGTGCAGACCCTACTTTCGGGAAGGAAGGAAAAGCTCTCGCTGTTTGACTTTAGCTCCAACCTCTGGGAGCAGCTGAATGAGATCGGAGAAAAACCGCCCGCAAATGATGCGGCGGCAGTGCTTCCATCAATCACGCTAGACCTTTGGTTCGATGTCGCCGAGGACGATCTCTATCTGGTCTTGCCCATCCTGCCGAGCTCGGAATGGCTAGGCAAGGAGGTTGGTATTCGGATTGAGTTCGGCGCGGTTAATGCATCTGAAACGCTTAAACGCTTCAAAGAGGCAAAGCTGAAAGCAGTTGCGCAGATAGAGGCGCTTGGAGAGCGTGCGGGTGCGTACGCACCCTGGCCCAAAAACCTGACGCACTTTCTTGAGCAGGAGCTAAAAGCAGAGTTTGAATTCCGCTACTTCGTTCTCGATCGCACACACTTTGACGCCGCTTACACTGAGCTGGACGCCAGCTACCATCCTCAGTCGATTCCAACGGATCCGGGAGGCGCAACGATCCTGCGATCATTGATCCGGGTGGATTGCTTGCACGCGCAACGCCATCTTGCTGACCCGGACTCAAATAGCCCCGGAGGAATGGGACGCGCGGAAGATCTGTCACGTCGCCTAAGTCGCTTCTACGAGCGCAATCTTGCTCAAATGCCTGATGACCATGCTGTGTTAAAGGCACTTTTTGATTCTGAGGAGAGTCTCAACAAGCACCTTATGGATGTGTTTAAGCCGACGCTGGAGCGGCTAGCTAAGCTCGGCTATCCCGGCATGCACAATCCGCGCCTTGAGATCGCGTCGGGCCTGAATCCGGCCAGCGTAATGAGCCAGGACGCTAAAGTTCACTACATCCTCGGCGAAAGAATTCCTGTACGTCTTCCTGACAGCTACAACGGACTGGGACTCAAGAATCTCATTTACATGGTTGTCGAGATTCTAGACATTCAGGAAAAGTGGAGGATCGAAGAGAACCGCCCCCCATTGCATTTAGTTTTCGTGGAAGAGCCGGAAGCGCATCTGCACGCGCAGTTGCAGCAGGTGTTCATCCGCAATGTGCTTGAGCTCTTGAAGGTAGAGGGAGAAGAGGTAAGCGCATTCCGATCCCAACTTATCGTGACGACACATTCGCCGCACATACTCTATGAGAGGGGATTCACGCCGATCCGATATTTCCGCAGGCACATCACCGATGGCGAGCAGGCCACGCAGGTTCTCAATCTGTCGACTTTCCAAGCAGGCGACGCTCCGAAAGACCGCGACTTCCTTCAACGCTACTTGAAGCTCACTCACTGCGACCTGTTCTTCGCCGATGCTGCGATCTTGGTAGAGGGGAATGTCGAGCGACTATTGCTCCCCCTAATGATAGAGAAGGTGGCGAGAGGGCTTAGCGCCGCTTCTCTGGCAGTGCTCGAAGTTGGAGGAGCATTCGGGCACCGATTTCGAGAGCTCATCCGATTTCTTGGAATCAGCACGCTAGTCATCACCGATTTGGACAGCGTGGCTCTGGTCGAAGCTCCTGCCGAGGACGAAGAGGAGGACGAGAAGGAATTCGACGTTCCTGCGGAGGAAGAGGGTGGCGAGCCCGTAAAGAAATACGGAAAAACCTGCGAGCCACTTGAAGCGAATTCAGCTACAGCTAATCAGACGCTGATTCAGTGGCTCCCAAAGAAGAAGACCGTCGCAGATCTTCTCGCAGCAGCGGATGATGAGAAAACCGAAGATATTCCAGGAACCGAGAATTCCAAGGTACGTGTCGCCTACCAATGTGCCGTCGACGTTACTTGGGGGGGAGTAATCACGTCAGTCTGTGGCCGCACCTTGGAAGTCAGCTTTGGCCTACAGAACGCGGAGTGGTGCCAAGATGCAGATCGGAAACAACTGGGACTGAAATTGCGCGGAGAGATCGCGACGCCGGCGGCCTTGGCCACCGGGCTGCATAAGCGCGTCATCGGTCAATATTTTGACAAAACGAAGTTCGCGCTGGGTGTCCTTGCTCGCAAAGAAGAGCAGTGGACGGTGCCGCTCTATATCGAGCAGGGCCTTCAGTGGCTGGAGAAGGTCGTTAACCTCGAGGCGAAGGAAGAGGCGGAGGCAGCCGCTGAAGCGATCGCGCCTGAGATAGTAGAGGCGGCGCACATCCCGGGCCACGATCAATGAGCCGGCGACTAGACAAGCCGGACACCCCGGCTGACATTGAACTGAAGGAATGCTTATCTGCTGCGGAGCGTCGTTCATTCGTGATGGTCGCGGGCGCTGGCTCTGGCAAGACTACCTCGCTTATTAAAGCGCTCTCAGCGATCATTGATGTTCATTTCGCGTCTTTAAAGTGCCGTCGCCAGCGTGTCGCCTGCATCACCTACACCGAGATTGCTGCTCAGGAGGTTTGGGCTGATGTCGGCAATAATCCACTTGTCCATGTCTCGACGATACATAGCTTCATGTGGACGTTGGTTCGCCCGTTTCAGAGCGACATTCGGAATTGGGTAGCATCGCGGATCCAAGAGAAAATCGGAGAGCTCGAGGGGAAGACCTACGGCCCACGCGTCCATCAGAGAACGAAGGAAAAGGATCAACGCGACCTCGCCCGCTTCCGCCAATCCTTGCGGCGTATCGACCGGGTTCGATCCTTCGCATACGGAACCGGCAGCGACTATACGAAAGGCATCTTGGGTCACGACGACGTGCTGCGGTGCGCGACTCAGTTCCTGAATCAGCGCCCTCTTTTTAGGACGCTGTTAGCGCAGCAGTTCCCTTTTGTATTCGTTGACGAAAGTCAAGATACGAGTGAGGGTTTGGTGGCCGGGCTGAAGGCGGTTGCGAGTCAGTCTCAGGGGAAGTTCTGCGTCGGATTTTTTGGAGATCCCATGCAACGAATCTACATGACGGGCGTCGGACCGATCAGAGCCGAGGACGGATGGGCGACGATCACCAAGCAAGAGAACTTTCGATGCCCGACTGCCGTTTTGAGCGTCGCGAACGCAATTCGTCGCGGCGATGACGGGCTAGTGCAGACAAGAGGACGAACGATCACCACTGCCGAAGGCGAAGAGATTTCTGTCGAGGGCACGGCTCGCATGTTCATCTTGCCGGCCGATGAGCAGCGCGACCAAAATATTGCAAAAGTCCGGGCTTGGGTCGGGGAGCAGAATAAAGACCAAGCATGGCGAGACGGTGCGATAAAGCTTCTTGTCATCGTGCATCGCATGGCAGCTAGGCGACTTGGCTTTGACGACCTTTATGTGGTGATGAATTCCAACGCACCGAGTTCGTTCAAAGATGGCTTTCTTGATGCCACGGCATGGCCGCTTCGACCTATTATGTCTCTGGCGCTTCCACTCGCCTCCGCGACTGTCGAAGGCCGCGAATTTGAAGCGATGTCGCTTCTGCGGAAATTCTCTCCGAAGCTCGCAAAAGAAAATATACCTAGAGTAGGGATTTCGGCTCTTCTTGCGGGGCTACGGCAAGCTGCTGCGAAGTTGGCGGAGTTGATGCAGCCGGACTCACGAGCTACAACTCGTGAGGTGCTTGAGCACATGCGTGACACGGGACTGATTACTCTCGACCCGCGAATTCTGAGCTACTTGGAAGCTGTGGCGCCCCCGCCTCCGGATCAGCATGACGACCAAGCGGCCCAGGATGAAGGCGAAGACAATCGGCTCGAGATGAGCGCGATGGATGGATTTCTCGCTAGCAAGGCATCGGGTTTCATAGGCTACAAAGAGTATGTCGACGAGCTTTCGCCGTTTTCCACGCAGCAGGGCATCAAGGGTGCTGAGTTCGACAGAGTGCTCGTGATTGCCGACGATGGCGAAAGCTCACACTCCCAGTTTTCGTACGACAAGTATTTTGGAGTTAAGGAACTTTCGCTCAATGACAAAAAGAGCTTAGAGGAGGGAAGGGAGACACAGATCGAGAGGACTCGCCGCCTCTTCTATGTCTGCTGTACACGCGCAATGAAAGATCTCGTTGTCATTCTATTTTCGGATGATGTCGGAGCCGCGGAGAGATCCGTCCGCGCGATGAATCTATTTCCCGCAGATATGATATTCACGCGGACGGAATTTAGTTAATTAATTTAGAAGAAAAATTCAGTACAGAATGAATAGAGCTAATTATCTTTCCTGCCATCTGGGCCGGCCTCAAGGTGCGGGGTCAACAGCGCCAGGTTCACGCCTCCGGTCTTGGATATAACGGTGCCAGGGATGAGAGGTTCACTTACGACACCACAACCACCAGGGCAATGGTATCTGGGCCGGGCAGCGTCGGTCCGCTATAGCCCGCTCTCGCGTCGCAGCAACTTCGGGGGAGTTGCCCTGCTCGGGCTGTACCGCATTACGTGCGGCGGCAACAAACGATATCGATAGCGCGAGCGTTCAAAGACCGAGCCAGGCGCTCGGGGCCACGCTTCGCCGGAGGCAGAACGGCAGGGTCATCCGAAGCACAGCCCGCGGGAAATTCCGACGGCGAGATGGCTCAATCGCGCCAGCGTCAGGCTTGACCATCTCGCATTGCGCGTAGCAGACTCAGTCCCAAGGAGCCTAGAAACTCCTCAGACAGCGGTCCCCACCTCCGTCAAACCGGTGGGTTTTTTGTGCCTGCATGCTTGCAGGCATGGACCGACGCAATGCCTGCGTCGGGAGGGCGGCTAATACAACACCCTTCGGGGGAATACGCCCGCCGTCTGTCTGCGGTTTCTAGCCTCCCGACTTCCCGTCCACATCCGTGGACGGGCACTTCAGGGAATGAGGAGACGACGATGTCGAAGTCCGATACGAAAACGCGTGGCGCGCTGGGTTACCTGCTGCCCGAGGACAGCCATTTCCGGCTGCGCAAACTGCACCAGCACATTGTGTTCCTGTCACGCCTGGCGGAGCCACGCGTGGACGAGGAAGAAGACGGCCCCGAGATCGACCACCCCGCGTTGGCCGGGTGTCTGGAACTGCTGGCCGAACAGGTGCAGCAGGTGCTGGACACGTTGTCCTGGCCGGCGCGGCTGGAGGCCAAGGGCAAGCCTGTCGCTGCGGTGCACGAAGACGAGGATGCGGACGACGCGGACGAGGAAACGGAGTGCGAGGGGGGCGAGTCCGCCGGCCCGGCTGCGAAGGCCGACCAGGATTTCGCCTTCGGCATGACGCTGGATCAGTTGGACGAGTCCGACCGGCTGCTCGATCTGCTGCGCGCGCAGGGCGATCTGCTGATGGCGGCCGGGGGCACGGATGTCGCGGACGGCACGATCACCGTGATCGGTGCGGCGATCTTCGAAGGCGCGGACGAGATGAAGGACCTGATCCGGCAGGTCAATGCGCAGGTGCTCGACGAGCCCACCGCGGGCGGCCGGGTGCGGGAGATGCCGGCCGTGTACGGCACCGCGGGTAGCGCGACGCACGTGCATTGACCGATGGATGGTGGCAGCGCGGCTCAGGCCGCGCTGCCCACTTCCAGACGCGTGCAGTGGCAACAGGGGTAAGCGCAGTCACGGTGCCAGGTTCACTTACTGCAGGAAGGGTGCGGGGCCTGGAACTATCGGGGTCAGGTTCACTTACGGCGTGGCCTTCAAGGAGCCCGCCTGACATGGAGGTCGAATGCGTCATTTGTTCTTACTGATCGGGCTTCTCGCTCCCACGCTGGTATGCGCGCAGTCCGGCCGCTATGGCGATGTCAGCTACAGCCAGCCGCAGGACTGCAGCGTCATCACTCGCGACCAGCGCGCCAATCCTTACGCGCATCTGTTCCGCAACATGTGCGAGCAGAGCGACGCGCGGACGAAGCAGAGCGTGGCGCGGATCATGGGCAGGCCGCAGCCGTCGACCCGCGTGTTGAGCGTGCCGGCGCATGGTACGGATGACGCGAAGCGCTACGGTGTTGCGTGCATGGGCGGTCTGGTGATGCTGCGCCTGCCGAACGGCTGGCAGCAGGCGCTCGATGCGGAGCATCGCTACTACACCTGTAGAAGTTGATAGGGCGAACCAGGCTAACGATGCCAGCTTCTAAGGTTTTGCCGGGCTAACGGTTCCGAGCGCACGGTTCCAGGTGCACTGTGCCGGAGGCTGACGGTTCCAGTTTACACAGCGCCCATCGTGCAACGCGGCGTCGCCGGATCTGCTCTCGCTGAAGTGAATCTGGCGCCTTGAGTACGTTTTGTATGAATGTCGGTCATTTATAGTTCGTTCGACAGTATTTTAAGGAGGTTTCATGGCGCCCAGTGTTTCCCAAAAACGTGCCACCTTTCGTGCGCTTCATCAATCAGGCTGCTTCGTGATTCCGAATCCATGGGATGCCGGCAGCGCCAGCTTGCTGGCCGGGCTTGGATTCAAGGCGCTGGCAACCACCAGTTCGGGCTATGCCTGGTCTTGCGCGCGCGCCGACGGACAGCTTTCGCGTGCCGAAACCCTGACGCACATGCGCTACATGGTCGAGGCTACCGACTTGCCTATCAACGCAGATTTCGAGAGCGGATTCGCCGACACGCCAGAAGGTGTGGCGGAGAGCGTGGGAATGGCGGTCGAAACTGGCGTGGCGGGCATCTCTATCGAGGATTCGACAGGTGACTCGCGTACTCCGTTACGGGGGGTGGCAGAATCGGTTGAGAGGATGCGTGCGGCACGCGCCGCTATCGATGCTGCGGGCGGCGACGTCTTGCTGATCGGACGTGCAGAGAACTTCTTCGTCGGGCGCCCCGACATTGACGATGCCATCCTGCGGCTTAAGGCTTACGCGGATGCCGGAGCAGATTGCGTGTACGCGCCGGGCATCAGGACGCGAGAACATATCAGCGCGGTGGTGGCTGCGGTTGCACCAACGCCTGTGAATGTACTTATCGGATGGGAAAGCGATCTCACCTTGCAAGACCTTGCCAACCTCGGCGTTAGGCGTGTCAGCGTCGGCGGCACGTTGGCGCGTGCAGCCTGGAGCGGCTTCCTGAGCGCGGCCCGTTTGCTTGCGGAGCAAGGGCGATTCGACGGATTCTCTGGCCTACCTTCTAGCGCCGAGCTCAACACACTACTCAGCGGGCAAGCGAAGCCGTAGCGCGCGAGGTTCCCGCACGGCGACTACGGCGATAGTCGATTCATCTTGGCGGGGTCTCGAACGATGCCAGAACCCTGCAGGACCCTTTCCCGCTCGCGCGGCATTCGTTGACACGTCATGGCGTCACGCTCACTTGCCGCAGGACGGGTGCCGGCCCGGGCATGTCGGGTCGGCAGGTAACCGCAGGGTCGCGCTGACTGGCGCTGCCCAGGGAGCAGTCGCCGAACGCCACCAGCCAAGGCGCTGGGCTGGCGACCTTTCGGCGACATTTTCGCCTCTAGGCTCGTATCGCGTTCAAGGCGGAACGTCCCTTTCCTGGAGGCAGAGCGATATGAGTAGGCATGCGCGACGGGCACTGTGCCTGGCTGTTTCGATGCACCTGATCGGCCTTCCACTGGCCGCGTATGCAGCGGAGGCGCCCGGCGCCCTGACCATCATCGTCAGGGATCAACTCACCGACCGGCCACTTGCAAACGCGCAGGTGACGCTCACCGAGCGTGACACCGAGCGCGCGCGATCCCTGGAGACCGATGCACAAGGTCGCATCCTCGTCGAAGCGCTGGACCCGGGGCTTTACACGGTCAACATCACCCGGGATGGGTTCGCGCCGGTCTACGAGCCCAGCGTCCGCGTAATCACGCGCAAGACCTCCAGGCTCGAATTCCAGCTGGGCGTACCGCTGATGCAACGCGTGGTGGTCCAGGGGCGCCGGATCGATGGACTCGCCTCGCCGTCGAGCACCTATCTCGATCGGGAAGCCTTGCAAAGTGCCGTGGGTGGCGGCGCGGATCCGCTGCTCTCGCTCGACGGCCTGCCCGGCCTGGCATCGGCGAGCGAGTTCGCGAGTTTCAGCGTACGCGGCCGCGGACCGCGGGATAACCTGATCTTCGTCGACGAGTTCCCGTTCGACAAAGCGGTGCACTTCGACGCGACGCTGGGGGAAGACGAGGATGTCGGCGGTGGCGGCCGGTTCTCGATCTTCGCGCCCAACGTCATCAGCGGCGCCGAGTTCTCACCTGGCGGCTGGGGGCCGGCATATGGCGGCCGGGCGGCCTCGCTGCTCAAGCTCGACGTGGCCGATGGCAGCCCGAGTCCGTCGGCCAGCCTGCGCCTGGACCTCGCCGGCACCGAAGTGGGCTACGACGGGCCACTCGGCATCACCGAAGATGCCACCGTGCTGGTGTCCGCCCGGAAGCTGGATTTTGGATCCTTCTTCGAAGACATCGAAGAGCTGGACATCGGCAATCCCGTGCTGCGTGACGTCATCGTCAAGGCTGCGGTGCCGATCACGCCGTCCCACGCGATGGAAGTGCTGCTGATCGATACGCGCGAGACCTACACGCGCGACGTGACGCACGTCTTCGAGTCGCCGAACTTCGAAGATGCATCGCTCCTGGATTTCAAACAGGACAGCGACCTGTACGGGCTGACCCTGCGGTCACTGATCGGCGAGAACGCGGTCTGGACCAACAAGGTGTATCACCGGGCCAGCAACAAGGTCAGTTCGGAGGGCGAGGCCTATCCCGATCTCGTGCCGCCCGGCTCGCCCGCGTCCAGCTTCCCGGTGCGGGACGACATCATCACCGTGACCGAAGACGAGACCGAAGTGGGCTGGCGTAGCGACTTCGCGGCGGTCAATCGATGGGGCACGTTCAATGCGGGTGTCCAGCTGACGCAGCTCGACCTCGACTACGGCACGGTGCTGGATGGCGACTGGATCCGGTATGTCTACGACACCGGTGACTTCCGACCCGACCCCCAGCAGCGCTACATCGTGCTGACGCCGGAGAACATCGATGCGTCCTTGCGCTTGAAAGCAACGAGCTACGCGGGCTACGTGGACCAGGGCTTCCAGCGTGGCGCATGGGATGTGCGCAGGGGGGTACGCCTGGAGCGGGACGGCCTGACGGACGAAAGCCTCGTATCGCCCCGGTTCCGGGTGAACTGGCGGCCGAACCGGAGCTTTCGCTACTTCGCGACCGCCGGGCTCTTCCACCAGTCACCGCGGTTTCTGGACCTGGCGGCCAACGCAGCGAACCGGCTTGAGAACGAGAAGGTCACGCACGCGAGTCTCGGCTTCGAATACTTCCCGAACGAACGCTGGTCGGTGCTGACGGAGGCCTATTACCAGGATCTCGCCAATCTGGTGGTCGATCTGGACCGGGCGCGCGGGACGTTCGCCAACATCGGTGACGGCACGTCCTACGGCGTCGACGTGGTGGCCAAGGGCAGGATCCGCGACGGGCTCTACGCGACCGCGACCTACTCCTACAACGATGCGGAAGTAGACCGGAAGGACGGGCGTGGCGCCGTGGCCGACGAGTTCAGCCGCGCGCATGTGGCCACGCTGGGGATGACCTGGGAAATCACCAGCCGCTGGAAGGTGGCTGCCCGCTACAAGTACCTCTCCGGCAGGCCGGCGGATGCCTACATCATCCACGAGGACGTGCTAGGGCCCGGCCAACCGCTGCGTTATTCGCGGGAGACGATCGCACGCGGCGTCGGCCGCAATTCCGGCTACGGCGTGCTCAACGCCCGTGTCGACTATCGGCGCGCCTTCGGCCCCATCGATGTCACGGCCTTTCTCGATGTCATCAATGTCACGTCGGCATCGTCGACCGACGACACCGAGTTCGATTACCGCAGGGGCGTCAACGTGAAGGACGACAGCGAAGCTGAGCCGCTGATCGGGCTTCGACTAGACTACGCCTGGTAAACGGGGAGGCGGCAGATGGCACTCGTTCTGGAGGCGGCGCCGATCCGGGCGTTGATCGTCGAGGACAACCGTGACATCTGCGCCAACATCGCCGCCTACCTCGAGAAGCTCGGTTATCTCCTGGATTTCGCCCATGACGGCGTCACCGCGATGAACCTGGCGCTGGCGCATCCGTTCGATGTCATCGTGCTGGACCTGATGATGCCGAGGATGGACGGCCTCGTGCTCTGCCGGAAGCTGCGGACCGAGGCCGGCATCGAAACGCCCGTTCTCATGCTGACAGCGCGCGATACGCTCGACGACAGGCTCAAGGGGTTCGATGCCGGCGCCGACGACTACCTGGTCAAGCCGTTCGCCCTGCAGGAACTGCATGCGCGCATCCGCGCCCTGTACCGACGCAGCCATCGCAGCGCCGCCAACCTGCTGACCGTTGGCGAACTGACCTTGAACCGGTCCACGCTGCAGGTGCACCGGGCGGGGCGACGTGTCGACATCAATCCGGCCGGCATGAAGCTGCTCAGGCGATTGATGGAAGCGTCGCCGTCGGTCGTGAACCGCGACGAGCTGGAAATGCTGCTGTGGGCCGACGAGCGGCCGGATGGCGATGCGCTCCGCTCGCACATGTACAAGCTGCGGCAGGCCATCGACCGGCCGTTCGATCGACCGCTGATCCACACAGTGCATCGCATCGGATACCGGATCGCGGAGGACGACCAGTAGTGTCGCGGCGCAGCCTGCGCAAGCGTGTCGAGTATGCGTTCGCGCTGTGTGTGGTCGGGCTGAGCGTGTCCTGGGGGCTCGCGTTCTACGCGGCCATCCGCTTCAGCGAGGATCGCGTGCTCACCACCCAGCTGCAGCACGCCGCCGAGACCTACCCCGATCTCACGACGAACCTGCGCGGCTACGCGGATGCCGGCAGCGTGCCCGAACCCATCAGGGCATGGGCACAGGCGGGGCCCGACGAGGGTCTGTACGAATTCGTCGCCGAAGAACTGCATGTGGCGGTCATCCCTGCCGACACTGCGCAGGGGCGTGCATTCGTGGTGTTCGATGTCGCCGGGATCGAGGCCGCGTCCGCGGAAGACTGGTGGTTGCTGCTCGTCATCACCACGGTCGTGGGTGTACTCGGGGCCCTGGGTTTCGGGCTGGGCGTGCTGGTGATGCGCCGGGCGGTCGCCCCGGTGGTGCAGCTGGCCGATGTGGTCGCGGGGATCGACCTGGAACACCTTTCAGCCGCGGACCACACGCTCATCGAGTCCGGGCGGTTCGGCCGCGACGAGGTGGGTGTGCTCGCCGGCGCCATCGAGAAAACGCTGCAGCGTATCAGTGCATTCGTCGTGCGCGAGCGGGACTTCACGGGATCCGCCAGCCACGAGCTGCGGACGCCGATCACCGTGATCACGGGCGCACTCGAACTGTTGGAACAGAGTGACCTCTCGGGCGAAGACGCGAAGTCGGTGGACCGCATCCGGCGCGCGACGCTCGAGATGAAGTCCACGATCGAGATGTTCCTGTGCATCGCCCGCGAAGCCGACGACGGGCTCTACGACGAACACTTCCCGGTGGCGCCCCTGGTGACCCGGGCGATCGAGCAGCAGCGTTACCTGCTGGACGGCAAATGCGTCGTCGTCGATGTCGAAACTCTGGCCGCCCCCGTCGTCCGGGGGCATCCACAGGCGTTTCTCATCGCGGTCACCAATCTGGTTCGAAATGCCTTCGAACAGACGCCCGGCGGGCAGGGACCGATCACGGTGCGCCTCACGACGCGTGAGCTGCTGGTCACCAACCGCTCGGGCGGTGACGACGCATGCCGGCCCACGCCGGCCGGAGCCTCGTCTGCCAATGGACACGGCCTGGGGCTCGGCATCGTTCAGCGGCTGTGTGAGCGCAATGGCTGGGCGTTTTCGCTGCAGACGGACGAGGCGCGAGTGACTGCCTGTCTGTCCTGGTGAGGGCGGCGGACTGCTCCGTCATAGAAAAACTGACGACTCGCGAAGATACGGTGCCGGGTTTACGTCTGGTCGGGGTCTCCTTGGTCGGAGGTCTTTTCGCCGGTCATCGCTGCGTTCCGCATCCGGATCAACGGCTCAATAGCATGCTGATCAGCGAGCCATTCTTCACGCCGCCGTGGAACTGGGCATCGGCGCATCCCAGGCGATCATGGCGATGCGGGAGCTGGACTTTGGTTAGCGATGACGGGCATCGATCGCTCGAAATCTCTGGTGCTATCGGTCGCATTTAACTATAGCCGTGGCGCTGACGCTCGATCTGAGCTATGCCCACTACCCTAAACCCGGACATGGCGCGGGCCTGTTGCTCGGTATTTGATCGCCTTGCTGCCCCGAAAGACCGCGTGAGACCGACACCACCAAGCGCCGGCTCCCGCATGAAGGTCCGCTTCCCGCCGAAAGTCCACACAGATTGCAAGTGGATGATGGCTGTCTGCCCTCGGCCAGAAGCGGACATGCCGCTATCCGCCGCAGCGTGGTGCGCTTCCCCGTCAAGTCCCCGATCTATCGAGCGCGCTTGGATAGACGCCCGGTGAGGCGAAAGCCATCCCTCATGTTCAGTCCTAGAAGGGTGAGGTTCGCCGCGCCGGCGATCAGCTCCAGAGCTTGGATGGAGTAAAAAAGTGCGTCCGTGCGCCCCGCTTCCACGAGACGTGCCAAAACGATCGCGCACGGAAGAAGCACAAGCAGCCCATTGGCCGCAGCAATTCGGGTTCTACGTTTCTTCGAGTCGACCAAGCGCCCGGGACGCCCGCTAGCGAGGGAAAATCCGCTGGCAGCAGTGATGATCATGCAGGGAATCAGAATCCACATGCCGCGGAGGATGGTGACCTTCACGACCACTATTTCCTGATAACTGGTGAATAGCTCCGCCATCACTGTCGACAACCAGAAAGTCGCGATGCAAAGCAGCGCCACGGCACCGAATGCTGCATGAAAGGCCGATTTCATCGGGTGGCCTCCGTACTAGGTGGTTCGATGAGCTCCAGCATCCGTGTCAGGGTTTCGATGGCTGCCTTCGCATCCCGGGCGTTGAAGTGGGCGGCCATCTGGTCCGCACATTGCGTCCACAGGCCATCGGCTTGGCAGTAGAGGCGCTGGCCTCGAGCCGTCAGGCGATAGAGCGGTGACCGCTTGTGCGCTGGGTTCGACACGGCTTCCACCAGGCATAGGTCTGCCAGCACGTTTAACTGCTTCTGCGCACCCTGTCGGGAAACCCCCATGGCGTCGCCCACCTGAGGCGCCGAGAGCGGTTGGCCAGCCAAGGCGATCGCGCCGAGCATCTGCCAACGCGCGCTCGTCAAACCCAGTGGCCCCACGAGCCGATCGCCCCATTGAATAAGAGCGCCATTGGCGCGGAAGACGGCGAGCGCGAGTTGCGTAACGGCAGCGGCATCACAGCGGGCAGTCGACGGTATGCGTTCTGACTTCTTCATGGAAACCAGTTTCCACTTGTGTAAACTGGTTGTCAACCAGGTAGCTATGCTCGCCTGCCCCACCCCAACCCAGGACTCGCCATGACTATCCTCAAGCCGCTAGACCCGTCGTTTCCAATTGATCGGCAGCTCGGCCTCGACGCTTCACCAGTCGTCCTCGTCAACCTGTTCTTTGTGGATGGCCCGGACGAGCAGGCGCTCATCGACACCTGGGCGGAGGATGCCGCCTTCATGAAGCGGCAGCCGGGGTTCATCTCAACCCAACTTCACCGCGCAATCGGCGACAACCCCACCTACTTCAACTACGCCGTTTGGGAATCCACAGACGCCTTCCGGGCTGCGTTCTCGCACCCCGAGTTCCGCGCCAAGCTTTCCTCCTATCCGGCATCTACTGTCGCTAGCCCACACCTGTTTCAGAAGGTGGGGGTATCGGGAATCTGCACCGCATGACAGTGGGCGGGGGCACCCGAGCGAATAAGCATCTCGCCCTTGATCGCGTACACATCGGGTAGGTGACAGCCCTCAGAGATAAGCCCGATGACGCTATTGCAGTCGCGGGGTATCTTCCGAGGCGAGCAACTGCCCGGTGCGACAGCTGGACCCGGAGACACCGGCCATGACGGCCACCCGAAGATCAAGGAGCGATCGATGAACTGTTTGAAACACCCGCTTCGCAGCGCGATGTGCGTCCTGGCGATGGCGGCGCTTGTCGCCTGCGGCGGCGGCCCGTCGAAAGAGGCGGAGGCGCAGTACCTGACGCTGGAGATCAATGGGACGCCGATGGCGTTCAACGTCGACGTGAGCGCGAACGATCCGCCGTCCGAGCCGACTGTGCACTTCGTGACGGTCGGCGGCAGCCAGACGCCTGACTGGAGCGGGTCGAGCTTTTCCTTCCAGCTTGTCTCGCCCGGTGTCGAGCTGGGCACCTATGACGGCGATCGCGATGAGCTGCACGGCACGTATTACGCCAGCAACGGGCGCGGGCAGACGACCACCTACATGGCGGCCGGCGCCCCAGGCACGCGCTTCGTGATGACGCTGACCCGGCTGGATGCGGACGGCGTGGCGGGGACATTCGCCGGGGTGCTCAAGGAGCACGGCGCCGCTGATGATGCGCCGCGCCTGCATGTGACCAACGGTCGGTTCTCGGCCCGCTACAACGGTCGCTGACCTGGATGGGCGCTTCAGCCTGCAGGCTGCCCATGCACCTGCATGCAGCGGTGCCGGGCGCATCCGGGTCGTGACCTCGGCCGCGGGATGATGGTGCCGGATTCACTGATGGCACCGTCTTGAAGGCGCCCGCGGAACAAATGTGACAGGGACAGATTCGCCTATCCAAGTCCGGCGACAATTTCGGATCATGGCGACCCGCATCGCCACGCAATGAAACGACACATGCAGATCCCCGCCGCCTCATTCCTGCTCCTCATCGCATGCTGCGCGGTGGTGGGTCCTGCGCACGCTTTCGAGCTGCCGGCGGTGGTCTATCCCCGCATCGCCGAACGCGCCGCGACACCCGAGGCGTTCGTACCTGCCGGCTGGCGGCTGGAGCACCGCGCGCGTGGTCGCTTGAACGACGACGATCGCGAGGATGCGCTGCTGGTGCTGCGCATGGACGCAGCCGCCAATGTGGTGGACAACGCTGGCCTCGGTCCGGATCGCTTCGACACCAATCCGCGGATGCTGGTGGCGGTGGTTGCCGAGGCGGATGGCAGCTGGCGTCGGGTGATGGTGGATCAGGCGTTGGTGCCGCGGCCGGCGGCGCCGGTGATGGATGACTTTCTGGGCGGCGACGCGGTCAGCGCGATTTCCATCCGGCCGAACCGCACCTGGTCCGTCGGCCTGCACAGCTGGGCGAGCGCCGGCACCTGGAGCACGCGCGAGGTCGCGTACACGTTCCGGCTGGAAGGCGACTGCATGCGGCTCATCGGTTACGACGACATGCACCTGCATCGCGCGTCAGGCGAGATCACCACGACCAGCGTGAACTACCTCAACGGCCGCGCGTGGGTGCAACCGGGTTCCATCGAGGACGACACGCCAGGTCCGAAACAGTGGACCCGGCTGGCATCGAAGGCGCGTGTCTGCATCGGCGATATCGGCGACGGTTTGTCGTTCAACCCGCAGCTTATGGAGATGCGCACGCCGTAGCCGTTGTGACCATTCCCGATTCAGTGGCATCTCCAGCGCGCGCCTCACCGCCGCATGCATCGCTCCCCTCGCTGCCGCACGCGTTGGGCGAACCAGGCGATCGTCAGCGTGGGGGAGATCCGCGGGCTGACGCGGCGTACGGTGGTCGCACCAGTTCGCCCACGGCGGAGCGGCGCCCTCCTCCAGCCACGACTACGCGGCTGCACCCGGGGCCGCGAGCGCATCGCGCAACCCTGCAAGGTTCTCGTTTGTACCGAGGCCATGGAGCAGCGGCATCGCCAGAGACGCGTGCGGCCCCCGCTATACCCCGGGGACATGCGCCGCGCCGCCATCCGATCGGCCTGGGGTCGAAGGGGGGTCGCCGCGATTCTGGTGATCGCCGGTATTGAGGTTGCACGGCCCGGCAAACGAACGGCTAATGCCGGTCTTGCGTAGGGTGAAGATGGACAGACAGAGCAGACCATCTTCAGGAACTGGCGGCTCCGTCACGCCGTCAGGCGCGCCCGACGCCCTCTGCCTGCGCGTCCCGCACCGATGCCTGCTGCGCCTCCTGCGCCGCGAACTGCGCGCGATGTGCTTCCACCTGCGCGTTCCACGCAGACTGCCGCTGCGGAACGTTGATCAGGCGGGCCAATTGCGCCTCCACACTGTCATCCATTGGCTGCGCAGGCTGCGGCGCGACGGCACCGAGCGAGCTGGAGCCTGCCCTCGCATCAGCGGGCAGGGGCGCATCCGGGGCCGTGCGTTGGGTGCGTTCCAGCGCGCGGATGCTCTCGATCAACTGTCGCGGCGTCTCCAGTCCCAGGGTGTCGTCGGCATTGACACGCTGCCCGGTGACCGACCGGACGGTCTCGCTGGCCCACGACGCGCAGGTGTTCGTGTAGCGCCACGAGACGTTTTCGCTGAGTGCGGTTTCGAGCTTCCTCGCCTGCTCGGGATTCAACTCGAAATAGCGACTCGCGGATGACGGGAAGCCCGTTTCCATGCCCCGACGGATGTCGGTGCCCCCGCCGTTGTCCACCACGTCCGGATGGTCATCGGGCCAGAGTCCGTAGGTTTCCGTTCGCCCGTTGCGGGTCACGCTGATCCAGGCGTGTCCGTCGACAAACTGGTTGAACGAGCCTTCGGTGTTCGGGTCCACATGGCTGTGAATGCCGAGGACGACCTTGTCGCCAGTCGGCTTCCCGGGAGCTGTGGTCTCGTTCATTGCGCTGCCTCCTGGCGGTGCAAAGGGATGGACGGCGCCCTAGGGGAAAATCTGCTGCTCGCCATCTGCGTGCAACAAGACGATGCGGTCGCCGCCGAACGGCACGCGCACCTGCTTGGTCCGTCCTTCTCCCAGCCCGGCGTCGCTCTTGATCATCGTGCTGCACTCGCCTCGAATCGGGCAACGGTCGATGACGACCCGCATCTCGCCGTTACGCATCTCGTAGCTCACGCCCGCTATATAGAACATGCTCTCCGGGGGCGCGACGAACCGGATGACGACGGCATCGCCCGATCGCTCGACAACGACCGGTTGCACGCTCGCCTGTGAGTAGCTTCCTTTCATGGATCCTCCTGCGCATGCGATCGTGGACATTGCCAGCAATAGCGCCAGGATGCATATGGAGCGCCGAGACGTCCTGCGCGCAATGCTCGTATGGTGACTGTGCGCTTTGGCGGTCATGCATCCTCCCGGCTGACAGCCGCGATGCGGTCGTCGCGACGATACTTCCCGGCCGCGGACCAGACAACCCTACCCCGGTTGCGCGCACCCGGCAGGGCCGAATCGGCGACGCTCATGTGCTGTGCCGGCAGCGGTACCTGTGCCAGCTTCACTTCATCCGGAGTGCCGGCGAGGCGCGCTGAAACCTCAGAGTCCGGTTCACTTACGGCTGCGTTCCAGCTCCGCGGCCTGCATCCGCGGATGTCGGCGCGGTGACGCACCCACGTGCCGCCGGAACGCCGCCCCGAACGCACTTGCCGCTCCATAGCCGACGCGCTCGGCGATCGCCGCCACCGACAGATCGCCCTGGCGCAGCAGGTGCTTCGCGACCTCCATGCGCCACGCCAGCAGATAGGCCATTGGCGCGACGCCCACGGTTCGGGTGAAGCGCTCGAAGAACACCGAGCGTGACAGTGCGGCGGCATCGGCCAGGGCGGCGACGGTCCACGGCCGCTCGATCTGCGTGTGCATCACGGTGAGTGCCCGTGCGAGGCGTTCGTCGCCGAGGCCTTTGAGCAGGCCGGGCGGAGCGTTGTGGGTAGTGCTGCGCATGGCTTCGATCAACAGCAGTTCCACCAGGCGTGCCAACGCGGATTCGCGCCCCGGCCGCAGTACGCGGGTTTCTTCCGCCACCATCGCGACCAGTTGCGAGAGCCGTGACGAGCCGCGCACATGCACAACCGCAGGCAATAGCGAGACCAGCAGCGCGGGATCGTCGCGGTCGAACAGAAAGGCGCCGCCCAGCGCGCGCATGTCGGCTGCGCCGTCGGCGTCGCCGTAGCGGATCTCGCTGCCGTCGCTGGGCAGGGCGTCGGGATCACGCAGCACGGGGGGCACTGTCTCGTCGCTGCACAGGGTAAAGGCCGGCGTGGCCGGCAGCAGGACGAAATCGCCAGCGGCGATGTCGAACGGGGCTTGGCCGTCGACGGCCAGCCGGCAGCCTCCGTCGAGCACGATGCAGTAGCTCGGCCGGCCGTAGCGCGGATAGCGCACCGCCCAGGCGCCGCGCCCGCTGATGACGTTGGCGAACGCCGCGCGCGGGTGCAGCAGGTGGATGACCTCCGACAGCGGATCGCGCATCCGGACGACCACGACAGAAAAGCGGACGTTCGAGTATCGATCATCCGGCCCGCGGGTTCCACGATGGCCCCTCATCCACGCAACGAGGGTTTCACCATGAAGACCGCACTGATCACCGGCTGCTCCTCGGGCTACGGCCTGGCCACGGCCCGTCATTTCCAGGCGGAGGGCTGGCAGGTCATCGCGACGATGCGCCAGCCGCGCGCCGATCTGTTCGACGGCGCCAGCGGCATCCGCGTGTTGCCACTCGACGTGACCGATGCCGCCAGCATCGCCGCAGCGTTCGAAGCGGCCGGGCCGATCGACCTGCTGGTCAACAACGCGGGCCTGGGCCTGTTCGGCGCGTTCGAGGCGACGCCGATGGCGACGGTGCGGGAGGTGTTCGAGACCAACACCTTCGGCACGATGGCGATGTGCCAGGCGGCGATTCCGCACTTCCGCGCCCGCGGCGCCGGCACGATCGTCAACGTCACCTCCAGCGCCACGCTGGCGCCGTTCCCGCTGGTGGCGGCGTACACGGCCAGCAAGGCAGCGATCGCCGGCTTCACCTCGTCGCTGGCGCTGGAACTGGCGCAGGTGGGTGTGCGGGTGAAGCTGGTGGCGCCCGGCTATTGCCCGGACACGCGCTTCGCCGACAACGGCGCCGCGCGCATGGCGGGCTTGGTGACCGAGCCCTATGCGGCCTTTGCGCAGCACGTGTTCGCTGGCTTCGCGCAGCTCACCGCTGTCACCCAGCCGGAGGACGTCGCCGACGCGGTGTGGCAGGCGGCGCACGATGCATCGGCGCGGTTGCAGTTCGCGGCCGGTGCGGATGCGGTGGCGCTGGCGGCGTGATCGGGCACGGCGGTGCCAGGTTCGGTTACGTCGACGAAAACGGGACTCAGCCGTTATCTGACCGCGCGCGTGTTTCTTGGCTTCTGCCACATGATCTCAGACTGAAACGGGACAACAAGCGGCTAAGGTTTCGAGACCATCAGCTTGACCGCTCGCCCACGGCGGTCCGGTGCCTTCTTCCTGCAGTTGGACGGTCAAGTGCAAGCCGCGAGCGCATCGCGCAGCATCTCGGCCGGCGGTCGATCGATCGCCAGCGTCACGACATCCGCTTCGCCGGCCGGCATCTCCAGCGTCTCGAACTGGCTGTCGAGCAGCGACGCGGGCATGTAGTGCCCGCTGCGGGCCTGCATGCGCGCGGCGATCAAAGTCTTGTCGCCGTGCAGGAACAGGAACCGCAGTGGCAGGCCGGTCTCGCGCAGGCGGTCGCGATGGCGGCGGCGCAGGCCGGAGAATGCGAGCACGACGCGTTCGCCGTTCGCGACGCGACGTGTGAGTTCGTCCGCGATGCGTGCGACCCACGGGTCGCGCATGGCGTCGGTGAGCGGCAAGCCCGCGGCCATGCGGGCGCGGGCGGCATCGTCGTGGATGTCGTCGGCATCGAGGAATGTTGCCTGCCAGGCCTCCGCCAGCAGGCGGGCCAGCGTGGTCTTGCCGCTGCCCGAGACGCCCATCGCGATCACCGCCTGTGGCGCCGGCGTCATTGCGGCAGTTCCACGTCGACGCGATACCGCGCACCGGCGACGATGCCGCGCAGCAGTGGTGCGTCGAGCCCTTGTCCGTCGACGCACACGCGTGCAGTCGACACGCCCGCGACACGCCGGGCGTGCAGCTCGATTTCGGCGCCGCGGAAGCGGCGCACCACGGAGGCCTCGGACCAGTGCGACGGCAGCTGCGGCGCGATGCGCAGCGCGTCGCCTTCGCCGCGCAGCCCGAACAGGCCTTCGATCAGGCAGCGGTACAGCCACGCCGCGGTGCCGGTGTTGAACAGCTGGCTGGAGCGCCCGGCGGTGCGCGGATGGCCGCGCCAGTCGCCGCGGTAGTAGTTGGGCACGAATACCGGCAGCTGCCCACGCTGCAGCAGGTCGTCGGCATCGGGGCCGGGCAGCATGGCGCGTAGCACGCGCCAGGCGCGGTCGGCATCGCCCACTTCATACAAGGCGTGCAGGTAGAACGCGGCGGCGTGGTTGTAGACCGAACCGTTCTCGGCCGAGCCGGGGAATTTCTGGGTGAGCCGGCCGACGTCGTCGCGCATGCCGGTGTAGGGCGGGTCGAGCATGGCCACGCCGTACGGCGAGACCAGCTGCGATTCCACCGCGGTGAACAGCTGCTCGCGGCGCCCGGCATCGGCGGCGCCCGAGAGCATCGCCCAGCTTTGCGGGTTGAGGTAGATGCGGCCCTCGGTGTCGCGTTGCACGCCGAAGACGACGCCGTCGTCGGTGATGCCGCGCGCGTACCAGTCGCCATCCCACAGGTGGGCGTTGGCGGCGTCGTTGCAGTCGCGCGCGCCCTGCACGAAGACATCGGCTGCGGCGTCGCCGGCATGGCGCGCACGCATGTCCGCCCACAGCCGCAAGGCATGCGCGGTGGCCAGGGTCAGCCAGCCGGAGACGCCGCGGCCCTTGTAGCCGACCATGTTCATCGGGTCGCACCAGTCGCCCTGGGCGATGTAGCTCAAGCCCCGCGCATCGCGCGCCGACAGCAGCCAGTGCATGGCGCGGTCCACTCGCTCGGCCACGCTTGCGGTGTGGCCTTCGGCGTCAGTGACCGGCACATCGAGCAGGGCATCGTCGCCGGTCTCGTCGAGGTAGGCCTGCAGGAACACCGGCAGCCAGACGCAATGGTCGGTGTGCGGCACCTGGTTGATGTATTTCAGCTGCGCGCCGTCGACCAGCAGGATGCCGTCGGGCATCGCCCCGCCGGGCGCCTGTTGCGACAGCGCGCGCAGGAACGCGACGCGCGCGGTCGCCGGCTGCAGATAGGCCATGCCCATGTGGTCCTGCAGCAGGTTGCGCGTCTGCGGGTCGGTGGTCAGGCGATTGACGTCGCCGTGGTAGTACACCTGCCGCGGCAGCCAGTGGTTGGCGAAGGCGTCCAGCCACGCATCGGGGGTGCGGATGTCGACGCAGCCGCGTCCGGCGGCCAGGTACTGCGCATACGCCGCCGCCGCGGCTTCGAAACCGCCGGGCACGAGATACGTCGCGCGCAGGGCGTGGATCTGCGCGTCATCGCGCGCAGGCCCGAACACGAAGCGCTCCTCGTGCGCATCGCCATCGGCCAGCACCACGCGGTACTGCAGCGCCGCGGTGGGCATTTCGTAGTCGGCGTCGCGGCGGCCCAGCAGTTCCGCGTCCGTGATCGCCGTGGGTGCATGCAGGCCGCCCTCGCCTTCGAACGCGGCCTGGCGTGCGTCCCAGGCATCGGGCGCATTGGCATGCAACAGCACGGTGCGGTCCATGAAGTCGCGCTGGACGAAATAGTCCTCCACCTTCTGGTAGGGCGTGATGCTGCTGCAGACGATGCCGCCCAGGTCCTCGCGCCAGGTCGCGGACTGGTTCATCCACGACATGTAGCCGACCGGGAAGTAGGGGTAGAGGCTGAGCCGCCGCGTGCGGCCCGACGCGTTGCGCACGCGCAGCGTCCACAGCTCGGCGACATCGTCGACCGGCAGCGTCAACCGCCACTCGAAGGCCAGGCCGTCGCGCTCGACGCGCCAGGTAAGCGTGTCGGGCTGCGCGACGAACGCGAAGCCGTCGGCCGATGCGCGGACCGGCTCGTGCGGCAGCGAGAACAGCGTGCCGTCGTCCTCGTCCTTGACGTAACAGAAGCGCCCCGGATGGTGCGCGTACACCGGCTGCTCGGGCTGCATGAAACTGCGCGCCTCGAGCGTGGGCGCGTGCGTGTACTTCGCGGGCTCGGGCTGCATGAACTGCGCGCTGGCGAAGCCGCGGCAGGTGGCCTGCACCATCATCCGCCGGTTCCAGAGGAAGCCCGATGCGTGGGGCATTGCGGTCGGACTGTCGATCGTGAACGTGCGGCCGTCGTCGGTGAAGCCGTACTGCAGTGTGCTCACGCCCGCTCCGCCCTGCGCGCATCCAGCGCGTCCTGCACCTCGGCCATCGTCGAGGCATCGAGCGGGTAGGCGCGCATCACCAGCGCCGCGCAGAACGCGATCATCCCCGGGATCACGGTCAGCAGCAGCGCGATGCCCAGCTGCGAAGCATCGGATTGCGCCTCGTTGGCGACGTAGCCCATCGCCGCCAGCACCCAGCCGATCACCGCCGCCGCGATCGCGCCGCCGAGCTTCTGCGAAAACGTGGCGGCCGAGAACGTCATCGCGGTGGCGCGGCGCCCGGTCTTCCACTCGGTGTAGTCGGCGCAATCCGCATACATCGAGAACGCCAGCGGCGATTTCGGCCCCAGCGCCAGGCCGACCAGGGTATTGAGCAGGAACAGCAGCCAGATCGCATCACGCGGCACCAGGAACATCGCGCAGCTGAGCACGCCCACGGCGGCCATCAGCCACACCATCAGGCGTTTCTTGTCGACGAAGCGCGTCATCACCGGCGTGAGCGCCGCGCCCGCCGCCAGGGCGATCGAGTAGCCGCCGAGGAACCAGCCGGTCAGTTCGGGGCGTTCGAGGTAGTACTTGAGGTAGTACACGGTGGCGCCGCTGCGCATGACGATGGTGACCATGATCACCAGCGCCAGCACGAACAGCACCATCCACGGGCGGTTGTCGAGCAGGTCGCGCAGATCCTGACGCACATCGCTGCGCTGCTGCGGGGGCGGTGTGATGCGCTCGCGCGTGCTGAAGAACACGGTCGCGAACAGCAGCGATGCCACCACGCCGTACAGCCCCAGCGTGAGCTGCCAGCCCAGGGCCTCGTTGCCGCCGCCGAGCCAGCGCACCAGGTCGAGCGTGAACGCATTGACGACCGTGGTGCCGGCGAACGCGGCGATGAAGCGGAAGCTGATCAGCGTGGTGCGCTGCTGGCTGTCGTTGGTCATCACCGCCGACAGCGCCGAGTACGGCGTGCTGAGCACGGTGTAGGCCAGCATCATCACGCTGAAGGTCACGTAGGCCCAGACGAGCCGGCCGGTGTCGCCGAGATCGGGCACGGTCCAGGTCAGCACGCCGGCGCAGGCCAGCGGCAGTGCGCCCCACAGCAGATACGGCCGGAAGCGGCCGAAGCGCGTGCGGGTGCGATCGGCGATGGCGCCCATCAGCGGATCGGTGACCGCGTCGAACACCCGCGTGACGAGGATCATCGTGCCCACCGCGACGGCGGCCAGGCCCATCACGTCGGTGTAGAAGATCAGCAGGAACGCGGAGATGTTGGCCCAGTAGAGATTGAAGCCGAAATCGCCGATGCCGTAGCCCACCTTCTCGCGCAGGCGCACGCGTGTCCGCGGCCCGCCGCCGCCGGGATGTTCAATCTGCATGCGCCCTCCGCGTGCTGTGGCGAGGCCAATGCGTGCATCCGCGACTGGCGGGACATGCGCTGACAACGCTGTCAACTATCCCGCAAAGGTGGCGCTTCGACAACCGCGGAACATGAGCTGCTTGCGGCGTTGGAATTGCTGGAACGGGTGCCGGCTGGAAGGCGATTGCATGCGGCGCATAGGACGACGACATGCACCTGCAGCGCGCATCGCGGTTGGCGTGGAATGCGCGTCTGTGCATCGCATCGACAGTGTCGGTGACGGCCTGTCGTTCGGCCGCACCGTGTCGAGATCCGTGCGCGGGCACGGTTGTGACCGGTGCAGCGACGCGCCGGCGCATCCGCGGGATTGCACGCGCGCGTCCGGATCACAGTGCCTATTCCACTTGCGGCGCATGGAGCACTGGCCGGGCATGAAGCCCTGTAGAGCGGAGCGCGACGTCGCCTCAGCCCAGCAGGCCAGCGGCCCGGATCACCTTCAATGCCTGGTCGACGCGTTCGGGCGCCGAGCGGCGCAAGCCGTCGATGTCCTCGCCCAGCAAGGCCCGCAGCTGGTGGGGCGCGAACACCAGGTCGACGAAGGTATGGGCCAACGGATCGGGGTTGGAGGGCGCGTCATTACCGGCGAGGATCGCGCGACGCACGCGCGCCACCCCGCCTTCCCAGCCGATCCGGTTGACCTCGGCCGCCAGCGCCGGGGCGCGGGTGGCGGTGGCGATCACCAGGCGCATCATGGCCACCGTGGTGTCGCGCAGCGCGTGTTCGAGAATCTCCAGGCCGACGCGGCGCAGGCGAGCGTCCAGCGAGGACGGCAGGTTGACGTCTTCGGGCACCAGCAGGGTCTGCACATTGCGCCGCACGACCGCTTCGAAAATGGCGTCCTTGTTGGCATAGCGCGCGTAGAGACTGGCCTTCCCCGCACCGGCCAGGCGCGCGATTTCCTCGCAGGTGGCGCCGTCGAATCCACGCGCCAGGAACAGGTCGAGGCCGGCGTCCAGCAGTCGAACGTCGACATCACCGGCCTGGTCCTGGCGGGGACGTCCGCCCTTGGAATGACGCTTGGGAAGTTTCATCAGTTGCGGCAACGCTCTTGTGTTCTGAAGAACTGAACGCTATCGTTCAGTTCTATTCGAGGTTCGGTGGTCGTCATGATCACCGAGTTCTGGATGGTCCTGACACTATCGAGGCTTCGAATGCACACCACGGAACAGGATCCGCCGTCGGTCCGCGTGGTGCTGGCCGGCGCCACCGGCGACCTGGGCAGACGAATCGCCCATGCGCTCGCTGCACGCGGCGCGCAGGTGGTGGCGCTGGTGAGGCCGGGCAGCAACCCGCAGCATCTGGCCGGGCTGCGTGCCGAGGGCATCCAGATCCACGCGGTGTCGTTCGATGATGCCGAGGACTTGCGCGCGGCCATGACGGATGCGGTGTGCGTGGTGTCGGCGCTCAACGGGCTGGAGGCGGTGATCATCGGCCTGCAGGGAAGGCTGCTCGACGCGGCCGTGGCGGCAGGGGTTCCGCGTTTCATCCCGTCCGATTTTTCTCTCGACTACACCCGCACCCGCGTTGGCGACAACCGCAACCTGGACCTGCGTCGGCGCTTCATGGCGCAGCTGGATCAGGCCCCTATTGCGGCGACGTCGATCCTCAACGGCGGCTTCATCAAGCTTCTCGAGGGCGACGCCCGCCTCGTCGGCCCGGGCCACCGGGTGATGCATTTCGGCGATGCGGACCAGCCGCTGGATTTCACCGCTAAGGACGACGTGGCGACATTCACCGCCGCCGCTGCACTCGATGCCGATGCGCCGCGCTGGCTGCGTATCGCGGGCGACAGCGTGTCACCTGCGCAGATCGCGACGTGCATGCGCGACATCACGGGCCATCGATACCGCACTTTCCGCACCGGCGGCATCGGCACCATGTCCGCGATCATCGCCGCCGTGCGCGCGCTTACTCCCGACACCGACGCGCCGTTCCCGGCCTGGCAGGGCATGCAGTACCTGCGCGACATGATGAGTGGCCGCGGCAAGCTGCAGACACTCGACAACACACGCTACGGAGACCGCCGCTGGGTCTCCGCCCGCGACACCCTCGCACGTTGCACCCTGAAGGCTGAAACCCCATGACCGCACTGGTCGCGCCCTACCCGATTGCCGTGGCCCAGGCCGAGCTGGATGACCTGGCCCGCCGACTCGCCGATACACGCTGGCCCGACGCCGGCACGGTGGCCGACCACCGCCAGGGCCCGCAGCGCGAGCGCATCGCCGCGCTCGTGGCGCGATGGCAGACCGGTTACGACTGGCGCGCGACCGAAGCCCTGCTCAACGGGTGGAACAGCAGCCGCACCGAGATCGACGGACTGGGCATCCAGTTCCTGCACGTGCGATCACCGCAGGCCGATGCACTGCCGCTGCTGATGACCCACGGCTGGCCCGGATCGGTGCTCGAGTTCCGCGATGTCATCGGGCCGCTGACCGATCCGGTGGCGCACGGCGGCGACCCCGCCGATGCCTTCCACCTCGTGATCCCGGCGTTGCCGGGCTTCGGTTTCAGCGACAAGCCTGCGGCGCCGGGTTGGGGCGTGGGTCGCACTGCAAGCGCGTGGGCCAGTCTGATGTCGCGCCTGGGGTATGACGCCCGCTGGGCCGCGCAGGGCGGTGACTGGGGCGCGGCGATCACCACTGCCCTGGGCCACATGCGCCCACCGGGCCTGCTGGGCATCCATCTGAACATGGTGATGTTCCAGCCGACCGACGCGGAAATCGCCGACGCCACGCCGGATGAGCGGCGGATGCTGGCTGATGCGAAACGCTATGAGACGTCCTACGCCGGCTACATGAAGCTGCAGAGCACGCATCCGCAATCGGTTGCGTTCGGTCTGGCCGATTCTCCGGCGGGGCTGGCGGCGTGGATCTACGCCCTGTTCCAGGATGTCTCCGACAGCGGCGGCGCGCCGGAGGACGTGATCGCGCTCGACCATCTGATCGACGACATCATGTTGTACTGGCTGCCCAACGCAGGGCCGAGTTCGGCGCGCTTCTACTGGGAAGCGGCGCAGGAAATGTCGAAGCCGATGCCGACCGGCCCGATGACGCTGCCCACGGGCATCAGCATGTTTTCAGGGGAACAGGTGCGGCTGTCGCGGCGCTGGGCCGAAAGCCGATTCGAAGACCTGCGCTTCTTCGGTGAGGCCGATCGAGGCGGCCATTTCGCCGCGCTGGAAAACCCAAAGGTGTTCGTCGAACATCTGCGCGAGACGTTCCGACAGATGCGGTGACGGCGGGCAGCGAATCTCTGCGCGCAGCGCAGCGCGTGTTTACGCACGTGGCCCGTCGGCGTCAACGTCATCCGTCCCACGCCAACCAAATACGGACGTCCAACGCGCACGTCGCCTGCTCCATTGCACTTCCGTCACCAGCGCTGGTGACCGGCCAGTGCAGCGCGATGCAGGCGTCGCCCTCGCGCAGCACGCGACGGTGTGTCCGCCGTGTGCAGCGGCATCCGCGTCCTGCCGCTCGACGTGACCGCTGCGGCGAGCGCGGCGGTCTTCGAGACCGCCGGCCCAATCGACGTGCTGGTCAACAAGGTCGACATCGCAGGCAAGACCCGACAGACCGCCCGCTACGCAATCTGTCGGCTCGGCCGCTACGTCAATCCCAGCGCAGGTTGAGCGAGACGCCGACGATGCGGGGTTCGTTGTAGACCGCGGCCATGTAGTTCTCGATGGCGCCCTTGAGGTTCTTCTCGTTGGTGATGTTGCGTGCGAACGCCGCCACTTCCCATGCGCCGTAGCCGCCGGTGTAGCCGACTCGCAGGCCGCCTTCGAAGTTGCCGCTGGCGGTGAACTCGGTGGAGTCGTAGAGCACGAAGCTGGTCTCGCCCTGCTTGTTCCAGTCGGTGGCGACGAAGAACGCGCCGCTGTCGCTCACCGGCATGTCGTAGCGGGCCGCGAGGTTGACGTTGTAGCGCGGCGCATTGGGCAGCGGGTTGCCGTCGATCTGGGCGAAGGTGTTGGCGCCGACGCGGATGGTCGGGTCGTTGACCGTGCACACCACCACGCCGTTGAGCGCGCAGACCTGGGCGTAGACGCGTTCGTCCTCGATCTTGCTGCGCAGCAGGCTCAGGCCGGCGGTCAGCGCCAGGTTGGGGATCGGCCGCCAGTCGAGGTCCGCTTCCATGCCGTAGGCGGTGGCCTTGTCGGCATTGAACAGCACGCCGTTGCCGTTGGAATCATTGCCGTTGAGCTGGATGTCGTCGACGGTGTAGGTGAACCCCGCCAGGTTCAGGCGCATGCGGTTGTCGAGCAGGCTGGTCTTGATGCCGGCTTCCCACGACACGATGGTTTCCGAATCGGCGGTGGTGAAGTCGGCATTGAACGCCGCCGAGCGGCCCTGGATGGTCGGGCCACGGAAGCCACGCGCGACGCGGGTGTAGAGATTCACATCGTCGGTGAGTGCGTACATCGCGCTCAGGTCCCAGCTGGGCTGGGTATCGGACAGGCGTACATCGGTACGCCCGCGATAGGTGACGACGCCCGCGGCGGTGTCGGCGGTCTTGAGCAGCTGGGTTTCCTTGGCGTCACGGGTGTGGCGCACGCCGGCGGTGAGGGTCAGCGCGTCGGTGGCCTGCCAGGTGAGCTGGCCGAAACCGGCCCACGAGGTGTTGCTGTTGCGCAGGCGTACCCAGTTGTTCGGATTGCGCGCGCCGCCCTGCAGGAAATAGGCGCGCTGGTAGAAATCGGTGATGTCCTTGCCGTTGAAGTAGAACGCGCCGGCCTGCCATTGCAGCGGCGCGTCACCGGTACTCGCGAGGCGCAGTTCCTGGGTGTACTGGTCGAGATCGCGCACCTGGCCCATCGACTGGCCGTAGCCATTGGGCACGCCATTGACCGGATAGTCCGCGGCGGCGCCGCCATCGGTATCGCCGCGGCTGTAGCCCGACGTGGTCTGGTAGCCGCTGATAGACGTCAGTGCGACGCCGCCGAAGTCGTAGACCGCCTTGAGCGAGCCGCCATGGGTCTTGTAGGCCTGCGGATTGTCCTGCGCTTCGTCATAGGCCACCTGGTCGCGTGGCACATCGACACGGTTGCTGCCGCGTGTCACGGCGTTGCGCAGGAACAGCGTCGAGGTGCCGTCGTAGTCGCGCGTATGCGCCGAGGCCAGCAGCGAGAAGTTGTCGGTGGGCTCGAGCAGCAGCTGCAGACGGATATTGCGATCGTCGAAACCGCCCATCGCGTCGCGCTTCGGCGTGACCGTGCCATCGGCGCTGGGACCGGCGTAGACGTTGTCCACCCAGTCGTCGCGGTGCTGGTACAGCGTCGACACGCGGAACGACAGCGTGTCGCTGATCGGGCCGCCGAAGCCGCCGTCGAGCGAGACGGTGTTGAAGCTGCCGTAGCTCGCGGCGAGCCGGCCGTTGAAATCGTCGCTCGGTTTGATGCTGTCGAACTTGACGATGCCGGCGGTGGTGTTGCGGCCGAACAGCGAGCCTTGCGGGCCGCGCAGCACTTCCACCTGGTCGAGGTCGTAGACCGGGTTGGATTTGAGCACCACGTGTTCGAGCACCACGTCGTCCTGGATGATCGAGACCGGCTGCGAGGCGCCGAGATAGAAATCGATATTGCCCAGGCCGCGGATGTAGAAGCGCGGGAAGATGCGCCCGGTGGTGGTTTCGGCGTAGAAACCCGGCACGCGGCCCGACAGCGCCAGCAGCGTGTCGTCGCCGCCGGTGGTGAACTCGCGCATGGCATCGCCCTGCACCACGCCGACCGAGACCGGCACGTCCTGCAGGTTCTGCTCGCGACGCTCGGCGGTGACGATGACGGCGTCGAGGGCGGTGGCGGTGGCGGTGGGCGCGGCGTCCTGCGCGAATGCCATGCCGGACGAGGCCAGCAACAGGGTGGCGCAGGCCTGGGCCAATCGGGTCTGTGCAGGCATGCAGAACATCGCGCGCGCGGCCATGGGCTTCGCGCAGTCGTGGGCGTGACGCGGCATCGGTATTCCTTGGGCGCGTGGGGCGAATCCGTACGGCTTGCGCTGCAGCCTGCGACGGCGCGCCGATTGCCGGCGCAGCGCGGCACGATAGGTGCGGCGTATTGCAAGGCGATTTCAGCGCGACGGCCTGCGCGTGATCGGCGCGAATGCACCCATGCGGCAAAGTGTGGGACGGTGCGCGCGACCGTCATGCAGTGCTGCCCGCATGCGCATGCGCGGGTCATTGTCTGCCGGCGCGGATGCACGCTTGTATGGATCGCCGCCATCGCCCAGGCTTGCGCAACAGATTGATCATGGAGCGATCGATGCGGCACTTATGGAAGGGTGCGGGGCGGGCGCTGCTGGTGGCGGCGCTGGTCTCGGGGATGACCGGTTGTGGCGGTACTGGCGCGCCAGCGCGTGAGCAGACGCTGACGCTCGAACTCGACGGCAAGCCGCTGGCGTTCAATGCAGGCTTGAGCGCCAACGATCCGCCGGCCGGAGAGACGGTGCACTTCGTGACGGTGGGCGGGCATCTTGATGACGACCCGATGTCGCCGGGTTTCGATTTCCAGCTGGTGTCACCAGGTGTCGCGCTGGGCACTTACAGCAGTGACTCCGCCGAGCTGCACGCGAACTACTACGTGCAGACGGGGCCCGGCAACACGACGGTCTATACGACAGACCGCCACGGCGCACGATTCACCATGACGCTGACCGAGATGGATGCCGACGGAGTCGCCGGCACCTTTTCCGGGGCGCTCAGACTTTTGGGCGCGGGCGACGACGGCCCGGTGATGACGGTGCGCAACGGGCGCTTCTCGGCGCGCTACAACGGTCGCTGATGTACCTTGCGGCTCGGTTGCGCGCGTCCGGCCTGCGCTGCGTCTCAGTGCGTGGGCACGGCGTCCAGACGCTCGCGAATCCACTCGTAATCGCGCCGCACCGGCGCAGACAGCACCGACGCGCCGCCGTCGTAGAGATAGCTGGCGACGGTCGCACCGATGTCGTCGGTGGCGCGCGGATCGGCGCCGGCTTCCATGAAACGCTTCACCGAAGGAATGTCGTTCACCATCGCGGCCTGATGCAGCGGCGTGGTGCCGACGCGGTCGCGCACATCGAGGTTCGCGCCGGCGGCGAGCAGGCGGTCGATGTTGTCGGGCTCGCGCGCACGCAACGCGTCGAACAGTGCGGTCTGGCCATTGCGGGTGTTGGGCACGTCGACCGGCACGCCGCGCTCGAGCAGCAGGTCGATCCAGTCGGCGTCCTTGGACATCGCCGCTTCGTGCAGCGCGGTGCGGCCCTTGGCATCGCCGCGCGCGGGGTCGGCGCCGAGATCGAGCAGCAGGCGTACGGCGTCGCGGTCGCCCTGGCGGATCAGCCAGTTCAGTGACGGCGTGCCGTCCTCGGCGGTGGCGTCGGGATTGGCGCCGGCATCAAGCAGCTCACGGGCAAGCGCTGCATCGCCGCCGCGCAGCGCGGTGACGAACTGGGCCTGCGCGGGATTGTCGAACGTGCGTGCGCTGCTGGTCATGGCGTCATGTTCTTGCGTACAACCGGAGCAAGCCAGCATCAGCGCGGCCAGCGACAGGTGCGGGAGTGGGAATGGGCGGCGGGTCATGCGGCGCAGCATGTCGCAGCGTGCGTTAAATCGGCCGTAGCCGCGGCGACGACGGCGCACCGGCGTGCTGGTGTACTTCCTCATCGCGCGCGCCTGGCTGGGGGCGTGAACCCGCGCAGCCGTGGTCTCGGGGCCGATGGCGCGGAGGATCCAATTCGCGACGGCGCGCGTAAGCGTTGGAGTCCTCTCGATGGAGTGCTGCCGTGCATGTCGTGATCCGAGCTCTAGGGGTGCTGATGGCGGCGGCCTGGCTGGCCGGCTGCGCGACCGGCTTTCCGCGTGCGACCGCGCCGTATGCGGCGGAGGACGGCCTGGACGGCGCGGCCGTGCTCGCGCGCGGCGTGGACGCGCACGGTGGCGACCTGCGCACGCGCGCGGCGGACCTCAACTACGCGAGCGATGGACGCTGGGAATCATTGATCCAGCGCATCCAGCCGGTGGTCACGGATGCGGGCTATCGGGTCACGGCCGAGACGCGCTACGCGCCCGCCCAGGGCCTGCATGCGATCCGCTACCAGGGGCCGAAGGGCATCAAACAGGTGGTGCGCAGGCCGGGCGACATCGAGGTGTACTACGACGGCGTGCGCACGACCGACCCGGAGATCCTGCAGGCCGCGGCGATGACCACCGATGCGTTCGAGCTATTTCACTTCGGGCCTTCTTTCCTGGCCGCGCGCGCAACACAGGCGACGCGCATGGCCGATGTCGACGATGCCGGCACGCGTTATCAGCGTGTCCGGGTGGAGATCGCGCCGGGCTTCGGCGAGGCCGCGAACGACACGGTGATCGCGTGGTTCGATGCGCAGACGCATCTGCTGCATCGCGTACACCTGACCTTGAACGGATTTCCCTCGACGCAGGGTGCGCATGTCGACACGACCATGACGGGCTACCGCGCGCTAGACGGTGTGATGCTGCCCACGCGTTTCCACGAGCGCGTGCGCGGCCCGTTGCGCATCGATGCGCACACCTGGTGGGTGACGGGACTGGATGCGGGCCGAGGCTGGACGGCGGGCGATGTGGCCGAGGGTGGTTTCAACGGGTCCGCGGCCCGCCCTGCGGATGTATTGCGGGAACGGGACTGACGGGGCCGCGGTGCGTGGCGCGCGGGATCAGCTGGTGACGGCGTGCGCGACGGATGCTTCGCCGGTGTCGATGACGATGCGGTTGCGACCTTCGCCTTTGGCGCGATACAGGGCCTGGTCGGCGCGCTTGAGCAGGCGGGCGACATCATCACCGGGGCAGCGAAGGGCCACGCCGATCGAGACCGTCAGGCCCACTGCGTGCGCGCCGACCACCCGGCCTTCGGTCTCTACGGCGGCGCGCAGTTCATCGGCCGCGCGCAGCGCAGACCCGCTGCCGGCGCCGTCGAGCACCACCACGAATTCTTCGCCGCCGTAGCGCGCGACAAGGTCGCCGGCCCGCACCTGGCGCCGCAGGATGCCGGCCATCGCACGCAGGCAGGCATCGCCGACATCGTGGCCGAAACGGTCGTTGACCTGTTTGAAATAGTCGAGATCGACGAACAGCACGGCCAGCGCTGCGTGTCCGCCGGCCGCCTGCATGCGCCGCGCCACGCCGGCGTCGAGTTGCGCCCGGTTGGGCAGCCCGGTGAGCGAGTCGGTCATCGCGCTGCGCCGCGCCGAAACCATCTCGCGTTCGGCGTAGCGGGCGGCGCGGGCGGTGGCCAGCACCAGGATCAGTGCAGCGACAGCGTCCGCGGCAGGATGCAGATACCCCAGCCATTCCGGGGTGCCCGCCTCGCGCAGGAAATACAGCGCGCGGGTCATCGCCACCACCGACACCAGGCCCCAGCCGGCCAGGAAATACAGCGCTTCCCGGTCGCCCGCGAGCGCGCGGGCGACACCCATGCCCAGCGTCAGCACGCCGAGCGACAGCAGCAGCGCGTTGACGACGTGGGAGGTGAACGCGTCGACCGGAATGAACGGCAGCGTGACCAGCAACACCGCGCAGGCGTAGAGGATGCCCCGGTAGAGACGTGCGATGCGGCGATACCGGCTGCGCACCTGCAGCAGCACGAAGAAGAACATATAGGCCGACAGCAGACCGAGGCTGATGCCCAGCCCCGCCACACGCATGGCCTGCTCGGCTGGCAGCCACGGGGCCAGCGGCACCACCTCGCCGCTCATCACCACCAGGTAGGCCGCGGCCGACAGCACCCACATGCAGAACAGCAGCAGCATCCAGCGCCGCAGTGCGAAGGCGAAGATGGCCGCGACGATCGCCAGCAGCAGCTGGGCGCTGAGCACGGCGCTGCTGAAGCGCACGCGCGCGTAGTCGGCGGCGAGAAACGCCTGCATCGGCTGCGCTGCCACGCCCATGGGCTGCGCGCGGGCACGCGACACTTCAATGAACACCGGTTGGTCGAGCGCCGAGGCCGGCACCGGAATCGTCAGCCGCTGGCGCGAGCCGATCTGCTGCACCGCGGGGTCGAAGGTCGCCAGCGGGCGCGGGCGATAGTCAGGCGGCGCATAGGCCACGAGCTGTGCGTCATAGGCCTCGCGGATGGCGACGATCCACAGGCCGGGCGTGGGCGCGGGGCCGGCGTCGACGTCGATGCGCCACCACTGGCTGTCCTTGCCGCTGCGGATCACCCCGCCGGCGTCGCGCCAGGCATGCGATGCGCGCACGGTGGCGATCTCGTCGGCGCCCATGGGCCCGGCCGAGACCGAGACGCGCGCAGCCGGCGCGGTGGCCGCCAAGGCCTCCACGCACAGTGCCATCGCCAGCAACAGCGCCCCCACTACGCCCCAGCGCATCCATCCCCCGTCGCGGTCGGGCCCGCCGATAGAACATCGGCCGCAGCGCGGCGGAGTTTAGCCCTGCGGTCCCGTCCCCGCTGCACGACGCGATCGCGGGTCTACTGCCCCCAGGTGCCGCTGCGCCGCATCACCCCCCAGTTGTGCTTGCGCCGCGAGAACCACTGCCACATGCCGCGGCAGCGCCACAGCGTGTTGAGCTGGCGATAGCCGAAGTTCTCCAGCACCGCCATCGCGAACATCAGCAGCATGTCGCGCTTGCGCGCATAGACCCGGAACGACAGCGTTTCCAGCAGCAGACCATTGACCGACAGCAGGATGCCCATGCCGATGGCGACCAGCAGGAAGACCACCAGCGCGGTGGGCGAGATCACGCCGAACGCGAAGCCGCCCACCATCACGATGTAGCCGACGAGCTCGATCAGCGGACCGATCAGTTCGAACAGGGTCATGAAGGGCCAGGCCAGCAGACCCGCCGCGCCGGCGCGCGGGCTCAAGGCGAGGCGGACGTGACGGGTGAGACTTTCAGCCAGGCCGCGCTGCCATCGGCTGCGCTGGCGGCCCAGGGTGCCCAGGTCCTCCGGCGCCTCGGTCCAGCAGATCGGATCGGGCAGGTAACAGATGCGATACGGAATGCGGCGCTCGCGGTGGTAGCGGTGCAGGCGCATGACCAGTTCCATGTCCTCGCCCACGGTGGTGGTGCTGTATCCGCCGGCGGCGATCACGCGCTCGCGGTTGAACAGCCCGAAGGCCCCGGAAATGATCAGCACTGCATTGAGCGGCGACCAGCCCAGGCGCCCGAGCAGGAACGCGCGCAGGTATTCGACGATCTGGAAGCGCGCCACCCAGTTGCGCGGCAAGCCGGCGCGCACCAGGAAGCCGCCGCGCACCTCCGAACCGTTGGCCAGACGCACGGTGCCCCCCGCGGCCACGGTGCGTTCGTCCTCGAGAAAGGGCTGCACCACGCGCAGCAGGCTGTCGCGCTGGAGGATGGAATCGGCATCGACAGCGCAGAACAGCATGTGGCGGGCGGCGTTGATGCCTGCATTGAGCGCATCGGCCTTGCCGCCGTTCTCCTTGTCGATCACCCGCAGGTTGGCGTAGCGCCGGGAGCGGTAGACCCCGAGGATGGGCTTGTGGTCCACGGTGCGGCGCATGGGCTGCGGCTGCAGCACCAGATCGAACTCTTCGCGCAGCACATCGAGGGTGCCGTCGCGCGAGCCGTCGTTGATGACCACCACCTCGAAATCCGGGTATTGAAGCTGCAGCATCGAACGCACCGAGGTGCGGATGGTCGCCTCTTCGTTGTAGCCGGGCACCAGCAGCGAGATCGGCGGCTCGACGCCGAGATACGGGGCCTCGTCGCCGAGCGCACTGCGCTGTCGCATGTAACCGCGCAGGCTGACCATCGCCAGCAGGTTGAGGCCGAGATAGCCGCCGTTGAGGGCGAGGAAGTAACCGATGAAGAACGCCTGGGTCCACCATAACCAGTCGATGTTCATGGGTGGCGCTCCTCGATCGCCCGCCGCAACGCGTCCTGTCCGTAGCGGTCCTCGACCGTGTCCAGGAACTGCTCCAGCGCGACCCGATCCAGGGTGGGCTGCGCGGCAATGGCATCCGCCGCCTCCTGGCGCACGGCCCAGCTCCGGTCGGACAGCAGTGCGTGCAGGGTCTCCAATGCGGCCGGTGCGGCCTGCTTGCGCAAAGCCTTGAGCGCGGCGAGGCGCACGTCGGCATCGGGATCCGCCAGTGCGGCCTGCATTACTGGGTGATCGACGTCGTCGCGCAGGTCGCCCAGCACCTGCAATCCGGCTTGGCGCACGCGCGGATCGGGTGACGTGCCCAGCGCGGCGCGCGCCCATCCGGCCATCCGCGCCGGATCTCCCCACTGCGCCAGGGTCGCCAGCCGGTGCACCTGTTCGGGCGATGCCGCACGCAGGGCGGCGAGCAACGGGCTGGAGACGGCCGTACGCCCGGCCAGCTGGCAGAGCGCCGAGATCCGCTGCGGCGTCCAGTCACGCCGCACCACCACCACCGGCAACACCTCGGCCATGGCCCGGTGTGGATCGATGGTCACCAGCACCTCGGCCGCCGCAAGCGCCAGCAGCGGATTGCGATGCTGGAGGAAGTGCGCCACCCCGTCCCAGGATTCCGGCCCGCCGACCTGGCGCAGCACCGCCAGTGCGACCAGCCGCAGATGGATCTGGCGTCGCCCCAGCAGGTCGAGCGCCGCGCGATGCAGACCGTAGTCCACCAGCAGGCGATTGAGGCGGTCATGGGCCTGGCCGCGCAGCTTGCGCTGGGTGCGACACCACAACAACAGGAACCACAGACGCTCGTCCGCTACCGGTGCCGTCCAGGACGGCGGCGCGTTGTGCAGCGTCGCCTCCGCAAGACGGGGCCGCCAGACGTCGTCGAACGCGCGGCGCCGCGCCAGCCGTCGCGCGCCCAGTTCCGCGAGCACCAGCACCTGGACCATGGTCAGCAGGGTGACCACCGTCAGCGCGGCCACCACGTACAGCGCCCAGCGCAGGACCGGATCTTCCATCGCGATGGCGAGCCATGCAGGCATGGCCTAGAACGCCCGCCGCAGGCCCAGCTGCACCCAGCGCCGGTCGTAGAACGCGCCCTGACGCACGTAACCGACGCCCCAGTGCAGCGCCCAGTCGTCGGCGAACCCATGACGCCCCTGCACCGCCAGCGCGCGCACGGCAGTGGCCACGACATCCGTGCCCTGCAGGGCGTCCTCGCTGCCCGAGGTCAGACGCAGGCCGATGGCATCCCGGTCCCCGTAGTAGCGGTCGAGCGCGACGTCGTGCCCGCTGACGCGATTGCCGGCCACGTCGGTGCGATTGAAGGTGTAGCCGAGCCGCCAGTCACCCCAGTACTGCTCCACGGCCAGCGCGAGCCGGTCGACCGTGACTTCGGGATAGCGCGTGCGGCGCAGGCTGGACGCGAGCACGGTGCCGCTGTCGAAGGCGTGCTGCAGCCGTACGTCGCCGAACCAGCGCGGCTGGAAATCCGATCCGGGCCAGCCGCCGCCGTCGAGCTGCAGCGCCCAGCGCGGCGCCAGCGGCAGCGCGATGCCCGCTTCGACACCGGTATCGGCCAGACCGAAGCGGCGTTCGCGCGCGGCGGCGGCATACCAGGCGCGTCCGTCGCCGTCGCGCCCGTTGACCTCGATCCGGTCACCGCGCCACGCGGCGAGATCCTGCGTGAGCCGGTCGTAGCGGAACGTGTAGCCCACCTCGCGACTGCCGGGTGCTGCGCCGCGCGCCTGCGGCGGGGCGCCGGCGTCGGGCGGCTGCGGCGCCGCCTGCTGGCGCAGCCCGTCCAGGCCCGTATGCGCCGGGGCGAGACCTTCCAGACGCGCCACGCTGGCCTGGCTGCCGGCGCGGTCGCCCGACCACAGTTGGGCCTGGGCCAGACCGAACAGGTAGTCGGCATTGCCCGGTTCGCGTGCGAGCAGGTCCTGATACAGCGGTACGGCCTCGGCCGCGCGCTGCTGCCAGGCCAGCACCCGGGCCAGCTGGAAGCGGGCCTCGTCATCGCCGGGTGCCTGGGCCAGGCGCGCGCGCAGCAGCACCTCGGCGCCCGCGTAGTCCCCCGCGTCGATACGCGGCTGCACCGCGGCGAGGTCCTGCGCGGGTGCCTGGGCGGACAGCAACACCAGCAGCATAGGCAGCGCGATGCGACACGCGATCATGCGGCTCTCCGCAGCAGACGCCGCATCCGCGCCACCACCTCGTCGGGCTGGAAGGGCTTGGTCACATAGTCGTCAGCGCCCAGATCGAGCGCCCGCACGATGTCGACCTCGCGCGCCTTGGCCGTGAGCATCAGCACCGGCACTGTGCGCCACGCCGGCACCGCGCGCAGGCGCTCCACGATCTCGATGCCGTCGTGGTACGGCAGCATGATGTCGAGCACCACGCCGTGCGGCGGATCCTGCTCCAACCGCGCCAGCGCCGCGCGGCCGTCGGCCGCGTGGTCGACGACGAACCCCTCGCGCTCGAACATGAAACGCAGGATGTAGGCGATGTCCTCTTCGTCCTCGACCACCAGGACCCGGGGCGCGGCGTGCTCGTTCATGGCGGTGGATCTCCCTGTGATGCAGTGCGCGGTGGCCAGTTGCGCAGGTAATCGCCGATCACGCCGGCCAGCGCGGCGCCGCTGTGGCGCGACTTGACCAGTCGGCGGAGCACGATGCCGCTGTCGGCATCGGGCGTGGCGGTGTCGGCATCGAGCGCCGAAAAAATGATGACCAGCGTCGGCGGGCTGGCGGCAGCCAGTTCGGCCAGCAGTTCGCTGCCGTCGCCGTCGGGCAGCATCAGGTCGAGGATGACCAGATCATGGTGGCGCTGGGCCAGCGCGGTGCGTGCTTCGACCAGGCTGCCGGCCGCATGCAGCGTCAAGCGCTCCTGCGCCAGCAGCGTGGCCACGAGCGCGCGCAGGTCGGCGTCGTCTTCCACATGCAGGACGTGGATCGGCGTATCGGCGCCGCCCAGGCAGGCGCGTACCGCATCGAGGATGCGTGTGGGCTCGAGCGGCTTGGACAACCAGTCGACCAGGCCCACCGCCCCGCCGACCACGGCATCGCGCTCGGCGGAAGGTGGCTCGACGCCGAGCGCCAGCACCGGCAGATGCCGGTAGGCCGCCTGGCTGCGCAATGCGTGCACGAAGGCGAGACCGTCCTCGTCCGGCAGCGCCAGATTGATGGTCAGCGCGTGCACGGGCATGGCAGCGAGCACCTGCCGTGCCTGCGCGGCGGAGTCGGCCACCACCGCGGCATAGCCACGCTGGTCGAGCATGGCGGCCAACTGCGTTGCCGCGGCCGTGTCGCCGTCGAGCACCAGCACGCGCTGGCGGTCCTCCGGACCGGTTGGCGGCAGTGCACGGCGTGTCGCGAGCGGCAGGTGCACGAAGAACCGTGTGCCGTGATCGGTCTGGGTATCGAAGCCGATCTCGCCGCCCAGTTGTTCGACCAGCGAGCGGGTGATCGCCAGCCCCAGGCCCGTGCCGCCGCGGGTGCGCACGTCGGAAGAATCCGCCTGCGCGAAACGCTCGAAGACGCGCGCCCGGAAGGCCTCCGGAATCCCCGCGCCCCGGTCGGCGACGACGACTTCCATGACCCGCTCGCGCTTGGCGACCTCGACGACGACCTCCTCGCCCGGCGGCGAATGCTTGATCGCGTTCGACAGCAGGTTGGCCATGACCTGGGCGAAGCGGTCGGTGTCGATCTCCACGTCGCCGTCCTCGCCCGGTTGCAGACGGACGCGGACCTGGAACTCGCCGGCATAGCCCGCGATGTGCTCGATCGACTGCGCGACCAGCGGACGCAGGGCAACGCTCTGCAGGTGCATGGCGATGCGGCCGCTTTCGAGCTTCTCGATGTCGAGGATGTCGTTGATGAGCCGGACCAGGCGCTCGCTGTTCTTGTAGGCGATGTCGAGCAGTGGACGCAGGGTTTCGGGGACTGCGCCAGCCATGCCACCGACCACCATCGACAGGCCGCCGCGGATCGCGGTGAGCGGCGTGCGCAGCTCGTGGCTGACGGTGGAGATGAACTCGGATTTCATGCGCTCGACCTGACGCCTGGTGGAGATGTCCACCGCCACCGCCAGCACCAGCCGCTGTCCATCGGAGAGGATCATCGGGCGCTTGAGCAACTGGAACCAGCGCTCGCGTCCACTGGCATCGTTGACCGCCAGCTGCGCGCGACGCAGTTCGGGAAATTCCGGCAGTTCACGGAGCAGAGCGGTATCGCCGTCGAGCAATGGCGCCAGCAGGTCGCCACCCACGATGTCCTGTACGCGCTGACCCTCGACCTGGCCCGGACGCAGGCCCAGCAGGTCAGCGAACGCCTCGTTGCACAACAGCACCCGCCCGGCCGCATCGCGCACGAAGATCAGGTTCTCGTCGGCATCGACCACGCTGCGCAGGAATGCCTGCTGGTCGCGCAGGCGCCGACGCGCGCGGGCGGCTTCGGTCACGTTGCGGACAATGGCAAGACTCTCGCCCCCTTCGGCGCGTGCAATGCGCACCTCGTGATCGTGCCCGTGGCCATCCTTCCAGTCGAGGACGATCAAGTTGCGATCGGGATGCCGCGTCATGTGTTCGGCCAACACTGCGCACAGCGCCGGCGGCGCCGCGGCGCGACTGCCTTCCGATTGCGAGAGCACGTCGACCCGGCCATCGGCGTGCAACTCATACAGCTCATCGGGCACCGCCCGCAGCAGCGCGTTCTGCCTGGCTTCGCCCGCGCGCGCAATCTGCGCCAGCTGGGCCTGCCGGCGCAGGTTGCGGTTCATCGCGATGAGGAACCAGATCATCAGCAACCCGATGATCACGCTGCCGCCGACGGCCTGCAGCCGACCCTGCTCCAGCACTTTTTCAGCGAGCGCGCTATCGGCCGCCAGCCGAAGCCGCTCCTCGGCCTCCAGTTCGCCGAGCTGCGCGCGCAGCGCGTCCATGGCCTCCTTCGCGCCTGAGGCGGCCATCGCGGCAGCCGCCTGTTCGAGGCCCAGCTGATCGCGGCGCTTCATGTTGGCCGCCGCGATCTCCACGCGCCGGGCGATGCTTGCGTCGAGTTCGGCCAGCCACTCCGCGCGATCGGGCCCGGCGAGCATGTGCCCGAGCAGTGCGCGCAGGTGGCTCAAGCGCTCGCGACCGTCGCGGTAGGGCTCGAGGTATTCCGGGTCCGCGGTCAGCATGTAACCCCGTGATCCGGTTTCCACGTCCTGCAGCGCGGAGAGCATGCCCTGTACGACGTTGATCAGTTCGAGGCTGTCGGCGACCGCATTGTTGGCGTCCAACAGCACGTCCTGCGCGCGCTTGCCCTGCCAGGCCAGCAGGCTCAGCAGCACAAGGGCAGCGGCGAAGCCCAGGTTGTGCAGGGTCGTGCCGGACAGAAAGCGCAATGCAAAGTTCCGTGGCGAGCGAGACACCGATGCTATCGGTGGACTGGCAAAGTACCGTGAGTAGATCGGAGGCGCGACCGATCGAACGACGCCTCGCTTCGCGTCGGGCATCGGACGCCTCGCGACGCGACCGACGTCACAGATGCGCGTCGACGCTGCGCATCGCTTCATCCGACGCGCCCGCGACAGCGATGCACGTTGCGTTGCGCCACGGGCGCGCACATGCGCAATGCCGTGCCCGCGCGCTGCAACGCGACGCGGTGTCGCCTGGACGCGTGTATCGATACACTTCCACGGACTCGGCCACGCCGCATCTGCCCGCCCATGGACACTGACAGTCGACCCCGACAAACCGCATCCGCAACCCAGCGCGCCGACGGCTGCGTGGGGGAGACGACGGCCGTGTAATGCCCGTTCGTCCTCCGCCGCGCCTGTTGGCGAAGGACGAATCATGATCGAACATCGCAATCCGCTTCTCGGCCCTCGCCTGGCCCAGTCCGACCACCGCTTCGACCCCGCGCGTGCCGCGCAGGAGATCGAGCGCTGCCTCGAACGCGACGACTGCCACCTGCTGCAGACCTGGCTGGCCGACGCGCTGGCCGCCGACGTGGCCGAGGCGCTGAGCCATCTCGATACCCGCAGCGCCGCGCGCGCACTGCCGCTGCTGGCGCCGGCCGAGCGCGCCGAGGTGTTCGGCTATCTGCCTCTGCCGGTGCAGTCCGGCCTGGTGGCGATGCTGCCGCGCGCCGCGCTCACCGAGCTGCTGGAACACATGTCGGCCGACGAACGCGCCGACCTGTTCAACGACCTGCCCGCGTCCCTGCGCGACCAGGTGCTGCCGGCGCTGGCCCAGGCCGAACGCGAGGACATCCGCCGCCTCAGCGCCTACGGCCGCGACACCGCCGGCGCGATCATGACCTCCGATTACGCCGCGCTGGCACCGGACCTCACGGCGCGCGAGGCGGTGGAGGAACTGCGCCGGGTGGCGCCCGATACCGAGACGATCTACACCGCCTACGTGATCGACGCCGGGCGCCGGCTGATCGGCGTGACCTCGCTGCGCAGCCTGATCACGGCCGCGCCGGAAACGCGGGTGTCCGATCTGATGCAGTCCAATCCGATCGTCGCGCGCGTGGGCGACGACCAGGAAACCGTGGCCGAGCTGATCAGCCGGTACGACTTCATCGCGCTGCCGATCCTCGACGACGCGGGCCGCCTGGTCGGCATCGTCACCGCCGACGATGCGATGGACGTGGCCCAGGCCGAGGCCACCGAGGACGCGCTGCTCGCCGGTGGTACCGCGGGCCGGTTGCCCGGCACGGTGCGCGGCGCCTCGATCCGCCAGCTCTATCGTCTGCGCGTGTTCTGGCTGGTGCTGCTGGTGTTCGGCAACATCTTCTCCGGCGCCGGCATCGCGCATTTCGAGGACACCATCGCCTCGCATCTGGCGCTGCTGTTCTTCCTGCCGCTGCTGATCGCCAGCGCCGGCAATGCCGGCTCGCAGTCGGCCACGCTGATGGTGCGCGCGCTGGCGACCGGCGACGTGCGCGCGCAGGACTGGAGCCGCATGCTCGGCCGCGAGGTGCTGGTGGCCGGCCTGCTGGGCGTGACGATGGCGGTGGCGATCTCGGCGATCGGCGTCTGGCGGGGCGGCCCGGACATCGCGCTGGTGGTGGCGATCACGATGCTGGTGGTGGTGCTGATCGGCAGCCTGATCGGCATGTCGCTGCCGTTCGCGCTGTCGAAGTTCCGGCTGGACCCGGCGACCGCCAGCGGCCCGCTGGTGACCTCGATCGCCGACGTCGCCGGCGTGCTGGTGTACTTCGGCATCGCGAGCGCGCTGCTGGGGCCGTGATGCGGCGGCGGCGGCGGCGGGGACACCGGGCGCCGGAGACGCGTTCCGGTTGCCGCTTCGATCCGCAAACGACGCCACACCGCGGCGTGTTCCGGAGCGGCCACGACAGGCCCGACGGCGTGCGGCCCGTCTGCGCGTGATCCGTCGGGCCGGTCGCGCCGTAAGCGGTGCAGGCCATTCGAAGGAGCGCCTGCGATGCATGGGTTGGACAGGATTCTGCTGGTACTGACGGTCGGCGTATGACTGACCGGCTGCGCGACCGACTTTCCGCGCGCCGCCGCGCTGTGGCGGCGCACGCCGGCGACCTGCGCGCGCGGGCGACCTGACTACGCGAGCGAAGGCCGCTGGGAGAGATTGATCCGGCGCGTCAGCGCATCGAGCCGGTGGTCACCGATGCCCGCTACCGGACCACGATGACCGGCTACCGCGCGCAGATGCCGACGCGCTTCCACGAGCGCGTGCGCGGGCCGCTGCGCATTGATGCGCACAGCTGGTGGCTAACCGGCCTGGATGCCGACCGCGGCTGGCGGGCCGGCGACGTCGCCGGTAGTGCATTCACTGGCGCCGCGACAAAGGGGGCCGACGCCGTGCACTGACTCACCCGGTCTAACGGGTGCCGCATCGGGCCCGATGTCGCTTCGATCATCGGTGACGGCGCCGGTGCGGCAGGCACCGGCGCGATCACCTGCAGGGCTCACCCCGGCAGCGGCGCATCCGGGTGCACGAGCTTCGCCTCGCGCAACTCGTGCCAGAACGCAGCCGGCACGGTCTCCTCCAGCGCGGCGCGATCCTCGGCGATGCGGCCGGGCCTGCTGGCGCCGGGAATTACCGCGGCGACGGCCGGGTTGGCCAGCGAGAACTGCAAGCCGGCGGCCTTCATGCTGACGCCGTGGCGGTCGGCGATGGCCTTGATGCGCGCGACCTTGTCGAGGATCGCCTGCGGCGCCGGCGCGTATTCGAAGTTCGGCCCGCCGACCAGCGCGCCCGAACTGTAGGGCCCGCCGACGACGATGCCCACGCCCTGCTCGGCCGCCTGCGGCATCAGCCGCTGCAGCGCGCGGTCGTGGTCGAGCAACGTGTAGCGGCCGGCGAGCAGGCAGCCGTTCGGCTTCGGCTCGTCGAGGTCGAGCAGCAGCTCGATGGCTTCGACGCGGTTCACGCCGAGGCCCCAGCCCTTGATCGTGCCTTCGTCGCGCAGACGGTCCAGCGCGCGGAACGCACCGGTGCGCGCGCTCTCGAATTTCTCCAGCCACTCGTCGCCGTAGAAATCCTGGGCCACGTCGTGCACCCAGGCGATATCGATGCGGTCGGTGCGCAGGCGCTTGAGGCTGTCGTCGATCGAGCGCAGCGTGGCGTCGTAGCTGTAGTCGTTGACCACGCGGTTGTCGCGGCCGTGTGCGAACAGGCCGCCCTTCTCACCCTGGTCGCGGGCGCTGACGTCCTCTTTCTCATCGAGGATCAGCCGGCCGACCTTGGTGCTGATGACGTAGTCGGCGCGCGGGCGTTCGGCCAGCGCCTCGCCGAGGCGCAGCTCGGCCAGGCCGGCGCCGTACAGCGGCGCGGTGTCGAAGTAGCGGATGCCGTCGTCCCACGCGGCGTCGACCGTGGCGCGAGCTTCGGCATCGGGAATGTCGCGGAACATGTTGCCAAGCGGCGCGGTGCCGAAGCCGAGCGTGCCGGGCAGGATGTCGGTGAGTGCCATGGGTCTCCTTGGGGGAAGCGTCGCGGCAAGGCCGCATGGACGCGCCATCGTGCCGCCGGCGACCTTCACGGAACGTCGTGACGGCGTGTGGGGATTCATGAAAGCGCGGCCTGGGCGGCGCTCGCGTGGGCCTGTCCGCGCCTGTGCACGGCCCGCGCGCCGGCGCTGCGCGTCGACGGCCGGGCGTGCACCGCCATCCGCAGTCGATCGGCCATGCATGTCCGCGCGACCGGGTGTTCGTCAGTCGGATGTGGCGGGTGCGACGACGCCCCGCCGGCGGCGTCATCGGGTCAGCGGTAGGGGCCCGGCCCGCGCCAGACCACTTCGCCGCGGCGGTACACGCGGTGGAAGCCAATGACCTCGCGCGCGTCGCGGACGTTGGCCATCTGCGGATCTTCCGGTGCGAGCATGCGGCAGTCGCTGGACTCGCGGCGCAGCGCGGTCTCCAGCGGACAAACCATGTAGTCGCGCGTGCCCGGCAGCGGGATGAAGAGTTCGGTGACGCCTTCGTCGCGCCACTCGCGCAGGCGGGTCTCGCTGGTGGTGTCGTAGATCACCTGGTAGCCGCCGACTTCGAGGCTGGGCTGGTCGGACGTGGAATCGTTGCCGCGACCCTGACCGATGCGCGCGGTGCGTTCGCGGCCGGCGTTCACCGGTGCGGTGGCCTCGGGCAGCATGCCGGGCGGCTGGCCCCAGACGCGCGAGCGACGCTGTGCATCGGGCGGGCTGGCCGCGGCGCGCGACTGCACGGGTTGCGGCGGTGTCGGCGCGGCCGGCGGCGCAGGACGCGGCGGGCGCACTTCGGTGAGCGCTTCGACAGGCGCGGCTTCGTCGGGCGGCAGCGGCTCTGCGGGCTCGTCGACGCGCGTGGTCTGCACACGCGAAGTCACGGGCGCTGCCTGCGTGGGCGGCGTCTGCGGCGGCGGACTCGGCACCGGCGCGGTCACCGGCTGCGGCGGGGTGATGCCGATGTACTCGACCGCCATCGGACTGCCGGCCGACGACCCCTGTGGCGTCTTGAAGACGATCGGCTGGGAGGTCAGCAACAGATATGCAAACAACACATGCAGCACCGCACTGACGAGCGCGGCGAACCAGGGCTGCAGACGTTCATTGCGGGATGGGGCGCGTCCCTCCGGACGGCGGAACGCCTTGCTCATGCCGCCTGCAATGCGTCGGAGGTGCGGGCCTTCATGCGGAATCTGGAGGTGCGGCGTGGGGACCGGCATCGTAACGCGCGCGGGTGTGCAAGCGCGGGGCGGCGCAGGTCGCGATCCAGCCGGCGTGCAGGTGCCGGGTGATGACAGGTGCGCCTGCGCGTCGCGGGCATCGGCGGACGTCGCCCGACCCCGTTCATCTCGTGTGCGCACATCTGGGGCCTGTCCGGATGGACGCCGCGCGCTGCAGGTTGCAGGGTGGTGATGCATGCCGCGCGGTCGTTGAAGCGCGGCGTGGCCGATCTCACTGCGAAAGGATGCGAATCGCCCATGCGCACGCTGATCCACGCCGCCGGCTGTTGCCTGTTGATCGTCGCCCCGACCGGGTGCGCGCAGCAGGCGGCTGCGCCCGCCGCGACCCCAACCGAAACGACGGCGGAGACGATGGACGAGACCAGCAAGCGCGTGGCCGAAGTGGCTGCGGAGGCCCATGGATGGCAGGTAGCGGTTGTCGTGGTGACCGACGTGCCGAATGGCGCCGCCGGTGCATGCCGCCTGGTGGGCGTGCGCTCGAACAATGTGCTGTCAGCCTCGACGAAGACGTATGCGGTGCCGCACGACCACGAAGTGGTCGGCCGTGGCGAAGCGGACGCGCTGGCGCGCGTGCTCGACGCCTGCGGTGACGAGGCGAGCCCCGCGCTGTGGGCCGAAGCGGTTGCGGCGTTCGGCGAGGGCGTGCCGTCGGGCCGCGTGCCGAAGGCCGAAGCCAATATTTCCAGCGATGCGCATCGCGGCGCGATCGAGCGCGGTGGCTACAGCTTCCATCCGCCGCAGTTCGCTGCGGATGGCACGGTCGAGTTCTTCATGACCGATGTCGAAGGCGGCCAGTTGTTCGAGGTGCGCGCTGCGCATGGCAGTGACGGCGCGATCGATAGTGCTGTGAAGCCTGCCGGCCGCGGCTGAGCGCGTCCGCCCGCGTTGACCGCAACGCAAGGGGCCGGCGCTTTCAGGGCGCCGGCCCGGTATCCAACGTGGAGCTTCGACGGTCTCAGTCCTTCAGGTCGTCCGGCACCTTGCCGCCGTTCTCGGCCAGCTTGCGCATCACCGCCTTGTGCAGGGCGAGGTTCTGCTCGGCGCTGCCGTGCGCGCCGGCGTTGACGTCGAGCTCGGCGGCGAGTTCCTTGCGCGCCTCGAGGCTGGAGTCGAGATCGAGCAGCTTCAGCAGATCGACGATCGACCGGCGCCAGTCGCTCGCACCGCCCTTCTCCGCCGCCATGGCAGTAAGCACGGCGTCGACGTCGACCGGTTCGGCAGGCGACGTCGGCGCTGCAGGGGCCGGGTTGTGCGAAGGCGGCGACACTTTGGGGTCGTGCTCGCTGCCGGTGAAGATCACCGCCGCCGGCTTGGCCGGTGCGGCCGGCGTGGCTGCCGGTGCGGGTGCGTCTTTGCGACCGAAGATGCGGTCGGCGATCTTTGAGAACAGGCCCATGCGGGTAACTCCGGTGAAGGGAGCGCGAGTGTGGGCGCGCGTTCGCAAAGGCCGCATGAAAGAAGCGTGCGGTTGTGATGACGCTTCTCGAATGCTGCGTGCATGACGCGCTAGGCTGATGCGGCGCGGCCGATGAACGTCCGTCGCGAACTGGCTTTTTGAAAGGATGTGCCGATGGCCCTGGTGCGATGCAAGGAATGTCAGCGTGAGATCAGCGACCGCGCGATCGCGTGCCCGCGATGTGGCGACCCGAAGCGTGTGGCGTCCCCGTCCCGGGGCATCAAGGTTCTGCTGGGCATCCTCGTCTTCATTCTGGTGCTGATGTTTGCCGCCGGCATCCTCTTCGCGTGGCTCGCGCCGAAGGCGTCGTACCCGATCGAAATCGAATTGCCGCAGCGGAGCGATCCCTCGACTTCGCTCCACGTCGAATGCTTCCCGCATGCCGTGTGTGCGTCGACGCTGGTCGTTTCCAGCTAGCGCCGCCCCGACCGTCCATTCCCAAGCACGCCGTCACGCACTCGCCGCGATGATGGCGTCGCACCACCTCATCTCGCCCTGGACGTATCCATGCCCCAGAGGTTGCGTCTCGACGGCAGCCGCATCCACGACCTCGCTTCGTTCTACGACGAGGTCAACCGGGTGTTCATGGCCGACGCCGACTGGTCGCTTGGCCACAGTCTCGATGCGCTCGACGACATGCTCTACGGCGGCTACGGCGCGCTCGATGGCGACGCGCCGGTGACCCTGGTCTGGACGGATTTCGCGCGGAACCGCCGCGCGCTCGGCGTCGACGCCACCCGCGCGTGGCTGCAGGACAAGCTCGACACGCAGGGCCGCTACGACAAGGCACGCATGCGGCGCGACCTCGATGCACTCAAGGCCGGCGGCGGGCCGACGTTCTTCGATCTCGTGCTGGAGATCCTCGCCGCGCATCCGAACATCACGCTCGAACCGCGCTGACGCCCTAATCGCGCTGCACGCGCTCGGCGATCTGCGGGATGAACCAGAACGGGATGCGGTAATCGCGGCGGCGTTGTTTGCCGGTTTCGCCACCGCCAGCGTTCCAGGTCAGTGCGAGGTTGTGGCGCCCCGGCTGTCGCTCGCCCAGCGGGATATAACCGACGAGTCCGCGCATCCCCAGGTCACGGCGCTCGATCGGCACGAAGTCGTCGAGCGGCACGGCGACGCCGTCGAGGGTCACGGTCCACATCGCAGCCATGCAGTCGATCGCATTGCGGGCAGCGGGGGCGCCTTCGGCCGTGTTGCGGCCGTCGATTAGCCTCGCGCACAGACGACGCGCGAGTACGTTGTCGCGCTGCGGCTGGTGCGGAATGAAGAGGCGCAAATGCGTTTCGGCGATGCGGTCCGACGGAATCATCGGAAAGCGCAGCAGCGCATCATGCTCGGCGCGCATGTTCTCGTAGTGCGCACCGAGCATGCCGTGATCCACGGCTTCCTCTGTGACGACGTCGTAGCCCTGCAGCAGTGAGAACTTCATCGAGTTGATGACCTGCAGGCCGCCGATCAGCATCGCACCGCCGATGACCAGCCCGTAGACGACGAGGAATGCGCGGCCGTTGAGATTGCTCTGCAGCGTGAGCTGCATCGGTCCCACCAGGCGCTGCGGCACCAGTACGCCGTAGAGGCGCAGCAGCCGGCGCAGCGCGCGGCGCGGGCCGTCACTGGTGCGCCCGGCCGCCTCGCGACGTGCGATCAGTTTCTCGCAGACCACGATCGCTACCGCGCCGGCAATGAACAGCAGGTACAGCACACCGCCCGCGATCAGCGCGACCCGGTCGGCCATGCCGAACAGTGCGCCGGTCAGGCTACCGAGCACCATCAGTGCGACGGCGAACACGCCAATGCCGGCGATGGTCACCGCCATCAGGATGCTCATTGCGAACAGGATCGACGCCATGCGGTCGGCGCGCTCGATCGCCTGCCCGATATCGCCGGTCTGTTCGCGCTGGAACTCCCGCGAGACCGGCCCCATCGAAATGAGCCGGTCCCAGCGCACGCCATCGGGGAACGTCGCCTTCAGACCGATGAGGCCGACCCAGTAGCCGCGGATCGCGATGTGCACCATGAAGGCGGCGGCGAGCGCGTAACTGACACCCACCCCGACCGCGAAGCCGAACCAGATCGCGTACTGCGCCACGCCGTCGGCGTGGACGGTGTTGGACACCCACATATCGAACAACCGGCCCGGCACGGTGAACAGACCGAAGACCAGCAGACCCGAGATCAGCAGTTCGAGTTCGTCGCTGCGCTCGCGCAGACGCTCGAAGCTGATGCGGCCACTCGGCGCGGCCGGCATCGGCGTGCCATCGACGGGCCGCGATGCGGCGTCGGTCTCCTGTTGCATGCGCGGTCTCCCCAGATCCGAACGGCGAGTGTAGCCGCGCGGCGCGGCGCGGGTTCAGGCGCCATCGAGCAGTTGTGCGAGAGCCCAGGTGTCGAGGAAGGCGGTCGCGCGCACGATGCGGCCGTCGGCGAGTTCGAGATGCCAGGCGTAGTGGTTGCGGTACGCGTCGCCGTTGCGCGCGGTGGCGGTGCCCTGCCACAGCACGACCACGTGGGCGCCGTCGGCGACGATGCGCGTCATCTGCGGGAGGATCGGCGTCGCGAGTTGCGCGGTGATCGGCGCGACCGCCTCGTCGAGGAACGCCTGCTTCGAGCGGTACGTGCCCGAGACCGGACTGTCGCCGGCGACGGTCCACACGACATCGTCGGCGAGCAGATCGAACACGCTGCCCTGGCCGATTCGCCAGGCTTCGAACGCCGCGCGGATCTGCGCGGCGTTGTCGTGGGCCGTGGTGCGCGTCGGCGTATCGGCGGCGTGCGCGGACACCACCGGCACCACGAGTCCCATCGCAATCGCGAGCCCGGCGAGCCTGCAGCATTGCGGCAAGGTGCGGGCGGCCATTAGTAGGGGCTCGCCACGGGGCGGACGATCAGCTCGCTGACGTCGACGTCGGCAGGCTGGGTCATCGCGAATGCAATGGCGCGTGCGATGGCCTCGGGCGCGATCGTGATGCGGCGGAAATCGCGCATGCCTTCGGCGGCGCCGGCGTGGGTGATGGTGTCGGCGAGTTCGGAGGTCGTGGTGCCGGGGCTGACCACGGTCACGCGCAGCGTGGTGGTCTCCTGCCGCAGGCCTTTCGAAATGGCCCACACCGCGTACTTGGTGGCGCAGTACACGGCCGACGTGGGGAACACCTGGTGCGCGCCGATCGAGGCGACGTTGATGACGTGGCCGAAGCCCTGCGCCTCCATCGCCGGCAGCACCGCGGCAATGCCGTGCAGCACGCCGCGGATGTTGACGTCGATCATCCGGTCCCACTCGTCGCGCTTGCGCGCCGACAACGGCGAGAGCGGCATGACGCCGGCGTTGTTGATGAGGGCGTCGATACGGCCGTGCGCGGCCAGCGCGTGGTCGGCGAAGGCCTGCACGTCGTCTGCCGAGACGACATCCAGCGCGCGCGCTTCGGCGCGGCCGCCGGTGCCGGTGATCTCCGCGACCAGTGCATCGAGGCGATCGACACGGCGCGCGCCGAGCACGACGGTGGCGCCGCGGGCGGCGAGTTCGCGCGCGGTCGCGGCGCCGATGCCGCTGCTGGCGCCGGTGATCAGCACGATGCGGTTGGCGAGGTCCTGCTGCATGGGAAAGCTCCTGCGATGGGCGTCTTGGCCCGGTGCAGCCACGTTAGAAGCCGCCCGGTGTCGCGAGAATCCCCTCCGTGCTGGATGCTGTGGTTAGATTGGCTAACCAATGGACATCGACTTCAACCTGCTGCGGGTGTTCGTCGCGGTCGCCGAAGACGACAACTTCCGCGCCGCCGCCGATCGCCTCGGCGTTACCCGCTCGGCCGTCAGCCAGGGCATGCGCAAGCTGGAAGACCGGCTGGGCGTCGCGCTGGTGACGCGCTCGACCCGCAGCGTGCGGCTGACCGAAGCCGGGCACCGGCTGCACCAGCAGATCGCGCAGCCGCTGGCGCGGATCGGCGCCGCGCTCGAGGACGCGCTCGACGATGGCCCACCGCGCGGCCTGTTGCGCGTCGCGGTGACCTCGATTGCCGAACGCTTCCTCGCCGGCCCGCTGGTCGCGCGCTTCGCCCAAGCCTATCCACAGGTGACGCTCGACGTGACCGTGACCGACGCCGAATCGGACATCGTCGCCGAAGGTTTCGATGCCGGCGTGCGGCTGGGCGAGGTGATCGAGCAGGACATGATCGCGGTGCCGCTGACCGGGCCGGTGCGCCAAGTGGTGGTGGCGACGCCCGGCTATCTCGTAGCGCACGGCACGCCGATGCATCCGCGCGAGCTGGTCGCGCACCGCTGCATCGGCTGGCGGCCCGCGCCGGGTGTGGCGCCCTATCGCTGGGAGTTCGTGCAGGACGGGCTGGATTTCGATGTCGCCGTGCAGCCGCAGGTCACGACCAACGACATGCTGCTGATGGTGCGCACCGCACTGGCCGGCGGCGGCCTGACGTTCGGCATCGAGGAAACGTTCGCGCCGTGGATCGCGCGCGGCGAACTGGTGACGGTGCTCGACGCCTTCCTGCCGCCGTTCCCCGGTTTCTTCCTCTACTACCCCGACCGCCGCAACCTGCCGCCGAAACTGCGCGCCCTGATCGAGCACGTGCGCGGGTTTCGCGACCCCGCTTGAAACCCGCTCAGCGGCCGCCTCGCAGACCGCGACCGAGCTTGCGGTAGAGCGTGCTGCGGCTGATGCCGAGCCTGCGCGCGGCCTGCACCACGTTGCCGTGGCAGGCCTCGACCGCCGCCAGCATCGCCTGGCGGTTGAGCGCCTGCAGATCGCCCGGCGGCGCGGCCGGCGTGACCGGCGCGGCGGGGCTCAGGGCCGGCACGCGGCGTAGATAGGCCGGCAGGCCGTCGATCCCCACGGTCGCGTCGGCTTCCGACAGCGCGGCCACCGTGCGCAGGCAAGCCACCAGCTGTCGCAGGTTGCCGGGCCAGTCGTAGTCGGCGAGCGCGGCGCGGGCGTCGTCACCGAGCCGGCGTCCATCGCCCAGGCGCAGCCAGAGTGCATCGACGAGGCCGGCGCGGTCTTCATGTGCGCGCAGCGGCGGCAGGTGCACCACGTGATGGGCGAGCCGGTAGTAGAGGTCGGACCGGAAGCGGCCGTCGTCGATCGCCACGTCCAGCGCGCGATGGGTGGCGCAGACGAGGGCGAAGTCCAGCTTCACCGGCTTGCCGCCACCCAGTGGAGACAGCTCGCGGTCCTGCAGCACGCGCAGCAGGCGCGGCTGCAGGGCGAGCGGCATGTCGCCAATCTCGTCGAGGAACAGCACCCCGCCGTCGGCCTGTCGCAGCAGACCGGGATTGCCGGCCTTGCGCGCGCCAGTGAACGCGCCCGCCTCGTAGCCGAACAGCTCGGCCTCGATCAGGCCTTCGGGCAGCGCCGCGCAATTGACCGCAACGAACGGCTTGCCGGCACGCGTGCAGCGCCGGTGCAGTTCGCGCGCGAAGACCTCCTTGCCACAGCCGGTTTCGCCCTGCACCAGCACGGGAATGCCGGCGTCGAGCACGCGCACCGCGCGCTGCAGTTCGGCATCGCAGGCGGCATCGAAGATCGGAGCGTCGTCGCGGGCATGGCGGGTGGCCGGCGAGACGGTGATCGGCGTGCGAGTGGGCGCCCGTCGCTGGCGCTCAGCGCTGTCGACACGGCCGTAGAACGCCCGGCCGTGGCGATCGTGGAAGGCGCCGTCGCTGCGCAGCCGCGACAGGGGCGCGTCGAACAACGCGTCGTAGCTCGCGCGCCCGAGTTCGTCGTGGTCGAGTCCGAACAGGTCCAGACCGATGCGATTCGCGACCACCAGCTTGCCGTTGCGGAAGCCCAGCAGGCCTTCGCGCGAAGAGCCGAGCAGCGCCGGATCGCGATGCACGCGGATCAGGTCGCAATCGGCGATGCCGTCGTCGAAGTACCGATGTTCGATATTCGCGATCGCCAGACGCACCAGCCCCAGCGCGTGGCGTTGCGGCACACTGGAATCGCCGGAGATGTCGAGCACGCCGACCAGTTGGCCGTGCGGGTCGAAGATCGGCGCGGCGCTGCACGAGAGGATGCGGTGCGGCGGCAGGTAGTGTTCCCCGCCCTGCACCTCGACGTGGCGACGCTCATGGATCGCGGTGCCGATCGCGTTGGTGCCCACGCGCGATTCGTGCCAGCAGGCACCGGGCATCAGCGCGACGCGGCCGGCCCTGTCGAGGAAGCCCAGGTCGCCGCCGGCGTCGAGGATCCAGCCATCGGCATCGGTGAGGATGACCATGCTGCCGGTTGCGTCGGCATCGCTCGACAGCAGGTCGATCTCTGCCCGCGCCAGCCGCCACAGGGTTTCGTGGCGCTCGCGCATCTCGCCCAGACGCCTGGCGTCGACCGGTTCGATGCCCGGCGCGCGCGCCGCTTCCAGGCCCGCGTTCCGGCAGCGCGACCACGACTGCAGAATCGTCGCAGGGACCTGGCCCACCGGCGCGCCACCCCATTCGAAGAACGTGCGGCGCGCCTGTGCAAGCTGGTCGGTCCGGGTGGTGTGGCGCATCGTCGTGTCTCCGCGGACGCCCCCTGTCGCAGGATGCGACAGCGAGCGGGGGCGCTGTCCCCATACACATCACATCCTGCGACAGCCTGTAACGCTGCGCCGCAACACACAGCGCCCGGAGACCGGCGCCGCAGCGCGCCTTGCCTGCATGACGCGTTGCAACATCCTTGGGTGGCACGCCGCTTGCGCACCTGAAGGCACACGCCCGCCACGGGCTGCCGTCCCACACAGCCTCCAGGAGACCTGCATGAATGCCGTCACCGCTCCCCGTCCGTTCGCCACCGACCCGTCGAGCCTGTTCAAGCCGCGCTACGACAACTTCATCGGCGGCGCCTGGGTGGCGCCGAAGTCGGGCCAGTACTTCGACAACACCACGCCGGTCACCGGCCGGGTGTTCACCTCGGTGGCACGCTCCAACGCCGATGACATCGAAACCGCACTCGACGCGGCGCATGCCGCGAAGGACGCCTGGGGCAAGGCCTCGACGACGACGCGGGCGAACCTGCTGCTGAAGATCGCCGACCGCATCGAAGCCAACCTCGAGCTGCTGGCACATGCCGAAACCTGGGATAACGGCAAGCCGATCCGCGAGACACGCAATGCCGACATTCCGCTGTGCGCCGACCACTTCCGCTACTTCGCCGGCGCCATCCGCGCCCAGGAAGGGTCGATCGGCGAGATCGACGGCGACACGATCGCCTACCACTTCCACGAACCGCTTGGCGTGGTCGGCCAGATCATTCCGTGGAACTTTCCGCTGCTGATGGCGTGCTGGAAGCTCGCGCCCGCGCTCGCCGCCGGCAATTGCGTGGTGCTCAAGCCCGCCGAGCAGACACCGGCCTCGATCCTGGTGCTGATGGAGGTGATCGGCGACCTGCTGCCGCCCGGCGTGCTCAACGTGGTCAACGGCTTCGGCCTGGAGGCGGGCAAACCGCTGGCCAGCAACCCGCGGATCGCCAAGATCGCCTTCACCGGGGAAACCACCACCGGCCGGCTGATCATGCAGTACGCCAGCCAGAACTTGATTCCGGTGACGCTGGAACTCGGTGGCAAGTCGCCGAACGTCTTCTTCGCCGACGTGATGGCCGAGGACGACGATTTCCTCGACAAGGCAATCGAGGGCTTCGTGCTGTTCGCCTTCAACCAGGGCGAGGTGTGCACCTGCCCGTCGCGCGCGCTGATCCAGGAATCGATCTACGAGCGCTTCATGGAAAAGGCGCTCAAGCGCGTGGCGGCGATCGTGCAGGGGAATCCGCTCGACCCGAACACGATGATCGGCGCGCAGGCCTCGGGCGAGCAGCTCGAGAAGATCCTCTCCTACTTCGACATCGGCCGGCAGGAAGGCGCGGAAGTGTTGATCGGCGGCGAGCAGAACCGGCTCGGCGGTGAGCTCGAAGGCGGTTTCTACGTCAAGCCGACGGTGTTCAAGGGCCACAACAGGATGCGGGTGTTCCAGGAGGAGATCTTCGGCCCGGTGGTGTCGGTGACCACGTTCAAGGACGAGGCGGAGGCGCTGGCGATCGCCAATGACACGCTCTACGGCCTGGGCGCGGGCGTGTGGAGCCGCGACGCGTCGCGCCTGTACCGCATGGGCCGCGGGATCCAGGCCGGCCGCGTGTGGACCAACTGCTACCACACCTATCCGGCGCACGCCGCGTTCGGCGGCTACAAGCAGTCGGGCATCGGCCGCGAGAACCACAAGATGATGCTCGACCACTACCAGCAGACCAAGAATCTGCTGGTCAGCTACTCGCCCAAGGCGCTGGGCTTCTTCTGAGCCCGTGCACTGTCCGCAGCCGTCGGCATGGAGGGGCCCGACGGCTGCGGAAACACCGGGCCCTGATCCCCGATTGATCGGGATCAACGCATCGCGGCGCCGCAGGGCCCATGGTGCGGATATCCGAACCTGATGGAGTTCCACATGGACAAGACGATGCAAGCTGCGGTGGTCCGCGCCTTTGGCCAGCCGCTGAAGATCGAGGAGGTCGAGGTGCCGCGGCCCGGGACCGGCGACATTCTGGTCAAGATCGAGGCCTGCGGGGTCTGCCACACCGACCTGCACGCGGTCGAGGGCGACTGGCCGGTGAAGCCCGATCCGCCCTTCATTCCGGGACACGAGGGCGTGGGCTATGTGGCCGCAGTGGGCAGCGGCGTCACCCACGTCAAGGAAGGCGACCGGGTCGGGGTGCCCTGGCTGTATTCGGCCTGCGGCTATTGCGAACACTGCCTCGGTGGCTGGGAGACGCTGTGCGAGTCGCAGCGCAATACCGGCTATTCGGTCAACGGCGGTTTCGCCGAGTACGCGCTGGCCGATGCGGCCTATGTCGGGCATCTGCCCAAGTCCATCTCCTTCGTCGAGATCGCCCCGGTGCTGTGCGCGGGCGTGACCGTGTACAAGGGCCTGAAGATGACCGACACCAAACCCGGCGACTGGGTGGTGATCTCGGGCATCGGCGGCCTCGGCCATATGGCGGTGCAGTATGCAAAAGCGATGGGGCTCAACGTCGCCGCGGTCGATGTGGACGATGCCAAGCTCCGCCTCGCCGAGCGTCTGGGTGCGGCGGTGACGGTCAACGCGCGGACGACCGACCCGGTGGCCTTCATCAAGAAGGCGATCAATGGTGCCCACGGGGCGCTGGTCACTGCGGTTTCGCCCAAGGCCTTCGAGCAGGCGGTCGGCATGGTCCGCCGCGGCGGCACGGTGTCCCTCAACGGCCTGCCGCCCGGCACCTTTCCGCTCGACATCTTCGGCCTGGTCCTCAACGGCGTGACCGTGCGCGGTTCGATCGTCGGCAGCCGGCTCGACCTGCAGGAGTCGCTGACGTTCGCCGAGATGGGCAAGGTCAAGGCGACGGTGGCCACCGACCGGCTGGAGAACATCAACGCGGTGTTCGAGCGGATGCGCGCTGGCACGATCGAAGGCCGCATCGTGCTCGACTTCGCTGCCTGAGCACTGGAGAAGACCAGCCCGTGACCAACACGCCACGCCCTGCGCCCCTCCCCCTGCAGGTGATGGCGACGCTGTCTGCGCTGCAGTTGATCGCAATGCTGCAGGACCGGCACGGGCCGGTCCTGTTCCACCAGTCAGGCGGCTGCTGTGACGGATCCTCGCCCATGTGTTTTCCCGTTGACGACTTCATCGTCGGCGACCGCGACGTGCAGCTCGGCGAGATCGGCGGCGCGGCGTTCCACATCAGCGCGTCGCAGTTCGAGTACTGGAAGCACACCCAGCTCATCATCGACGTGGTGCCGGGCCGCGGCGGCATGTTTTCGCTGGAGAACGGCGAAGGCGTGCGTTTCCACCTGCGCTCGCGCCTGTTCGACGCAGACGAACTGACGGCGCTGCGCACCGCCGGCCGGATCTGAAGCGCGCATCGGCGCCGCGCGACGTCCCAGGCAACGCGCGCGACTGCGCGTGACCTCTAGCGCGACGCTATCGTCGCGCCCCCGCCGGCAGCGACGAAGCGCTCGATCCATGCCACAGCCGTCGCGCAGCCATCCTCCGCTCGCATCACGGCGCCCAGCGCGGCAGCGCACGCACGGGTATCAGGGCGTTCGGCGAAACCGATGGCAGCCGCGAGCCCGGATGCCGACGGACGTCGCCCCGACAGAACCCGATCAGCGATGCCCAGCGCGCGCAGACGGGCTGTCCAGAACGGCTGGTCGCCGGCGAACGGCAGGATCACCGACGGAATGCCGGCGCGGCATGCGGAGTGCGTGGTGCCCGAGCCGCCGTGATGGATCGCCAGCGCGCAGCGCGGCAGCAGCCAGTCGTGCGGCACGCTGCCGATGACGCAGATGTTCGGCGGCAGGCCGCTGGTGTCGATGCCGCTCCAGCCCGGATTGAACAGCACGCGGCGATCGCCGACCCCCTCCAGCAATGCATCGCGCACGCGCGTCGCATCGAAGCCGCTCATGCTGCCGAAGCCGGCATAGACCGGCGGCGGGCCGGCCTCGATCCACTCGACGAGCGTGGCCGGTGGCGTCCAGTCCTCCGAAGAGGTCACCCATTGGCCGCAGGCGATGGCGTCCTCTGGCCAGTCGGCGACGTCGGGCAGCAGCGCCGGCGATACGCCGTAGAGCACCGGATGCGTGGTCCACGGTGTGGTGCGCGGCGGCAGGCCGATCGCGACGCGTCCGCGGTTCGTCGTCGCGCGGAACGTGCGCCAGACCATGTGGTTCACGAACGCGTGCGAGCTGCGGTTGAGCACGCGCGGCAGGCGCAACGGCGACAGCGGCGAGGTGAACGCGGCAGTCGGACTGATCGGAATCATCATCGCGCCGATCGCCGGCTTGCCCAGCGCTTCGGCCACCGACAGGCCGACGAACGCGGTGAGTCCAGACACGATCACCGCATCGCAGTCTGCACCGAGCGTCATCGCCTGCTGCATCCACTCGGGCGTGCGCGCGTCGACGATGCGGATCAGCGCGCGCTCGATTTGCCGCATCGCACGCATGCGCGACAGCGTGCCGCGGATATCGCCGGCCAGGGCGGTCGTGGGCACGCCGAGCGCGCGTGCACTGTCGAGCGTGTCGGCATCGCCGAGCAGGTGCACGGTGTGCCCGGCGCGCATCAACGCCCAGCCGAGCGCGGCGAGCGGACGCGCGTCGCCTTCGGTGCCATAGGTGATGATCAGCAGGCGCATGCGCGCAGTCTCGCGTAGCGCCGGGGACGGCTACGTCGTCTTCAGCGGCTGCACGCGGAAGCGGCGGCCCTTGATCTTGCCGTCGCGCAGGTGATTGACCGCCTGCTGCACCTTGCCGCGTGTGATGGCGACATAGCTGCGCGTGGCGAAGACATCGATCTTGCCGATCGCGTCCTTGTGCAGGCCGGCTTCGCCGGTCAACGCGCCAACGATGTCGCCGGGGCGCAGCTTCTCGGTGCGGCCGGCATCGATGCGCAGCGTGATCATCGGCGCGGCCGGCACATCGCTGCCCTTGCCGCTGAGCGGCAGCAGCTTGTCCCAGCGCAGCGGCGCGCCGAACTGCGCTTCGACCAGCGCGGTGCGCGGCATCTCGCGCGGCGTGACCAGGCTCAGCGCGAGGCCCGAGCGGCCTGCGCGACCGGTGCGGCCGATGCGGTGCACATAGGTATCGGCGTCGTGCGGCAGCTCGTAGTTCACCACCGCGCCGATGTCCTCGACATCGAGCCCGCGTGCGGCGACGTCGCTGGCCACCAGCACGTTGCAGCTGCGGTTGGCGAAACGCACCAGCACTTCGTCGCGATCGCGCTGTTCCATGTCGCCGTGCAACGCGAGCGCATCGAAGCCGTAGTGCGCGAGCGAGCCGGCGACTTCGTTGACATCGGCGCGGGTGTTGCAGAACACCACCGCCGATTCCGGGCGATGCCGCAGCAGCAGCGCGGCCAGCTGCGGCGCGCGGCGCGACGGTTCCACTTCATGGAAGATCTGCTCGATCTTCGGCGCGGGCGCATTGCCCTCGACGCCGATCTGCACCGGTTCGCGCAGCATCGCGGTGCCGAGATCGCGGATTGCGTCGGGAAACGTTGCTGAAAACAGCAGGCCCTGCCGCGTCGGCGGTACGCGCTTGACGATGTCGCGGATCGAGTCCTCGAAGCCCATGTCGAGCATGCGGTCGGCTTCGTCGAGCACCAGCGTGCGCACGTGGCGCAGATGCAGCGCCTTCTTCTTCGCCAGTTCCTGGATGCGACCCGGCGTACCGACGACGACATGCGGCGGATGCGTCAGCGAGGCCAGCTGCGGGCCGAGCGGAATGCCACCGCACAGCAGCGACAGCTTCAGGTTCGGAATGCCGAGCGCGAGTTTGCGCAACTGCTTGCCGACCTGGTCGGCGAGTTCGCGCGTCGGGCACAGCACCAGGGCCTGGGTCTCGATGAGGCCGGTGTCGATCTTCTGCAGCAGTCCGAGACCGAACGCCGCGGTCTTGCCGCTGCCGGTCGGCGCCTGCGCGATGACGTCGCGGCCTTCGAGGATCGGCGGCAGGGATTCCGCCTGGATCGGGGTCATCGACGTGTAGCCGAGGGCATCGACGCCCTGCAACAGGGCAGGCGACAGCGCGAGCGCGGAGAACGGGAGAGGCGTGGTCATGCGTACATGATCGCAGGCCGGGGGCGGGAGCGGCGGAATGGGCTGCAGATACGCGTGTCGTCGCGCGCTCGCTTGATCAGCGTCAATGCCTGAAAGCTAGGAATGCGCACCTCTCCCTTTGGGAGAGAGCCTGCCCCGGACCTGATCCGGGGTCGGCGCGCAAGGCGCGTCGGGTGAGGGCCGGGCTCTCTACAAGAGACCCAAGTGCGCCCTCATCCGCCCTCCGGGCACCTTCCCCCAGAGGGGGAAGGAAAAGACGCGCACCGCGACTTGGAAAGTCGGGGCGAAGTGATACGGACGCGCGATCGAGGCTTCTATCCCGCCTCAGGCGTAAAACGTCGCCGGTGCATCCGCGTCGACGATCGCATGCGGCACGAAGCGCGCGCTGTCGCGGGTGATCGGCGAATCATCCTCGCGGATACCGATGCCGCAGGCGTTATCGCCGACGATCCAGCTGCCGAGCATCGGGTAGTGGCCGTCGAACGCCGGCAGCGGATGCGCGGCCTGGCGGATGCTCGGGCCGGCGTACGGGCCGTCGCTGTGCAGGCGCTGGCCGTCGGCGAGATGCAATTCGATGTTCGCGCCCTCGCGCGAATGCAGCGGTTTGCGCACCCAGCCGGCGGGCAGGTCGCCGCCGGTGTCGAATTCGGCTGCGAGCAGGTTCGGATGTCCGCGATGCCGCTCCCACAGCAGTGGCAGCAGGCCCTTGTTGCTCAGCACGGCCTTCCATGGTGGTTCGATCAGGCGAAGGCTCGACTTGGGCAGCGCGCGGCCGAAGTCGTCGTTGAACAGGTCTTCGAGCGGGTACAACTTGAACAGCGAACCGATGACCACGTCGTCGAGATCGGTGTAGCGACCGTCCTCGGACAGTCCGATGTCTTCCAGCGCAATCGCATCGCCGTACAACCCTGCCTGCGCCGCGCAGTCGCGCAGGTAGGCGATCGTGCCCTGGTCTTCTTCCGATTCGCGCACCGCGGCGAACAGCAGCGGCGGCGGCAGGCCCGATGCGAGCTCGCCGAAGCGGTCGACCAGTGCTTCGTGGATCGAGTTGAACTGGTCGGCATCCCGCGGAAGGCGGCCGCTGGCGCGCTGGTCTTCGAGCCACTGCCACTGGAAGAACGCGGCCTCGAACAGCGAGGTCGGCGTGTCGTAGTTGAGCTCGTACAGCTTGGCCGGGCCGCTGCCGTCGTAGGCGAAATCCAGGCGGCCGTACAGATGCGGTTCGCGGCGGCGCCAGCTCTCGGCGATCCAGTCGCGGAAGCTTTCCGGAATCGCGAGGCGCTGCATCAGTGTGTCGCTCTCGACGATCTCGTCGACCAGGCCCATCGCCATCCGGTGCACTTCGACGCTCGGGTCTTCGAGATCGTGCTCGATCTGCGCCATCGAGAACGCGTAGTACGCGCGCTCGTCCCAGTAGCGGGCGCCGTCGATGGTGTGGAACCGGAAGCCGCACTCGGCGGCCTGCGCCTGCCAGTCGCCGCGCTCGACGATCGCGACGCGGCGCACCTCAGCCGCCGGTGCTGCGGCCGTTGGCCGAGCGGCCGAAGCCACCGCGGTTCGCGGTCACCGCGCGGTCCGGCGTTGCCGACACCGGCGCCATGCCGGCGCGGCCCGCACCCGGCGCGCCGTTCGGACGCAGCCAGCCCTGGCGATTGTCGCGGAACGCCGGCGAAGCCTGCGGCGCCCGCTGGGCCACGCCCGCGCGGTTGTTGTTCAACATCGATGACAGGAAGAAACCGGCCATCAGCGGACCGATGAAGGAATGCCCGGTCGAGGTCTTCTGCTCGACGCATTCCTCGGCCGGGAATTCCGCTTCGCAGGCTTCGCGGCTGCTGTACTGCGGCGCGGTGTCGGCAGCCTGCAGCTTGGCCTGCTCGAACGCGATGCGGCAGGTCGCGGTGTCGCCGACCGCCTGCGCGCAGCTTTCGACCGAGGTGTAGAGGCCGTCCTGCACTTCGACCGGCGCGGTGCGCTGGCAGGCACTGAACAACAGCGGCGCGGTACCCATCAGCAGCAGGGCAGTCGTCTTCGAACGCTTGATGCGCCGCGAGCCTGTGGTGTCCGTCATGTCCTGCTCCGTGTCGTGCGTGGGTCCGGCCGGACATGATGCCCGTCACCGGTCGCGCGGCAAAGCGCGACGCCTACACTGGCGTTCAGTCCCGCTGCCCGGAATGCCGATGCGTCTCGCCCTGTTGCTGCCGCTGCTGCTCATCACCACGTCCGCCGCTGCGCAGACGATGGCCGAACGCGAACGCGCCACGCATGCGCGCGCGATCGCCGCCGGCTACAAGGCGCTGACGCTGTGCAGCGTGCAGTTCAACGCCGGGCGTACGCCCACGCAGGCGCAGGCCCTGGAGTTCGTCGGCATCTATCCCGATTACCAGGCCGATGTTCTGGCGCTGGACGCGGCGATCGATGCCGATGCGCGCACGGTCTCGGTCGCGTTCGACGACGCGCTGCCGCCGCGCATCGCCGCGTGGCGCCCGAATCTCGGTTGCGCGCAGCTGCCGATCGGCGCGGGCGTCGAAGCGATCGCAGCCTTGCCGCGCTTCGACAGCGCCGCGCCGGATCTCGACGACCAGGCGTGGCCCCTGGGGGAACGCAATGCCACCGCCACGCTACGCGGCGATGCAGCGGCGCTTGAGGACGCCGTCACCGCCGCGTTCGACACGCCGAACTACGGCGACGGCCATGCGACCACCGCCGTGCTCGTGCTGCAGGACGGGCGCATCGTCGCCGAGCGCTACCGCGACGGCTTCGGTCCGCACACCTCGCAGCGCACCTGGTCGGTCGCCAAGAGCCTGGCCGGCGCGCTGGTCGGCGTGGCGCAGGGGGCCGGCGACCTCGATCCGACCCAGCCGGCGCCGGTACCCGAATGGCAGGCCCCGGGCGATCCGCGCGCCGCGATCACCGTCGACCAGCTGCTGCGCATGTCCAGCGGTCTGCACAGCGACACTGCGGGCAACCGCACCGATGCGCTGTATTTCGGCGGCGTCACCGTGGCCGAATCCGCGACCGGCTGGCCGCTGGCGCATCCGCCCGGCACGCAGTTCCGCTACGCCAATAACGACAGCGTGCTGGCCGTGCATGCGCTGCGCGCGGCGACCGGCGACGAGGCACGCGCGCTGGCGCGGCCGTTCACCGATCTGTTCTGGCCGCTGGGCATGACCCGCACCGTGGCCGAAACCGACTGGCGCGGCGGCTTCGTGCTGTCGAGCCAGGTCTGGTCGACCGCGCGCGATCTCGCCCGCTTCGGCCTGCTGCTGCAGCACGACGGCGTCTTCGACGGCCGGCGCCTGCTGCCCGAAGGTTGGGTGCGCGCGGCGACGACGCCATCCGGCCCGCAGCCGGAAGGCGATCTGGGCTATGGCGCGACCTTGTGGCTGATGCAGCGCGCGGCGGGCGTGCCTGAAGACACGTTCGCCGCGATGGGCAACCGCGGGCAGTACGTGATCGTGGTGCCCTCGCGTGGTGTGGTGCTGGTGCGCCGGGGCGAAGACGCCGCCGGCCAGCGCTTCGATCCTGCCCTGTTCACGGCTGCGGTGCTGGCCAGCCTCGATGCGGATACGTCTGCGCGATGAATCGCAGCTGGGACAATGCAAAGCCAACAGGCATCTTTCACTGGCCTCCAACAGCGGCACGCCTAGCGTTGCGTCTGCAGCCCGCCCTCCCACACGCCTTGTCGGCGCTGGCGTGCTCGCTGGACCCGCCATGACCCACAACCTGCACGACAGCGCCGCCCCGTCAGACACCCGTACGCCGGCCGATGCCGCAGCGGAGGGTCAGGACGCGCTCGAGAACCGGTTCAAGCCCGGTCTGGCCCAGGCGCCCTACTACTCCGTCGGCCGCCACTGGAACGATTACGCGCCGGCCTACCGCTTCGGCCGCGACAGCCGGCAGCGCCATGGCGGCTGCCGGTTCGGTCAGGTGGAGCGCCAGCTGCAGCGCGAATGGGTCCAGGCCCGCGACCAGTCCCGCCTCGGCTGGATCGAAGCCCGTGGCGCGGTGGAGGACGGCTGGGAATTCGATGCCGACGCCGGCGATGACGTCGATGTCGCGCTCGATTCGCCCGGTCCCAAGGTCGGTTGACGGACACCCCACCGCAGCGGTGAATACGACGCGCTACCATGGCGCTCTTTTGTCGCGGTGCCCGCCATGACCCCTCCTTCTGAGTCCGACGCCCGTCACGGCGTCAGCCGCGACGACGCCGAATCGGCGGTGCGCACCCTGTTGCGCTGGGCCGGCGAGGATCCCACGCGCGAAGGCCTGCTCGACACCCCGCGACGCGTGGCCAAGGCCTATACCGAGTGGTTCAGCGGTTATGCGCTCGATGCCGATGCCTACCTCGCGCGGACGTTCGAGGAAGTGGCCGGCTACGACGAGATGATCGTGCTGCGCGACATCGAGTACGAAAGCCATTGCGAACACCACATGGCGCCGATCATCGGCAAGGTGCACGTGGGCTATCTGCCGGCCGGCAAGGTCGTGGGCATCAGCAAGCTGGCGCGCGTGGTCGAGGCCTATGCCAAGCGCTTCCAGGTGCAGGAAAAGATGACCGCGCAGATCGCCGGATGCATCCAGCGTGCGCTGGCGCCGCTGGGCGTGGGCGTCGTCGTCGAAGGCGCGCATGAGTGCATGACCACCCGCGGCGTGCACAAGCGCGGCGTGAGCATGATCACCTCGACGATGCTCGGCAGCTTCCGCGAAGACGCCCGCACCCGCGCCGAATTCCTGCAGTTCATCGAAGTGGGCGGCACCCGCCGCTGAGCCTGCGGCCGGCGAGTCAGCCGGCCAGCGTGTCCCAGCCCATCTTCGCGATCAGCACGACCACCAGGGTGACGAACAACTTGCGGATGACTGGCGTGCCCCCGCGTAGCGCGAGTCGGGTGCCGGCAAACGCGCCGGCCACGTTCGCCACCGCCATTGGCACCGCGAACGCCAGCAGCACATGGCCCGAAGGCACGAAGAACGACAGGGCGGCCAGATTGGTCGCGATGTTGACGATCTTCGATGCGGCGGTGGCGCGCAGGAAGTCGAGTCCGAAGAAGCGGATGAACAGGAAGATCAGAAAACTGCCGGTGCCGGGCCCGAACAGGCCGTCGTAGAAGCCGATTCCGGCGCCCATCAGCAGCGCCAGCCCGAGTTCGCGGCGACCGACGTCGCGCGGCCGGTGCAGCGCGCCGAAATCCTTCTTCAGCAGCGTGTAGGCCAGCATCGCGACCAGCAGCACGAGGATCAGCGGCCGCACCGCGTCGCGCGGCAGTAGCGTTACTGCGGTAGCGCCGAGGAACGAGAACGCGAACGCGGTCGCCGCTGCGAACAGCACCGGCGCCCAAGGAAACCGCACGTTGCGGGCGTAACGCCAGCCGGCCGCCGCGGTACCGAAGAAGGAACTGAACTTGTTGGTACCCAGCAGCGCCGCGGGCGTGTGCTGCGGCAGCGCGGTGAACAATCCTGGCAGTTGCACCAGGCCGCCCCCGCCGACCGCGGCATCCACCAGCCCGGCCATGAAGGCGATGCAGACCAGCCAGACCAGTTCGGGAAACAACGCGTCCACGCAGGCGACCGGCGTTCGGGGGCGCAAAGGATACGCGCAGAGCGATCCGCTTCGGCTTGAAGCCCTCCCCGCGCGTCCTGATGACCGTCGTGTCTCAGCTGGCGACTGAAACGTGTGACTCGTCGTTCCCGCGAAGGCGGGGCATTTCAACGGACGTATGTCCGGTCATCCAAGGACTTTCACAACGTCCGCACGCACGTCCGTGGACTCCCGCCTTCGCGGGGGAGTGACGGGGATTTTCTCGCCTATCAGGCACTTAGCCGCAGCCCCACGTCGGAAACGAGCCCTTAGCTGAGACACGACACTCATCAGGCCCGCGTGTGGGGGGTGAGCGCGCTCCGCTTGCGCGGCATGCCGCGCGGATCGATCGAACGACCGGCGCGCTGCGCCGGGCCGGACGGCTTGGGAGGGGGCGATCCGTCGGATGCAAGATCAGACTGGCCCAAGCGTTCGATCACCGAATCGCCGACTTCCACGCGATCTGACCGTTTGCCCCCACCCAACCCTCCCCGTCTACGAGGGAGGTTCAGATCGCTTGCGCCGCGTAGGCCGCAGCAACGACAGGGCAGATCCCCGAGGTCCGCCACCCCGCTCGCGTACAATGTCAGGCCGTTTGTCCGCGATTGAAATTCCGTGAAATCCCAGCTCCGCGCCCTGATCGAGCCGCTCGTCGAGCAGGCCATTGCCGCCCTGCGCGCCGATGGCACGCTGCCTGCTGACTTCGCCATGCCCGCCTTCACTGTCGAGCGCCCGAAGGACCGCAGCCATGGCGATGCGGCGACCAACGCGGCGATGCTGCTGGCCAAGCCGGCGAAATCGAACCCGCGCGCGATCGCGCAGGCGCTGATCGACGCGCTGCCGGTCAACGATTCGATCGCGTCTGTCGAGATCGCCGGCCCCGGTTTTCTCAACTTCCGCCTGAGCGCGAATGTGTGGCGCGACCAGCTGGTCGCCGTGCACACGCAGGGTGATGCCTTCGGCCGCAACGACAGTGGCGCCTCGCAGACCGCGGGCGTGGAATACGTCTCGGCGAATCCGACCGGCCCGCTGCATGTCGGCCACGGCCGCGCGGCGGTGATCGGCGACTGCATCGCGCGCGTGCTCGATGCCAACGGCTGGCACGTCAAGCGCGAGTTCTATTACAACGACGCCGGCGTGCAGATCGAGAATCTCGCCCGCTCCACCCAGGCGCGTGCCAAGGGCTTCAAGCCCGGCGATACCGCCTGGCCGGCCGACGCCTACAACGGCGACTACATCGGCGATGTCGCGCGTGCGTATCTCGATGGCGCGACGGTCGAGGTCGACGGCCACACGGTCGCGGGCGTCAACGATGCCGACGATCTCGACGCGATCCGCCGCTTCGCCGTGGCTTGGCTGCGCCGCGAGCAGAACGCGGATCTCGCTGCATTCGGTGTCGGCTTCGACGTGTATTTCCTCGAGTCGTCGCTGTATGCCGACGGCAAGGTGGAAGAGACCGTGCGCGAGCTCGTCGCCCACGGCCACACCTACGAGGAAGGTGGTGCGCTGTGGCTGCGCAGCACCGACTACGGCGACGACAAGGACCGCGTGATGCGCAAGTCCGACGGCACCTATACGTACTTCGTGCCGGACGTGGCCTATCACCTGTCGAAGTGGCAGCGCGGCTACACGCGTGCGATCACCGAACTCGGCGCCGACCACCACGGCTCGCTGGCGCGCGTGCGCGCGGGATTGCAGGCACTCGATGCCGGCATTCCGCAGGGCTGGCCGGAATACGTGTTGCACCAGATGGTCACGGTGATGCGCGGCGGCGAAGAAGTGAAACTCTCCAAGCGCGCCGGCAGCTATCTGACGCTGCGCGATCTGATCGACGAGGCCGGCCGCGATGCGACGCGCTGGTTCCTGGTCGCGCGCAAGCCCGATTCGCAGCTGGTGTTCGACATCGATCTGGCGCGCAGCCAATCGCTCGACAACCCGGTCTACTACGTGCAGCTCTCGCACGCGCGCATCTGCGGCCTGCTGCGCAAGCTCGATGAAGCCGGTCTGGCGTTCGATCTGCAGAGCGGCCTGGCGCAGTTGCCGGACATGACAGACATCGCGTTGCGCGACGTGCTGATCGATCTGTCCCGGTGGCCGGAAATCGTGGCCACGGCGGGCGCGCAGCTTGAACCCCACCTGATCGCGACCTATCTGCTGGAGCTGGCACAGGGCTTCCAGACGTACTACAACGATCACCAGTTCCTGGTCGACGACGCCGACGTGCGCGATGCCCGTCTGGCGCTGGCCACTGCAGTGCGACAGGTACTGCGCAACGGCCTCACGCTGCTCGGCGTGCAGGCCCCGGAGGCGATGTAATGGCGGCACGACGCGGCAAGACCCAGGCCCGACGCAACGGCGGCAGTTCCGGCGGATTGCCGGGCTGGGCGTGGATGATCATGGGCGTGGTACTCGCGCTGGGCATCGTGCTGGCGGTGCCGCGCCTGCTCAAGTCCGACTCACAGGACGGTTTCTTCCGTCCCAGTCCGAACCCCGACGCACAACCGGCGGTCAGCACCACGGATGCGGACGCGGAACCCGAACTGCCAACACCGGCCGGTCAGCGACCGCGCGCCGCAGCCAACCAGCAGGGCGGGTCGACCGACTATGATTTCTACACGATGCTGCCCGAGCAGGAAGTCCCGATGACGGACGCCGAACTCGCTGCGAGCACCCGCGCCGAGGCCCAGCGCCAGCAGCGCGCCGAGGCGCAGCAGCAGGCGCTGCAGGCCCAGCATCCCGATGCCGCCGACATGGCCGGCGGTACGACGACCGGCCCGCAGCCGCTGCCGGAACAACGTCCGACGACACCCGCGCAGCCGACCACCACTGCGCCTGCCACTGCAGCCAGCACCGCGCCTGCCGAGGCCAGCGATGCCCGTTACATCCTGCAGGCCGGCTCATTCAGCGCCTCGGGCGACGCCGAAGCCCTGAAGGCCCGCATCGCCCTGCTCGGCCTGACCGCACGCGTGGAATCCGGCGAAGCCGCCGGCCGCACCGTCTACCGCGTCCGCATGGGCCCCTACGGCACCGCGACCGATCTGGCGGAAGCCAAGCAGAAGCTCGGCAACGGCGGTTTGCCGGCGTTGGCGATCAAGGCGCAGTAAGCAGGCGACTTCGCCGATGGCGGACTGATTGAACACCTCTCCCTTCGGGAGAGGTCGGCGCGCAACGCGCGTCGGGTGAGGGCTGACTTTCATGACGTCCGGTCGTCGCCTGTTGTACGGCGATCGGGACTGCCCCCCTCCCCACACCGCCGCGAGCGTCCGACCCCTCACCCCAACCCCTCTCCCAAGGGGAGAGGGGCTTAGGCGGACCGCCCGCATCGCAGAACGCCGCCCAAGCCCGGAGCCCCATTCCGTGCCTTCCGTCCCATCCGGATCGCAGCCCACGCGATCCGCCTGCGGACAATGGAGGCTCAAGGGAGGAAGGGCGCCATGACCATCGAAGCGGCACTGATCAAACCCGTCGTCGACGTGCTGCTGGCGCTGTTCCAGCAGGGCAGCGATCTGAAGCTGAAGCACAACGCGCAGGCGTCGGTGCGCGAGGCGATCCGCGAGTTGCTGCAGGCCAATCCGGACGAGAACCGGGCCGTGGCGCGGATCGCGATCGCGCGTGCGGCCGGCATCCTGTCCGAAGACGTGGTGTTGGCCGAGGACATGCTGCAGAAGCATCGCGCGACCCGGGCGCGGACACGCGGCAAGTCGACGACCGGTCGGCGGCGCGTGCCGAGCGAACCGGTCGAAAGCGGAACACCCGCGATCAAACCGCCGGGGAAACCGACACCCGGCACTCCGACATCACACTGAGCCTGCAAGGCTCGTCTATCCCTCTTCCGGAGCCTGCCCATGGCCGGCGTCCTCGTGTTCGCGGCAATGAGTGTGTTGTGGTGCCTGAGCGAACTGTGGATCGGGCTGCGCCATCGCGCGTCCAACCGCAGGCGTGATGCCGGCTCGCTGGCGCGACTGGTGCTGGTGATCGGCGGCTGCGTGACCGTGGCGATGCTCGTGTCGATCTGGCCACCGGGCCGGTTTCCGCCGGCCTGGCAGCCCACCCTGCTGTGGGGCGGCTGCACGCTGATGCTCGCCGGCATGCTGTTCCGCTGGTGGGCGATCCATGTGCTGGCCGAACACTTCACGGTCGATGTCGCCATCGCGGCCGATCACAAGCTGATCCGCAGTGGTCCCTACCGGCAGCTGCGCCATCCCTCGTACACCGGACTGCTGATGACGTTCGCAGGGTTTCTGTGCGTCCTCGGCAGCTGGCTGGCGCCGCTGGTCGTCGCTGCGCCGTTGTGGTTCGCGCTGCGCGGGCGCATCCGCATCGAGGAAGCCGCGCTGTCGGCAGCCTTCCCGATCGACTATCCCGAATACGCACGCACCACGCGCCGCCTGCTGCCCAGGATCTGGTGAGCGGCCGGCGCGGGAACGCCACCGGGTAAGCTGTACCACCCGCACGTTGCCGACCCCGCATGACCACCCAGCCCACGACCGCCCTCAGCGATTCCGAACTCGACCGGCTGGATGTGCTGCTCGACCGCTGCACCGATCCCGAAACCGGCCTCGGCAATCTGGAAATGCTCGATGGTTTCCTGTCCGCGCTCGCGGTCGGTCCGGTCGACGTCGAACTGCCAACGGTGTTTCCAGCGATCTGGGGCAGCGGCGAGGTACCACGCCGCGACGAGCGCCAGACCCGCGAAGCCGAGGCGCTGATCACCCGGCTGGCGGCTGAAGTCGAACAGCGCATCCGCCACGATCCTTCGGAAGCGACCGATCGCGAAGCGCTGATGCCGCTGCTGGGTCTGCCGCCCGAATCCGAAGGCGACGACGACAAGGCCGACGGCGCCGATGCGCTCGACGGCATCCCCGAGGATTTCCCGTTCGCCGCCGCCTGGGCCGCGGGCTTCCTGCGCGGCGCCGCGCAGTTCGAAGAGGACTGGGCGAAGTGGATGGAAGACCACGAGGCGATCGACAACGATCTGGGCGTGATCACGCGCCTGGCGATCGTCGACCCGGCGCAGCTCGCCGATGCGGAGATGACGGCCGAGGAGATGCTGACCCTCGACGAGCGCTTCGACCTGACCTATGACCTGCCGGACATGCTCTACGACATGTACCTGCAGCGTCTGCACGACCGTCGACCGGCGCCGGCCAAGCGCGCCGACGTGCCCGGCCGTAATGACCCCTGCAGCTGCGGCAGTGGCAAGAAATACAAGAAGTGCTGCGCGGACCAGGCGTCCGAGTGAGCCGCAGTCCGACGCGTCACGCGCGCGTCGAGATCACCCCATCCCGCTTCGATCCCGCGCCGCATGTCGGCGCGCACTGCGTCCAGGAGAGTCCGCCATGACCCGCACCATCCTCATCACCGGCGGCACCTCCGGTTTCGGCGCCGCCGCCGTCGCCCGCTTTCTCGCCGGCGGCTGGCGCGTGATCGCGACCGGACGCCGCGCCGAGCGCCTGCAGGCGCTGGTCGATGCGCACGGCAGCGAACGCTTGCACACGTGCGCGTTCGACATCCGCGACGAGGCCGCGATGCATGCCGCGCTCGATGCGCTGCCGGCGGAGTTCCGCGCCATCGACGTGCTGGTCAACAATGCCGGCCTCGCGCTCGGCACCGCGCCGGCGCAGCGCGCGGACCTCGCGCAGTGGCGGCAGATGATCGACACCAACATCACCGCGCTGGTCACGCTGACGCACGCATTGCTGCCGACGTTGATCGAACGCCGCGGCGCGATCCTCAACGTCAGTTCGATCGCCGGCAGTTATCCGTATCCCGGCGGCAACACCTACGGCGGCACCAAGGCCTTCGTCACCCAGTTCTCGCTGGGCCTGCGCAGCGACCTGCACGGCACCGGCGTGCGGGTGACCTCGATCGAACCGGGCCTGGCCGAAACCGAGTTCACCCTGGTGCGCACCAGCGGTGACCAGGGCGCCTCCGACACGCTCTATGCCGGCACCCAGCCGATCGTCGCCGCCGACATCGCCGAGACGCTGTGGTGGGTCGCCAACCTGCCGCCGCACCTCAACATCAACCGGCTCGAGGTGATGCCGGTCAGCCAGTCGTTCGCGGGCTTCCAGATCCATCGCGAGGGCTGAAGGAACGCGAGGCCGCGCGCACATGTGGCCTCGCTACACTCGTGATGCGCATGCTCGCGCGTCCCGCCGACAAGGCGTCGTCATGTTCCGGAGCCTCTGCACCACGGCCCTGCTCGTCCCGCTGCTGATTGTCTCCACGACCGCGTCGGCCAATCCGGAGGTGGACCGCATGTTCGCCGAGCAGGACGCCAATCGCGATGGTGTGATCGACCAAGCCCAAGCCCGTGCGGAAGCGACGCGGGTGTTCCGCGCACTCGACGTGAACCGGGACGACGAGCGCGTGATCGCCGAACTCGACCCGCAGATCGCGAGCGGCAGCCCGGGCGGCGACGGGTTTCCGCCGGATATCCACGTCGTGCTGCGACAGGCCACGATGCAGCTCCGGGATGTCGACGGCGACGGCCGGATCACGCGTGCCGAACTCCAACAGGCCTTCGTGGACGGCCTGCTGAAGGCCGACCACGACGGCGACGGCAAGATCACGCGGGCGAAACTGATCCGCATGCACCAGGGTGTCGTCTCGCCGGCACGTTGAAGCAGGCGCGGTGCATCGCACGCGCGGCGATGCACCCGGCAGCCTTACTGCAGCGGCGCCCAGACGAAGCTGCCTTCGCGGCGCACGATCCGGCCCAGGCCCGGATACGGGAAATGCGGCGAGGCCACGGTCACGTCGCTGTCGGCCAAGCGCGCCAGCAAGGCTTCGCGGCTGGCCTCGGCGACCGGCGCGTCGCCGTCGAACGCGATGGTCCAATCCGGACGCTGCACCGAGACCGCGAAGTGGTGCGCGGCGTCGCCGATGTAGAGCAGGCGCGCGTCGCCGTCGACGATCTCGTAGGCGCTGTGGCCCAGCGTGTGGCCTTCGACCGGAATCGCGGTCACCCCGGGCACGACTTCGGCGCCCGGCGCGAAGGCATCGACGCGCGGCGAGATCGCCGCGACCAGCGCGGCGTTCGCAGACTCGGCCTGCACCGCCTGCCACTCCGGCGCCGACAGGTGCACGGTCGCGTTGGCGAACAGGGCTTGGCCGGCGCCATCGGTCAGACCGCCGACGTGGTCGGGATGCGCGTGGCTGATGAAGATGTCGGTGACCTGCGCCGGCTCGACGCCGGCCGCGCGCAGCGACGCGGGCAGGCGGCCGGCATCGGCGAAGTCTGCATCGCCGGCGCCGGTGTCGAACAGCAGCACCCGATCGCCGCTGCGCACCAGCAGCGCCTGCACGCCCAGATGCACGGTGTCGGTCGGCTCACCGGCCTGTGTCAGCACCGCATCAACCTCGGGCTTGGGGATGCCGACGGCGAGCGTCTTGCCATCGTTGGGCACGCGGATGTCGCCGTCGCGCAGCATCACCGCGTCGAGGCTGCCGATCCTGAAGCGGTGCACGTCGGCGCTGTCGCTGGCGGGCGGGGTGTCGGCCGTGGTCATCGGCGGCGGCGGGGCATCGACGGTGGCCGGTGGCGGCGCAGGGTCGGCACAGGCCGCGAGCACGGCGGCGAGCGCGAGGGTCAATACGGCACGGGTGGGGTCGAAGCGACGCATGGCGGATCTCCTGTCGACGTGGAACGCGGCAAGCCGCGATAGCGCCGCAGCATAGACCCAACATCGACACCTGATTGCCGGCTCCGACGGGCTGCTGCATCCCATCAGGACGCAAAGGCATGGCGATGCGTGCAGAAAATTCCTATACGACGACGCGGCCCTGCGCGCGCAACCGTATTGCTAATGTGTCCGCCACACCAACGGCAGGACGCCATCGTCATGAAACGTCTCTGTGTCGCGACGTTCGCGTCGCTGTTGCTGCTCGGCACGACGCTGGCCCAGGCCAACCCGCGCGGTGCTGCCCATGTCGAGTCCATGTTTCGCACTATTGATACGAATCGTGATGGCGTGATCACGATCGCCGAGAGCCATGTCGCGATCGAAGCGGAGTTCCGCAAACACGATCTCGACAAGGACGGCCTGTGGAGTTATGCGGAAGTGCGCAAGCAGCAGCTCGATGCTGGCGCCTCGCAGCTCCCGCCCGATCTACAGGCGAAGGTCATCGCCGGCGTATTCGCCGGCTACGATGTGGACGGCGACCGACGTATCACCCTCGCGAATTACCGCCAGGTACAGACGGCCTTCCTGCTGCAGGCCGACTTCGACAAGGATGGCCAGGTGACGCTGCGCGAAGCGCGCCAATTGCATGGCGTGGACGCGCCCTGAACCCCCGGCGCGTCACTCCAGCGGCGTGTCGTCCAGATAGGTGTAGCCGGTGAGCCCGGCTTCCAGCGCATCCTTGAGCCGCTGCGATTCGTCCGCCGCCAGCGCGGCATCGTCGACCAGCGCGGTGTAGCGCGCGCGCAGGTCGGCCAGCTTGTAGCCCACGTAATCGAGCATCACGTCGGTGGTGTCGCCGCGGCGCTGCTGCACGACCGTGATGCCGTCGCCCTGGATCTTCACTTCCACCGCGTCGGTGTCGCCGAACAGGTTGTGGATGTCGCCGAGGATTTCCTGGTAGGCGCCGACCATGAAGAAGCCCAGCCGGTACTGCTCGCCCTTGCGCAGCGGATGCAGCGGCAGCGAGGTGTCGAGATCCTCGTTCTCGACGTAGATGTCGATCTTGCCGTCGGAATCGCAGGTTAGATCGGCGATCACGCCGCGCCGCTCGGGCATCTCGTTCAGGCGCTCGATCGGCACGATCGGGAACACCTGGTCGATCGCCCAGACATCCGGCATCGACTCGAACACGCTGAAGTTGACGAAGTACTTGTCGACCAGGCGCTCGTTGAGTTCGTCGAGCAGCGGCCGGTGGCTCTTCTCGTCATAGCTCAGCCGCGCGCGCACCGCGTGCGCGATCGCATAGAACAGGTCGTCGATCCGGGCGCGATGGGTCAGGTCGAGCTGGCCGAGCGCGTACAGCGCCAGGCCTTCGGCATGATGGTGCTGCGCCTCGTGGAACAGCTCGACCGCCGGACGCGAGGTCAGTTCGGCATGCAGCTCGCGCAGGTTCGCGACCACGGCCGGCTCGTCGTCGTGCACGTCGGGCACGCGGCCTTCCGGCGCGCGCTCGACTTCGGACACATTGGCGACCAGCACCGCATGGTGCGCGGTCATCGCGCGGCCGCATTCGGTGACGATGCGCGGCGGTGTGAGGCCATGCTCGGCGCAGGCCTGGGCCAGCGGTTGCACGATCGAACCGGCGTACTGGCGGATGCCGTAGTTGACCGAGTTGTAGCTGCGCGAGCGCGTGCCTTCGTAGTCGACGCCGAGTCCGCCGCCGACGTCGACGTGGCTGATCGTCGCGCCGAGTTTGGTCAGCTCGACGAAATAGCGCACTGCCTCGCGCATGCCGTTGGAGATGTCGCGGACGTTGGAGATCTGCGAGCCCATATGGAAATGCAGCAGCTGCAGGCAGTCGGCCATGCCGGCGTCGCGCAGCTTCTTCCACAGGTCCAGCAGCTGGCGCGGATTGAGGCCGAACTTGGCCTTGTCGCCGCCGCTGTTCTGCCACTTGCCGGCGCCGAGCGAGGCCAGCCGCATGCGCACCCCGAGACCCGGCTTGACGCCGAGCGCGGCGGCTTCTTCCATCACCAGCGCGAGTTCGGACGGCTTCTCGACGACGATGAAGGTCTGCAGCCCGAGCTTGCGGCCGATCAGCGCGAGGCGGATGTATTCGCGGTCCTTGTAGCCGTTGCAGACGATCAGCCCGCCGGGCCGCGACAGCGCCAGCACCGCCATCAGTTCCGGCTTGCTGCCCGCTTCCAGACCGAAGCCGTCACCGTGGTGCGTGGCCAGCGTGCCGGCGACGCCCTGGTGTTGGTTGACCTTGATCGGATAGACGGCCGTATAGCCGCCCGGGTAGTCCCACTCGGCCTGGGCCTGCGCGAACGCCTCCTGCAGCCGCGCGAGGCGGTCGCCGAGGATGTCGGGAAAGCGCACCAGCATCGGCAGCTGTGCGCCGTTCGCGCGCGCGGCATCGACCGCCTCGGGCAGCGCGATCGACGGGCCGTGCTTGCCGCGCGGCGAGACCACGATGCGGCCGGCGTCGTCGACGTCGAAATACCCCTCGCTCCAGTGCGGGATCGAGTAGGTCTTGCGGGCGAGGTCGGTGGACCAGGCGGTCATCGGCGGCATTCCGGGCGGGCGTGAAGGCCGCATAGTCTAGGGTCTGCCGCCCGAACCTGCGGTGACACCGGCCGGGCAACGCTCAGAGGGCCTGTCCTTTCCCCTTCTGGTAGACCGGCTCGGCGCACAGCCGCCGGACCTGCTTCGCCACTGCCGCGGCCTCGCTGCCGGTGAACACGGTGTGGCTGCCCGGCAGATGCAGGTCTTCCGACAGCGCGCGCAGGCCGGCGGCCTCGCTGGCGACGGAGCCGCGCCAGTCCGGCAGCAGCACGTAGTGCGCGGACGCTTCGACCATCGCGACCTGTTTGCGTGCCAGCCACGCGCGCGTGACGCGTTCGTGGCCGGCGAGTGTGGCGGTCAGGCGTCCCAGGGCAGCGGTGTCGAGATCGTGCGGCTGCAGCGCATCGCCATCGACGACTGCATCGCGATCGCGCAGATCGTCGGCGCGCGGGGCGAGTGCGTCGCGCAATTCGGCGATCTGACCGGCCGTGTGGGCATCAACGTCGGGATCGCGCAGCAGCGCCTTCAGCGCATCGCCGATTGGCCCGACCGCGCCCGCATCGCGCGCGACGGCTTGACGGAGATGCTGGATGCCGTCGACATCACCCGCCTGCAGCTCGCGCACTCCGAGCCGGAACGCGGCCATCGCACTGTCCGGATGCGCGGCGTGCGCACGGGCCAGCACCGGCAGCGGATCGCGATCGATCTCGACGGTTTCGAACAGACGCGCGTGTTCGACGGCCTCCTCGGCAGAGCGCACCGACATGCTGTCGAGCTCGCGGAATCGCGCACGATCGTTCGCGGCCGCCGTATGCAATGCCTGCCATTCGGTTTTCAGCTGCGCACGCCAGTGCTGGTCCAGTTCGCGTTCAATGCCATCGAGCGCATCGCCCAGCCACGCCGCTGCAGGTTCGCCGCGCGGACGCAGCACCGCAGGCGCGCCCAGCGCGTCGAGGCGCCTCGCCAGCACCGGGTGGGTGTCGTAGGGATCGACGTCGCGATCGGCGATCGCGAGCAGGCGCGCCGGATCCGGATGGGGCGACGCCCGCAGCCCGTCGATCAACGGCGCGAGCAACTGCGCCGGCGGGTGCGACTGCACGCGGGCACGGGCCAGCACGCGCGGCCACAGGGTCGACTGCATGCGCCCGCTGCCGTGCTCGAGCCGCAGCAGCGCACTGGCCATCGCGTCCCTGTCGACGACCCGCGCCGCGGTCGCGTCGGCGCGGAACTCGTGCGTCCGCGCAAGCACGAAACTCCAGGCATCGAACAGGGGCGCGTACCACGCATAGAACCGCACGATTGGCATCGACAGCAGGAAGCCACTGCGCGACAGGCCATCGACCGCGCGGTACCAGGTGAAGCGCACCCGGTAGAGCCAGCCGGCGAGCCGGCCATGCTGTTCGCCGAAGTGCCCGAACTCGTGGGCGATCACCGCGGCGGCCTCGTCGCGATCAAGCAGCTGCAGCAAGGGCAGCCCCAGCACCAGGTAATGCCGATGCCCGGCGAGTCCCAGCAGGCGCGGCAAGCTGGCCGCGGCCGCATTGAGCTGGGTGTCGATGACGATGCCCGAGAGCGGCGGTGCACCGGTCGCCGCGCGTAGACGTTCGACTTCCGCGTGCAGCGCTGGCGCTTCGTGCGGGGCGAGCAATCGACCGGCCGGCACCTCGAAGCGCACCCACAGCGCGCGCACCAGCGCGGCAATGCCGGCGCCCGCGATCAGCAGCACGATCGCCAGCTGCGGTTCGAAGCGCACGCCCTGTACGAACACCCGCCATGCGATCGCCAGCGGCGCGGCGGCAAGCAGCAGCAACAGGCCGATCAGGAAGCCGTAACCCGCCAGCGCGAGCAGCAGCACGCGGACCAGATAGGCGCGCGGCGATGCGGCGGCGAAGCGTTCGAGACGCTGGACCCGCGCGCGATGGCGGGCAGTGGCGGCCTGCGCCGCGCGGCGATCTTCCATGGGCTCGGGCGGTGTCGGCAGGGGGTGCGGCGCAGTATCGCACCGCTCTGGACACGAAGCCGACACCTGGACTTCGCTACAATTTCGCCCCTCGCGCACGGCATCTCGACCAGAGGCCGACGCCCGATGCTCCCTTATCCGATTTGCAGGACACCTGATGACCGCGCCCAACTGGCTCTACGAAAACTTTGAACCCGCCGGCTCGGCCATCGGCTTTCGCGTCAACGCGAAGCTCGACGAAGTGCAGTCACCGTTCCAGAAGATCGAGATCTTTGAGTCGACCGACTGGGGCAACGTCATGCTCATCGACGGCGCGATGATGGTCACCACGCGCGACAACTTCCTCTATCACGAGATGATGTCGCACCCGGCGCTGTTCACCCACGCCGCGCCGAAGACCGTCGTGATCATCGGCGGCGGCGACTGCGGCACGCTGCGCGAAGTGCTGCGCCATCCGGGCGTCGAGAAGGCCGTGCAGTGCGATATCGACGAGCAGGTCACGCGCATGGCCGAGAAGTACTTTCCCGAGTTGTGCGAATCCAATAATGATCCGCGCGCCGAGATCCTGTTCGACGACGGCATCGCCTACATGGCGAACTGCGCGCCCGGCAGCGTCGACATCGTCATTGTCGATTCGACCGATCCGGTCGGCCCCGCCGAAGGCCTGTTCAACAAGGCCTTCTTCGAAAGCTGCCACCGCGCGCTGAAGGACGATGGCATCCTCGTCCAGCAATCCGAATCGCCGCTGGTGCTGTTGGATCTCATCCAGGCCATGCGCGCCGAGATGGGCAAGGCCGGGTTCACCACGTTCCAGACCCTGCCGTTCCCGCAGCCGTGCTACCCGACCGGCTGGTGGAGCTGCACGCTGGCGCGCAAGGGCCAGGGCTTCGACTTCCGCGAAGCCGACGCCCGCGCCAAGCCGTTCGAAACGCTGTACTACACCGCCGACATTCACAAGGGCGCGCAGTCGCTGCCGCCGTTCGTGGCGAAGGCGCTGGGCGAGGGCTGAAGCAGCGGCTCAGCAGCCGCAGCTGCCCGTCACTGGGCGGGCGATGCGCGCGCCGTCCTCGCGGACGACCGACAGGCGTCCGCGGAACTCGAAGTACTCGCACCCGTCGTTCTCGTAACAGGTGCGCGTGACGAAGCCGGCAAACCAGACGACGTAAGGCCCGCCCGCGAAGCGTGCATTGACCGGCATCCCGCACGACGCGCCCCAGACGTTCAATGCGCCGGTGACCATGGGCAGGACACGGTCCGCCCCGTCGAGCCGGAGCACAGCGGGCGCTCCGTCGTCCAGATCCTGCATCAGCAGCGGCGGTACGAAGTTTGAGACCCAGGGCTGTTCGCCCTCGGTGAGCGAACAGCCGCATTCGGAGTTGTGAATCGGCTGCGGGTCTATCCGCAACGGACCATTGGCTGCGTCGCTCGCACCGGCCAGCAGCGCGAGCAGCACGACATACCGATGAGCGCTAGAGCGCATCCCCGTCGAGCTCGCCGGTCCGGATCCGCACCGCGCGCTCGAGGTCGTAGACGAAGATCTTGCCGTCGCCGATCTTGCCCATGCCGGCCGACTTGAGAATGGACTCGACGACGTTGTCGACGATGTCGTCGGTCACCACGATTTCCAGCTTCACCTTCGGCAGGAAATCGACGACGTACTCGGCGCCTCGATAGAGCTCGGTGTGGCCTTTCTGGCGGCCGAAGCCCTTCACCTCGGTGACGGTGATGCCGTTGACGCCGACGTCGGCAAGCGCTTCGCGCACGTCGTCGAGCTTGAACGGTTTGATGATGGCCATGACCATTTTCATCGCATGGGCCTCCCCGGGTATGGATACCGATACAGGATACGCCACGCTCACGCGGCGCCCCACACCATCGCTGCAACCGCGGATTGCCGCGGCCCCATCTGCATGCTGTAGTGCCGCTCCGCGAGGCGCCGGGATTCCCCTACCGCGCCCCAAGGCCGCCGCTGACGGCATGCATAGAACTGCCGGGCGAGTCTGGCCATGCAACCAAGGACATTGTGATGATCGATCTGAACTCCGTCGACGAACTCGCCCGCCGCCTCAGCAGTCTGGTGCCGCCGGGCCTGCGTGAGAGCCGCGAAGAGATCCAGGAAAACTTCAAGGCCGTGCTGCAGTCGGGTCTGACCAAGCTGGATCTGGTGACCCGAGAGGAATTCGAAGTCCAGCGCGCGGTGCTGCTGCGCACACGCGAGAAGCTCGAAGCGCTGGAAGCGCAGGTGCGCCAGATCGAAGCCCAGTCGTCGCCCGCCAGCGGCGCGTCAACCGGTAACGCGAGCAATACCGCCCACTAGAGGACACGCCATGGGACTTGCGCTCGTGCACGGACGTGCGCGCGCAGGCATCCGCGCCCCCGAGGTCAAGGTTGAAGTGCATCTCGGCGGCGGTCTGCCGTCGATGTCGATCGTCGGGTTGCCGGAAGCCGCGGTACGCGAAGCCAAGGACCGGGTACGCGCCGCGATCCAGTGCGCGCAGTACGAATTTCCCGCGCGCCGCATCACCGTCAATCTCGCACCGGCCGATCTGCCCAAAGGCGGAGGCCGCTTCGATCTGCCGATCGCGCTCGGCATCCTCGCGGCAAGCGGGCAGATTCCCGCCGAGCCGTTGCGCGACTGGGAATTCGTCGGCGAGCTCGGCCTGACCGGTGAACTGCGTGCGATCGATGGCGCACTGCCGGCGGCACTCGCCGTCGCCGGCACCGGACGCGCGCTGCTGGTCCCCGCCGCGAATGGCGCCGAAGCCGCGCTCGCCTCGGGTGTGGCCGTCCATACCGCCCGCACGTTGCTCGAAGTCTGCGCGATGTTGGGCGGGCAGAAGTCATTGCCGCAGGCGGTACCACCACCGCAACGCGAGGTGCCGACGACGGACTTGCGCGATGTACGCGGCCAGGCGCAGGCGCGGCGCGCGCTGGAGATCGCAGCGGCAGGCGGGCATCACTTGCTGCTCGTCGGACCGCCCGGTTGCGGCAAGACGCTGTTGGCGTCGCGACTCCCCGGTCTGCTGCCACCCGCAAGTGAAGCCGAGGCGCTCGAAACCGCCGCGGTCCTGTCGGTCAGTGGCCGTGGACTGGACCCGACGGCCTGGCGGACGCGCCCATTTCGCAATCCGCACCACACGGCCAGCGCGGTGGCGCTGGTCGGCGGTGGCGCCGAACCGCGCCCCGGCGAAATCTCGCTGGCGCACAACGGCGTGCTCTTTCTCGACGAACTTCCCGAATGGCAACGCCATGCACTGGAAGTCCTGCGCGAGCCGCTGGAGTCTGGCGTCGTCACGATCTCGCGCGCCGCGCGCCAGAGCGAATTTCCAGCGCGTTTCCAACTCGTGGCGGCCATGAATCCGTGCCCCTGTGGCTGCACTGGTTACATGCACTTGCGCAGTCGCACCCTATACATGGTGAATTGATGACACTAAGATCCCAGGCAATCCCAGGCTTGTGGGGCTTAGAGATTGTCGACTCGTAGCAACAATAGTTCGGCCAGATCGCGGCCAAGCGGCGATGGCTAGCCTCGTCCTAATTAACTACTTGCCGTGGCGCGCCGAGCTACAAGGCGGTCGCGTGAAATGGGAGCGCTCTGCATCTAGGCCAGTGCCAGCTCTTCCTCAGATCTGTTGGACGGATGGCAGCACGTGGGGTGAAGCCAATCTCTGGGCACTTCATCAAGCGACCTCGCAAAAGAAAGATCTGGCAACTGTTACCAGATCGATGTCGCACTTAGCTGCCTACGCAAAGTGGCTAGAAGCAGAGAGCATCCATTGGTGGCACTTCCCCGCACGCGAAAGTGAAAGATGCCTAAACCGCTTTCGAGGCGCACTCGTTTCTGCTCGTAATGACGGCGAGCTGGCGCCCTCCACTGCGGCACAACGGATGGCTACCGTTGTCCGGTTCTACAGATGGCTGAAATCCACAAAGCTGCTTTCGGCTCAGTGGCCTATGTGGAACGAACGTCAGATAGGCATCCGATTGAAAGACGGCTTCGGCTTTGAGCACACCCTGCGCGTCACAAGCACTGATCTTTCAATTCCAAATCGCAGACCCGCAGGTAGCTTGACGGTAGAAGAAGGCCTTCTTCCAGTCTCGATCGACCAGATGAATGAGATATTGCGTTTTGCTAGGCGTGCGGCAAGCGAAGAGACCTGGCTGATGCTTCTGCTCGGTTTCCGCTCTGGCCTCCGCATCGGCACCATAGCGGATCTGAAGGTGCAGACCCTGACAAATGCATCCGTTGACCCCATCGTAGGATGGCACCGAATTGCGGTTGGACCGGGCGCTAGGCCGCCGGTTGCAACAAAATTCGGTGTCAGCGGCATGGTCCCCATCTTGGATGATGTACTTGATGAGATTCGAAGGTATTCGACAAGCACTAGGCGCCTCAAACGCCAAGCGTTGGCAGAGGAGGAAGATCGAGACCTCGTTTTCCTAAATCGGTTTGGTCAACCCTATGGCTCAGATGAAAGCCGAGCCATTAACGTGGCTATGTCTCGCCTCAGAAGCCAGGGAAGATCGGAAGGGGTGGGTATCCTTCGTGATTTCCACTTCCACCGTACTCGAGCGACCTTTGCGACAGAGCTGATGAGGGCCGCCCTAAGCTGTATGTCTGCCCGTGACGCAATTGATCTAGTTCGAGAGTCGTGCCTCCATCGCGACGAGGCTACAACCTTTCGATACGTCAAGTTCATCGAGCGTACCGCAGCAATGGCTGAGGCCGCTGACGCCTTCACCGAAGCCTTTCTAGGCCTCGCGAGAGGCCAGGTTGCGCTACGTGCCTGATACGACACGAACTGATCTGACTTTCCCGCAGTTGAGCTACGGGACTCATCAGACAGAGTGGGATTTTCAGGTCCTTCTTTACAAAGGGGCTGCAGCTGCACGACGAGATAAAGCTCTTCTGTTGATTAAAGATGGAATCTACGGCGAGCCGCAGGTCGCACGTGCCGAACTAGTCACAAGTCTTCATCACGAAATTTCAGCAAACTTAGCCCGTGGCTGTTCACCCCACTTTGTCATCTCAAAGTTAAATGCCATTTGGAGATTTATAAAGTGGGCGGACCTATCTGACTCAGAAATCACCGGCGACTCAATCAAGCTCTCATTTATTGGCTGGACTGAATATCTTCTAGAACGGGTTCATCTGCATAAGAATCTCAGCCCGCAGGTCGCATACTGCCTTGCTAGGAGGGTTGCTGACATCGTAGCTCGCTCAATTGGGTTTCGGGGTCCAAATCCAGCTAGCTGGTTGGTCCGCATGACCCGCTTACGCAACAATTCCAGCAGGAAGGTGCTTGGCAATCAAGCTGACAAGGCCAACCTGGAAGAAACATTCGAGTTCGGTAATTTTCTAGCTGATGTCTGTAGCGGGCTCACCGTAGAGGTGGTCCGCGGCGCTCTTCCTGTCACTCTGCCGCTCAGGACCGGGCAGACGCTCTTAATTGCAGGCCTCCTGAAGAACCTAGGCACCGACCCCGAGACCTTTACCGGTGTTAAGAAGCAGCGTTTAGAAGTCTCGAGAGCGCCATTGAACGAGGGCGACAGCGTCGTCGACGATAATCGACGCACTCGCCTTCTGACGCTTCGCGTCGAGGCAGAACTCTTAATCTTCATTGCTCAAAGCGCTATGAATCTGGCGCAGGCGGCCAGCCTTCGCAGGGAGAGCTACCGGTGGCAGTCTGAGGGCGAAGACATCGTTGCGTATCGGGTCTACAAAGGTCGTCGTGGTGGCGAAGCTGTCTTCCGCTGTTTCAGAGCTTATCGCGAACACTGGAAGAATTACCTTTCTTGGCTAGATGAAACAGGCCTTAGTGAGGCGAGCGACAAGCTATTTCCATTTGTCTCTACGAGGCAAATTCCACCACAGCACGCGCTGCCGACTTTCCAAGCAATTCGCTTTTCGACAGGTCAACTCGGCTTGGCTCGTTTCGGCCCAAGATCCCTGAGAAAAGCTCGTGTCAACTGGTTGTTACGACATAGCGGCAGCCTCGCATTGACTGCTGATATGGCCGCTCACTCGAGGCAAACTCTGCTACGCCACTACGAGGAGCCGCATCACCAGCGAGCAGCCGTCGAGATATCTAGATTTCATGTTAGGTCCGACCCAAACGTTGAATCTCCCGGACCAGGATTTTGCGTTGCGTCTGGGCAAATTCCGATCGCCACTCCCGGATCAGCTGTTGATGCACCTGCACCGGACTGTATAAGCCCGGAGGGCTGCCTCTTTTGCGACCATCATCGAGATGTGTTGAGCGCGGACTACTGTTGGAAGCTTGCTTCACACGCCCATCTGAAGGTTCTTGAGGTGTCACTGTACAAGCCCGACGCGACAGGCTCGGTTCACCCTGGAGTTCGTGTGATCGAACGCATCAATCTGAAACTAAATGAGATCGCTGCCGGAAGCGAGGTTCAGGCCCACTGGGTTAGTGATGCCCGCGATTCGGTACGCGCGGGGCGTTACCACGCTTCGTGGGAAGGCCACATCCAGCTTTTCGAGATCCTCGGATGATCCCCAGCTCATTGCTAAGTGGTTATCAGATTGGATGTGGCCAAGTCTCGACGGCCGCCGATAATTTTATGCCCAAGACGTGGCCGCCTGCACTCGATTTTCCCGTCGTAATCGACGCGCTGGGCAACGTGGTGTCCAGGTACGGTGACTCCATATGGAATTTTACTCCACTGTCAGATGTGTCCTGCATCCTGAACTTCGGCGATAGAAAAAGAACCGGGGTGAGAGTTGACCCGGAGAACGCAGACGTCTTTCGTTTGATCACAGCGTGGTGGATCTGGGGACCAAGAGGCTGCCCCACTCCAAGGTCGCTGAAGAACCGGCATGAGGCGATAACGCCGCTCTTTGTTGCGTGCACTGAAGCCGGAATCTGTGCAACTGATCTCTACCGGTACCCTAAGGTAATCGAAGAGCTTGCGGCCAGGCTGCCCCGCTCCACTTGCGCGGCAATCTTTTCAAAGTTGACAGATTTACTCGCGGCTCGTGATTCGCTCGGCTTTGTGATTCTTGATGAGGCGGGACTTGCGTTGTTGGCCAGTCTAATTCCCGAGCGAGTTAGCCTGCAGACCGCTTACATTCCGCCGCGCATTTGGACCTATCAAGTTGGACGCCTTCGCGAGTGTCTTGATGACTATATCGAACACCAAGCCAAGTTTGAGAAGTGCTACCGCTTCTGCTTAGCAGCCTATGAAGAGAGCTACGGCGGATCGTTTTCAAACAGAGTCAGAGCGGATAAAAGCTTTAAATCGCCTTTCAACCCCCAGATGTTTAACCGAAATTTCAATGGCAATTCTTACGGCCCGTTTTGTCTTACTGCGCGCCGATTTGGAATAGAAGACCTCTTGGAACGCTGGGTCAACACTGGGTATTCCGGCATCAAGGCGCTTTCAAGTTACATGACCCTTATATGCCGCGTGGGTCTACTTTACGTACTTAATTTTTCCTTGATGCGGATTGACGAGGGGTTTTCTCTGCGCGCAGGTTGCTTTCGCATCGAGCGGGATGATGTCAATGAGGATATTTGCATCTTGTCTGGCTCCACTACAAAGACAGTTCAGGATGCGACCGCTCAGTGGATCGTTTCTCCGAGCGTCGAGGTTGCCATACGTGCAATGACCTCCATCGCGCGCCTCCGCTTGGAGGCGGCGATGAAGGATCCGAGTGTGGAACTTTCGAAAGTAGATAAGAGCAATCCCTTGCTACAGTCGTGGGCTTACGAGCCTTGGAGCCCCAGCCCGCAAGACAAGCCCACCAGAAAGACAACCGTGTCTTACGCTCAGGTGTCCGAGACTTATCCAAAATTGTTTGACAAGGAGCGGTTGCGAATCACGGCAGCTGACCTTGAGGTTGCTAGGCAGATCACCTTTAATCTGGATCCTCAGAGGTTTTCCGTTGGCGTGATCTGGCCCCTCGCCAATCATCAGCTACGTAGGACCGGGTCAGTCAACATGCTAGCCTCAGGGCTGGTCTCTGACAGCAGCTTGCAGTACCAACTCAAGCATGCAAGCCGTGCAATGTCTCGATACTACGGCCAGAACTATTACCGCTTAAGCAGCAGTTTTGATGAAGAAGCTAGAGGCGTCTATCTCAAAGAGATGTACCGCAGCCTGGTGAGTCAGTTTAAAGACTTGGCTTCGGATCGCTTCATCTCTCCGTACAACGAGAAGCGAAAGGCACAGATATTGTTGCCTATCTCTGGTGCGGATCATGCAGGCCTGATCGAGCATGCCCGCGCTGGGCGGATTAGTTATCGAGAGAACTTTTTGGGCGGCTGTGCAAAGCCAGGCATCCCCTGCGAACTGGGTGGCATCAGCAATGTGAGTGGATGCATGGGGCACAGTTTGGAGAAGCCCTGTGAGTTCTTGCTACTCGACCGAGAGAAGAGAGCGCTGATAGACGAGCTACGAGACCTCCTCGGAACACGACAAAGTCACGCCACTAAAGGGTCACCACTCTGGCTATCATTACAGGCGCAGATCGAATCCACAGAGCGTGCAATTGATGCCCTCGACAACATTTAGCCCTGGTGTGGGGCGCGCTGAGGCGCGATTCAGAGAAGCTCTGGAACGGCTTAAGGTAGGCAAGCCGATTCGGGTACGAAAGGGATCTAAGATAAGCCAGAACAATGTCGCGAAGGAGGCGGGCGTCGATCCTTCGGCACTGCGTAGATCGCGCTTTCCCACCTTGGTTGATGAAATCCAACAGTGGATTGCTTCCTATGGCAGCGCTCCTCCCAACCCTACGCCTCGCCAGCAGGTCTTGGCTGGCCGGTCACGCAATCGTGATCTACGTAAGCAGATTGAAGACCTCAAGATGCAGCGCGACGACGCTCTTTCCAAGTTAGTCGATGCAGAGTCTCGCATTCTGTACTTAGCTTTGGAGAACGAACGACTAGTGGCACTTGGGCCGAGGACCAATGTAGCTCCATTGCGACCTGCACAGTCTGGCAAGTAGACCGTACCTGCTGAACTTCACGCGGGACTACAGTAGATGCCTGCCCCGTTTGCTGTCGCGCCTTCTCCCTTCGGCTGCTGGTGTCACGGCGCTGCTCTATCGGCATAGATCTCGCAATGGAGATCTAGCTCCTCAGTCCTCTCGGCATCTTGTTCTGCTGCCTCGCTGTGCCCCGTAGAGACTGAGAAATGCCCCCATGGCGCCTCGGTTACGCAACGCCTCAGCAGGGACTTCTTTGCCAAGTTGGAGGCCGAGATCCAACGCATACTTGATCTGGGCAGCTGTCGGGAGCCTACGATCTGGCTTTGCATAGGGGAGGAGAGCCTGCACGAGTGCTGTTGCAGCGGCCGACCCGACACTGCCATCAACATCTCGAGCTAAGGCTAGACCCACGACATCGCGCAGCTCCTCCATCAACCCAGGGGGAACGAACAGTCGAAAGGTCTCTTGATGTCCCAGGATCTCGATCATCGGCGAGTGTATGATACTTTAAAGAAGCCTACCTTTAAGGGTGTGACCTTAAAAGTAGCAAGATCGTTACCGTCGCCGGATGAACGACGGGACTTCACAGGCTGCATTGGGGCTCGCTCTTCGCGCGAAGCGCGAGGCCGCGGGCTACAGCCAGGAGTCTTTCGCGGATCTGATCGACATGCATCGCGCGTATTACAGCGCGATCGAACGTGGAGGAAAGAACGTTACGTTGAGCACCTTGCTCAGGATTTGCGATGGGCTTCACATCAAAGCTGCCGAACTCATGCTCAGCGCAGGTCTGTAGCGGAGCACCAGATCCACTTGATGGTTCGCGCCTCTTTTGCACTCGGGTTCACTGATGATGTGCCAGAACATCGATATTGGCGACGTCTACATGCTCGCTGCCTTCTTAGTGCTCGGTTGCGTCGTTCTAGCAGCGTTTGTTGCGCTATGGGCTTTTTGGCAGAACGGGCGATCCGGCAGATAGTCCTGTGCGTTTCTTCCAGTGTCCACACCCCTATCAGAGGTTGAAGTTCGATTGGCCCACAAAAGGAAATCTCGGCTTGATTCGTCGTTGAAGCTAACTTCGAGTCGGTTTTCATCCTTGGATGCTGACGAGCGTTCTCAGCTAAGCAACAATGACCGAGTAGCACGCATGCTGTCGGCGACCGAAATCGATCGACTTCGGACCCGGGCTAATGAGTTGGTGGCGCGCTATGGAGATAGCGGGCTGGGAGTTGAGACTTCACCAGAAGTCAGATCATCGCGAATAGATGTGGATCAGTAAGAAACCTCTTTCCGCTCGGTGGGGCTTCGACGTCCCCGCTTTCAGCAGCGGGTCTGTTTGGAGTCCGGGCTCATCGTAGCGGCTTGGCCGCCAGCTGTTTTGCATAGGCGGTGGGCGTCAGTCCGCCGATGCTTTTTTTGGGTCTGTCCTCGTTGTATTCCCTGCGCCAGCGCTCGATCTCGGTGCGCGCGTGCAGCAATGTCAGGAACCAGTGCTCGTTGAGGCACTCATCACGCAGGCGTCCGTTGAAGGACTCGATGTAAGCGTTCTGATTCGGTTTTCCCCGCTGGATCAGGCGCAACGCGACACCACGCTCATGTGCCCAGCTCAACATCGCCTCACCGCAAAATTCCTTCCCGTTGTCGGTCCGAATCACCTTTGGCAGGCCACGGCTGAGCGTCAGACGATCCAACACACGACTGACGCCATGGCCCGAGATCGCACGCTCGACATCGATGGCCACGGCCTCGTGGCTCGCGTCGTCCACGATTACCAGACACTTGATGACGCGACCATCGGCCGTGCGATCGAAGATGAAGTCCATCGACCACACTTCGTTGGCGGGCGACCGGACGGATCAGCGGTTGCCGCTCGCCCATCGGCACCTTCTTGCGCTTGCGCCGCCGCACCTGCAGCTTCGCCTGCTGATACAACCGCTCCACGCGCTTGTAGTTCACGATGTGGCCGCCTTGCCGCAGCTTGAGGTAAATCATTCCTACGCCGTAGCGCTTATGCCGATACGCCAAGCCCTGGATCTGCGCCCGCAGTTCGATATTGCGATCCGGGCGAGACGTGTAGCGAAACGCGCTGGCACTCATGCCCACCACGCGCAGGGCGTGTCGCTCGCTCAACCCTTTGCCTGCCATGTAGCGCACCTGCTCGCGTCGGGCTGGTGCGCTCACCATTTTTTTCGCAGCACGTCCTTGATCACTTCGTTCTCGAGGACCTGCTCAGCCAGCAGCTTCTTCAACCGTGCGTTCTCGGTCTCCAGTTCCTTCAGCCGCTTGGCCTCGGACGCGTTCATGCCGCCGAACTTGCTGCGCCAAAGGTAGTACGACGCCTCGCTGAAGCCGTGTCGACGGCACAGTTCCTTGACCGGCAGGCCGGCCTCGGCCTCACGCAGGAAGCCGATGATCTGTTCTTCGCTGAAACGCTTCTTCACGTCCAATCTCCTTCTCGTTGGGGATTGGACTCCAAAGCAGCCTGCTACTCAATTGCGGGGGAACGTCGCTGTGCCGCGCTTATGCCGCACGCGGGGGGGGGGGGGGCATACAGATCGATCGTAAGATTTTCCCTATAGCCTGTGGGACCATCGGCAGCTATAAGGGGGTTATCAGCGTTGGGAAGTCGGCGCGATGCAGCGATCTCGATCGAGGCTTGCGTCATCAGCGAGCTTAGCGGGCTGCTGCGTCCACTGACGCTAGTCTCGTAAGGGCGCGTCTGCGTCTTCCGCATCCTGCAAAGGCGAGCTCCATTTGTAAAAGAGTCGGGCTAAGCGATTTGGGATTTCTCAGAAAATTCCAGAAATCGAGCTGATGATGCAATCGAAATGAGTTATGCGGAGTCCACCTTTCGCGTGATGGAAAAACGGGATTTCCACGACGTATTTATTCGCGCGCTCGTGTGGCGGCCGCTAAGAACGTGGGAACTACACCAATAATGAGTAGCGCTTCAGTCTTGGATTCTGCAAAAAACTGCTGTTTTCCCTTGCGACACCCCTGACTTTTTTACATTTATCTAGCATCTGCATCCCAAGGCCAATTCATAGCTCGTGCATTCCTTTTGCATGAAAGTAACCTTCGGCTAATTCGGATTCCATGGCGATGCGTTATTGGCGCCGTGCGCTGCCCTAGTATATCTTGGCATGACAGTGAATTTCAAGAACTCTGCACTTATATTAATAAAAGGATCTTTATAGGAGTGCGCTGATGTTATCAGTGACTAAATTAAATCCGGATTTTGACCGAGTATTATTATCGCTATCGATCTACGCGAAAATCCTTCGATAAAGAGAAATTGAAATGAAACTGGACGTGCCGTTTGCTTTTTTGATTTTGTTCTGCTGCGGGAATGCAAGCGCGCAGGTATATAGTTCTAATTATTACGGTGAAGAGGCCAGGAAAGCGCAGGAGTTCGTGCCACTTAGCACCGATGATGATGTCGCGAGGGTTAATCTACAAGATGGATCTATTTCTTTCGATTATAACGATATCGATTTCACGGTAAGCGATGAGCTCAGCCTGAGCTTTGGGAGAACGGCCGGATTAGGTGGACCGGCTGGTTTCGCAACCTGGGATCTTAATGTCCCTTATATGGTCGGAACGTACAGCTCTAATGAAGGATGGAATGCTGGATCTAATGATGGAAAGCGCTGCTCGTCAGGAAATTTCGCACCTAAGCCTGCTGGATCAGCGGTAGGGGCGTTAAGCGGTAACAACTGGTGGCGTGGGGTCCAGATTTACATGCCCGGCAAGGGATCTGAAACCCTTCTCAACATAGACGATGGAGCCCCGGCACCCCAAGATGGGAACCAATATTACGGCGTCACGAAATCGCATTCGCGCGTCCGCTGCCTAAGCTCGATTAAGAATGGATCTGGAGAGGGTTTTGTCGTAGTAACCGCGAGCGGAACGAAGTACTTCTTTGACTGGATGTCAACCCAGCCGCATTACTCAATATCGGGGATGGTTGGGCAATATCAAGGATTATGGCTGAGCCTATCAAAAGTTTTCCTTCTGGCGACAAGGGTAGAGGATAGGCATGGTAACTATATAACCTACAATTATAGCGGTGCGCACAATTCGAGCGCTAAGCTTATATCCATTTCGGCAAGCGACGGATCACAGGTCGAGATCGAATACGACCAAGATAGGGTGAGGTTCGCCAGGCATGAGCAGCGATCGTGGGAGTATAGATATGCTCGCATAGATTCGCGGTATGAGACCTTGGGGCTTAGCGAGGTTATAAATCCGGATCAAAGCCGATGGACGTTCTCGGGGCCTATTGGCTCTCTCGACGCCCACATAGACGGGAGGGCCGCTGGACAGTTTTTCCAAACCCATTGTGCCTTGCCGGCTAAAATATTGGGTACAGGTTATGTGGGGTATTCAGCGGCAAACACAAGGGGCTCGATCCATATTAATCACCCATCAGGATTGGAAAGTATTTATGACGTTGAGTTATCTCACACAGGCATAAATCAGGCTCCGGGTTATTGCGTGATGGACACGGTGACTCGATATAAAAGCACCATGGGGGTGCCCTTCGCTTATCTCCATTATGCGATTAAATCGAAATCATTGGCTGGTCCCGGATTGGTTCGAAGCACGTGGGAGTATAGCTACGATCAAAGTTGGTCCTTTGCAGGGGCTGCCTCTAGCTCAGACAGATCCAGGACTAACATAATATCTCCTGACGGCACCAAGGTCGTTTATGAGTTTGGCAATGTATTTTCGACCAATTTCGGGCAGTTGCTCGTCAAGAATGTATACCAAGGATCGCAAATCTTGCGTCAAGAGAAATTCGAGTATGTACAGGAATCACAAGGGCAGCCGTTCCCGGATCGAGTGGGTGAGATGCCTCACAGAGCAACTAATGGAACGGCTGTTGGGTCATGGGGCAATGATTTTTGGTTTAAGAATAGGCCGCTCTCAGCCAAGACAATCGTTGAAAGCAACGTCACGTTTAGAACGAATTTCAGTGAATTCGATTATTTTGCACGTCCAGCTAGGATCGTAAAGTCTTCCACCGGCAACTGACCGGTGGTCATTCGGGCTAATGCGGCTTGGGTGTTTGGCAGGCGCTGGGACTTGTGGGGCTGGCATTTATCTTCGCGAGGCGATAGAAGGATGCAGCCGTCCGGTCACCAAAAAATCCAAGGCCTAGCCAAAGCGAAATTCACTTAGGGCATGAATGCGCTTGATGTCTATGCGCGCCTACGAGCATCACAGAGTCTAGCGCCCAATTCCATAAGGATGGAAATGAACAAGCAAAAGCTGTATTTCCACTCATTCTTGATAGCCGTGGCGCTTTATTCAATTTCCGGTATTGGGGTAGTAAATGCTCAAAGCTACTCACGCACTGAGACGATTACCTATCATGACAATATGACCAAATGGGTTTTGGGTCAGGCGTCCAAGACGACGGCCAACGGCGTCGTAACGACTGACACGACCTACAGTGCCAATGCCCAGCCCCTCACAACGAAAGCGTTCGGCAAGCTGCAACAGACTTTGACTTACAACACCGACGGCACGGTCGCCACCGTCAAGGACGGCAACAACAACGTGACCACGCTGTCGAGCTGGTACCGAGGCATCCCGCGGAGCATCCGGTATCCCGGCGGCAGCACGCAGTCGGCAGTGGTCAGTGCCGCCGGCTGGCTCACCCGCGTCACCGACGAGAACGGGTTCGCCACTAACTACACCTACGACGCGATGGGGCGGCTGGCTAGCATCGCCTACCCGACCGGCGACAGCACCGCGTGGAGCACGACCACGCAGGTGTTCCAACCTGTGGCCAGCGCCGAGTACGGCATTCCAGCCGGTCACTGGCGGCAAACGGTGATTACCGGGACCGGTAGGAAGATCAGCTACTTTGACGCCCTGTGGCGTCCCTTGCTGGTGCGCGAGTACGACACGGCCAACGAGGCCGGGACGCAGCGCTTCCAGCGTTTTACTTACGACCACGCTGGGCGTACCACGTTTGCCTCGTATCCGAGCGCGGCCAGCAGCCCGACGACCGGCACTTGGAGGGAGTACGACGCGCTCGGTCGGGCGACATCGGTGTCGCAGGACAGTGAACTGGGCCTGCTGACGACGACGACTGCCTATCTGAGCGGCTTTCGGACCCGGGTCACGAGTCCGAAGGGCGCACAGACGACGACGGCGTACTTGGCCTGGGACCAGCCAACAACGGACTACCCGGTGACCATCACCCACCCAGGTGGGGCCTGGACCCACATCACCCGTGACGGCTTCGGCAAACCGACGCAACTGCGGCGCAGCAACAGCAGTAGCCCGACGGGCGGCACGGTTGCGGTCAACCGCCGTTATGCCTACGACGCCAACCAGCAGCTGTGCCGCGTCCTCGATCCGGAAACTGGCGCGACCCTGATGGGCTATGACGGCGCCGGCAACTTGGCGTGGTCGGCATCCGGCTTGTCGACATCTACCGCCTGTCACGCGACCGGGCTGGTAGCTCCCATCCAGCAGCATCGGATCGGGCGAACCTACGATGCGCGCAACCGGCTACTGACGCTGACATTCCCGGACGGACTGGGCAACCAGGCCTGGACCTACACCCCCGACGGTCTGCCAGCCAGCATTACCACCCAGAACGCGACCGACAGCAGCGTACCGGTCGTCAACGCTTACAGCTACAACCGTCGGCGCCTGATGGTCGGCGAGAGTATGTCGCTGGCCGGTTCTACGCCGTGGGCGATCGGCTACGGCTACAACGGCAACGGTCACCTAGCTTCGCTTGTCTATCCGTCCAGCCTGACGGTCGCCTACGCGCCCAACGCCCTAGGCCAGCCAACGCAGGTGGGCACATTCGCCAACGGGGCAACTTATTTTCCCAATGGCGCGCTCAAGCAGTTCACCTACGGCAACGGCATCGTGCACACCCAGGCCCAGAACGCGCGTGGCCTGCCGACGCGCCGCATCGACTGCGCGGTAGCGGGGACGTGTGCGACGGCTAACCGGAGGCTGGACCTGCAGTACACCTATGACAGGCACGGCAACGTCCAGCAGATTGTCGATCACGTCAACGGCCGGCAGACCCGCGGCATGAGCTATGACACCTTGGACCGTTTGATACAGACCACGTCCAACATGTTCGGCACGGCCAGCTATGCGTACGACGTGCTGGACAATCTGAGCACGGTGCATGCCTCGAGCGGTAGCCATGCCCGAAACCACACCTACGTCTACGACACGGGCAACAGGCTGAGCCAGGTACGACAGACGGTGGGCGGGGCGGCCGTAGCGAGTCTAGCCTACGACATCCGGGGAAACCTGAGAACGAAGGGGGCCCAAGGCTACGAGTTTGACTTCGGCAACCGGCTGCGGGCTGCGACGGGCAAAGAGACCTACCACTACGACGGCCACGGCCGACGGATACGGGCACGCACGAATAGCACCAGTTACATTACCTCGCAGTACGCCAACTCAGGCCAACTGCTGTACCAGCAGAACTACCGGCAGGCGAAGCGCTCGGAGTACATGTACCTCGGCGATAGCCTGGTGGCATTCCGGGAGACGCCGCATGGATCGACCGCCAGTACTGTCAAGTACCAGCACACCGACGCGCTGAGCACGCCGATCGCGGTGACGAATGCGGCGAAGGCGACGATAGAGACGAGTGAGTACGAGCCGTACGGACAGCTGGTGAACAAGGCCGCATTCGATGGGCCGGGGTTCACGGGCCACGTGCAGGATGCGGCGACCGGGCTGACGTACATGCAGCAGCGCTACTACGATCCGCAACTGGGCGTGTTCCTGTCTGTCGATGCGGTCACTGCCTCCAGCAATCCGGTCAGCCAATTCCATCGATACCGCTATGCAGGAAGCAACCCTTATATATTCATTGATCCAGACGGAAGAGAGCAAACCTTCAAGCTCAACTACATTAGAGAAAATGGGACACCAACAGCAGCCCAGCAAGCTGAAGTACTTATGTCTTTAGCCTGCGCGTGCGACGCAGGATATGTAGCTCCAACTGGAAGTGGTGCCGTTCAAGGAAGCGTTACTCCATTTGAAACTGCTGTTGGATCTGGTGCGACTCGGGCGGCAGCATTGGTTGGTCAGGCAGCTAATGCTGTCAGAGGCCTGATTTCAAGGAGTTCCGCTAGTGGAATTGCGAATCCTGTACCGGCGACGATGGCCCGTGTGATACCCGAAGGGGTGCCGGCGACTAGCTTGGGGCCGCCAGGTGTTGCTGATGTTTTCGTTACAGCGGCAGATGATATTGCTGGCATGAACGCTGCCCAAATTGCGGGAAGGCTTACCATTCCCCAAAGTAACAGCGGGTTCCGGGTTATCGAATTCGCGAGTCCCGGGCCAGGCGTCGCCTCACCTGTCTTCAGGAGCAACCCGGGGTTTGTTGGTGGTGGGCGGACTGCAGGGGGCGCGAGAGAGTTCGTCGTACCCAATCAGAGGATTCCATCCGACGCAAGGCAAAGGATAGTTGAATGAAGATTCCCAAAGAGGAAAGTCTTATTACAGGTCGTTGGGTACTGGAAGATGGGCGTCCAGTTGCCGACGAAAATTGCCGTCGAATCGAACTCCTCGTTCGTGATCATTTAAAAGAGGTAGCAAGAGACGATAGCGGATGGAATATTATTTATCTTGATCCACGTGACGGTAGACTGTGGGAGTTAAATTATCCCGAAGCAGAATCGCACGGAGGAGGGCCACCTCAACTTCAGCGCGTGACTGCCGAAGAGGTTGAAAAAAACTACCCCGGGTCGAATTATTCTTCGACGGCGTAACGGCGAAGTTTAATCCTCTGGACCTTTGAACGCGTTCAAGCAGTTTTATCCGGTGGGCCTGAGAACTTACTGTTCCGGCAGAATATGAGCAGTAGGGTCCTCAAATACCTTTTCAGTTGGGAGAGCCGTTCAGAGCTCGAGCAGGGTGAGCCTCGTCCGACGCCATGGGAGACAGGTGGCCATTGTGCTCATGTCGGTTGTCGCGACCTACTGAAGCGTCCTCGTTCTTTCGAGTCATTCGAAAGTAGAGGTGGTGGGCGAGTGTGCCATCGCATAGCGCATCGGTGGCATGCCGCCGAGGGTGCGATGCGGACGTTGCTAGAAGCAACTCCACTCGCGCTCATGTGGTGCCAGTGGCAAGCACGGCTGGAGCGAAGCTGAGAAGCGGGGCTTCGGCACGGAAGCCCGGAAGCTCGACAGTCCTAGGACGAGCTTCGATTGGCCGCGAGGGGGCTGTCACCACTCCGATTGCGCCTTTACAAGCCGACAGTCATGCTTGAGCGTCGGGGGCGCCGCAAGCCTCTCTCAAGGCTTGCGACGCAGAGGAGATACAACGGGGGAACTATGGACGAGCTCGACTTTGCAATCATTCATTCGCTTGAGAAGGCGCGGGGTGCGTCTTCTGCAACCGTGCGGGCTCGCACCAAAGTTCTTGATGTTAGGAAGCCGGTAATCAGGGGCTTGGCTGAGACTTTGGCCAAGCTTGTCGGCAAGGACGGTAGCGCTGTTTACTGGGGGCAGTTCGGCACCAATCGTCGCGAGGGCCTGTTCCCTACACACGTAAAGAACTTAGCTTCCGAGTGCACCGAGGAGGCATTCTTCGCTCTGTCAGAGGTCGCAATGGAGGAGCTCCGCGTTAAGGCATCCGAAGAGAGCTTCGCCACTGGCGGACACGTGTGCTTCTTCCTGTACCGCGTCCAGTCGATGAGCTTCTTACTCGTCGCGATGGTTAAGGAGCGGGGAGGGATGGTGCTCACGGATGACATGGAGCCCACAGAGATCACGGAGATTGATCTGTCCAAGCTGCACCAAGCAGCTCGGGTCAACATCGATCGGTACCGCGCGTTCCTTACGACCTCAGGTCAGGATGCTGGAGCTGTTGCTGCTGGGCCGGAAGACAGTACAGAGAAGACCTATCTCTGCTTCATCAACCGAAAGTCCCAGTCTGATGTCGCTGGTTACTTTGTCGAAGCGCTTGGTTGCGAGAAAGGTGTCGCTTCGGGACGTACCACAAAGGCGGTTGTTACTGAGATACGCAATTTCGTCCGATCGGTCCCCGAGATTAAGGACGTGGCGCCTGCAGTTCGCCTTGCTGTGATCGACTACCTGCAGTCATTGGAGGATGGTTCCCTCGTTTCTCTCGATAAGGTCGTTGCAGTGGCCCGCAATGCCGTGGGGGTTGAACTAGAGGAGCATGTCGCCGGCCTCAAGGATCATCTGAACAGCGATGGCGTTCAGATCCCTGACGAATTTCCGGTAAGCGCGACGGCGTTGCGAACCTACACCCGCATTTCGGCCAAGTCTTCCCGGTGGCAGATCAGCTTTGAGAATGGTGCGCTCGGGGTGGATGACGCTGAGATAATCTATGACTGTGTCGAGAAGAGCTTGAAGCTTACCCAGCTGCCACATGAGATGATCAAGAAGGTCGAAGACACATTGGCGGCTCGTGCACAACTGCTGTCAGGCGCCTCGGAAGGCTAGTCGTATGTTTGCGGATGTGGTGACGCTTTATCGGGAAGCTCAGCGCCCTGCACTGGATGCAGGGCGATTCGCTTTCGTTGGAGTGGCCACAGCTTCATTGAGAGCAGCTATTTCGCGTTGTGAGTCATTGGGTGACACCTTTGGCCGCTTCGAGGACGGCCCCAACTGGTCAGGCGATAGTGTCGAGTTCTCGTGGATCGTGAGTGCCAATGAGCACGGGCGATTCTTTGCGAACGTGTCCGACTTGGTCGATCGCTCGCAGTCACTGAGTCGAGGAAAGCGTCCGCAGAACTTCTACCTCATCGAGGAGGACTACTTCTCGACGGAAGCTGATGTGCCAGAGCAGCTAGAGCACGCGTACGAGTTGTGCGAGCTAGTGCAGCACCTCGGGAGTATCTCGCTATCCGCAGATGTCAGCTCATCAACTCACCCCAAGGAGATCATATTCGTGATCCCCGCCGGGGAGAAGGCGCCTCCCAGGACGCTGACGCTTCTTACTCGATTGGACTCATCAGCCCTTTCTGTAGGTCCGCTAGACCTCGCACCATTGCGAAGACTGGTCGCTGGGGACGCTAGCAACGCTCTGCATAGCCATGAGCTCCGTGGTCTGTTCCGCTTGGCGGTTGCCGACGCGGTGGGCCGGGCCCCTACTAGCGATAAGGCGTTCCTTTTTCTCGTCAAGAACTGGCCCGAAGTTCTCGAGAAATACTCTTTCGACGTCGACTGCTATCTAAGCAACTTCTCTTTCGAGAAGGTGCGACTCGAGATTGCTCAGATGGAATTGGACTTCTCAAGCAGGCTCAGCTCAGTCCTGGGGGATAGCGCGGCGAAGTTCCTTGCGCTCCCGGTGCCGATTGCCGTGCTCGCAGCCATCTACAAAGTTGATGGAGTAGTCGAGTCTTACTTGCTGTTCTTTGGCTCCTTTGTGATCGTCATGCTGTTCTCAGGGCTGATCTACAACCAGCTCCTTCAGCTGAATCGCATTGGCCACAGCTATGACGTCATCACCGACCAGTTCAACAAGAAGTCGAAGAGCTACCCGGAATCGATTACTACCCGTCTGAGGGAGGTGCAGAGAGGCGTTTCTAGACAACGATCTTTTTTGCTCCGCATCCTCCGGATTTTGCGAATAATCGCTTGGATTCCAATCTTCGCGTCCCTCGCATTGCTCGCCTGGAAGTTCCACCCTGGGTTCCAGGCATGGATTGGTCATGTGACCTGAGAGAGACGCCAGTTTTGGAAATTATCGAATTGGTGGTGGCCGGTCGGAATCGGCTGCGACCGTCGCTGTTTACCCCATCATGTGAGGACGTCCGCTTTTGGCCGAAAGCGGACGTCGGTTATCCAGTTGCTGTCTATGACCGTCCCCAGCCAGAAGCGGATAGCCTAGAGCACACAGTTCCGCAGTTGTTGCAGAACTATGGGGTTCTTCGGGTGGGACGGCCTCACTTGTCGCCAGTTGGGCAGCCCAAAACGACGGCGCATCGTTCGATGGCAGCAAAGCGCGTGGATGTGTCCACAACGCTGTTTGCGATCGCCAGCACCCGCGTCGCGAAGCAGGTAGCCATAACGCCACGCCCGCCCCTGTCATCGGCCGAGGTGACCGATGCTCACGGGTCCGGCTTCAGCCGCCGCCTGAAACGCTCACCAGAACACCGTCACGAAACGACAGGCGCAGCGAAGGCGCCCCCTGGCCGACCGTTTCGCCATCCTGATTCAGCCCGGCCCGTCCGGCTAGGCGCTCTGTAGCCGTCACCCGCTGGTGGACTACGCCGACGTCCAATGCGGCCCCTGTCTTACGCTGGCTGATAGCGTTCCCAGTATTGCCGCCGATCGCAGTGCCGACATCGCCGACCGCACCCAAGGCGCTGTTCGCGGCCTGGCGCAAGCCGCCCCACATGCCCCGTTTCGGCGGTGCATTTGCAGCCGAGTAATACCAGCTCTCATAGTGAATCGGCTTGTTGTCCGAGGACAGTTCGGAGTTGCGCTCAATGCGGCGCTGTTCGGCACCAAGCAGTGCCTCTGCTTCGGCCGAGGTCGTCACGCCCAACTGGAGGCGATCGCCCCAGCACTCGCTGTTCTGCCAGCAAGAGTCCGCCTGAGCTAATCCGGCGAGCGGCAGCAGGGCCAGTGCGAGCCCAAGCGCCAATGCATTTCCCCGCGAAGAACTGATCATCTTATTCACTCTGAACCTCTGTTTGGTTTTTGGTGAGCGGCTTTCTTGGAACCATCCATTTCACGTGTAGGGTGCGCTTGCCGTGTCGCAAGTTAAGCGCCCAGGAACCGCAACTTCTTGAGCCGCAGCCCGCTGTCCGGATGAGCATTCAATGCTGTGCTTGCCCCAAGGTGCAACGACAATGACTGGCGCGCCGCTCTCTGCTGCTAATGCAGTGGCAAGTGCTACGGATGCTAGCTGTGCACCCAAGCGGCCCTGAAACACCTCGTGATGCAGATCCTCTGCGTAAACCTCGAACCGGCCGTTTTCGATCTCTTTCACTTCGATCATCTCGGCACCTCCTGTGTCTCAAACAAGACTACAAGTGCCTGCCTTCCAGGCCATCAGGAATCTCTGACGCTGCTGTAGGTGTTTGGCCAAGCCGGCCATGCCTATGCGTTACTAGCAGCTCGCGGTCGCGACCACCTTTAATCGAAGCCCGCGTAGCAGCTATTGGCTCGTGATTGTCCACTCTGGGTTCTTGACACCTCTGCGCGCCATTCTCTTCTGCAGCGCTGATGTGTTCATGCGCCCGCCTTTAGAGCTGTGTCCGGAAGGCGAGTCACGCGGGGCGCCCTTCCCTGTCGCAATCGGGCAGCTGTTCCGGGATGCAGTGCTTACCAATGTAACCAGGCCACGCTATCAGAGCGCAGGGCGGGGCCCTAGCGCAGGAAGGCGAGCGCTGCACAAAAGATCCCGAAGGGATGTATCTGAATCACTCCGGGTCAAGACAGAGAAAGAGCGGGAGATCCAGGACCTAATTGCCGAGTGAAACGGACGGAAGCTCGCCGACAGCGAAGAGCAGCTGGCAAAGAAGTAACCGATGACGGATGAGCCAATGTAATGGTGTAAGCGATGGGTTCTACCCCGTTTCCGCGGACGGTTTGATTAAGGCTGAAAACGCCCGGTCACGCCGAGCTACTCTACGGCGCATGCGCGGGTTGTGGAATCGCTCGAGGTAATCAAACAGGTCCGCACGCGCTTCGTCGCGGGTCCGGTAGTGCCGGCGGTGAACGCGCTCACGCTTAAGTATTCCGAAGAAGCCTTCGCATGCGGCGTTGTCGGCGCAGTGGCCCACTTTGCTCATGCTGCTCACCGATGCATTTCCGCCCAGGAACTTCTGGTAGGTGCCGCTGATGAACTGCCCACCGCGATCCGAATGCAGGATGACTTCGGCGCTGCTCTGCCGTTGCCACACCGCCATCTGCACCGCGCGCACGACCATGTGACGGTCCTGCCGGTGATGCATCGACCAGCCCACCACCAGCTTGCTGTAAAGATCGACCACCACGCACAGATACAGCTTGCCTTCCACTGTCGCGATCTCGGTGATGTCGGTGACCCACTTGGTGTCCGGTTCTCTGGCATTGAAGTCGCGATCGAGCCGATTCTCGATGCCCACCGGGCGTGCGACTGGCTTGCCGCCGAAGCGACGCTTCCTGCGCCGGGGCCATCCCTGCAGATTGGCACCCGCCATCAGCCTGGCAACGCGATTGAGACTGATCTGTTCGCCCTCGTCCACCAGATCCTCGTGCATGCGCGGCGCGCCGATCACGCCGCCGCTGTCCTCGTGAATCTGCCCGATACGCGCAAGCACACGCGCGTTTGCGCGCGCCCTCGGCCCCGGCTTGCGGCCGGTCCAGCCGTAGAAGCCACTGGTCGACACGTCCAGGCAGCGGCACATCATTCCGATGGAATAGTGGCTGCGGCAGCGCTCAATCACCGCGTACCGTTCGGTGACTGCTTCGCGAAGTACGCTGCCGCGTCTTTTAAAAAATCCCGTTCCTTGGTCACCCGCGCCAGCTCGCGCTTGAGCCTGGCGACGTCTTCATCCCGGGGTGTGCCGCCGCCGGGAAACGCCTTGCCGCCCTCGGCCTCCCGCACCCAGCGGGTGAGCATGTTCGGATTGACCCCCACTTTCAAGCCGATCTGACGACAGCTCGTCTTTGATCGCCGGACCAAATCAACCAGCTCTCGCTTGTACTCGGGGCTGTAACGCTTGCGCTTCGACATGGACAATCCTTTTGCTCAGTGTGAGCCTTGGTGGATGTGTCCGCGAAATCGGGGTAGAACCCCTTTGTATCCGTGCAGACGGCGACTACAGCCAGATTTGTCTGCTGAATGGGCGCAGCGAGCTGCACGACAAATCCTTGACCGCGCTGACAGTCGTGCTGCCGCCCGATTTCGTTCGTTGCCACCGCTCTTGCCTGGTCAATCTGCGTCATGTTCGTTCCTTGCATAGCGGCTCAGGCAGCCGCTACTGGCTTGTCATGGCGAACGGAAAGGAGCTGCCCGTTGGTCGCGCTCACGTCGCGGGTTTGCGCGGCGAACTTGCTCTCGAATGAGCACAAGCTTCCAACGTGCACCGCCGATAGTGCTGCCTAACCCCTGCCTTGCTACGTCCGATTTCGGCCAGAAGCGGACGTCGGGCACTTGTGTGTACCATTCACACGCCTTACCGGATCTGTTAACCCACGCGCGAGCTGACCGATCGGGCTGATCGTGTTGTTACAACCCACAGCAGGGAAGGCCAACGCTGAGTCAGAAAATTTATAACTTTTCTCCCTGCCAACATCCGGTCAAAAAGGCCGGTAGTCGGAGACTTTAATGCTGGTTGCACATCGGATTGGCGACTGCCCCAGATGCGGCCATAACGTGTTTGGCAATGTACTGATCTCGGGCAACCTGTTGCTGCGAGGATGCGGACGCTGCACTTACAGCCAAGAGATACCACTCCGCCGATTGCGCAAAGAGGTTCTCTACCTTGACCAATCTTTTTTCAGCGGAGCGTTCAGAGCCCGAGAGAATCGTTACGTTCGCCTGTTCGAGCGCATCTCCCGCTTGGCCTCCATGCAATTGATGACCGTTCCCCGGTCGTCAGTTCATGATTCGGAAACTAGGCTCTGGGTGGATGCAACCCACCTGCGAGATTTCATCAAACGGGCAAGCAGGGGCAGCAGGTTCGAGCACAGCTTTCGAGTCGAGCGCGACCAAATTTTTCGCGGCTTCCGAAGCTGGAGAGCTAATGAGCCCACAGGCCAACTCTTGCAAGAGGAAGTTTTAGCGCCGAGTGCTCATGAATGGGACAGCTACCTTCATGTCGATGTACAGCTGCCCGATGGCGGCGTTGAGGAAGAGCGAGAGCTGAAGCGCCAATCGATGGAGAACCTCATCGCCCTTTTTGACGAGTGGCGCGAGTCCGAATCAACCTTCGAAGAAGACGTTGTTGGCGAGGTCGCGGGGGCAAAGCGAAAGTACTTGGCCCAGTACGGCGAGGCTATCCAACGTGCATTCGAAGGTGACTTCGACCACATCATCAATGGGACCGTGGGCGTTTCGATTGTCCAAGGCATGCGCCTGCAACTACCGCGAGAGATGGGGGTACTTGATCAAATTCGCACGTGCGCAGCTTTCTTTGACTCTCAAGCTTTCGCGGAACTTCCCGTCCAATACGTTCGCTCAAGGGCGTACGCTGCTCTAAAGGCTCAGGTGAAAGCCGGCGCTTTTAGGAACGTCGCGAGAGCCCGCACGAAGTTGAAAGGGTTCTATACCGATGTCGAACACGTTGCACAGTACGCACCCTACTGCAATGCAGTTGCTCTAGATCAACCGATGGCTGCGTTGATGAACTATCCAGGTCTAGAGCTAGAGAAGCGATACGCTGTCCGAGTCTTCAGTCTTAACAATCTTGCAGAATTCCACGCATGGCTGGATGGGGTGGAAGAAGCGATGCCTGCAGAGCATCAGATAGACCTAGACCTTGCCTATCCCTAAGGCCAGCAAGGCAGTAGGGAAGTTGCACCGTCCCGCAATGGGCAACGGCGCTCTCGCGGCGTGGATTTTCCGCCACCCATGCCCGCTTCCGGCCAGAAGTGGACATCCAGAATGACCCCTTATACCGGGCGCATCTGGTCCGCGAGGCTACGTGTCTTCTCTGTGAGTTCGGTGCCAGTGTGCAAAGTCGACTTGCGTTCGATCAGCATGACGTGGCACTCGTTCTCAGCGACTGGGTTGTGCCGAACACCTTTGGGAACGACAAAGGCGTCACCTTCACCAAGTACCACTTTTCTGTCTTCCATCTCAATCGTCAGCGAGCCCTTGAGGACATAGAAGAGTTCGTCTTCGTTTTCGTGGCTGTGCCAGGTGAGCGAGCCTTGCACCTTGGCGACTTTGACGAACGAATCATCGAGTTCCGCAACCACGCGCGGTGACCAGTTCTCGATAAGACCGGCCGCGACCTTCTTGGGCGAGACAACGTCTGTCATTGGAAATTTCTCTATTGAGGGAATTTTGCCCACGCGAACCAACTGAGCATTCGCCTGAAATGGGTCTTGCGATACGTAGCGCTTTATGGCTTCCAGTTTCCTAATGCGGACACCGAGACTCCGGCGTGCGCGCCCGATAACGCCATGGCGTAGCCGCAAACGTAACGCAGCGGGGGCAGGCAGATCTCGCGCAGCTGAGCCCGGAAAGGTCCGCGAGGCAACTCTCGTACCGATAAGCCTAGACCGGTCGCGATGCTATCAACAATCAATGATTCTGCCGTCACCCGATGGCCGCTTCTGGCCGGAAGCGCACATCACCAGCCTGCACTGCCTCAGGCACACTCACCGCCTGTTTCTGGAATTCTTGGATCTCCCGATGAGTGCACCAACGCCAACAGCGATCGAGGTCAAAGCATTCCTGCCCGCGCAAGACTTCCGTCGCTCCCTTCTTTTCTATCAGGCGCTCGGATTCAATTGCGTTTGGTCGGATGGCAAGCTAGCGGAGCTTCGGCTCGACACTGCTAGCTTCATCCTCCAAGACTTCTACATCGCGGAGCATGCGCGCAGCTTCCAGATGCACCTGCTCGTGGCGAGCATAGACGCATGGCATGCCATGTTCAGAACGGAGGGGATCGACGTCGAATTCGGGGTGCGACCGGGCGAGATCGCCAATCAGCCATGGGGGCTTCGTGACTTCGTGTTTCTCGACCCAAACGGTGTGATGTGGCGCGTAGCTCAACGGTTGGAAGGCAGTTGAGGGCGCCCGATTAGTCATCATTAGCGTTTCCGCTTTCGGTCAGGAACACACGCCCGCTTGCTAACGCTCCAGTAACCCGCGCAGCGACGATGCGCCGTCGAAGCGGGCGCTGCTATCTTTGAGCAGCAGGCGATTGGAAATGCTAGACGGCCTGTCCACTATTACTACTCGTTCGAACGATCCGGAGTCTCCGGACGCTTCACTCTGAGCGTCATCCTGTCCACGGCCCCAGCCTGAACAATCGTTGTCGTTCGATCGGTCGGGGCATAGAACACGTACTCGCCGCCCAGGCGACCAACGAACCGCTGCTCACCGGCGGGAAGCGCGGTGTCTCGTAATCGCTCCGGGCTCAGGACGAGGACGCGTTCCTCTACGAGAATCGAGTTCGCTTTGCGCTGCCCGTAGTAATGCGAAGCCATAGGAATGTAGGCGATTGCGAGCGCGACGTAGCCGATGACTTTCGCATGCTTGAAGGTCTCGGGGATGTCAGGTGAGTGGTGCGCAAGCCATATTAGAAACCACGTCAGCACCATCCCGAACAGCAGGTAGATGCCAAAGTCGACGAAGATCACGAGAACGACCAGGCTGCAGAGCAATCCTCCAAAGATGCTCCAGCACGCAAGCCTGCTCTTAGGCACATGCTGCACTAGGGCTGCCCCCAGATAGCCTCCAAGCAGGGCGGCGCCCGCCATAAAGGCGAGTGTGACGCCAATGCCTGTCAGGCCGACCACGGCCAGATCACCCGCATTGCTGAACTGGAACGGATCTAGGCCGAACCGTCCCCAGAAGGACTTCAGGTAGATCACGCCCTGAGTGGTCCCGAACGCCAACACGACTGAAATCCAGGCCACCACGTGTGCGGAGCTGACGACCGATGCCTCGCGGCGCGCTGGCATCGTCGCGCCTGATCCGTCTGAGGTGTCGCGTTCGATCTGCAAGTCCTCAGTGGCCATTATCGTCTGCCTGGGGCTTCCAGAACTCCGCGCTGTGGTTATCGAGTCGCTTACTGTAGCGATCCAACCTCACGGGAAAGACTTTGGGAATGTCGCTTGCGACTCCTCCATCTCTGAAGTAGTCCCGAACGCTCCACAGCGCCAGCTTCCTCAGGTGATCCCACTCTGCAAACAGATCTTCCTGCTGCTTCCTGGCCGCCACCGCGGCACTGGGTTTTCGCTTCGGGGGTGGTTGGGTGTAGTCCTTTCTGGACACCACGAGGTGGGTGAACTCTATGAATCCGTGCGTCCAAGATTCGCTGCTTGAAGCTCTCCACTGATACATGACACGTACCGACATGTCAGGCGTAAAGCGCGTGGGAGGCAGCACGTCGTCAAACACGTGGAAGGTCTCCCCCTCCCTGGCCTGGACTTCAACTGTCTCTTGCGCGCGGCGAATCGCAGAGCTGAGCGAGCCGCCTCTCCGCCGGGCCATGCTCGCGGTTAATTCGGTCTTCTTCGACGCTTTGGCTCCATCGAAAGCCCTGAGCGCTGCATCGAACTCACGGGCCTTGCTGGCCACATAGGGACCGCAGGCATCAAGTCGGAACACGTTCAGTGCGTAGCTGTTCCGAACATCAAGGCAACGCTCAATAGCCGCGTCTAAGGCTCTCGCATCCACTTCGCTCAGTACCTCGATCTCGAACTTCGAGTAGTAGAGATCACCCACAAGTTGCTCCTTGCGATTATTTGCTCGATCATTCCGCGCTGCAGTCGTGAAGCCGGGATGCAGCAGACCCGCAGTTTGATTAGGTAGATCTGGGATATAGGACGCCATGCCTCTTAGGAAGCATGTCCGGTCTCCCGGTGGTCCTAAGACCAATGGCGGCGTCGAGCTCGCAGTAAGCACTCAAACATTGTAGATGCCTGAAGCACCGCGCCCCGCTCACGTATCACGGTCAAGCGTTACATGCTCCGGATTATGGCGCACACCGGTCCGCGCTTGGACCTCAAAAATCCGGCTCTAACTATGGGCTGGTGGCATCTGTTGCATTCGGCGCGGTCCGCCGCAGTTCCCGTGGAAGAAATTTGTCGATCTCCTCGTCGGAGAAGGTCATGTCCTCCATCTGCTGTAGTGCTTTCTGGGCCATCTGATAAGCCTCCGCATTCGTGCTGGGAGCGCCGCTGTAGATTTTTCCGAGCTTGAGAAGCAGTTCATCGCGGCGCTCTCTAGCCTGATCACCTGATACGAAATTGGATCTGAGGTCGGTAAGCAGCGTCAGGTATTGCTCCCGGACAACCCAAACTTCCGCAGCCGACTGACGATGCTTCTGTGCTACCTCACCCAGATCGTAGTCTTTCGTGTAGGCGTTCAAGGCGAACAGCGCAGTAGATACGATGGCCGTCAAGATCGCCCACATAGCGCTTGTGTCTGGAAAGATCGTACCGATGACGCCGCACGTCACTAGCGCGGACAGCAAGATCTGAGTCTTCTTGATTCTCTGGTGCTGCTTGAACAACAAGTCCGCGCAGTTATCATGCGTTTTATGGGTGTACACGACTCGTCCGTAGCACTCACGAATCTGACCCTCCAGTGCCTCATCCACGTCAGTCATAGTCGCGCCCATCGTTATTAATAGGCACATGGATTCGGTCTTTCGCAACGACCACGCCGTTTCGCACGATGTAAGCCTCGACGATGTGCTCGCCGCGGAAACTGGTCTGCTCTTTCTTCATGTAGTGGCCGCCATCCTTCACGATCTCACCTCTAACGCAGTCGCGATTCTCAGCCTCCTCGCCTCGATTAAGCACCTTCCAGTGGAGCTCGCAATCCGCATCCAAGCCTGACGGATTCGTCATCCGGAATTCCAAGCTCTTGTCACTGTAGAGCGGAATTCTCCTGAGAAGCATGTTGCGAAGCGTGTGCTTCCTGAAGCCACGCTGCTTCACATCGCAATCGATCTTGAGTACTTCGCGAACGTCGATGGGGAACATGTCCTCGATGAACATTTCGGTATTGCGCCACGACTGGGCGGCCTTCGCGAGCGCCTGCTTCTTCGCTGCGGGGAATGGACGACCGTAGATTCTCTTCCACTTGTCGTTGACGCTATCAGAGTCTTCCGCATCGATCGCGGCGACGCACAGGTTGTAGGCCTTCAATGCCTTCTTCTGGAACTTCTTCTTGACCTTGACTCGTTGCCTGCTACCAAGAGCTGCGTATTCGCTCTGTTCTGGCAACTCGGAGAGGTACTTGAAGAAATCCCGACTCATCCGATCGTAGTAGTCGTAGCTTCGCTTGTCGTATTCGCTTGTTGAACTGAGGAAGTTGTACGCAAGCGTATCGATCAGCAGCCCACCGATGCCGACACCGTGCTTGTTTTTCCACGCTCGCGCCATCTTGCAGAGCCGGCGCAAATTGCAGTTCTTGGCCGTGTCGAGAGAGCCAAGTGCGTCCATCTCGAGTCGCGGCTTTGTCGTCTTCCAGGATCCACCGTTCTTCGTGTCCGGATACCTGTAGGACCCGTCCTCCTGCTCGAAGACCGGCTGCACTTCGACGTGGAAGTTCTGATAGGTCACCGTCACGACTAAGCGATCAACTCGTACTTTGGTGGTCGAGTAGCGATCTTTAATGGCCTTACGTGCGTCCTCAAGCAGCTTGGATTGCCCGCCAACGATGTTGTAGGTGTCCCATTTGCTCTTCGGCATGATGTAGAGCATGTCGAGATCTGAGATCCCTTTGATGCCGGTGCGTCGACCGAATGAGCCTACCTGCAGCGTGTTTGCCAGCTTGGACTCGGTGTCTCTGAATTTCTTGTTCAACGCAGCGGTCAGCTCGCCGTAGCGAAGGCTGATGGTTTCTGCATTGCTGACCGCAAGATTCCCCAAGAACTCGGAGAACATCGTCGACACGCTCATCGATTGCTTCCTTTCTCTGATGCGGCAGTCTGAGCCGCTTTGCTAGGACGCCGGGCGTCGCCGAAGCCAACTGGATTATGCGACTTACGTCACATCTCAGGAAGATCCAAGTGAGAGGCTCACGACCTCCAGATTGGTCCACAGGTCTCCCTTGTCGCTGGGATCGCCGCCAGATTGAGTATCTGCTGGATCTGGCGGCGATCGGATTCGAGTCCGTCTAGCTCAAGTCGGCGCAGTAGCGCTATCGCCCCTGGCACCGCGTAGCAACGCGCATAAGAGGCCAATAGTCCGTTGCAAGGCTGAGGGGGCGAGCTCCGAAGCCGAGCATCAGTCCGGGACTTAAGTCGGCTCTATACATGCCGGAATTCTTGATCACTCGGCTGGATCTGATCGGTTAACGATCATCACCAGTTCGCTTCCGAGGTTGAAGCTCGTGAACTAGGTAGCCCCCGATCCAGTGGATGATACGAACAGGTGGGAAGTCTACGATGTCCGCTTCTGGCCGGAAGCCGCCGTTGCGCTGGGGAAGCATAGCCGGCTTATCCAACCACCAATAGCGTGATTACTGCGCAACGCATCCGGGCCCACCTGCATAGAGATTGGACAGAGGTTGACCTCAACTATGGTTGAGCTTCGATACTCCGGTCTTCTGGATTTGAACGGAAGCGGCGGATGGGAAGAGGAGAAGATCAGGGAGCAGCCTTGAAGGAGGCTGACGTGCCTCGATTGCTCGGCATCCAGTTCAGAACTGCGACCATCGGTATCGTCGGGTTGGTGTCGCTGATCGCCTACGAGGCCATGGGTAACGCGACGGTGATGCCCCAGGCAGTGTCGGATCTCAAAGGCGTCTCGTTGTATGGCTTTGCCTTCGGAGGACCGCTGGCTATATCCCTCATCGGCATGGTGGCGTCTGGCCGTTGGGCCGATACCGAATCACCCTCCAAATCTGTCTTTTTGGGAGGCATCTGTTTTGTCGGCGGGCTGTTGCTGGCATCCATGGCCTCCTCGATGGCGTGGATGCTTGCAGGACGACTCGTCACTGGGCTGGGGTCAGGAATGCTCGCCGTAGCCCTCTATGCCCTCGTTGGGCACGTATATCCGCCTGCCCTCCACTCGCGGATCTTCGCGGCCTTCTCAGCGGCCTGGGTGTTGCCCTCCTTGCTGGCCCCCGGCATCAGCGGGACCATTGCTCAGCTATTCGGTTGGCGATGGGCTGTTGTGGTTGTGGCAGGGCTCGCCGTCCCTTCGCTGGTCCTCTTAGCGCGACTACGCTTAAAGACGAGAAGCGCGCATGCCGCACGTCCACAGGACCGGCATTTGATATGGGCCATCGTGGCTGCATTTGGCGCTCTGGCGTTACACATGCTCGGGCAAGCCGAGGATCATGGGGCCGCGCCCAAAGTGGTGCCGGTCTTACAGGCTGCACTCGTAGTCATCGCCGTGGCAGCCCTGTACGTCTCTGCGCGTGTGCTCCTGCCGAGAGGAACACTGTTGATTCAACCAGGCCTACCCGCGGCGGTCGCCCTTAGCGGACTCTCGCAGGGCGCTTTCTTCGCAGCTGAGGCCTTCATTCCTCTGCTGCTGCATCGCCATCGCGGCATTGCGCTTAGTGTCGCCGGTCTAGCTTTGACTGCAGGTGCCTTGAGCTGGACCGCGGGGGCGATGTACCGAGCGCGTGTCCACGAGCGTGTCGGCACGACTAGCTTGCTCAGGAAAGGCCATGCATTGCTGGCCGGCGGCATCTTGGTATCGATGCTAGCGATCCATCCGGCGTTGCCCTTCTGGCTTGCACCATTGGGCTGGACTTTCTCAGGTGCAGGCATGGGCCTGATTTCGCCAACCCTGTCGGTCATTACCCTGGCCATGGCGGCACCCGGCAGCCATGGCAGCGTGGGCGCCTCGCTACGCCTGAGCGCGGCGATGACGACGACGACTGCCTTGGCACTCAGCGGTGCAGCGTTTGCAGCGTTGATAAAGCAGTCTCCCTCTCTGGCGTTCGCCTTCAGCTTAGGAGTCGCGGTAGTGCTCGCGACGACCGGTAGCCTCTTGGCCGGACGTGTTGCGATTGCGACTGGCAGCGCACAGAAGTAGCCCCCAGATGGGGCCGTGGTAGGTAGGGAGTCGAAGGTAGGCCGCCTGTCCGCTTCCGGCCAGAAGCGGACATGGTTTTCTGGCTTAGATAACTGACAAGCTTCTAGTCCACTGCCGTGCCTAGGCCATCGCTCTGCAAGCCCTCGCTTGACGCCCGAGACACTAGCGCGGGCGTAAGTCGCATCACTCAAAAATGGGAGAGATCGCGAACATCTGACGGGACATCAGGAAGTCGTCAGGCCTGGAACGACACACCTCCCCATCGGGCGCAATCCAGTCCTGCGCGAATTGCCTGCGAAAAATGCTGTCGTGGCTGAGACAGTCTATTCGCTTAGCTGCAGAGCGGACCAGCTGGTGACATTTGACAGTTAGTGTCGGCGGAAAGCGCTAGGAAGTATGGACACCGGAAGTTCCCCCGCAAACCCATGCAGCTAGGCACATTTCACGATGTCGGCAGAAAGCATGTAACGGGTGTGCATCGGCCGGCGACGTCTCCAGCCGCTGCCGCTGCAGCAGCGACGTGATCACCCGCTACCGCGCGCGCATCTCCGGGCCCTTGCTGGACCGCATCGACCTGCACGTCGACGTGCCACGCCTGCCACCCTCGGCGTTGCGACCTGATGCGCCTGGCGGCGAGCCGAGTGCCGATGTCGCCGCGCGCGTCGCTTCGGCACGCGAACGCCAGCACGCACGCGCCGGTACGCTGAATGCCCAGCTCGACCAGAGCGCGACCATGCGCGACTGCCGGCTCACCCCGAAAGACCAGGCGTTGCTCGAACGCGCGATCGAAGCCCTGCATCTCTCGGCCCGCTCGATGCACCGCATTCTGCGCGTCGCGCGCACGATTGCCGACCTCGATGGCAGCGACTCAATTGCCACGCCGCATCTCACCGAGGCGCTGGGTTATCGCGGCGCCCATGCAGGACCTTCGCCGTCAGCCTGAGGCCGAACAGCCAGCCGTTTCCGAACGACGCGGCCTCGCGTTGGTCAGCCTTGCTTTCGCGTACGCAAGTGCATCCAGGCACGCGCACTCAGCACGGCAGCGATCACGAACACCCACAACGGCCAGATCGCCACCAGCGCGACTGTGAGATCGAGGACGCCCTGCCAGCCGCCGCGCAGTGCCTGTCCGATCCGTGCGAAGAATCCTGGCCGGTGCTGCGCGAACGCTGCATCCGGATCCGCTCGCTCGCTGCGCCGCACCTGCGCCGGCTGGTACAGCGACAATGACAGCGTCGCGAACGCGATACGGTCCTCGACCTCCCGCTGCGCAACACGGGCGTCGTCCCGTGCGGCCAGCGCCTGCGCGCGTGCGGCGAAGGCCTCGCCCTTGCGGTCCAGGCGGTCCTCGTCACGGACCGCTTGCGCAAGCGATTGCTGCAACTCCTCTGAGCGCGCATCGGCGAGCTGCTGGCGCAGCAGATCGAACTGCACATCCCGGGCCTCGAAGTCGCGGCTGTCGAGGAACGTCATCTGCTGGGCGAGCTCGCGCAGGAACGCCTGCGCACGATCGCTGGGCACTCGGACGATGAGTTCGCCCTGTGTCGTGTACTCGGTCAGCTCCAGCAGTTGTCCGTCGCCGATGTTGTGGCGTCGCACATTCTGCGTATCGGATCGGATCCGGTTGGAGACCACGAAGCCGCCCTGGCCGGCCGCAAGGTCTTCGATGGCGAGCACCGACCGGTAGACATCATCGACCGAGAACCGCACATCGGCGGTCCGCACGAAACGGCGGCCCGGCGCATCCTGTGCCATCGCGCCGGAGGCCATCTGCGTGGATGCGTCGACTGGCGTTCCTGCAGCCGCCGCATCTTCCGCGGAGGCGGCGTCAGCCTGCGGCGTTTCGGCTGCAACAGACACCATTTCCGCCGCACCGCCGGACTGCTTCGCGCAGCCGCTCATCAGCATCATCAGCACGCATGTCGATAACCACGCGGCGCGTCGGAATTCGTGCATGAATCGCTCCAGAGGAAATCGGCGGAACCGGATAAGGCTGGATGTGCCGCAAGGCGCAGCGTGCCGTCGAGCATCGGCCCCTATGCGTCCCTACGCCACCCTGCCATCGGTCATCCCGCGGAATTAACGGGTTTACAACACGCCCGGCAAACCGTCGCGCTAGCTTCACGCGGCACAACTCACCCGGGGAACACCAATGCGTCAACTCATGCTCGCGACCGGCATCGCCGTCGCGCTGACCGCCTGTGGCGGTCGCACCGACAATGCAGATTCCGCCGCGCGGGCACCCGCCGCTGCCGCGCCGACAACGCTGGCCGATGTCGAACTCATCCCGCGCGACGCGCTGTTCGGCAATCCGGAGCGGGCCGGCGTGCAGCTGAGCCCGGACGGCCAGTATCTGAGCTGGATCGCCCCGGTCGACGGCACGATGAATGTCTGGGTCGCGCCGGCCGACAATCCCGGCGCCGCGAAGGCGGTCACCCAGGACACCGCGCGCGGCATCCGGAGCTACTTCTGGACCTACAAGCCCGGCACGCTGCTGTATCTGCGCGACACCGGCGGCGATGAGGATTTCCATCTGTTCGCGGTTGATGTTGAGAGCGCGCAGGCGCGCGACCTGACCCCGTTCCCGAAGACCACTGCGCAGGTGGTCGGGGTGAGCCATCGCCAGCCCGACACGCTGCTGGTCGGCATGAACGATCGCGACCCGCAGTGGCATGATCTCTACAAGGTCGATCTCGCCAGTGGCGAACGCACGCTGGTCGAGGAGAACACCGATCAGATCGCCGGCTACATCGCCGATGCCGATTACGCGCTTCGCTTCGCCTCTCGCAGTCGTCCCGACGGCGGCATGGACGTCCTGCGTCGCAACGGCGATGCCTGGGAGGTGCAGGACGACATCCCGTTCGAAGATGTGCTGACCACGGCACCGGCAGGCCTCACCGAAGACGGCAGGACGCTGTACATGTCCGACTCGCGCGAGCGCAACACGGCCGCGCTGTACGCGATCGATACCACCAGCGGCGAGAAGACCCTGGTGCATCAGGATCCACGCGCCGATGTCGGCGGCAGCCTGAGCGACCCGCGCACCGGCGTGTTGCAGGCGGTCTCGGTGAATTACCTGCGCGAGGAATGGACGACGCTCGACGACAGCATCAAGGCCGATCTCGCCAAGCTTGAGGCGATCGGCCCGGGCGAGGTCTCGATCAACAGCCGGACTCTGGACGACAAGCATTGGCTGGTGGCGTACTCGGCCGCCGAATCGCCGGTGAAGTACTACCGCTACGACCGCGGCGAGAACGGCGCTGAGGGCACGCTCACCGAACTGTTCTCCGGTCGCCCCGCGCTCGACGGCAAGCCGCTGGTGCCGATGTGGCCGCTGGAACTGAAGTCACGCGACGGCCTGACTCTCGTCAGCTATCTCACGCTGCCCAAGCACGCCGACGCCAACAACGACGGCAAGGCCGATGCGCCGGTGCCGATGGTGCTGCTGGTGCACGGCGGCCCCTGGGCGCGCGACGGCTATGGCTACAGCTCGATGGACCAGTGGCTGGCGAATCGCGGCTACGCGGTGCTGAGCGTGAATTTCCGCGGCTCGACCGGCTTCGGCAAGGACTTCACCAACGCCGGCAACGGCGAGTGGGCGGCGAAGATGCACGACGATCTGATCGACGCCGTGCAGTGGGCGGTCGACAGCGGCGTCACCACGTCCGACAAGGTCGCGATCATGGGCGGCAGCTACGGTGGCTACGCCACATTGGTCGGCCTGACGTTCACGCCGGAGACCTTCGCCTGCGGCGTCGACATCGTCGGCCCGGCCAATCTCAACACGCTGCTGTCGACAGTGCCGCCGTACTGGGCCAGCTTCTTCGAGCAGCTGACCCGGCGCATGGGCGACCCGCGTACCGAAGAAGGCAAGGCCTGGTTGACCGAGCGTTCGCCGCTGAGCCGCGCGGACGCGATCACCAAGCCGTTGCTGATCGGCCAGGGCGCCAACGACCCGCGCGTGAAGCAGGCCGAGAGCGACCAGATCGTCGAGGCGATGACGGCGAAGAACATTCCCGTCACCTATGTGCTGTTCCCCGACGAAGGCCACGGCTTCGCGCGGCCAGAGAACAACAAGGCGTTCAACGCGGTGGCCGAAGGCTTTCTCGAAACCTGCCTCGGCGGACGTTCGCAGCCGATCGGCGAAGAGTTCAAGGGTTCGAGTATCACCGTGCCGACCGGCGCCGACGGCGTGCCGGGTCTGGCGGATGCGCTGAAATCGCATACGCAGGAGGTACGCAAGTAACCGAGGATCGTCACCTCGGGTGCGAATGAAGAGGCCGGGCATTGCCCGGCCTCTTCGTTTCCGCAGTATCGGTTCTCAGGCCGCCTTCGTCCCGTAGAACTGCGCTTCCTCCGTCGAGCCCGTCAGCGCGGTGACACTCGACGCACCGCCCTGGATCACGGTCGTCACGTCGTCGAAATAACCCGCGCCGACTTCCTGCTGGTGCGACACGAAGGTGTAGCCCTTGTCGCGCGCGGCGAATTCGCGTTCCTGCACCTGTTCGACGTAGTGCTTCATGCCCTCGCCGCGGGCGTAGTCGTGGGCGAACTGGAAGCTGTTGAACCAGTTGATGTGGATGCCGGCCAGGGTGATGAACTGGAACTTGTAGCCCAGTGCGGCCAGGTCCTCCTGGAAACTCGCGATCTGGCGGTCGTCGAGATTCTTTTTCCAGTTGAAACTCGGCGAGCAGTTGTAGCTCAGCAGTTTGCCGGGGTGCTTGGCATGCACGGCCTGGGCGAACTCGCGGGCAAAGCCGATGTCAGGCGTGCCGGTCTCGCACCACACGAGATCCGCATACGGCGCGTAGGCCACGCCGCGGCTGATCGCCTGCTCCAGACCGTTGCGCACCTTGTAGAAGCCTTCGGCCGTGCGCTCGCCGGTGACGAAGGGCGCGTCGTTGGCGTCGAAGTCGGAGGTCAGCAGGTTCGCGGCCTCGGCATCGGTGCGCGCGAGCACGATCGCCGGCACGCCGAGCACGTCGGCCGCAAGACGCGCGGCGACCAGCTTCTGCACGGCTTCCTGCGTGGGCACCAGCACCTTGCCGCCCATGTGGCCGCACTTCTTGACCGCGGCCAGCTGGTCCTCGAAGTGCACGCCGGCGGCGCCGGCGACGAGCATGTTCTTCATCAGCTCGTAGGCGTTGAGCACGCCGCCGAAGCCGGCTTCGCCGTCGGCGACGATCGGCAGGAAGAAATCGATCGCATCACGCTCGTCGAGCTTGCCGTCGGCGATGGTCTTCCACTGGATCTCGTCGGCGCGCTGGAAGGTGTTGTTGATCCGGCGGACCATCGTCGGCACCGAGTCGTAGGCGTACAGCGACTGGTCCGGATACATGGTCTCGGAGCTGTTGCCGTCGGCGGCGACCTGCCAGCCGGACAGGTACACCGCTTCCAGACCGGCCTTGGCCTGCTGCATCGCCTGGCCCGCGCTGATCGCGCCGAAGGCGTTGACGTAACCCTTCTTCGCGTCGCCGTTGACCAGCGCCCACAGTTTCTCGGCGCCGCGCTTCGCGAGCGTGTGCTCGGGCTGCACGCTGCCGCGCAGGCGCACGACATCGGCAGCGGAATACGGCCGCTGGACGACGCTCCAGCGCGGGTTGGTGGTCCAGTCCTGTTGCAGGGCATCGATCTGTTGCTGGCGAGTGCGCATGGCAAGACTCCTTCGGAGTGGTAATTCGTGATGTGTGATTTGTGATTCGGAAAAGCGGCTGATCGGCGTCCGGAACGTGCTTTGGATGGGTCCAATCACGAATCCCGGCTTTCAACGGACGAATGTCCGTTCATCCCAATCACGGCTCTCAGAGACGGTCGTACGCAGGCAGCGTCAGAAAGTCCTCGAGCGTGTCGCGATGCGTGAGGTCTTCGAGCAGGGAGATGGCCTCGGCGACGCGCGTCGCGCCCGGGATGTCCTGACCGGCCAGCTTCGATGGCAGCGACAGCAGCACGCGGTCGAGCAGTGCGCCGTCGATCGCGGTGCCGTCGTCGAGATGCAGCGGCGCATGGCCGTCATCGGCGTAGTGGATCCACTGCCAGAGTTGCGCGCGGGCGATCTCGGCGGTGGCCGCGTCTTCCATCATGTGATGGATCGGCACGCAGCCGTTGCCGTCGAGCCAGGCGGCGATGTAGCGCACGCAGACTTCGACATTGCCGTCGAATCCCGCGCGGCTGATCGTGCCGATCGACGGCGCGATCAGGTCGTCGCGGTCGACCAGCACATCGTCGCGCGTCATCGCGTGCTGGTGCGGGCCGCGCATGCGCTCGTCGAAGATCTGCTTCGCCAGCGGAATCAAGCCCGGGTGCGCGACCCAAGTACCGTCGTGACCGGCGGTGACCTCGCGCAGCTTGTCCGCGCGCACGCGCGCCATCGCCGCGTCGTTCGCGGCGGCGTCGCCGGCGATTGGAATCTGGGCCGCCATGCCGCCCATCGCATGCGCGCCGCGGCGGTGGCAGGTCTGCACCAGCAGTTCCGAATACGCCTTGAGGAACGGCTGGGTCATCGTGACCTGTGCGCGTTCGGGCAGCACGCGGTCGCGATGCCGGCGGAAGGTCTTGAGGTAGGAAAAGATGTAGTCCCAACGGCCGCAGTTGAGCCCGGCGATGCGGTCCCGCAGCGCGTACAGGATCTCGTCCATCTCGAACACAGCGGGCAAGGTTTCGATCAGCACCGTCACGCGTATCTGCCCGGCCGGCAGGCCCAGCGTGCGTTCGATGTGGGCCAGCACCTCGTCCCACAGCTGCGCTTCCTCCATCGACTGCAGCTTGGGGATGTAGAAGTAGGGACCATGGTCCTTCGCCGCCAGCGCATGCGCGTTGTGGAAAGCGAACAGACCGGTATCGAACAGGGCGCCCGACATCGGCGCGCCGTCGATGCGCACGTGCTTCTCGTCCAGATGCCAGCCGCGCGGACGCACGATCAGCACCGCACGCTGGTCCTCGGGCTTGAGCGCATAACGCTTGCCGGCGGGCGAGGTGAACTCCAGCGTGCCTTTGATCGCATCGCGCAGCGCGCGCTGGCCGGTCAGGAGGTTGTCCCATGTGGGCGACGTCGAATCCTCGAAGTCGGCCATGTAGCAGTTCGCACCCGAGTTCAGCGCGTTGATGACCATCTTCGGATCGACCGGGCCGGTGATCTCGACCCGGCGGTCGCGTAGCGCGGGCGGCAGCTTCGCCACGTGCCACTCGGATTCACGGATCGACCGGGTGTCACGCCGGAAGTCCGGCAGCGCGCCGCCATCGAACGCTTCCTGCCGGTGCCCCCGCGCGGCCAGCAGATCGCGTCTGCGGGCGTCGAAGCAGTCGTGCAGTTCGGTCAGGAACGCGAGCGCATGCGTGTCCAAGAGGTCGACCGGGGTGCCGGCGGGCACGGTGATGCGTGGATCTTCGGCGGGCGGAGCGGTCTTGATGACGGCATTCACGAGGGTGGTCCTTTCGCGGGCAGCGATGGTATTGCGGTGCAACAGACCGTCCTCTCAAGCCGGGTATTTGACAACCGAGTTCTGTCAATGCCTATCATCAGCTGCGCTTATACGAGAACTGCGATGTCCGCCAAGTCCGCGTCAGACTTCAGGTTTCCGTACAAGAGCGACCGCCTCAAACCGCTGCGTGCGTTCTGTCAGACCACGCGATTGGGTTCAGTCTCACGGGCCGCAGAGGCGCTTTACGTCAGCCAGCCGGCGATTTCGCTGCAGCTGCAGGCGTTGGAACGCGAGCTGGGGGTCAAGTTGCTGGAGCGCAGCGGCCGGCGCCTGGTGCCGACCCGCGAGGGTGAAGTGCTCTATGCACTGGCGACCCCGCTGGTGGAAGGCCTCGACGGCCTGCCGGCCGCGTTCCGCCGCGAGATCGGTGGGCTCGATGCCGGCGAACTGACGGTCGCGGCCAACAGCTCGACGATCCTCTACCTGCTGCCGCGCATCGTCGACCTGTTCCGTCGCCAGCATCCGGACGTGCGCCTGACGCTGCAGGATGCGATCACCGCCGACGGCACCGACCTGCTGCGCAGCGATGCGGTCGACCTCGTGGTGGGTTCGATGGTCGACGTGCCGGGCGACCTCAGCTACGCGCCGGTCTACCGCTTCGATCCGATCCTGTTGACCCCGCCCGACCACGCCCTCGCCCGGGCGAAGACACTCACGCTGGAAGAGATCGGCCGCTACGGGTTGATCCTCCCGCCCAAGCGCCAGATCACCTACCGCCTCGTCGACCAGGTCTTCCAGCAGGCGCGCGTGCCGTACACCGTGGCGCTGGAAGTCGGCGGCTGGGAGGTCATCAAGCAATACGTCGCGATGGGCATGGGCATTTCGATCGTCAGCTCGATCTGTCTCGACGATAGCGACGGCGCCCGACTGGCGACGCGATCGGTCTCGGAATGGTTTCCCCCGCGCACGTATGGCGTCGTCGTCCGCAAGGGCAAGGTGCTGTCACCGCAGGCGCGGGCGTTCATCGAACTGATCCGGCCGGATCTGTTCGTGCGGCGGGATCATGAGGATGCGGGGCATTCGGAGCGGTAGCGACCGCTGCCCGCGTGTGTTGCAGTTCTGCGCGGCGCAACTCCACGCCACGGCGGCGGACGTGACACGACGCATCGGCAAGCCGCAGAAAAAAGCCCGGCATGAGCCGGGCTTTTTTCGTCTATGCAGAAGCGAAGCGAATCACCCCGCGACCGCCAGCTTCTCCTGCCCGTACCGCCACACCGCCAGCATCCACAGCGCGGCCGCCAGCGCCAGGCTCGCGCCCAGATACACACCCCACACCTCCGGTGCAATCGGTTCGGCGCGGATGATCTTCAGCAGCAGCTGGTTCTGCGCAAGGAACGGCACCGCGAACTGCCACAGCTCGGTCTTGATCGGGTTGACCATCAACACGAAGCTCGGAACCATCGGCAGCAGCATCAGCCACACGATGTGGCTCTGCGCCTCCTTCATGCTCTTGGCGGTCGCGGCGAGGAACGTCAGCAGCGAAGTGCCGACGAACAGCATCGGCAGCAGCACCAGCAGCATCTTACCGATCGCGCCGAAGCTGACGTCGAGCAGCCGCGCCGAACCGCCGCCCATCTGTGCGCTGATCTTGAACGCGAGCAAGGTGAGCAGCAGCGAGCACATGCCGATGATGCAGGCCGCGGCGATCTTGCCGCTGACGATCGCACCGCGCGACGCCGGCGTGGCCAGCAGCGGTTCCAGCGACTGGCGCTCGCGCTCGCCGGCGGTGGCGTCGAGGATCAGATAGGAGCCGCCGATGAAGCTCGACAGGATCAGCAGGTAGGGCAGCAGGATCGCCAGCATGATGCCGCGTTTGGCTTCCTCGCTCGCCGTGTCACGCGTGCCGACCGCGACCGGTTGCACCACCGCCGGATCGATACCGCGGGCGAGCAGGCGCAGCGCGCCGACCTGCTGGCCGTAGGCCGCGATCGCGGTGCGTACGCGGCGCGTCGGCGTCTCGGCGTTGCGGCGCGTGCTGTCGCTGATGATCTCGACCGTCGCCGGGCGACCGGCGTGCCAGTCCTCGGCGAAGCTGGCCGGAATCTCGATCGCGACATCGATCTCCTGGCTGGCAATTGCCGCATTGAGATCCGCCGGTGCGTCGACCGCCTGGATACCGAGCGTCGCCAGATGCGCGACGAGATTGGGCGCATGTTCGGCGCCGATCACCGGCACTTCCAGCACCCGGTCCATCTCGGTCTTCATGCGCTTCTCGGCCATGAAGTTCATGCCCAGCATCAGCAGCGGATACATCAGCGGGCCGAGCAGCAGCGCCATGAACAACGTGCGCCGGTCGCGCGCGATGTCGAGCAGCTCCTTGCGCACCACGCACCACATCCATTTCAGGTTGCTCATGCCAGCAGGCCCTCCTCGGAACCGATCGCACTGACGAATGCGTCCTCCAGGTTCGACTTGCCGAAGCGCTCACGCAGTTCGTCGGCGGTGCCGTCGGCCACCACGCGGCCCTTGGCGATGATGACGATGCGGTCACACAGGGCAGCGACCTCCTGCATGATGTGGCTGGAGAAGATCACGCAGCGGCCGTCGTCGCGCAGCTTGAACAGGAACTCGCGCATCGCGCGCGTGGTCATCACGTCCAGGCCGTTGGTCGGCTCGTCGAGAATCACGTTGCGCGGGTCGTGCACCAGCGCGCGGGCGATCGCGGTCTTGGTGCGCTGGCCCTGGCTGAAGCCTTCGGTCTGGCGGTCGAGAATCTCGCCCATGTCGAGCTGTTCGCTCAGCACGCGCGTGCGCTCGGCGATCTCCGCCTTCGTCAGACCATGCAGCTCGCCGAAGTAGCGGATGTTCTCGCGTGCGGTCAGCCGCTTGTACACGCCGCGCGCATCCGGCAGTACGCCGAGCACGCGGCGCACTGCGGCCGGATCCTGCGAGGCATCGATGCCGTCGACCAGTACGCGGCCGCTGTCGGGCTTCATCAGCGTGTAGAGCATGCGCAGCGTCGTCGTCTTGCCGGCGCCGTTGGGACCGAGCAGGCCGGTGATGCGGCCGTCCTCGGCGATGAAATCGACGCCATCGACGGCGTTGACCGTGCCGGTCTTCGTCTTGAATGCCTTGTGCAGTTGCTGGGCCGTGATCATCGGCGGAGCTCCAGAAGAAAGAGGGAAGTCGGCAGGCGCAGCGCGGTCACGGCTCCCACCCATTGAAACTGGTGAACGGCGGCACCGCGCGCATTGCATCCAGACACGTGGCGTCGAGCGCCTTCGCATCGGTCGATTCGATGAACTGCGCGAGCAGCTTGGGCGCGCAGCCCAGGGCGAACGTGCCGTGGCCCTGGCCCTTGAGCACGAGATGACGGCCGTTGCTTAGACCGGCGGCGACGCGCTCGGCATACGCCGGCGGGGTGACCGGATCGAGTTCGCCTGACAGCAGTAGCGCGGGCACGTCGGACTGCAGCGCCGCGGTGTGGTTGGCGGGCGGTGTGCCGGTCGGCCAGGTGCGGCAGGCACCGAAGAACATGCGCGCGACCTCCGGGCCCAGGATCGTCTCCGCGACGCGACCGTCTTCCTGGTAGCGGCCTGCGTCTTCTGCGCAGATCACCGACCACTGCATGCCGCGCGTCATCTGCCCGCCGACGTTGCTGACCATCAGTTGCGACAGCGACATCAGCGGCGCGTAGCGACCCTGCGCCGCTTCGTCGAGGATCAGCGGCAGCAGCGAGGCGGTCTGCGGTGCATACGAGAACAGGAACGCCAGACCGGTCACCGTGTCCGGCGTGACCATGCCGTCGCGCTGCGCGCCAGTGGTCGGGTCGGCATAGGTCACCGGCACCGGCGCGGCCTGCAGCGTCGACAACACACTGCGCAGTTGCGCCTGCAGGTCAGTCGGGAAGCGCGTGCGGCACGCGGGGTCCTGCGCGCACTGCTTCGACTGCAGCGCGAGTGCGTCCTCGAAGGTGTGGGCGAACTCGCCGCCGACGACCAGGTCGTTCGGCGCGACGCCGTCGAGCACGAGGCTGCGCGTGTGCTGCGGATAGGCCATCGCGTACTGCTGGGCGACGCGGGTGCCATAGGAGCCGCCGACCAGATTCACCTGGTCCGCACCGAGCGCGGCGCGCACGGTGTCGAGATCGCGGATCGCATTCGCGGTCGTGTAGAAGCGCGGATCGGCGCGGCCTTCCAGGCCGGCGAGGCAGCGGGCGACGTAGCCGTCGAGGTCGGCGTCCGACGGGGCCGTGAGTGCATCGAGTTCCAACGGCTCGCCCGAAGCATCCACGCAGTCGAGCGGATTCGAGCTGCCGGTGCCGCGCTGGTCGATGAGCACGATGTCGCGCTGGCGCCGCACTTCGCGCAGGCCGGCGTTGATCTGCGCGGCCAGCTCCGTCGCCGCCTGGCCGGGGCCGCCTGCGAGGAAGAACACCGGATCGGCGGTGCCGCCGTCGCTTGCGTCTGCCGGCAGCCAGGCGATGTTGAGGCCGATCCTGCGGCCGTCCGTCGCATCCGGGTTCTCCGGCACTTCGAAGGTCGCGCACTGCGCCTCGACGCGGGTGGCGGCATTGCCGCCGTCGAGCGTGCAGGCGTGGAACGGGATCTGGCCGAACATGCGCGTCGGTCGTGCGTCATCGCCATCGGTGGCCGCGGGTGCACCGCCGCTGCAGCCGGCGAGCGTCGCGCTCGCGGCCAGCGCCAGCAGGGAAAACCTGATTGCTCTCATGGAACGTCCTCGAACAGGAAAATGGATTCGATGGGCTCGGCGAACTCGCGTGCGATCCGGAACGCCAGCGGCAGGCTAGGGTCGTACTTTCCGGTTTCGATCGCGTTGATCGTCTGTCTCGATACATCCAGACGTTCGCCAAGCTGTGCTTGTGACCAACCGCAGGCCTCGCGCAGTTCGCGCACCCGGCTCCTCATGTCGGCGGCCTCATCCGTACCGCCGCGCGACGACGGATTTCGCGAGGCCATAGGTGCCGCACACCAGCGGGAACACCCACAGCATCGCCGCGCTGGCCGGCACGTCGATGACCCGCGCGGCCTGCAGGAAGCCGGCGGTCATGTAACCGAAGGACACCAGCGCGGCCGCGATGCAGACCGCTTCGAGTTCGATGCGCTGCTGCAATTCGTCGACGCCGCGGATGAAGCGCACCATCGCCCGCAGCACGAGAGCGATCGGCAGGATGGGCAGCAGGGCGATGACCGCGCGCAGCGCCGGGGCCTCGATCTCCTGCAACAGCAACAGGGAGACGATCAGCAGCCCCACGTAGGCCGCCATGCCGATCAGCAGCTCCCGCGTGTAGCGGCGCTGCACCAGCCCGGATGCGGTCGCGCAGTCCCGCTCCGCACCCAGCACCGCCGCGGCGATGAGGCCCATGCCGGCAAGCAGCACCAGCAAGGGAACCCAGCGCGACACCTGGGGCAGGCCGAACCGCAGGCCGATGGCGGCGCCGATCAATCCCAGGGCAAGACCGAAGAAGAGGCGTGAGCGCGACATGGCGGGTTTATGTGTCAAGTGAGCTTGACATCGAGCATCGTGGATTGATCCAAGGTCTGTCAAGCACCCTTGACACCAGAATCGAGAATCGTCGTTGCGCGCAGGCCCTGGGCGAATCGCGCGTGCTGCCCGCACGCCCGCGCCGCCGACAGTGCGCTACGCCAGCGCGGCCAGCCGTTCCTCGAACACCAGACGGCTGGCCGCATCGGGAATCCGCGAAATCAGTCCGCGCGCGCGCTCGACATGCATGCTTGCCGCCGCGCCGTCACCGTCCAGCCGGGCGATTTCCGCATCCAGCCAGGCACGATACGGCGACAGATCCATCAGTCCGCCCTCGCAGCGCAGCCGCCAGGCCGACAGCAGCCTGCGATCCCCGATCAGCAGTGCGGCATGGCTGGCGAGCGCGACCGCGATGGCGCTCTGGAACACCGGCGGCGCGCTGGCGAAGGCTGCCGTGAGCGCCAGGGCTTCCGGTCGGGCGGCCCCGGCATCGCGCCGGTCGATCGCCCGCGACAGCCGCAATATCTGCGCGGTCTGCTGCAGGCTGCTGCTGGCGATGACGGCGTCGCCGGCTGGCAGTGCGGCCTCCGGCCAGTCGCGCGGACGCACGCCGGCCAGGCTCAACGCCATCAGCTGGTTGACCTGCAACTGCAGTGCCGCGTCGGGCGTGCGCCGCAGCAAGTCGAGCAGGCCACGCCCGTCGGTGCGCCAGCCCTGCACGTGCAGCGGGATGAGATTGCCCAGCCCCAGCGTCGCCGCGCCCAGTGCCACGCCGATCAGCGTGCCGGTCAGCCAGGCCGGCATCGGCAACCACGCGACCAGTGCGGCCAGAACGGCCGCGGTCAGCAGGTTCGCCAGCGGGCCCCCGCACAAAAAGATCATCTGATCGAACCGCGACAGGCCGCGCGTGCCCCGCGGCACCAGGGCCGCGAATCCGCCGACCCCGCGGATGCCGCCGCCGTTGCGCCAGCGCCAATGGTCGTCGCCACCGCGCTCCCAGCGCAGCGGGCCCACGCCGAACGCGATCGCGTGCATCCCGCGCGAGAGCCCAGCCAGTGCATGGCCTGCCTCATGCACGACGATGTGCGGCCACAGCGAGAGGAAGAAGCCGGCCAGCACCGCGAACCCCGTCGATGGCGGCAGCGTTTCAAGCAGTGGCAGGCCGATGGCCGCGACGCCCGCACCGACCACGCCACCGCCGACGAATCCGCCGAGCACCGGCAACAGGCGACGCCACCAGGGGCGCTTGGCCGGTGCCGCTCCGGATGCGGGTGGCATCAGCGCGGCGATGTCCGGGTCCTGTGTCACGGCAACCGCAGTCTCCATCCCTGTTTCCCTCTCCACTCCCGATTGCCGGCGTCACGCCTGGAGACCGGACTGCGCTCGGCGGCGCCCGTGCGAACAGGGCGCCTGCAACGGCCTCCCGCGTGTGGCCGGAGGCCGGCGCGACGGCTACTTGCTGCTGACGTACTTCTCGCGACGGATCAGCGGCACCGGCAGACCGAAGCCCTTGAGCGCCTCGAACGTCGCGTCGACCATGTTGGGATTGCCGCACAGGTAGGCGATGTCGCCCTCGCCCGGCGCGAATTCCCCGAGGAACTGCTGCACGTAGCCGTGGCGCACATCGGCATGCGGCGCGTCCGGCAGCTCGCGCGAGAAGCACGGCACGAAGCGGAAGTTCGGGTGCCTGTCGGCGAATGCGCGGAAGTCGTCGCCGTACAGCAGCTCGGCCGGCGTGCGGGCGCCCATCAACAGGACGACTTCGACGCCGCGCTCGGCAATGGCGGTCTCCAGCAGCGGCAGCATCGCCCGGTACGGGGTCACGCCGGTGCCGGTGCCGACCAGCAGATAGCGGCGGTTGCTGTCCTGCGGCATCAGGCAGAAGCGGCCGAACGGGCCGCTGGCCTGCACCGTGCTGCCCAGATCCATGCCCTCGAACAGCGCCGTCGCGGCGCCACCTGGCACATAACTCACCGCCACGTCGATCGCCTCGCCCGGCCCGATCGCATGGTCGTGGATCGTCGCCAGCGAATACGAACGCTTGGTCGGGGTGCCGTCGGCGTACTCGAAATGGATCTGGATGAACTGCCCGGGGATGAAGTCCAGCGGCTGGCCATCGTCGCGGACGAAGGACAGATGGGCGACGGTCGGCGCGACCATGCGCCGCGAGACGAGCTTGATGGGGAACTGCGTGATGGCCACTGCGGGAATTTGTCCGTGATTCGACGAGCGTCCGGCGCTGTCTGCGGCCGGTGGGGCTCCATGCGCCTATGGTAGCGGGTCGGTGGCGGGCGCCCGGTGCACAGGCCGCAACACCGCGTTGTCCACCTGCACGCCCCCACGCGTGCAACGCGCCGTTGCGGCCGGGCCCGGCGGGGCGTCCCTATACTACGGACCCCCGCCGCGCCATCCGCGGCACGAGCGATGGACATGTCCCCCATTCCCCAGGCCGACGCCGCCCTTTCGGTGCGCGATCTGCGCAAGACCTATGACGGCGGTGTCGAGGCCCTCAAGGGCATCTCGCTCGACGTCGCGCCCGGCGATTTCTTCGCCCTGCTCGGCCCCAACGGCGCCGGCAAGTCGACGCTGATCGGCATCATCTCCTCGCTGGTCAACAAGACCTCGGGCGAGGTGCGCCTGTTCGGCACCGACCTGCACCGTGACCGCGACGCGGCGATGCGCCTGATCGGCCTGGTGCCGCAGGAAATCAACTTCAACATGTTCGAGAAGCCGCTCGACATCCTCGTCAATTACGCGGGTTTCTACGGCATCCCGCGCGCCGAGGCGATGGGGCGGGCCGAAGAGGAGCTCAAGCGCGCGCAGCTGTGGGACAAGGCGACGACGATGTCGCGCACGCTCTCGGGCGGCATGAAACGTCGGCTGATGATCGCCCGCGCGATGATGACGCGCCCGCGCCTGCTGATCCTCGACGAGCCCACCGCCGGCGTCGACATCGAGATCCGCCGCGGCATGTGGCAGACCCTCAAGGAGATCAACGCCGCCGGCACGACGATCATCCTGACCACGCATTACCTCGAAGAAGCCGAGAGCCTGTGCCGGAACCTCGCGATCATCGATCGCGGCATCATCGTCGAGCAGGGCCCGATGCGCCTGCTGCTGTCCAAGCTCGACGTCGAGGGTTTCATCTTCGACATCGACGGCACGCTCCCCACCACGCTGCCGCCGATCGAGGGCGCGGAACTGGTCGCCACCGACGACCACACCCTGGACCTCGACATGCCGCGCGCGATGGATCTCAACCGCGTGTTCGCCTCGCTCGACAGCGCCGGCATCCGCGTGCGCTCGATGCGCACCAAGTCCAACCGGCTCGAGGAACTGTTCGTGCGCATGACCGGACCCAATGCCGCCTCGCAGCAGGAGAAAACGGCATGAGCACGAAGACCACCCACACCGATGTCGCTGCCGTCGAAGGCACCGCGCAGCGCCACTGGGTTGCGCTGTACACCATCGCCCGCCGCGAGATCGTGCGCATCCTGCGCATCTGGGGCCAGACCTTGGTGCCGCCCGCGATCACGATGACGCTGTACTTCCTGATCTTCGGCGGCCTGATCGGCGCGCGCGTCGGCGAGATGGACGGCATCCGCTACATGGATTTCATCGTGCCGGGCCTGGTGATGATGAGCGTGATCCAGAACAGCTACGGCAACATCTCGTCGAGCTTCTTCGGCGCCAAGTTCGGCCGCCACGTCGAGGAACTGCTGGTCAGCCCGATGCCGAGCTGGGTGATCCTGGGCGGTTACGTGATCGGTGCGGTCGCGCGCGGTCTTGCGGTCGGCGTCATCGTGCTGTGCATCGCCATGCTGTTCACCACCGTGCGCATTCCGCATCCGCTGGTGACCTTCGCCACCGTGCTGCTGGGCGCGACGATCTTCGCGCTGGCCGGTTTCGTCAACGCGGTCTATGCGAAGAAGTTCGACGATGTCGCCATCGTGCCGATCTTCATCCTGACCCCGCTGACGTATCTGGGCGGCGTGTTCTATTCGGTCTCGCTGCTGCCCGGCTGGGCGGAGACCGCGACGCATGCGAATCCGATCTTCTACATGGTCAATGCGTTCCGCTATGGCCTGCTCGGCGTCAGCGACGTGTCGCTCGGCGTGTCCTTCGCGCTGATGATCGGCTTCGTCATCGCACTCGGCGCGCTGGCGCTGTGGTTGCTCAAGCGCGGCATCGGCCTGCGCAGCTGACGCATCGCGTGCCTGTTGCAGCGTGCTGCGTCGAGCTGGCGCGGCGCGGCTGACGATCGTGCACGCCTGTTTGCCGGCGCGTGCGGGTTGCAGCGCGGCATGTCGGCGCAATACGCGTCTCCACGACGCACCCCGGAAGCACAGGACCAAGCCGCGGATTCCGATAAGCGCGTGATGTGTCCTGCCGCCGACAGCGACGGCAATCGGAAGCGCACACGGAGGACCCCCGTCACTTCACCGACAGCGCCGTGTGCGCCGTTACTGAAGTGGACACGCATCGAAACGGTCAAGGCCCGGTCTGTCACCAACACGTCAACGTTGGCGCCGATCATGCGTCCCGCGGTGCAGGGATAGCGTCCGCCTCCCTCCGTCACCGTCCGAGCCATGAAGCCTACCCATCTCGCATGCGCGGTCATTGCCGCGCTGTCCATGTCGTTCGTGTCCGCCGCGGCCAGCGCCGCCCCCGCGACTCCCACCTCGTCCACGTCAGACCTGGACGCGGTCATCGTCACCGGCACGCGTGGCTCCACCCGCACCCAGTTCGACACCATGGTGCCGATCGACGTCTTCACTGAAGAAGACGTGCGCCGCGTCGAGTCCAGCGACGTCAACGACATCCTGGCCCAACTCGTGCCCTCCTTCGTCGTCCAGCGCCTGCCGATGGCTGATGGCCAGGTGTTCGTGCGGCCGGCCACGCTGCGCTCGCTGTCGCCCGACCACACGCTCGTGCTGGTCAACGGCCGCCGCTTCCATCGCTCGGCGATGCTGGGCGGGCGCGGCGCGCAGGCGCCGGATCTGTCGCAGATTCCCGCCTCGGCGATCAAGCGCATCGAAGTGCTGCGTGACGGCGCGGCCGCGCAGTACGGCTCCGATGCCATCGCCGGCGTCATCAACATCATTCTCGACAACAGCACCGGCGGCAGCGCTGCGCTGAACCTGTCGGAGTACAGCGAAGGCGATGGCACTGCCTGGAGCGCCGAGTTCGGCTACGGCTTCACACTCGGTGACGCCGGCGTGCTGCGCCTGTTCGGTGAGCGCGGCAGCTCGGATCCGACCTCGCGCTCGCGCCAGCGACCCGACGCAATCGCCTTCCAGGCCGCGCATCCCGAACTCGATGTGCCTGACCCGGTGCAGCGCTGGGGCCAGCCGGAACTCGAACATACCCGGTTGGGCTTCAACCTCGAGCTCGGCCTGGGCGAGACCACCACGCTGTACGGTCATGGCCTGTACGGCGAGAGCGACGGCCTCAGCGACTTCAACTGGCGCAACCCCGACACCAACAGCGAACTCTACCGCCAGACCCCGGTATTCCCCGGCTGGGACCTGCGCACGGTCTATCCGGTGGGCTTCTCGCCGGCCTACGGCAACGAATCGCAAGACCTGCAACTGCTGGCCGGCCTGCGCGGCATGCTGGGTGATGCGCTGGACTGGGACGCGAGCGTGTCGCACGGCCGCAGCAGCATCGACTACACGCTCGCCAACTCGATCAACGGCTCGCTCGGTCCCGACAGCCCGACCGCGTTCTATCTCGGCAATCTCGAGCAGAAGGAAACCAACCTCAACCTCGACTTCGTCTACCAGTGGGCGCTGCCCGCGCTGGACGCGCCGGTGAACGTGGCGTTCGGCGCCGAACACCGCAAGGAAACCTACGCCGTGTCGCAGGGCGATGCCGCTTCCTGGGCGGTCGGTCCCGGCGCGGCCGCAGGGCTGGCGCCCAATGCCAGCGGCGCGCCCGGTTTCAGCGCCGCGCAGGCGGGCAGCTGGGGCCAGACCAGCAACGCCGCCTATGTCGACGTGGAAGTGCCGCTGGGCGCGCGCTTCGCGCTCGGTGGCGCGCTGCGTTATGAGGACTTCTCCGAATTCGGCGATACGCTCAACGGCAAGCTGTCGGCGCGTTGGGAACTGGCCGACGGCCTCGCACTGCGCGGCGCCTGGTCCACCGGCTTCCGCGCGCCGACGCCGGGTCAGCTGTATTCCACGTCCACGACCCAGGGCCTGGATACGGTGACACTGCTGGTGTTCAACACCGGTCGCCTGTCGCCGGACGATCCGATCGCCCGATCGCTCGGTGCGCAGGCGCTGCGCCCGGAGGAATCGGAATCGGCCACGATGGGTCTGGCGTGGCAGGGCGCGGCCGGATTCTCCGGTTCGCTCGACGTATACCGGATCGCAGTGGACGACCGTTTCAGCAGTTCGCCTAGCCAGGTGGTGCCGGCCAATCTGCCCAACCCGATGCGCTACACCTCGGTGTACTGGTTCACCAACGACTTCGACACGGTGACCAGGGGCGTGGACCTCGTCGCCCACCACCGCAGCCGCGCGACATACGGCGAGCTCGGCCTGACGCTTGCGTGGAACCACAACAAGACAGAGGTCGCGTCCGGCAGCACCGGCGTGGCGACCAATCCCAACCAGCGTCGGGTGTTCGAGGAGCGGCTGCCGCGCAACAAGGGCAGCTTCACCGCGAGCCTCTCGCAGGAACGCTGGGACTGGATGGCGCGTGCGCGTTACTACGGCGCGTGGACCGACTCGACCGGCAACGCGACCGGCGAGATCTTCCAGACCTTCGGCGACATGCTGATGTTCGATGTGGCCGCCACCTGGAACATGAGTGAGACGCTGTCGCTGCGCCTGGGCGCCGACAACGTGTTCAACCGCTATCCGGACGAAGCCGTATTCCAGGCCAGCCGCGGACTGATCTACTCGCGCAACGCGCCCTACGACACCGACGGTCGCAACGTGTCCGCACGGCTGCGGCTGGAGTTCTGAGATGACGAACGGCACCCGGCGCGGCCTGCTGCGCAGCGTCGGTCTGCTGCCGCTGGCCGCTGCAGTGGGCGCATTGCCCGCTGCAACAGCGCTGGCCGGTGCCCGCCTGCCGGAAGCGCCGGTCGGCGTGGATGCGCAAACGCTGGCCCGCGACGAGGACTACTGGGCACAGGTGGCGGCGCTCTATGACATCGCGCGAACGCCGGTGCCATTGGAGAACGGCTTCTGGGGCGTCATGGCCACGCCGGTGCAGGCCGCCTATCTGCGCCACCAGAAACGCGTCAACCGCGAGGGCGCGGCGTTTGCCCGGCTGGCGTTTCCGCAGATGTATCGCACCGCGCTCGAACGCGCGGCGCAGGCGCTGGGCACCGGGGTCGACGAGATCGCGTTGACCCGCAACGCGACAGAAGCGATGCAGGCACTGATCGGCGGCTACAACCGGCTGCGTCCCGGCGACGCGGTGCTGTGCGCGGATGTGGACTACGACAGCATGCTGACGGCGATGCGTTGGCTGCAGCAAAGGCGCGGCGTCGAGGTCGTGGAGATCGCACTGCCGGAACCAGCGACGCGCCAGGCCATTCTCGATGCCTACGCACGTGCGTTCGCGCGCCACCCGCGGCTGCGCATGATGCTGCTCACCCAGGTCAGTCACCGCAACGGGCTGCGCCTGCCGGTGGCGGAACTGTGCACGATGGCACGTCAGCGGGATATCGACGTCATCCTCGACGCCGCGCACGGCGTCGGACAGCTCGACCTGCGCCTCCCCGACGAAGGCGCGGACTTCGTCGGCGTTAATTTCCATAAATGGTTCGGCGCGCCGGTGGGCGTGGGCGGTCTGTACATCCGCCAGGGGCGCGCCAGCGACATCGATCCACACATGGGCGAGGCGGATCCGCGCGGCGCCACAGCTACGCGTGTGCATACCGGCACAGTGAATTTCGCCGCGGTCATGGCCCTGCCCGACGCGCTCGATCTCCACACGCACATCGGCGCGGCGAACAAGCGGGCACGGCTGCTGCATCTGTCGAACGGCTGGATCGAAGCCGCGCGCCAGACCGGCGCTTTCGAGGTGCTGACCGCCGAAGCGCCCGAACTACGCAGCGCGCTCGGCGCATTGCGTTTGCGTGGCCGCAATAGCATCGACGACAACCGCGCGCTCGCGACCCGACTGCTGGACAGCTTCGGCATCCACACGGTAATGCGCGATGGCCTTGGCTCTGGGGCATGCGTGCGCATCACGCCGTCGGTGTTCACCCGGCCAGCAGAGATCGACCGGCTGTCGGATGCCTTGCGGCGGATTGCCACCGGGCACTGAGGCCGGCATGCGCCCAAGGTGGAATTGCCGCATCGCTGGTGCGCCGTCACGATGGGCGCCTCCCACGATATAGAAGGTCGCGTCCATGCGAATTCTTGTGCTCGGCGCCGGTGGGACCGGCGGTTACTTCGGCGGCCGCCTCGCGCAGGCCGGTGTCGACGTCACGTTTCTCGTGCGTCCGGCACGCGCGGCGCAGCTCGAGCGTGACGGCCTGCGAATCCGCAGCGGGCTTGGGGACGCGCAGTTCCCGGTTGCGCATATCACCGCCGATGCGCTGCCTGCGCTTGCTGCGGACCGGCCGTTCGATCTGGTGCTGGTGAGCTGCAAGGCCTACGACCTCGACAGTTCGATCGAGGCGATCGCGCCGGCCGTCGGTTCGGACACCGCGGTGCTGCCCATCCTCAACGGCCTGCTGCACTACGCCGCGCTCGATGCGCGCTTCGGCGCGGAGCGTGTGCTCGGTGGCCTGTGTTTCATCAGCGCGATGAAGGGCGAGGACGGCGAAGTGGTGCATCTGCCATCGCCGCCCTCGATGACCTTCGGCGAGCGCGATTCGACGCATAACGGCAGTGCGCGCACGCGTGCGCTGGAAGCGGTGTGCGCAGGCGCAGCCGGCTTCGATGCGGTGCGCAGCGACAGCTTCATGCAGGCGGCCTGGAACAAGTTCACCTTCCTCGCCGCGCTGGCCGCAGCGACCTGTCTCATGCGCGCCAGCATCGGCCGCATTGTCGAAACCGATGGCGGCACCGCATTCCTGACGGCGTTGCACGAGGAATGTCTGGCGGTCGCGGCCGCGGACGGCCACGCGATTCCGGCCGAGGCCGCGCAGCAGGCGCGCGCGCTGCTGACCAAGGCCGGCTCGACGGTCACTGCCTCGATGCTGCGCGACCTCGAATCCGGCCAGGACGTCGAAGCGCTGCAGATCATCGGCGATCTGCGTGCACGTGCACATGCGGCGGGTCGCGCAGTGCCGCATCTCGATGCGGCCTGGGTGCATCTGCAGGCCTATCGTTCGCGTCGCGAGACACCGCAGACGCCCTGAAGACGAGCGCGGGGCCTTCGCAACACGTTTGTTAGGCTGGCCCCTCCCCCGATGGAGATGGCCGCATGACGCTTCCCCGTACCCGACGTTTCGCCTGCCTGCTCGTGCCCGCGGTGTTCGGCCTCGCCGCCTGTGGCCCCGCGCCGCAGCCCGTCACCGATGAGGCAGTGCAGACCCAGCCGGTCGAGGACACGCAGACCCAGCCATCGGAAGCCGCCCAGGCCCAGATCGAATCCGGCACGCCGCCGGTCGATGCGCCGCTGACCGGCGATGCCGCCAGCACGATGCTCGCCCAGATCGCCGGCATCGCCGGCGCGATGCATGCCGCCGCGAAGCTGTGCGACCCCAATGTGTCGGATGCGCAGCTCAACCAGGCCAAGGATCAGCTGCGCCAGGAATTCACCGGGATGGGCGGTGACGTCGGCACCTTCGATGGCGAGTTCGCCTCTGCACACGAGAAGACCAACGCCCAGTTCACCCAGGCGACGCCCGCGCAACAGAAGCAGATGTGCGACGAACTCGAAGCGATGGCGTCGCAGTCAACGCCGACGCCTGCCGGCTGAGGCGCGGCTGGTCTTTCAGCACCTCTCCCTCCGGGAGAGGTCGGCGCGCACAGCGCGTCGGGTGAGGGTCGGAAGAGAGGACGACGTCTAGAAGCGCCCTCATCCGCCCTTCGGGCACCTTCTCCCAAAGGGAGAAGGGCACAAGAACAACATCGCTGCACTCGACGCTATCCGTCCAAGCGTCGAGCAAACAGCAGCGTTCCGTCAGAACCTCTCCCTCTGGGAGAGGTCGACGCGCAAAGCGCGTCGGGTGAGGGTTGGGCGGAGAGGAAGCGTTCAAAAGCACCCTCATCCGCCCTTCGGGCACCCCGCATCAAGTACGGGGCAGGCTCTTCTCCCAGAGGGAGAAGGGCACAAGAACAACATCGCTGCACTCGACGGTAACCGTCCAAGCGTCGAGCAAACAGCAGCGTTCCCTCAGCACCTCTCCCTCTGGGAGAGGTCGGCGCGCACAGCGCGTCGGGTGAGGGTTGGGCGGAGAGGAAGCGTTCAAAAGCACCCTCATCCGCCCTTCGGGCACCCCGTATCAAGTACGGAGCAGGCTCTTCTCCCAGAAGGAGAAGGGCTTGAAGAAAAAGCAGCAACACGCCGCGCAGCGATGACTGACCAAGCGGAGACTCGCAAGAAAAAGCATCCCTGCCTGCGGAAGGAAGGATCAGATTGAAGCGTCCAGAGGCTCAATCCCTGAAATCCCCGCCGATAAACACCGACAACGCCTCCGGCTGCAGATGCCGCTCCATCGCCGCCCGCACCGCTTCCGGCGTCAATGCACGCAGCTTGTCCTCGAACGCCGCCGAGTACGCCATGTCGCGTCCGGTGTAGAGGTTGCTGTCGAGCATGCCGACGAGTTCGGGATCGTTCGCGCGTGACGTGCGGCGGGCGCGCAGCATGCCTTCGCGCGCGTCGTCGAGCTCGGCCTGGGTGATGCCTTCGCTGCGGATGCGCTGCAGTTCTTCGCGCATCGCGGTTTCCACCTGCGCCATATTCTCCGGCGCGGCGATCGCCGAGACGCCGAACGCGCCCGCATCGTCGAACACGCTGGCGGAGAAGTTCGAGCCCACGCCATAGCTCAGGCCTTCGCGCTGGCGAATCCGGTCGCCGAGGCGCGACTTCATGCCCGAGCCGCCGAGAATGTAGTTGCCGATCAGCAGCGCCGGGTAATCCGCGTGATCCTGATGGATCTGCAGGGACTGCCGCGCGACCAGCGTCGCGTTTGCCTTGTCGGGCGTGACCAGTGTCTGGCGCACCGGCTCGCGCGCGACGTACGGTGTTTCGATGCGCACGAACGGTGTCGGCAGCGCCCAGTCGCCGAACAGGTCTTCGAGTTGTGTGCGGACCGCATCCGGATCGACATCGCCGACCACCGCGATCGTCGCGCCCTCGCCCATGCCGTAGAAATCACGGTGGAACGCGCCCACGTCTTCGAGCTGCAGGCCTTCGACCTGGGCGATGCGGTCTTCGAACGTCGTCGCGTGATACGGGTGGCCCTTCGGAAACGCATTGAAATGTTGCGACAGCGCCTGGTTCGCCACCGCACCCGGCTCGCTCATGCTGCTGCGGATGCCGGTCAGCTGCTGGCTGCGCAGCTGGGTGAACTCGCTGTCCGGGAACGTCGGCTTGCGCAGCACATCGGCGACGAGGTCGAGCAATGCGCCGACATGTTCGCGATCGGTGGTCGCCGCGACCGTCACCGTGGTTGCGGTGCCGCCGACACTCAGCGTCGATCGCAGCGATGTCAGCTGCCGCGACAGTGCGGCGCGGTCAAAGCCCTCGCTGCCGCGCATCAGCAAGGTGCCGGCCATCTGTCCGGCGATGGCGCGGTCGTGCAGTCGCTGCGCATCACCGAGGCGCAGATTCATGCGCACCTGCACCGAGTTGCCACGCGTGGCCTTGTCGAGCACCGCGAGCTTCGCACCGTTCGACAACGTCGAAATCTTCGTGCGCGCGTCGATGTTCGCGTACGACGGATCGAAGGCTTCGCCGGCATCGAGCGCGGCGCGCGGCACGAAATCTTGCAGGGCGGCGTCGGCCGTCGGCGCTTCGGTGATCGTCACGCGCTCGACCGCATCGGTCGGCAGGAACTGGCCGGTGGTGCGGTTGTCGCGGCGCAGATAGGCCTGCGCGACGCGCGTGACATCGTTGACCGTCACCGCATCGAGCCGGTCGCGCGTGCGCAGCAGCAGGCGCCAGTCGCCCTGGGCGATGGCTTCCGACAAGGCCACGCCGATCGCATTCGGGTCGCGCATCGCACGCTCGTAGCCGGCGAGCATGCGTTGCTTCGCGTCGTCGACTTCCGCTTCGGTGAAGGGTGTCGTGGTGGCGTCTTCCACCAGCGCCAGCAGCTCGGTCTGCAGCGCATCGAGATCGCTGCCTTCCGGCGCTTCGGCAACGAAGCTCAGATAGCCGGGCTCGTCCATCGCCAGTGCGGACGCCGATGCACCAGTGGCGCGGCCCGGCTCGACCAGCATGCGATGCAGGCGCCCGCCCGGCGTGCTGCCCAGTACCTGCGACAACACGGCCACAGCCGCGCTGTCGTCATGGCGGCCGGCGGGAATGTGATAGCCGGCCACGAGATACGGCGTGCGTCCCACCCGGCGCACCACCACATGACGTTCGCCGTCCTGTGCGGGCTCACGTGTGTAGGTGACCGGCAATGCCCGTGTCGGCTTGGGCAGCGCGCCGAAGCTCTCGCCCACCGCGGCCAGCGCCTGCGCCGGATCGAAATCGCCGGCGATCACCAGCACCGCGTTGTCGGGCTGGTACCAGGTCCGGTAGAACGCCTGCAGCCGGTCGATCGGCACGTTCTCGACATCGCTGCGCGCACCGATCGTCGAGTTGCCGTAGTTGTGCCACTGGTAGGCCGCGCCCATCACCCGCTGCATCAGCGCACGCACCGGATTGTTCTCGCCCGATTCCATCTCGTTGCGGACGACGGTCATCTCGCTGTCGAGATCCTCGCGTGCGATGCGCGAATTGACCATGCGGTCGGCTTCCATGCGCAGCACCCAGTCCAGCGTGTCGGCGTCGGTGGAGAAGCTGGCGAAGTAGTTGGTGCGGTCCAGCCACGTGGTGCCATTGAAGCGCACGCCGCGGCGGCGCATCTCGCCGGGAATGTCGGCGTGGGTTGGCGTGCCCTTGAACACCAGGTGTTCAAGCAGATGCGCCATGCCGGTTTCGCCATAGCCTTCGTGGCGCGATCCCACGCGGTAGGTCACGTTCACCGTGGTCACCGGCTTGCTGGTGTCGGGAAACAGCACCAGCGCCAGCCCGTTTTCGAAACGGTATTCGGCGATGCCCTCGGCCTCGTGCACCGGCGCATCGAGCTGCGGCGGCGCGGCCCACAGCGGCCATGCGCTGCCGAGCAGCAGCACAACGCAGGCACGTAGACGACGTTGCATGCGGATCCCCCGTTGGCGAAGACGATCGACGAAAATAGCAGATCAGTGGCGGCCGACCGGCTGCGACACTTCAGTGGATTCACGATGATCGAGGTGCGCTACGCGGACGACTGGCTGGCCGTCGTCAATAAGCCGGCGGGCCTGATGGTTCACGACAGCGCGCTGGCGCGCGACGAGCACGACTTCCTCGCCGATCGCCTGCGCGTACAGTTCGGCCGTCCCCTGTTCCTGATCCACCGCCTCGACCGCGCGACCAGCGGCGGCCTGCTCGTGGCCTTCGATCGCGACACCGCATCCGCACTCGGCACGCAGTGGATGGCGCGCAGCGTCGACAAGCACTACCTGGCGATCTGTCGCGGCTGGCCCGACGACATCGTGGTCGACCACCCCCTCGATGGCGGCCCCGGCAAGCCGGTGAAGAAGCCTGCGGTCACGCGCTTTACCCGACTGGCGAAGACCGAACTGGCGGTGCCGTCGTCGGGCTTTCCGACCTCGCGCTACGCACTGCTGCGCGCCGAGCCGATGACCGGCCGCTTCCGCCAGATCCGCCGGCATCTCAAGCATCTGTCGCATCACCTGATTGGCGACACCAGCCACGGCGACGGCCGCCACAACCGCAACTTCCGCATGCTCGGCATCCACCGCATGCTGCTGCACGCCGAGCGTGTGGGCTTCGATCATCCGCAGACCGGCGAGCGGCTGGTGGTGGAAACACCGCCCGGGGACGAGTTCGCGAAGGCGTTGATGCTGTTTCCGGGCACCGCGACGGTGTAAGCGTCGCGGTGCAGGGGTGACTCAGTCCGCGGGGCTTGCCGGGTCGTTCGCGAGTTCCGAACGCAGGTCCCGTTCCATCTGCTGCAGCATCGGAATCACCAGCTGCTGCACCGCGTTCATCGTGTTCTGCATCAGCAGCGGCATCTTGTCGAGCAGGTTCTGCCCGGCCGGGCTGCTGTAGAACGTCACCATCGCCTCGGTGTCCTCGGCGGTGAAGGTCTCCATGTAGATCTTGCGATACAGCGGCTGCAGCGACTCCCACGACAGCGCCGATTCCACCGCGCGCATCGACGAAGCGGCGGCCCGCTGCGCGGCCTCGCGCTGCTGGGGATCGGCGTCCTGGGTAAGCTGCGCGATCATCTGCTGCTGCGAGGCCATGACCTGCGGCACCATCGCGTTGGCGGTCTGCTCGGCCCGCATCACCTCGAGCAGGCGGTCGATCTGGGCTTCGCTCGGCGGCGCGGCCATCGCGAGGACCGGTGCGCAGAACGCGAGGGCCAGCAGGGCGGCCAGTTGGAAACGACGTGGCATCGGAGACTCCATGTGTCCGTAGGTGGGGCGCTACTGTAAACCGGGCCGCACCTGCGCCGGGCGTGGCTTGCGCACACGATCGCCACGCGGATCAGCGTCTACAATCGCCGCCGATGTCCACGCCGCCCGCCATTCCCGAAGACGAACTCGTCGAGCGTTTCGTGCGCGCGAGTGGGCCCGGTGGCCAGAACGTCAACAAGGTGTCGACCGCGGTGGAACTGCGGTTCGACATCGCCGGCTCGCCGTCGTTGCCCGAGCACGTGCGCGCGCGACTGCTGGCGCGGCGCGACCGGCGCATCACCGAGGCCGGCGTGGTGGTCATCAACGCGCAGCGCTTCCGCACCCAGGACCGCAACCGCGAGGACGCGCGCGAGCGGCTGGCGGCCTTCGTGGCCTTCGGCTACGAAGTCCCCAAGGCCCGCGTGGCGACCAAGCCCACGCGCGGATCGAAGGAACGACGGCTCGGGGCGAAACGCGAACGCAGTACCATCAAACGCGGTCGCGCCACGCGCGACTGGGATTGACCCCGTCATTGTTGGCCCTTTGCGCCGAGGACGCATGAGCACTTCGAAGTATCCGTTCCTGATTCCGGTTCCGCCGCGCGCCCCGCGTGTCAGGCCCAGCCGTCTCGCGCGCTGGATCGGCCGCAGCATCCTGCGCGTCGGTGGCTGGCGCGTCGTCGGCGAGCTGCCCGATGTCTCGCGCCTGGTGCTGATCGGCGCCCCGCATTCGTCCAACTGGGATGGCATCTGGGGCTTCGCCGCCAAGGCCGCGCTCGGCCTCGACATCCGCGTGCTCGGCAAGGACTCGCTGTTCCGCATTCCGGTGCTCGGCTGGGCACTGCGCGGGCTGGGCGTGATTCCGGTCGACCGCAGCCGCGCCTCGCGCGTCATCGAACAGGCCGCGGCCGCGATCCACGGCAACGAGGCCTTCTGGTACGGCCTCGCACCGGAAGGCACACGCAAGCGTGTCGAGCGCTGGAAGACCGGTTTCTGGAAGATCGCCAAGGCCGCCAACGTGCCGATCCAGACGATGTACTTCCACTACCCCGACAAGGTCATCGGCTTCGGCCCGATGATCCAGCCCAGCGACGATCCCGACGCCGACATGGCGATGATCCGCAACTGGTACGCACCCTTCATGGGCAAGAACCGCGGCACCGTCTGATCGACCACCGGCACAGGGACTGCGCCATATGCGACATCGCACTGTGCTCATCGCCGCCGCTGCCGTGCTGTTCGCAGGCGGCGTCGGGTATCTGGCCGGGCGCGGCGGGCCGCTTTTGTCGTCCGGTAGCGGGGTCACGTCTGCAGGCGCCGACGATGACGCGCATGTCGTCCTGACGCCAGACGCCCGCGGCGCCAACGCAGGCGCGACGCGTGTCGACCGCACGGCGCCATTGCCCGAGCCGGGCACGCCCCTGCCGCAGATCCACGACGAGCTGGTCCGCCGCGCCGCGGCGGGTGAAGCGCGCGCCGCCTGCCGACTGGCCGCGGAACACCAGCGTTGCGAGATGGAGCGGCTGAATCTGCGCATGCTCGTCATTCGGAACGAAAACAACGAGGCCTGGGCGTCGCAGCACATGCAAGGGCAGTCGGAAGACGCGGCGCTGCACTTCGCGCAGATGCGCGCGCAGGCCGCGCAGCAGATCGAAGACAAGCGGGCGAATGTCGAGCAGTGCGACAGCGCGCCGACCCTGGCGCCGGAGGCACGCGCACGTTACTGGCGGCAGGCCGCGTTGGCGGGCCATGTGCCTTCGATGCGGCATTACGCGATCGGCAACGGCTTCCGTTGGCACGATCTGATGGACGCGCTGCCTGCGCTGGCGACCTATCGCCGTGAGGCGGAAGGCATTGCCCGCCGCGCTGCGATGCACGGCGACGCGGCCAGCGCCTACGCCCTCGCGATGGCGTATGCCGACAGCGACGGCGGCCACTGGCGGCCTTTTCTCGCCCAGACCGTGACGCCGGACGTCAGCCAGGCGCTCGCCTGGTTCTCGGTCCTGTCCCGACATCCGGACATCACCAGCTTGCCTGCCGGCCATCCGACGGCCGTGGTGGTGGCGCGTCAGCTTGCAGCCTTGCAGGCCGCGGCGACGCCGGCGGAAGCCACGCGGGCGGCGCGGCAGGCACAGGCGGTCGCGATACCCGACGCAGGCGCCGGGCTGACGGCCCAGAGGATGATCCGGCCGGACGGCGGCATGGACGACCTCGCGCCCGAGACCTGCGCCGAGAGCCATTTCGCCGACGCCGGGCCTTCCCGCACCACAAGCTGAACCGGCCAACGAACGGCACATACCGAACCGCGCGCGACAGGCGCACGCTGCGCGGCTGACGGGCCGCATCCAACGCGACCGACGTCATCCCCGCGTTGTCTTTCCGGAGTTCCCTCCCATGTTGCGTACGCTCCTCCTGTCTTCCGCGATCGCGCTGGCGCTGTCCGCCTGCGGCGACCGCACCCCTGCCGAGCCCACGATGCCCGCCACTGACACTGCCACCGCCGCGCCGACCGAGAACGCCCTGTTCACCGCCAGCACGCTGCCGTTCCAGGCCCCGCCCTTCGACAAGCTGAAAGACGCCGACTACCAGCCGGCCATCGAGGAGGGCATGAAGCAGCACCTGGCAGAGATCCGCACGATCGCCGACAACCCGGACGCGCCGACCTTCGAGAACACCATCGAAGCCATGGAGCGCAGCGGCGAACTGCTGACCCGCTCGGCCAGCGTGTTCTTCATGCTCACCGGCGCCAACACCAACGAGACCTTGCAGGCCGCCGAGGAAGCACTGGCGCCGAAGCTCGCCGAGCACAGCGACGCCATCCATCTCGACCCGGCGCTGTTCGCGCGCGTCAAGACGATCTATGACCAGCGCGACACGCTCGGCCTCACACCCGAGCAGAAGACCGTCGTCGAACACACCCACGACGGCTTCGTCCGCGCCGGCGCCCTGCTCAATGATGCCGACAAGGCCGAGCTGCGCGCGCTCAATTCCGAGTCCTCCACGCTGTCCACCGCGTTCGGCAACAAGTTGCTGGCGGCCAACAATGCCGGCGGTGTATTCGTCACCGATGTGGCCGAACTCGACGGTCTGGACGACGGCGCGATCGCCGCCGCGGCCGATGCCGCCAAGGCCGCCGGCAAGGACGGCCAGTGGCTGCTGAGCCTGCAGAACACCACGCAGCAGCCGGTGCTCGCCTCGCTGAAGAACCGCGCCCTGCGTGAGCGCGTGCTCGCCGCGTCCACCGGCCGCACCGAGAAGGGCGACGCCAACGACACCCGCGCCACCATCCAGCGCCTGGCCGAGATCCGCGCGCGTCAGGCCCAGCTGCTGGGCTTCCCGAATTACGCCGCCTACAGCATCGCCGACCAGATGGCGAAGACCCCGGAAGCCGCGCTGAAACTGCTGACCGACACCGTACCCGCCGCCACCGCGCGTGCGCGCGCCGAGCTCGCCAAGATTCAGGGCGTCGTCGACGCGCAGAACGGCGGCTTCACTGCCGGCGCGGCCGACTGGGACTTCTACGCCGAGCAGGTGCGCAAGGCCGAGTTCGATCTCGACGAGGCGCAGATCAAGCCCTACTTCGAGCTCGACCGCGTGCTCAACGATGGCGTGTTCTTCGCCGCCAACCAGCTCTACGGCATCACCGCCAAGGAGCGGAAGGACATTCCCGTCTACCACCCCGACGTGCGCGTGTTCGACATCTTCGATGCAGACGGCAAGCAGCTCGCGCTGTTCTATCTCGACCCCTTCAAGCGCGACAGCAAGCAGGGCGGCGCGTGGATGGGCAACTTCGTCGAGCAGAACGGCCTGACCGGCACGATTCCGGTCGTCTACAACGTCGAGAACTTCACCAAGCCCGCCGCCGGCCAGCCCGCGCTGCTGAGCTTCGACGACGTGACCACCCTGTTCCACGAGTTCGGCCACGCCCTGCACGGCTTCTTCTCGAACACGACGTACCCGTCCGTCGCCGGCACCAACACCCCGCGCGATTTCGTCGAGTTCCCCTCGCAGTTCAACGAGCACTGGGCGCTCGACCCCAAGGTCTTCGCCAACTACGCCAAGCACTACCAGACCGGCGAGGCGATGCCGCAGGAACTCGTGGACAAGATCGTCACCGCCCGCACCTTCAACCAGGGCTACGCGACCACCGAATACCTCTCGGCCGCCCTGCTCGATCTCGCCTGGCACACCCTGCCCGCAGGTGAGGCCAAGCAGGACGTCGACGCGTTCGAAAAGCAGGCGCTGACGAAGTACAAGGTCGACCTCGCCGCCGTGCCCCCGCGCTACCGCACCAGCTACTTCAGCCACATCTGGGGCGGCGGCTATGCGGCCGGTTACTACGCCTACTTCGGCGCCGAAGTCCTCGACCACGACGCCTTCCAGTGGTTCCGCGAGAACGGCGGCCTGACCCGCGAGAACGGCCAAATCTTCCGCGACAAGATTCTGTCGATCGGCCATTCGCGTGATCTCGCCGAGGCATACCGCGAGTTCCGCGGCAAGGAACCGAGCGTCGAGCCGCTCCTGGAGCACCGTGGGTTGAAGTGAGGTAGGCATCGCGCGCAGCTGTGCGCGAAGCGCGCACTGAAACAGGGCGGCCAACAGGCCGCCCTGTTTCGTTTTCGGAGCGGCGATTGCGCTTTATGCGACGAAATCGCCTGATAACACGGCACAAAACCGTGCTGTTGCATAACGCGGCAATCGCTAGTGCATTGAAGCCAAGCGGATTGCTCCAAGCGACTGATCTCGGGGAGGTTTCTTCCTGGTAGCGCTACGCCGGGCGGCGCGCCATACTCGGTGCAACACCCCGCATCCGGGGTCGAATACTAGTTAGCCCGCATGTACGACTGTCCGCACTGTTCAACGAAAAGCATCGGGACTTGGCGCAAAGTATCCGCAACTCCGTTCTCACCAGCAATCTGCGGCAATTGCGGCAAAGCCAGCTTTGTCTCTGGTTGGAGCAACTTTGCTACCGTCTTGGCAGCAGAGGTATTCCTTTGGGGCAGCATTGTTTTCGCAATCTTTCTGGGGAGCTTTTACGGCCTTCTTGCGCTACCTGTAGGCATGGCCGTGATATCGATTTTGCTCGCACAGCTCTTTCCGCTCATACCTGCCAATGACTTCGTGCTGGAGACAAGGCGAAAGATTGTTCGACGCACATGGGGATTTGCTGTTCTTGCCGCATTGGCGCTTCTCATTTATGGCTTGTCCACTCACAGTGCGGGGTGAATTAACAAGCGAAGTGCACCGCGCCGAGGAGTTCTCGCATTCGTTCGATCGGTGATTTGAACCCATAACGTTTTCTCGGCCGAGAGTTGAGTTTGTGCGCGACACGGTCGCAGGTCTTCTGTTGGAGACGAGCCAGGCTGCTTCGCTTTGGAAAGTACTGGCGGAGCAGGCCGTTGAAGTTCTCGTTGCTACCGCGCTCCCAAGGTCGATGCGGATACGCAAAGTAGCAGCGCACGCCCGTTGCTTCCTCAAGCGCTCTGTAGCCATGGAACTCGGTGCCGTTGTCCCATGTGATCGTCTCGAACGGCAAACCGCTTTCCCGGATCAGCCGCAATGTGGCGCGATTGACGGCCTTGCTGGTTCGATGCGGAAGCCGTGCCACGAGGGCCAGGCCGGAACTGCGTTCCACAAGCGTCAGAAGGCACGATCGCTCGCAGGCCGGTCCGCTCACCGTATCGCCCTCCCAGTGACCTGGCTCCTGGCGCAATTCGACTTCGGATGGCCGCGTATCGATCATGGGCTTACCTTGTAGACGGCCGCGCTTTTCCGGGCCCCAGGTGCGCTTTCGGCGTCGCTTTCGGCCTTGACGCAATGCGTTGCGCAAGCCGCCGCCATGCGCCGAGTCGGCTCGCACATGGCGATAGATCGTCATGTGGCTGATACGCGCGATGCTGTTGTCGGCCAGCCAACGCGCGATCTGCTCGGGACTCCACTGCTCGTGGCGAAGCAGAGCCTCGACGGCGGCGTACACCGCCTCACTATGCTGTCGAATCCGACGCGAGCGGCAGCGGCGACCATTCGTGCGCTCCTGCGCTTTGCTCGGCCTGTATGCACCATCCGTCGCGAGGCAGCTGTTGCGGCGTGTCTCGCGACTGATCGTGCTCGGATTTCGCCCCAAGACGCGCGCAATCGCGCGACAGGACATGCCTTGCTGCCTGAGTGCGGCCAGGGTGTATCGTTCCTGCTCGGTGAGCTGGCTGTACATGAGGGATCGTCTCTTGCCGGAGTGATCCCCTCCAGTCTGCCAGCTCACCTCTTTAGTTTCGGGCGGCGCGGGTGTTGCGCTTACTTTGTTAACCCGCGCGGGCTAACAATTCATTCAAGCCGACGCCGCTTCGCGGCACGGCTTAACTCAGGCGTTATACGTCATGACAGTTCATCGCTTTGAAGGACAAAAGCTCGCCGGAACAAGCCTTGATAGTCAGGGTGAGCGTCTAAAACTTGAAGATCTCCAAGCCTATGTGGCTTTTTGCAGCGGCAGGAAGCTTCCCCTGCATCAGCAGCATCAGATGAGTGAGCCCACGACGGGGTTCATTGAGAATGTGAGGCTTGTGCAAGAAGGTGTGGCTGACGACTGGGCTGTTCTCGGAGATGTGACCGTAGAATCCGGGGCCTTTGACAAAGGAATGCGTGGATTCAGCATCTCCTTCATGGCTCCTCTTGTGGAGAGGGAGCATGCAAACTGCTCGCTCTACATTCCCTATCCACACTATAACAACCAAGAATTTGTTGAGGAGCTCGCCTCAGACTCCGATCTTAAGATCGGAAAGTGGGTCAAAAAATCCGCGGAGACTACTACCTACGCGCTTTTTGGCGCCACCATTGCTTTTGCACTTACTCCTGTATGGGATCACGTTTACAAGAGTCGGATAGCGCCAATAATTGATCGGTTTCTAGACGATCATCTAGAGCAACTTGGTTCCAAGAACCTTTCCTTGGAGCATGTGCAGATCGTGTTGCAGGGTGGCCACGAAGTAGAACTTCGTTTTATTCCTGAGCGTGGAAAAGAGCGGTGGTGCTTCAACCAACAATGCATAACAACCGGCATAGCTCTTGTAGCGCAAAACCTCCTGACCAACGCTGTGGCTAATGAGTACGGTGTTCAGCGAGTTGTCCTTCGCTACTCAAAAACTTCTCGTGCTTATGAGATCTCGCGTATTGAGTACCGCAATGGCCACATTGACGTATAACAATTCATCCATGCCGCTTCGCGGCACGGCCTAATTCAAGAGTTAGGGCCCATGTGGAAGCTCGTCGCAATCTCGGCGCTAGTGATAACGATAGGCGGATGCTCGGCAAACCCCGGGCCCGCTTTCCTGTCTCCCATTTCTAGCTCAGACCCCTGTTCCACTGACGTCGTAAACCCGGTCGACGTTCCGTTAGTAGCCCTCCTTGCTGACCCAGTACGCTATGAGGGCCGGTCAGTTGCGGTGATCGGATACTTGCACCGGTCTTTCGAACATTCGGCCATCTATCCTCATCGAGAGGACTATGCTCAGAGCATTGCGCCCAATGGCTTGTGGGTGAGTGGCGCTACCATCCCAAAAGATTTGAACGACGGTTATGCTCGGCTTGAGGGCATTTTCACCGCGGCTGAGACCGGCCACCTCAATCAGTGGTCAGGCGCGCTCTGCAACATTGGAAGAGCGACTCCCTGGGGCCGGGACGTGCCCTAACAATTCGTTCAAGGGGATGCCGCTTCGCGCCACTCCTTAACTCAGACGTTAGGCCGCAATGGAAATTACTTTCACGGGTCCGGTTTTCTTTTCCTCAGGCGACGAAGACTTATTCTTTAGCGGGCTTAAGCATGTGCCTGGCTACAGTTCGGCTGTAGGGCACGGCCGCGAACTCACCGTGACACTTGGTGAGAGCCGCGAGGGAGCCGTCAGGGAGCTGCTTGTACTGCTCAGGCGCTGGCAAATTGATCCGGGCCCACTCCTGCCTTACAGAGCAGAGGACCCGTATCCCACACCCTTGTGGGAGCATGGGCTTCATCAAGCCGTTCTGGCCCACGGCGATCGCCGGCCTGGGGCCTAACAACTCAATCGGGCCGAACTTGCTTCGCAAGTCGGCTTATCTCGGACGTAAGCTCACAGGGAGAGATTCGTCGTGACTCGGGTTTTCGGGATCATCGCGATCTTACTGGCTCTGATCTCGGGTGACGCACGAGCGTCTCATTCGATCTACTTCGGAGACGGAAACGGCTACTCCATCGATATCGGCATCGGGACATGTGAGCATCCACCTCCCCGGCAGCCTGAAACATGTGTGACGATAGTTCGCGCCCAAACGCCTGACTCGAAGGGGTGGGTGCAAGTCAATGCCGGGTTGACGGTAGAAGCTTTCACGTTCCGAAGAAACATGGTTCTTCGATACGATGGCCGTGATCTGCGAGTGCCTGCGTTCTATCTGATCGTGCGCGGGCAACGAGCTTCGCTGCACATGGGTAGCTATGTGAGCCACACAGACTTTAGTTGGTTCATGTGAGCTTAGTCGTTGCTAGCAGGAGGACCAGCTGGTCCCTAACGAGTCGTTGCAGCCGACGTTGCATCGGCAGTGTCAGACCTCAGGTGCAACTATGCAGGCTACTTTAAACCGAATGATCAGCGCAGGATTCGCTCTCGCGTGTCTTGTGGTTGGCAATGGTGCAGCGGCGCACGAAAGTTCAGTGCCGGGTCTCATTGTTGACATGCCTCATGGCGGCTGCCGCCTTGTCGTTCAGCAAGACGGGAATGCCTCGATTTCTTATGGCGCAATGCCAAAACTGATCCGCGTTGCTCCCGGAACTTTCAACTTCAATGAGTTGGTCTTGTTGCTGCGCGAAAAGTCGTATCCGCAAAGCGACCGTTCTTTGCATGATGAACCCGTTGGGACCCTCTTGTTGCCGGAAGAGCAAGACTTGCTCCTCATCAACGATGCTTTCCTAGTCAGCTCCCTATTGGAACGCGCATGGAAGGCCCGTGCGGCACCAACGCGGCAGTTTGACGACGAAAGCTACCGGTGGGTAGCCGAGGCATGCGCCTTTTCAGATCGAGAGACGCAGGTGTTTGGGCTGCGGCCTAACAGTTCAAGCCGATGCCGCTTCGCGGCGCGGCTTAATTCAAGCGTTGGGCCTTACTCTGGAGACATATGAAGCGCCTCGTCCTGGTTTCTCTGCTGCTCGCCTCCGCGATGGCGAGCGCGGTTGTTGTGCGGCACGACGTGTCCGACTCGGCTTATCTGGTGGCCGAGACCGAGCTGCCCGCTCTCGTGGACCTTCCGCATGAGGGCCATGGGGTGCTGATTGCACCGCAATGGGTGCTGACCGCTGCCCATTCGACGCAATGGCACCCAATCACCGAGGTCATGCTCAACGGTAGCTGCCTCAAGGTTGAGCAGGTCTTCGTCCACCCGGGCTACAAGCAACTTCCAGAGGGCCTAGCCGAACGTGACCCCGAGGGCGCTATCGACTTTCTTGCGGGTCTGGATGACATCGCTCTCATCAAGTTGGCGGAGCCGGTCAGTGGCGTCAGCCCGGTGGGTCTGTATGGGGAGCAGGCGGAAATCGGAACGACAGTTGTGCTGTTCGGTAAAGGCGCCACAGGCAACGGCAAATCTGGACAGCTCGCGGGTTCCAACCGCACTCAGCTGCGCAGGGCAGAAAACGTCATATCTGCGGTCGAAGAGCGAGCGCTTATCTATACGTTCGACTCAGGCCCCGGCGCTCGCCCCCTTGAGGGCATGTTAGGAAACGGCGACAGCGGCGGCCCGGTGCTCTTGGATAACAGCGGGCGCTGGGAGCTGGTGGGGTTGGCACGGGGCAGACTCAGCACCTCGCCTCCGGGGTTCTACGGGCAGCAGAGCCATCAGGTCCGGGTGTCGTACTACTTACCTTGGATTAGAGCAACTATGGGCGGGACCGGGTCGTAATTCGTCCAAGCCGATGCCGCTTCGCGGCTCGGTTTAACTCATGTGTTAGGGCTCAAGATGAACCCACTCGGCTTACAGACAATAGAGGTCAAAGCGTTCGTACCAGCCCAGAACTTTGAGCTGTCTCTTCGCTTCTATCAAACGCTCGGTTTTATTGCAGCATGGTCCACTGGTGAAGTTGCCGAGTTGCGGCACGGACAATCCAGTTTCCTGCTACAGAAGTTCTTCGTCAAAGAGCATGCTCAAAACTTCCAAATGCATCTTCTCGTTAAAAGTGCAGATCAATGGCACCAGCACATTCAGTCGCAGGGCATAGCTGAAGAGTTTAGCGTTCAAGTCAGCGATCCGGAGGATAGGCCCTGGGGGGTTCGGGACTTCACTTTCATTGACCCTACTGGTGTCCTGTGGCGTGTCGGGCACAGCCTTGCCTCGTGACAAATGCACTCATGCACACCCTTGACGCGAAAATTCCACCACCCGTTATCCTGTTGTTTCTGGGCGTCCTAGCATCGGCTGCAGCTTTTTATATACCTGCCTTTACATTCGATCTGCCTTACAGTGAACTCTTTGCTGGTGCACTTGCGCTGGCGGGCTTAGGTCTTAATATCTACCCCAAGTTTACCTTCAACCAAGTGGGCACTACCGTCAACCCGCTTAAGCCGGATTCGACCGTTCATTTGGTCACGTCAGGCGTTTACCGCTATACACGTAATCCGATGTATCTCGGGCATAGCATGATTCTTCTTGGGTGGTCGCTCTACCTTCAAAGTATGATCGCCATCTTGGTTGTGCCTGTCTTTATTATTTTTGTCTCGCGGTTTCAGATTCGCCCAGAAGAGCGATATCTTTCGACTCGTTTTCCAGATGATTATGCTGCCTTTTGCAAACGGGTACCGCGCTGGCTATGAGCCGCTACAATCATTTAAGCTGACGCGGTGGTTTCTTCGGTTTACACCCTGTCCTAGCGGCATGAAGTGTCCTCATGCCAGCACCAGGCCCCAGAACAACGTATCGCTAAGGCGATCATTTCAAGGCAACAGCGGTCCGACTGAGCAAGCTTGCCGGCGTCTACGCGCGCGACGTCGCAGATTCGCTTTACATCCATCCCTTCATGCTGTCTCGTTGGCGCAACCTGGCCCGCAAGGAAGTGATCGTGACCAAGGGTTTCGACCTGGACAAGACGATGGCCGCAGAGCTGAAAGCACTGCGCGAGGTGAAGTGGAAATACGAGCGGCTGAAAGTCGAGCATCACCTTATGGCAACCGACTTCAAGCGGCGGCTGTAGCGCGCCGGTCTCGCGCAATCGGCCAATCGACCGCGCCGCATGATCGACAACGCGCACATGGAATCCCGGAGCAAGACGATGAAGTCAGATCTCTACCACCGACAGAACTTCAGCAGTGATCACGGCCTGCAAGCCGCCATCCGCAGCTACGTGGATTTCTACAATCACCAGCGCCTACACTCGGCGCTCGACTACCGCACACCCGCCGACTACGAACGCGCATGCGTCTAACCAGCAGGTGTCCACTTTTTCGAAGGAAGTCCCCGCCGCTTCGCGGCGCGGCTTAACTCAAGCGTTGGGCTGCATGGTTAAGTTCATCGCAAGTGTTGTTACATCACTGCTCATAAGCACCATCGCATACGCGAATCCTGTCACTCAAACCGCTGGAGAAAAGCACAGCATGGACGAGGCAGAAATTTATGATGCTGCCGTTTTCGGACAGTTCTCGCGAGTAGAAGAGCTACTCAATCAAGATCCATCTTTAATCAATGCAGCTGACAAGTACGGCTTTACGCCCCTACATGGAGTTGTCGGAGAGCACTACTTTGACATGGCTCGCCTACTTATCGCCAGAGGGGCCAACATCAACGCAAGCAACGACAACGGCACCACACCGCTTCATCTGGCGGCTTACGCGGAGATGGTCGAGATACTTGCAGCAAATGGGGCCAACCTCGAGGCACGAGACTCTAGAGGCAGCACTCCATTACACGCCGCAACGGAGCACCCCGAGCTAATTGACGTCATGGGCAAGCTGCTGCAGCTCGGTGCTGATGTCAACGCAGTGGACAAATCCGGGCTTACCCCGCTAGATATTGCCACGTCCCTTGAGGAAGAGGATAAGGTTGAGCTGCTAAAGCGCTATGACGCCCGTAGCGGCAATGCAAGGTGAATTAACACGCGAAGTGCACCGCGCCGAGTAGTTCTCACCTTCGTTCGATCGGTAATTTGAATCCATATCGTTTTCCCCGCCGTGATTCGAGTTTGTGCGCGACACGGTCGCAGGCCTTCTATTGGAGACGAGCCAGGCTGCTTCGCTTTGGAAAGTACTGGCGGAGCAGGCCGTTGAAGTCCCCCCCCCGCTGCCACGCCGACGGAACTTCAGCACTGATCACGGCTCGCAAGCCGCCATCCGCAGCTACGTGGATTTCTACAATCACCAGCGCCTACACTCGGCGCTCAACTACCCGCACCCGCCGACTACGAAGACGCATGTGCCTAACCAGCAGGTGTCCAATTTTTCGAACGAAGTCCCACCCGCTCCGCGGGTCTTCTTAATTCAGGGTCGAGCCCAGAAGGAAATATCCATGAGCGTTTCAGAATCGTTTGCCTTATTCCTGCAGGAGGCCCCGGAACATGCCAAGGCGTGGACGCAAGCCGCTGAAGCCCTTAATGTCGCCAGCGCTCTGGAAAAGAAGACCGAAGAATTAGCTTACATCGCGGTTCTGGCGGCCACTGGCAATGCCTCTGGAATTCCGTTTCATGTGCTCTCAGCAAAGTCGCACGGTGCATCAAGGCAGGAGGTGCTGAGTTCCGTTCTTCTTGGCCTGCCGGCCGCTGGCGCAGTTGTTATCGGCGCGCTCCCTGCTGCCGTGGCGGCTTATGATGGGTAGGACCAATAAGACGTGGCATGAGGAAAATCGTATGCCAAAGAACGCCACCGCTCAGCAGCGCATCGAATGGCATTTGGCTCATGCAAAGGCCTGCGGGTGTCGCCCGATTCCGCCATCCATACTCCAGCTACTTAAGAGGCATAGGCCGGCTGATTGGGCCTAGAAAATCCATAAGGAGCTTTCCTTCAACCCCGAGAGCATGGTTTCCGCGCCTTGATTTTCGGGCGTTTGCTGTTCTCAGCTTCGATCTTGTTGCCGCGCCACTCGCCAGAGTGATTCGGTGGTTCAAGCGTTGCCAGACTTCATTTCCGTAATCGGCCTTGTCGAATCGTCGCTGCGGATCCGGCGAGGCAAACACCGCATCCGTAAGGCCTCTCTCGTTCCTCGGATTCGCAACGCACGGGATCAGCCGTGTCATGCGGTGGTGCCACCTTGTTAGTCAGACCCCCTGCGGTACGGTGTGACTGCTTGCTACCCGTTCGCTCTGCGTTGGACCTCGCATGCTTGAAGAACCTCACTGGAATGCTCTCGTCCCCGAGTTCACGGTCGAGCGAATTGAAGTCTCCCTTCGCTTCTACACAGCTGTCGGCTTTTCTGTTCGATTTCAGCGCGACGACCCGCCATTCGCCTACCTTGAACTCGGGCACGCTCAGCTGATGTTGGAACAACAGCACGCGCGGGGATGGAATGTCACCCCGCTTGATCGCCCGCTTGGCCGAGGCATCAACTTCCAGATCGAGGTCACGGACGCCAATGCGGTCCGTTCTGCGTTGGTGGCTGCCGGCGTGACCCTCTTTAGAGAGGTCCAGGACACGTGGTACCCGGTTGCAGCCCATGTACAGAAAGGACAGCGCGAGTTGCTCGTTCAAGACCCGGATGGCTACCTGCTTCGTTTTGCGCAACATCTCGGGACTCGTGCTGCCGCCTAGCAATCCGTGTATGGACGCTCTCTTGCGACCGCGCACCGGTCGAGCATTGAGACCACGAAGTGGATCGGTTGCAGTCGGGTGTTCGGCCCTGGGATGAGCGCGGCGCGCTCGGGCCGCCACGAAGGCCGCTTTCGGTTCAATCGTTCACACGGCAATGGCCTGGTGACGGCGTCAGATTCATTTCATTCGGTGCAAGCGTCGCGCGAGGCATCAACTGCGATGGTGCGGCGCTACGTATGTCCAAGGATTCCATGAAAGCAAGCACCGCGTATCGCTGTTTTTCAGTACTGGCTGCATTGACAGTCGCCGGTGCCATTGCCGGCTTGATCCCTTATCTAGCGAAGGCATCGACGTTCGAAGGGAGTTCTGGATACCTGTCGGCACTGCTCTTTCTCCCGGCGCTGGGGGTGGTCGCGCTGGCGATGCGGGCCTGGGGTAAGCGACTGCGCACGAATACTTCGCGGTATCGCGCAACGCTCGTGCTTTACGGCCTGTTGTCGATTCCAGTCGTCTTCGTCATCGGCACGCTGCTTTTCTGACGCGGCGACGATGCGGCTGCCGGTGCCGGGTTTATTTGTCGTCGGCGGCGGGCACGGAGGCGCGCGGTAGCCAGTCGCCGCTGAGCTCCGGTTGCCGTGCGCTGGCCGGTGGCGCGGAGGCGGGCGGTTGCCAGTCGCTGCTGGACCCCGGTTGCCGGAACACCTTCGGGATGCGCATCCGCACCGGCGAGCGCAATGTCTCGCCTGGGGTGTCGGTCGCGACGATTGCCTTCTGCTGCTCGACCTGGAATACGCACAGGCCCTCCAGCGCGGTGTCGAACTGGAACGGATAGCGTTCGCCATCGATCGTCGCTGTCGTGTCGTCTGCATATTCGATGGGCTGGATGCGGCCGCGGCGCAGGCATTGCCCGCTGTGATCTCGCCAGAACGCAGCGTGGCGGTCGAGATCGCGGGGGTCGATGATCGCGGTTTCGGTCAGCGGGAAATCGAGACGCATGTCGCGCGCGCCATCGGCTTCGGGTGTACGCACAAAGACCAGCAGCGAGGTGGGGTGGTAACCGGCGATATGTGGGACGGGCAAACGCAGCACGCCGTCTGCATCCGGCGCCACGCCGCGGACCCCGAGCTTGCGCCACCGGGTCCCCATGAGGCCGGCGGCGCGATTCTTGTCGTAGGACAGCGACACTGGAGGACCGCCATAACGCTGGGCGCCCATCGTCGCACCCGGCGGCAGGGTCAGCACGATGTCGCCAAAGCGCGGCATTGCCCTGTAGGTGTCCGCGTCCACCGTGCGTTCCTGGTGATCGAGCTGCGGACTGCCGAAGCCGTCGTTGAGCCTGGGCACGTTCTGCGGAAACTCGAGGACGGAACTGCAGCCAGACAGCAGCGCGAGCAGCATCCCCGCAGCGGGAAGCCGCCACAGGCGGGGTTGGCACGGATGTGCCGCGACGGATCGCATGGCTGACATTTCAGTTTCTTCCGGCACCGGTCGCACGGCACCGATGGCCGTACAGGGGCGCGCAGCGTACCTGAAGCCGGGACAGGGTTCCCTTGAGGGCAGATAGAGGCCCGTCGCGACATTCGACCGCTCGATGTGCGGTGGATGGACGCAAGACGCGCACGCGGAAGACCTCGACAGAACGGGCCAACGGTTTCGCCTGCATCGACGCCGGATCGTGTCATCGAAGTGGATGACCGTTGGGTGGTGGCCGGACTAGGCGCGTGGAAAGTCGTGTCCGGGGATGTCAGGACAGCCCGACCGGGACGCTACGGGCAAACCGCGTGCAACGTGCGTTTGAGTCATTACGCCGACTGGATCGACAGCGTGATCGCAGAGCAGGCGCCGCAAGCGCCGCGTCACTGAGGATCATGCCGAAACGCTCGCGCGTGCCGCTCGCGCATCGCGCGGTCAGTCGGCCTATGACGCCGCGCGGTGCAGCTCGCGTATGCGCCTTGGGAGTGGAAGCACCATCTGATCCGCAGCCACGTCATGCCGTCGGCGCGCTGGCCGCCCGCCACCGATGACGCGCACGCGCTTGCAGGCGAGGCCGAGATCCAACGCCGTCAGCGGATCTCAAGCTCGGCGATGCGGCCATCGACCATCGCGAAGCGATACGCCAGCGTCACCGGGCTGCCCGGGAAGCTGCCGGTGAGATGCACCTGCACGACGGGATGTCCGGCATCGCCAGCGATCTCGAACGGTTCGGCCTGCCATTCGGACGCCGCGCGTGCGGCGGCGAGCCAGGCCTCGATGGCGGCGATGCCGGTATGGGTCTGGCGCTCGTCGTGCACGACGGCATCCGCGGTGAAGCAGTCGCGCAGGCCGACCAGGTCGGCGCCGTTGCCGATGGCGAAGAAAGACGCGATGGTGTTGGGGAGTTGCATGGGTCTCTGCCTCGATGGAATGGAGATCCGCGAAATGTCGGTGCCGGGCCGCGCGCCCGCAAGAACGCACGCAAAAGGAAGTCACTTCCCCATGGGTAAGGCCTACACACCCGCGACCGCGGCGGCCGATGTCGAAACGGTGTTCAAGCGTCTGGGCGGGCGCTGGAAGCTGCTGATCCTGTTTCACCTCTTCGGCGGCCAGGTACAGCGCTATTCCGACCTCGAACGGCTGATGCCCGGCATCTCGCCCAAGATGCTGGCCCAGCAGCTGCGCCAGCTCGAACACGACGGCATCGTCGCGCGGCAGGTCTATCCGGAAGTGCCGCCGAAAGTGGAATACCGGCTCACCGACTGGGGCCAGGCGCTGTGCCCGGCGCTCGATGCCTTGTTACGCTGGGATGCGGCGCGGGACGTGGATGCAGCGGTTGCGGATTGATGGCGCCTGGATTGCGCGTCTGTTTGCCGATGCGCATCGCTGCGACGACACCGCGATGCTGGATTCTCGACGTCACGATGGGCAGGTTATGACTGAGATCCAATGACCTCGTCATATCAGTCATATCAAACGACGAATTCCACGTACTGCAGCGCGCGTTAAAAGCCGGAAGCTGCGGTTTAAACTGCGTACGAACGTGTTCGCGCGATTCTGCCTGGTACGAACGCGACGTGATCGGCCGTTGGCCACGTTCTTGAAGGAAGCCACACCCGCGTCGTGGGTCGGATTGATCCAGGTCATATGCCCGATGGAGGCTGCATGCAAACCCCGTTGAACCCTTTGGAAATCGCATTGGCTCGCGCAGCCGACGAGCCGGCTGAGCGGCCTGAGTTCTACAAGGCGTTATTGGAGTCCGATGTCTACGTGATTGGCCATACCGACACGCCCGGGGACGGGCTGGCGACGATTCCGGCCGGCTCTCAGGTATCCATCGTCAATCTGGAGAAGGAAGACGGCACCCCCTTCATTCCGTTCTTCTCCAGCCTCGATGCGTTGCAGCGCGTGTTGCACGAGGAAACCCGCTTTGTCTCCATGTCGGCACGGAGCTTTCTTGACATCACGCGAGGCGCCACGGTGGTGCTCAACCCGGAATCCGACTACGGGAAGGAATTTCTTCCGAATGAGATCGATGCACTGCTGGCCACAGGCCTGAATCATGTGGCAGCAGAACGTGTTGTCCAGAAAGCCACCCGGGTTCTGCTGGCACAGCCTGAAACGGTTCCCTCTGACATGGTCGCTGCGTTGACTGCGTTTCTAAAAAAACACGCAGGCATCAAGGCGGCCTACCTCTGCGTGATGCATGAAGCCGAGTCAACGCAGGCGCCGACATGGATCGTTGGCCTTGAGGGTGACGGCGACATGGACGCCGTCATGCGCCAGGCGGGATCGGTTGCAGCCGATACGGCGCCGCGTGGAGAACCCGTTGATTTCGTCCGGGTCCAGCGTGGCGACGGAGGACTCAGCGATCACTTCACAGGTTTGGTCAAGCCGTTCTACAAGCGCAGCTGGGGCGCGACGCTTCGCGCCATGCTGTCATCAGCCGGGGCATGACAGGCGGTTCACACGGATCCCAAGCTGTTGGCGCTGTGGCGCTTCCCGGCGTCTGGCGCGTCTTGTTCTCCAGGGCGCAGTTCATCACGCTGCCGCTTGCCTGCATGTCGCAGAACATGCAGCATTTCATCGCACAGCGCATCGAGACACGCGGTGGCAAGAATGTGTGCTGATGCGTACTCGAGCGCCGTAGTGAAGCGCGCGCGTTCTTCCGTGCAAGTGACCGTGCCTGGCACGCCGCTTCATTCCAGCGGCCCACAGCCCTTCGCCAGCGAGCCGCAATGAACACCAGGATGGTCAAGGCCGCCGCCCTGTTCGGTGTACTCGGTCCAGTCATCGGGCTTCTGGCCATCACCTTGCCTGCGATGGCGCACGCGAACGCGTGGTCGCTCGTTGATCTGATGCAGTTGCTGCCAGCTGCCTATGTCATGGGAGCTGTGCCCGCGGCAGGTACCGGCGCCATTGTCGCGATGATGTGTCCGCGACCGCGTGGATCCCGGTCGTACCTGCTGGCGGGACTCGTCGGCGCGGCGTGTTCTGCCATCTACTATGTTGGCCTGGCGGCCAGCGGTATCGCGAAGTTCGGCTGGATTGGCGTGCTGTTTCCTGTGGCCGGCTTTGCCGCGGGGCTGGTATGCGGATTTCTCTTTCTCCGCAGAACGGCCAGCGCCGCCCGTTCCAGTCCCTGACCGCACGTGGATGCCGTCGACGCATCTGCCGGGCTTGGCAACGGCGTGGTTGATGGCAACGCACCTGCGCTCTGCCAGCAGACATCCACGTTCTTGACACAGCCCCCCTTCCATTGCGCATGTTTTGATCCAGGTACCCGATGACGCGCAAAGCAGACTCACGCCTAGGCTTGCTGAAGCCGACCCTCCTGTTCGTTCCCGTTGCGGCGCTCGCGACGTTCTTCTGGTGGGCCTACGAGGCGCGCTATCGCAGGTACGCGGACTGTCTCGATGCGCTGACCAACTCCAGCTGCATCACGCCGGACGGCACCAACGTCACATCAGGCGGGATCATCTGGGCATTCCTCGCACTTCCCTTCACTGTCGTGGCGGCGGTGTTGCTCTGTGTGATGGCGGTACGCCTGGTGCGCAGGCGATCGCGTGACGCGGCCTGATGCGGGCGTGGCGCGGGAGTCCGTGCTTCTACGGCGCACTCCGATCGCGCGCGATTTCGGAGGCGCGTTGCTCGAAGGGTTTGTCGCTGTCTGGCGTCACAGGCCGCGGGCCGAGCCGGTCGCGCTTACGCCGTCGCTACTCCACTTCGAATGGAACCGGCACCAGTACCAAACCGATGCCTGGCTCGCGCGGCGTGTCCATGCGTGTGTACGTCCAACGCTGGCTGGCCTCGAGGGCTGCCGTATCCAGGGCCGGGTGGCCGCTGCTGCGGGAGATCAGGCTGACCACCGGGCTTTGATCCGGATCGACGAGCACGACGACCATCGCGACGCCGCCCCGCCCCGCCGTGCCCGGGTGGACCGCCGGGTGCTCATGGCGCGACATCATGTCGAGGCCTGTCTGCGGCGAGGGCGGTGTTGCGCCGGGCGATTGCAGGCACACGCCGCCACCGGGCGGCGCGGCGAGCGTCAACGTGAAGCCATGCCCGGCGTCTGCGCCGCTTCCGACAGCGCCCACCTCGCCCGGCGTGGCGCGGGCTGCGCAGTTCGCCTCGGCGATCAAAGCCAGCGCGCGTTGTTGCAGAGCTGCGATGTCGGCCGTAGGCGCGATGCCCTCGATGCGGCAGCCGGATTCGGTCTGCGATGCCTCGAGCGTCTGCATGCGCGCGTCTTCGACGCGCCAGTCCACCAGTGCGCAGCCGCTGCGTGATTCGGCCTGGGCGCCGCCGCTGATGGCGAGCGCGAGTACGAGCCATGCACGAAAGCGATGGCGACGGGCGAGGAGACGGGAAACAAACATGCGGCAACGGTCACCGGTGTGGATGACGTTTCAGGATACGGGATGGCGCCCTCCACCCCGGATGCGCGCCGACGCGCGACGCGCCGATCCCTGCGCGCTCACTCGCGACGCCAGACCCCGATCCAGCCGCGTCCACGCACCCGCCGACCGCCGCGCCGTTTTGCGAATGCCAGCGTCACGCCGATCGACAGCGCGATGATCACCAGCCGCAAACCGACCGCCCACAGCGGCCCGAGCGCGTTGTCGGCCACCGGGAACACCACCCACCATGCGTTGATCAGCACATGAAAGGCCACTGGCACCCACAGGTCGAAATCCCATTCGACATACAGCCATGCGAACCACACGGCGCCCAGCGCGGTGATGGCGAAGATGCCGGCCGCCTCGACCGCCTGGCCGCCCTGCGTCAGGTGCGCGCCGCCGAACAGCAGTGCGGCCATCAGCGCTGCCGGCAGGAATCCCCAGCCCGCGAGTCGGAACAGCAGGCCGAACAGCAGGCCGCGATACAGCAGCTCCTCGCCGAAGCCGGGCAACAGTGCGTGGCGCGCGAGCGCATGCGGCGTGTCGGCGGTGAGCGTCAGCGGTGCCTTGAATGCGAGCACCGCCACCATCGGCGCAGTCAGCAGCAGGCCGAGCAGCAAGGCGCGCATGGGGCGGCCGTCGAGGCCGAGCGCCGCGAGCGCGTCGCGCGGCCGCGTCAGCACCGCGGCCATGCCCAGTGCGACCAGCCAGTGCGGGAGATAGCCCAGCAGCGCCAAGGCCGCTGTGCGCGCTGCGCCGGTCCAGTCGCCGGCTACGGCGCGGAATAGATCGAGATGGAATTGATCCAGCCACAGGAAGACCGCGATGATCGGCAACGCGACCCAGCGACGGACGGGATAGCCGCGAACCATGCGGCGTGTGCTGCCGATGCGATGGGACATGTGCGTCCAGAAAAGCGGAGCGGGATCGGCACCATGTTCGCGTGACGGGGCGGGTTACACGCATGCCGCAAGTCACGGCGCCCGGGGATGGGGACGCGGGCATTGCACGCCATCGCCACGGTTCCGACAGATACAGGCAGCAGCATCGATGGCAGCCGGCTGGCGCACAATGCATCCCTCGAAATCGAACCGGATGTGTCATGGAACTTGAAGCCCTTCTCATCGCGGCGCTGCGCGAAGCCGGCTACGGCCCCGATGCCATCGGTTCGGCCATGCCGCGGATCATCCGCATCATGCAGGCCGAAGACGTGCGTATCGAAATGGGCCGCAGTCTGTCGCGCAAGGAACGTGAGTACGTGCGCCTGCAGCTGGAGCTGGGCCTCAACGTGTCGGAAGTCGTGGCAGGTCTGAAGAAGTGAGCGACCCCCGGAAAGACGACCGCCCCGCGACGCACACCGTCACCGGCACCTGCCACTGCAAGGCCGTCGAATTTGAAGTCGACTTGATCGACGGCTTCGAGAACATCCGCCGCTGCAACTGCTCGCTCTGCAGCCGCAAGGGCGCGGTGATGGCCGGCGTGACGCTGGACCGTCTGCGTGTGACGCGCGGCGCGGACGTGCTCAGCCTCTACCAGTGGAATACGAAGATCGCCAAGCACTGGTTCTGCAGCGTCTGCGGCATCTACACCCACCACCAGCGTCGCAGCGCGCCGGACGAGTATGGATTCAACCTCGCGTGCATCGAGGGTGTCGACATCACCGCGATCGGTGAGGTCGGTCGCAGCAACGGCGCTGCACAAAGCCTGGTGGAGGCGTGACGCGCGGGCACGCCTGCTAGCATTCCCGCGCCGTCGCCATTCCGGCGACGCAGCACGCAAGGGGATTGCAATGCGCAATTGGGGAATCGGCGCCGCGCTGGCGCTGGCCGTGGCAGCTTCGGGAGCGGTCGCCGCGAATGAAGGGCAGACGCGCGAGGTGCAGTCGAAGGACGGCACGTTCACTGGTGAGATCGTCGGCACACCGGCCGAGGGCAGCAAGTTCGCGCAGCTCGAGATCGGCATGAGCATGCAGGACGTGCAGGAACTGCTGGACCGCGCGCCGGACCGTTTCCACACCTACGAGTCGGGCAAGCGCTGGATTCCGTTCTACTTCGGCAACGATGCGACGCGCCTGCAGGCGCTGTTCCGCGAAGAGGGCTGCCTGATCTTCACCGGCGGCAACGTCTGGGGCGGCGGCGGCAGCGAACTGATCCAGATCGAGGTCGATCCGTCGGGCGCCTGTTACCAGCCTTGACAATCTGGACTCCTCGACACATGCGGCGCTTGCCGTTGGGCTGGCGTCCGCATCTGCTCTCGCTGCAATGAAGGGACTCACGCTTTGAACCTGCAGACTTCATTCGTCTTTCAGCACTTTTGGCTCCTCTGCGGTCTGTGGACCGGCGGTCTGGGCGCCGTCCTGGTGTATCGCGCGCTGTCATCATCGGTAGCGGCGGGTCGCTTATCCGCGGATCGCAGGTTCGCGTCCGTAAGTGGCTTTGCGATCGCGGTGTTGTTGCCCTGCACGTCGCTCTGGCTACTGCAACTGTCTGTGGATGCCGGTGGGCCGGACCTGCTGCAGTGGCCGCAGCCGCAAAAGACGATCGGCGTCGGGATCGTGGTGGCATGTTGGACCGCGTTGTTGATATGGACCTGGGTCGGATCCGGTGCGCGCTGGATCGCAGGACTTTTCGCACACAACGAATCCGCTGCGGCGCGTGTGCTCGCACGCCCGATCGCGATACGGTTGCTTGTCATCGTGATCGTTGCCGCCGGCCTGCTGCACCCGGCGCTGCGCCACGTCGGCTCGAACGTCGGCCCCTGACGCCCAGCGCCAGTTCGTATCGCGGGTCTGACGTGTGCACCGCGCCGGCACAGGCGAATTGGCCCGCGCCTGAAACGCCGATTCCTGTTCACCCACTCGGTTGCATATCGGGCGTACGCTCGCCGCGGCCCGCCACGAGTCGCATCCATGTCGCACACACCCGCACCCCGCCGCCGCACCGGGGCCTATGTCGCGATCGCGGCGATCGTGGCCGCCGTGGGCGGCGCCTTCGCCTGGACCGCAGGCTGGCTCACGCCGGATCGACTCACGGCTGCGCGCATGACCGACGCCATCGAGGCGACGTCGACAACGCCGTATCCGGGGTTCCGCCGCGCGCACGCCAAGGGCATCTGCGTCGTCGGCCATTTCGACGGCACGCCGGAGGGAGCAGCCCTGAGCCGGGCCCGTGTGTTCGCCGACACCGGCACGCCGGTGCTCGGCCGGATGTCGATCGGCGGCGGCTCGCCCTACGGCCTGGATGCGCAGGCGCGCGTGCGCAGCATGGCGCTGGTGCTCAACGGCGCCGACGGCAGCGAATGGCGCATGGCGATGAACAGTTTTCCGTTCTTCGGTGCGGCGTCGATCGAGACCTTTTTCGAGCAGACGCGCGCATCGGCGCCGGATCCGGCGACCGGCAAGCCCGATCCCGAGCGCATGGCCGCGTTCGCCGCGCAGCACCCCGAAGCGCAGCGATTTGCCGCATGGGCGAAGTCGGCGCCGTGGTCCGACAGCTTCGCCAACACGCAGTACAACGGCATCCATGCCTACCGCTTCACCGGTGATCGCGGCGAGCAGCTGGTGCGCTGGTCGATGCGTCCGCAGGCGCCGTTCGTCGAGATGACTGCCGCGCAGCGCGAGGCGGCGGAAGGCAATTATCTGCAGGACGAACTGCGCGCGCGGCTCGCGGCGGGGCCGCTGCGCTGGGACATGGTCGCGACGCTCGCAGGCCCGGGTGACGACGCCAGCGATCCGAGCACGCCCTGGCCCGAGGATCGCGAGCAGGTGGTCGTCGGCACGGTGGTGCTGACGCAAGCGCAGGACCAGGCCAGCGGCCCGTGCCGCGATCTCAATTTCGATCCGACCATCGTGCCGGGCGGCGTCGCGCTGTCGGACGATCCGATTCTCGCCGCGCGCGCGGCGGTGTACGCGCAGTCCTTCGATCGCCGCGAACGCGAGGTGGCACGCGGCGCCGATGTCGATGGCACGCCGCCCGCGGAGGCCGCCCGATGAACATCCCGACCGACCGTCACGATGCATTCGCCCGCGTGCTGCACTGGAGCATGGCGGTGCTGATCCTGGCGATGCTGTTCGTCGGCGTGGCGATGGTGTCGTCGATGACGCTGCGCCCGTCGCTGTTGATGCTGCACCGGCCGATCGGCATCGCGCTGCTGGTGCTGGTGATCGTGCGGTTGATTCATCGCCTGCGGCGTCGCGTGCCGGACCTGCCGCGCGACCTCCCGCGCTGGCAACGCGTCGCCGCGCACGCGTCGCATATCGCGCTGTATGCGCTGATGTTCGCGATGCCGTTGATCGGCTGGGCGATGGTGTCGGCGGCGGGCAACCCGGTGGTGCTGTGGGGCGATGTGCATCTGCCGGCGATCGCCCCGCACGATCCCGCGCTCTACAGCCTGCTGCGCGCCGCGCACACGTGGCTGGCGCGCGCGTTGCTGGCGGTGATCCTGCTGCATCTCGCCGCCGCGCTGTATCACGCCTGGGTGCGCCGCGATGGCGTCTATCGCACGATGGCGCCGGTGCCGCTGGGACCGCGTCCGGATGAGGATCGCGCTGTCACGCGGGTGGAGATCGACGCGCCTTGAGTATGGCCGCCTCCGGTCGCGCGCACCGCATCGATGCAGGCGCGCCGCGCGTTGTGACGTGCCCGACACCGGCCGCGCTCTAGGCTGCGTCATTTCGTACAGAACGGCCCGATGCAGACCGACCAGATCCTGATCCTCGCCATCCTGGCCTGCACGGTCGGTCTGTTTCTGTGGGGCCGCTGGCGGCACGACCTGGTGGCCGGGGCGTCGTTGCTGGCCTGTGTGGCGGTGGGGCTGGTGGGCGCCGAGCAGGCGTTCGCCGGTTTCGGCCATCCTGCCGTGATCACGGTGGCCTGCGTGCTGGTCCTCAGCCGGGGGCTGCAGACCTCGGGCGCGGTGGACGCGCTGACCCGCGTGGTACTGCCGTCCAAGGCCGGACCGATGCTGTCGATCGCCGCGCTGACCGCACTGGCGGCACTGCTTTCGGCCTTCATGAACAATGTCGGCGCGCTGGCACTGTTGATGCCGGTGGCGGTGCAGATTGCCCGCAAGCAGTCGCTCGCGCCGGGCCAGGTGCTGATGCCGCTGGCGTTCGGCTCGATCCTGGGCGGCATGACCACGTTGATCGGGACGCCGCCCAATCTCATCGTGTCCGGCTTCCGGCAGGAACTGGGCGGCGCGCCGTTCTCGATGTTCGATTACACGCCGGTCGGCGCGGCGGTCGCAGTGGCGGGCGTGCTGCTGCTCGTGCTCGGTGGCTGGAAGCTGGTGCCGGTGCGGCGCGAGGCAGCGGTGGAGGGCTTCGATCCGGGCGCATATCTGACCGAGGTGCGCGTGCCCGAGGGCGCGCGGGCGGTGGGCAAGACCGTGCGCGAGATCGAGACGCTGCTCGACGAACACGATGCGCAGGTGGTCGGCATGGTCCAGGCGGAGTTGCGCGTGCATGCGCCCAATCCGTCGCGCGTGGTGCGCGCCGACGACATCCTGGTGATCGAGGCGGACGCCGACGTGCTCAGCGAAGTACTCGCCCGGCTCGGGGCGAAGCTGGAGGAAGACGTGCCCTCGGAGCCGGACGACGCCGACGCGACGGATGCCGGCAGCAACGACACCGACGCGCATGACACCGCGCCAACACCGATCGACGACGCGACGCCCGATGGAGACACGGCGCCGGACGACCGCAGCGACGATGCGCGCACGCCCCACGCCGACATCGTGCTGCAGGAAATCGCGGTGCTGCCGGGCTCGGGCCTCGCCGGGCGCTCGGCCTCGGAACTCGACCTGCGCACGCGTTACAGCATCAATGTGCTCGCGATCTCGCGCGCCGGCCACCGGTCGAGAAAGCGGCTGCGCTCGCAGCGCCTGCAGGACGGCGATCTGCTGCTGGTGCAGGGCACGCAGGCGGCGATCGCCGCATTCGCTGCCGAGTTTGGCGGCGTGCCGCTGGCCGAGCGGGCGCTGCGCATCCCCGACCGGCGCAAGGCGATCACCGCTGCATTGATCCTGCTCGGCGCCATCATCGCCACCGCGTCCGGGCTGGTGCCTGCAGCGGTCGCGTTCGCGGCTGGCGTGGTCGCTTCGATGGCGCTGCGTACGGTGCCGCCGCGCGAGGTCTATGGCGCGATCGACTGGCCGGTGGTGGTGCTGCTGGCAGCCCTCATTCCGGTGGCCGGCGCGATGGAGTCCACCGGCACCGCCGATCTCATCGCCCGCGTACTGTTCGAAAGCGTCGCCCAGGGCCACCCGGTGATCGGTCTGGTCCTGATCCTCGTCGTGACCATGACGCTGTCGGACCTGATGAACAACGCCGCCACCGCAGCGGTGATGTGCCCGATCGCGATCGGCGCAGCCGGCACCCTGGGCGTCAACGCAGACCCCTATCTGATGGCGGTCGCGGTGGGCGCGTCCTGCGCCTTCCTCACGCCCATCGGCCACCAGAACAACACGCTGATCCTCGGCCCCGGCGGTTTCCGCTTCAGTGACTACTGGCGTCTGGGCCTGCCGGTGCAGCTGCTGGTGCTGCTGGTGTCGATTCCGATGCTGCTGTGGATCTGGCCGCTGTAGATGCGACGACAGGCGCGGCACGGGGCGTCCGGCACACTGGGCCGCGTCCGTTCCAGGAGGTCGCCATGTCCGCGCGCCGCATCCCGCACAGCACCCCGGCCGATACATCCGTGGCCGTCGACGCCTTCATGGCGACGCTCGACCATCCGCATACCGACGCCGTGCAACGGCTGCGCGCGCTGGTGCTCGGCGTCGATCCCACCGTCGCGGAGGGCGTGAAGTGGAATGCGCCCAGCTGGCGCACCACCGAGTATTTCGCCACCACCCAGCTGCGCCTGAAAGCCGGCATCGGTCTGGTGCTGCGTCGGGGCGCCAAGACACGCGCCCAGCCTGACGGCGGCCTCGCCATCGACGATCCACAGGGCCTGCTGCGCTGGCCCGCGCCCGACCGCGCGCTGCTGACGTTTGCGGACCGTGCCGCAATCGAGACGCAGGCCGTCGCGGTGCAGGCGCTGTTGCGGCAGTGGATCGCCCACGTCTGAGGACCTAGCCACGCGGCCGGCGTGATGTTCCGGCGGGACCATGCAGTCCCCATGGAGGGAGACCAGCCCCGCGCGCGCGGCAGCAGGCAAGACCCAGTTGTCCGCGGGGCAGCACGGCCCGGCGCAAGGCGTCGGACTGGCTGCGCCCGGCCGGCGCTTGAAAGCCGGCCATCCACACCAATATCCCCGGCTCGCACCACAGCCACACGGACGCCGCACGCATGACCGCACCTGCCGAAACCCGCAAGTTCGAAGCCGAAGTCGCCCAGGTCCTGCACCTGGTCACGCACTCGCTGTACTCGCACAAGGAGATCTTCCTGCGCGAGCTGATCTCCAACGCCTCCGACGCCTGCGACAAGCTGCGCTTCGAGTCGATCGCCAATCCCGACCTGCTGGGCGGTGAGAGCGAACTGCACATCGACGTCAGCTGGGACAAGGCGGCGCGCACGGTGACGATCCGCGATACCGGCATCGGCATGAGCCGCGACGATGTGGTCGCCAACATCGGCACGATCGCCAGCTCCGGCACGCGCCGCTTCCTGGAAGCGATGAGCGGCGAGCAGAAGGCCGATGCGCGCCTGATCGGCCAGTTCGGCGTGGGCTTCTATTCGGCCTTCGTCGTCGCCGACCGCGTGACCGTGATGACCCGCCACGCCGGCGCCGCGCCGCAGGATGGCGTGAAGTGGGAAAGCGATGGCCGCGGCGAGTATTCGCTGGAAGCGGTGAGCCTGCCCGAGCGCGGCACCACCGTCGTGCTGCACCTCAAGGCCGACGAGGACGAATTCCTCGACGGCTGGAAGCTGCGTTCGCTGGTGCGCAAGTATTCCGACCACGTCGCCTTCCCGATCCGCATGCCCAAGGACGCGCCGATGCCGGCCGAGGGCGAGGACGAGGCCAAGTCCGACGCCGCGCCCGAATGGGAAACCGCGAACGATGCGTCGGCGCTGTGGACCAAGCCCAAGTCCGAGATCAGCGACGAGGATTACCAGGGCTTCTACAAGGCGCTCGGCCATGATTTCAACGACGCCGCCGCGTGGACCCACAACCGCGTCGAAGGCAGCCAGAGCTTCACCACGCTGCTGTATCTGCCGTCGCAGCCGCCGTTCGACCTGATGATGGGCGGGCGCGACGAGCGCAAGGGCCTGAAGCTCTACATCAAGCGCGTGTTCGTCATGGACGCGGCCGAGGAACTGCTGCCGAACTATCTGCGCTTCGTGCGCGGCGTCGTCGACGCCGACGATCTGCCGCTCAACGTCAGCCGCGAACTGCTGCAGCACAACCGCCAGCTCGACCGCATCAAGGGCGCCTGCGTGAAGCGCGTGCTCGACCTGATCGAGAAGCTCGCACGCGACGACGCGGACAAGTTCGCCGCGTTCTACAAGGCCTTCGGCAATACGCTCAAAGAAGGCATCGTCGAGGACGCGTCGAACCGCGAGCGCATCGCCAAGATCCTGCGCTTCGCCTCGACCAAGGGCGACGGCGCCGCGCAGACCGTATCGCTCGACGACTACGTCGGCCGCATGGCCGTCGGCCAGGACACCATCTGGTACATCACCGCCGACGGCTACAAGGCCGCTGCCGGCAGCCCGCAACTCGAAGCCTTCCGCGCCAAGGACATCGAAGTGCTGCTGATGTTCGACCGTATCGACGAATGGATGCTCGGCAGCCTGCACGAGTACGCCGGCAAGTCGATGAAGAACGTCGCCAAGGGCGAGCTGCCGCTCGACGAGGCCGACAAGGCGAAGCAGGCCGAAGCCGCCACTGCCGCAGCGCCGTTGGTCGAGCGCATCAAGACGCTGCTCGGCGAGCGCGTCGGCGACGTGCGCGTGTCCGCGCGCCTGACCGATTCGCCGTCGTGCCTCGCCCTGGCCGACTACGAAATGGCCCCACACCTCGCCCGCCTGCTGCGCGAAGCCGGCCAGGACGTGCCGGACAGCAAGCCGACCCTCGAGATCAATCCGCAGCACGCCCTGCTGCAGCGGATCGAAGGCGAAGCCGACGATGCGAAGGCGACCGATCTGGCGACGCTGCTGCTGGAGCAGGCCGAGATTGCCGCGGGCGCGCCACTGCCGGATCCGGCGGCGTTCGTGCAGCGGATGAACCGGGTGCTGCTGGGCGGTTGATCATCCGGCCTCGCGCTTCGCTCAAGCCCTCCCCCGCACGCGGGGGAGGGTTGGGTGGGGGCGCGCATGAAGCGTGATACGCGCGCTGTATGGGCCGATGACCGCGCCTGATCTACAGACGCGCGTATCGGGTGCGGATCTAGCCGCTTCCGGTGTTGCGTGATGCCGTCATCGGCCACTTGCCTACCTCGCGAAGTCGCACATGGCTCGCAAAGGCGCCCTCACCCCAACCCCTCTCCCAGAGGGAGAGGGGCTCGAAGCGCGCCTGCTCGAACGGGAGCGGCATGCTGACGGCTCAAAGCGCGTATGTCCCCACCAGAGCGGCGTGCTGTCGGTCCGACACGCGCCAGCCCTGATAAGGGAGCGCGATGCTGCACTAGCCCCTCTCCCTCCGGGAGAGGGGTTGGGGTGAGGGCAGAGTCGCGGGAAACCAGACCGTCAAAGCGGATATCCACGCACGCCCCGGACCGGGAACTGCATCGCGCGACGATGCGATCTACCGCATCCCCGCCGTCTCCCGCGCCGGCAAGCTCTGCGGCCAGCCGCCGGCCAATGCGCGGTACAGCGCCACCGCATCGGTCGCGGTGCGGGTGCGGCCGGCGGCGAAGGCGTCTTCGGCCTGCAGTTGGGTGCGTTCGGCATCCAGGACTTCCAGCAGGCTGGTACCGCCAGCATCGAAGCGCATGCGCGCGAGTTGTGCGGCGCGGGCGCTGTCGCGGGCGGCGCGTTCGAGTTCGACATCGGCGTCGTGGGCACGGTCGAAGCGCACCAGGGCATTGCCGGTGTCTTCGAGTGCGCGCAGCACGGTTTGCTGGTAGCGCGCGAGTTCCATCGAGGCGTCTGCGTCCGCCGCGGCAATGCGTGCGCGCACGCGGCCGATGTCGAGGAAGGACCAGTCGATGCCCAGTGCGACCAGTCGCGTTTCGCTGTCGCGTCCGAACAGGGCGTCGATGTCGCCGGCCTGGCTGCCGATCAGGCCGCCCAGCGTGAGCCGCGGGAACAGGTCGGCCGTAGCGACGCCCACACGCGCGGTCGCCGAATGCAGGCGATGTTCGGCCGCGGAGACATCGGGGCGTATACGCAGCACATCGGCCGGCGTGCCGGGGTCGATCGCACGCGGCACCGCGGGCAACGCTCGCGCGACGCTCAGCTGCGCGCGCAACGCGTCGGGCGTGCGGCCGGTGAGCACGGCGATGCGGTGGGTCGCGACGGCGATTTCGGCTTGCAGCATCGGGATGCGCGACGCGGTCGAGGCGGCCTGCGCCGAGGCGCGCGCGCTGTCGAAGTCGCTGTCCTGTCCGGCGTTGCGACGCGCTTCGACCAGCGCCAGCGTGTGCTGCTGGTTGCCGGCATTCTCGGTCGCCACGCGCAGCCGTTCCTGCAGGCCGCGCAGGTCGAGATACGCCGTCGCCACTTCACCGACGATCGCGACCTGCAGCGCGCGCAGATCGTCCGCGCTCGCGGCGACATCGGCGCGTCCGGCTTCGACGCTGCGGCGGACGCGGCCGAACAGGTCGAGTTCCCAGCTGGCGCCGATGCCGATATCGAAGCTGTCGGTGTCGCGTGCATCGCGGGGTACGCCGGGCGCCTGGTCGGCACTTGCGCGATTGCTCGCAGCGTTCGCGCTGGCGTCGATCGTCGGAAACTGATCGAAGCGTGTGCCACGCAGCAAGGCGTTCGCGCGGTCATAGCGGGCGAGCGCGATGCGCAGGTCATGGTTCGCCGCCAGCGTGTCGTCGACCAGCGCATTCAACTGCGGATCGCCGAACGCCTGCCAGAACGCGGTATCGAGCACGGCGGGCGCGGCGGTGTCGGTTGCGGCGGTCGCATCTTGCGCGGTCACGCCTTCGAACGTCTCCGGCACGGCCATCGACGGCCGCACGTGCTCGGGGCCGACGGCACAGGCGGCCAGCAAGGCCGTCGCCAGCACCGTGATCAGCGGTCGCATCACCACGGCAGCACCTCGTCGAGATAGAAGTAGCCGCCGGTCGGGCCGGCATCGTCGATCAGCGCCAGACGCACGCTGGTGCGCGCGCCGTCGGCGACTTCGAGTTCGCCGTTCTGTTCGTCGCCGGCCTTGTTCATGTCGGTACGCACGTAGCCCGGATGGATCGTGTTGACCTTGATGCCGGCGTCCCTGAGCACGTGGGCCAGGTGCACTGTCCACGCGTTCACGGCGCTCTTGGAGACGTTGTAGGCCGGCACGCCCTTGAAGTCGTAGATGAAAGAGTCCGGATTCTGATGCTCGCTGATCGAACCGAGCAGGCTGGACACGTTGACGATGCGGCCCGCCGCCGACTTGAGCAGCAGCGGCAGCAGCGCCTGGGTGGTCGCGATCAGGCCGAACACGTTGGTCTCGAACGTCGTGCGCCAGGTGTCGATGGACTGGCCGGCAGCGCCGAGCTGCGCATCGTCGGCGAGGATGCCGGCGTTGTTGACCAGGATGTCGAGCCGGCCGTGGCGGTCTTCGACGGTCTTCGCCGCAGCGGCGATGCTCGCGGCGTCGGTGACATTGAGCGCGATGGCCTCGACCGGCAGACCGTCGGCCTGCAGCTTCAAGGCGGCTTCGACGGCTTTGTCGCGGTTGCGGCCGGCCAGCAGCGTGTGCACGCCGGCTTCGGCGAGCTGACGCACGGTTTCCAGACCGATGCCGCGGGTGGCGCCGGTGACGAGGGCGATACGGGGAGAGGTGCTCATGGATGACTCCTGCAGTGAGGATCTGGGGTGAGGCCGCGCGACTGCGCGCGGTCCGGTTCGAAGCGGTGAACGGGTGCGATGCGGACTGCAACGGCACGGGTCATGCGTGCAGCCCCTTGTCTGGAACGTCAGGCGTGGGCGCAACCGGCTTGTGCGAGACCAGCGGCGTGTTCGCGAGCTTGCGCAGCGCGACGTAGAACACCGGCGTCAGGAACAGGCCGAAGATGGTCACGCCCAACATGCCGGCGAACACGGTGACGCCGGTGATCGAGCGGACTTCCGCACCCGCACCCGTCGACAGCACCAGCGGCACGGTGCCGGCGATGAAGGCGACCGAGGTCATCACGATCGGACGCAGTCGCAGGCGGCTGGCTTCCAGCGCGGCCTCGACGATGCCCTTGCCCTGCAGCTCCAGCTCGCGGGCGAACTCGACGATCAGGATCGCGTTCTTGCACGCCAGCCCCATCAGCACGACCAGGCCCACCTGCACGAACACGTTGTTGTCGCCGCCGGCCAGCCACACGCCGAACAGCGCCGACAGCAGCGTCATCGGCACGATCAGAATCACCGCCAGCGGCAGCGACCAGCTTTCGTACAACGCCGCGAGCACAAGGAACGCCAGCAGCACCGCGAGCGGGAACACCACCATGGCCGCGCCGCTCTGGTTCGACTGCTGGTAGCTCAGGTCGCTCCAGCCGATGCCCATGCCGGCCGGCAGCACCTGTCCGGCGAGCTCGGTGACCTTGGCCATGGCTTCGCCCGACGACAGCACGCGCGGGTCGGCATCGCCCAGCAGATCGGCCGCGGGATAGCCGTTGAAGCGGATCACCGGGTCCGGCCCGTAGGTCTGGCGGACGTTGACCATCGAACCCACCGGCACCATCTCGCCCGCTTCGTTGCGCGTGCGCAGGTTGGCGATGTCGGTCACCTCGTCGCGGAACTGGCCGTCGGCCTGGGCGATGACCTGCCAGGTGCGGCCGAACATGTTGAAGTCGTTGACGTAGGCCGAACCGAGGTAGGTCTGCAGCGTGTCGAACAGTTCGGTCAGTGGCACGCCCTGCGCCTTGGCCTTCTCGCGGTCCACGTCGGCATCGAGCTGCGGCACGTTGGCCTGGTAGCTGCTGATCGGATAGCCCAGACCCGGCGTCTGCATCGCCGCGCCCTGGAACGCCTGCACCGCGGCCTGCAGTTCACCGTATCCCAGGCGCGTGCGGTCCTCGACGAACAGCGACCAGCCCGAGCCGTTGCCGAGGCCCTGGATCGGCGGCGGCATGAAGGCGAAGGTGAAACCTTCCTGGATCGTCGAGAACTTCTGGTTGAGCTCAGCGGTGATCTCTTCGGCGCTGCGCGAGCGCTCGCTGAAGGGATCGAGGGTGAAAAAGATCACGCCATTGTTGGGCGTATTGGTGAACTGCAGCGGGTTGAGTCCGGGGAACGCGATCTCGCTGGCGACGCCGTCCACTTCATTGGCGAGTGCCGCCATTTTCTTCAGCACCGCGTCGGTGCGCTCGATCGATGCGCCCTCCGGCATCTTCACGCCGGCAATCACGTACAGCTTGTCCTGCACCGGAATGAAGCCCGCGGGCACCACCTTGAACATCAGGCCGGCGCCGACCAGCAGCACCGCATAAACCAGAAACACCGCGCCGCGACGGCCGAGCACGCGCGACACCGCGCCTTCGTAGCGCTGCGAACTGCTGTTGAAGAAGCGGTTGAAGGGCCGGAACGCCCAGCCGAACAGCCGGTCGATCAGGCGCGAGGCGCGGTCCTTCGGCGCGTCGTGCGAACGCAGCAGGATCGCCGCGAGCGCCGGCGACAGGGTCAACGAATTGAGGCCGGAGATCGCGGTGGCGATGGCGATGGTGACCGCGAACTGCTTGTAGAACTGCCCGGTCACGCCGGTCAGGAACGCCATCGGCACGAACACCGCGCACAGCACCAGGGTGATGGCGATGATCGGGCCTGACACTTCGCGCATGGCCCGGTGCGCGGCCTCGAGCGGCGCCGCGCCGAGTTCGATGTGGCGCTCGACGTTCTCGACCACGACGATCGCATCATCGACGACGATGCCGATCGCCAGCACCAGGCCGAACAGGGTCAGCGTATTGATCGAATAGCCCAGCAGGTACAGCACCGCGAAGGTGCCGACGATCGACACCGGTACCGCGATCAGCGGGATGATCGACGCGCGCCAGGTCTGCAGGAACAGGATCACCACCAGCACCACCAGCAGCGTGGCCTCGAGCAGGGTGACGACGACCGACTTGATCGAATCGCGGACGAAGATCGTGGTGTCGTAGATCGACTGGATCTGCACGCCGGGCGGCAGCTGCGGGCGCAGCTCGTCCATCTTCGCGACGACACCGTCGCGGATGTCGAGCGCGTTCGCACCCGGTGCCTGGAAGATGCCGATTGCCGCGGCGTTCTTGCCGTCGAGGCGCGCACGCAGCGTGTAGTCGCCGGCGGCGAGTTCGATACGCGCGACATCGGCCAGGCGCACGAGCTCACCGTCGGCGCCGGATTTCAGCACGATGTCGCCGAATTCCTCGACGGTCTCCAGCCGGCCCTTGGCGTTGATCGGCAACAGGAAGTCGCTGCCGTTGGGCATCGGCTCGGCGCCGAGCTGGCCGGCGGAGACCTGGACGTTCTGCTCGCGCACCGCGCGCACCACGTCGCTCGCGGTCATGCCGCGCGCGGCGATCTTGTCGGGATCGAGCCACAGCCGCATCGCGTAGTCGCCGCCGCCGAACAGCTGCGCATCGCCGACGCCGGTGATCTTGGCCAACTCGTCCTTGACGTGCAGGCGCATGTAGTTGCGCAGGTACAGCGAGTCGTAACGGCCGTCCTCCGAGGTCAGATGCACGACCATCAGGAACACCGGCGACTGCTTCTGCGTGGTCACGCCTTGCCGTCGCACGTCCTCCGGCAATCGCGCCTGCGCCTGGGCCACGCGGTTCTGCACCCGCACCGCCGCCTCGTCCGCATCGGTGCCGGGCTTGAAGGTGACGGTGAGCTGCAGCACGCCGTCGGAGCCGGCGACGGACTTGATGTACATCATGTCCTCGACGCCGTTGATGGCTTCCTCGAGCGGCGTCGCCACGGTTTCGGCGATCACCTTCGGGTTGGCACCGGGATACACGGTGCGCACGACTACCGAGGGCGGCACGACCTCCGGGTATTCGCCGATCGGCAGCAGCGGGATGGCGATCAGGCCACCGGCGAAGATCAGGATCGACAGCACCGCGGCGAAGATCGGCCGGTCGATGAAGAAGCGGGAGAAGTCCACGGGGAAATCCTTGTGGGCGGCGCGTGGGCCGCAGAGAAAAGAACGCGGGAACGGCAAGCCCTTCTCCCTGTGGGACAACGTGCCCTCGGGGTAGAAGGTGCCCCGGAGGGGCGGATGAGGGCGGGGCACTACCGGCGCGACCAGCAGCCCTCACCCCAACCCCTCTCCCCAGGGGAGAGGGGCTCAAGCAATCGCGCGTCAGCGCTTCGCGACTGCCTCGACCGGCTGGCCGCCGCGCATCGCGACCGCCTTCGGCGCGACCGGCATGCCCGGCATGAAGACCTTCTGCACGCCGTTGACGATCACGCGATCACCCGCGGCAAGCCCCGATTCGACGACGCGCAGACCTTCGACGATCCGGCCCGGCACGATGTCGCGGCGCTGCGCGGTGTTGTCCTCGCCGACGACGTAGACGTACTTGCGGTCCTGGTCGGTGATCACCGCCTTGTCGTCGATCAGGATCGCCGGGCGCGCGGCCGCGCCTTCCAGCTGCACGCGGGCGAACATGCCGGGGGTGAAGCGACGGTCCGGGTTCGGCAGCACGGCGCGGGCGCGCACGGTGCCGGTGGCCGGGTCGATCTGGTTGTCGAGGAAGTCGACGGTGCCGGCATGCGGATAGCCGGTCTCGTCGGCCAGACCCACGCGCACGGCGTTTTCTCCGTTGCGGCGTTCGCCGGCCCGCGACATCGCCTGGTGACGCAGATAGGTGCGCTCGTCGGTTTCGAAGTAGACATGCACCGGATCCTGCGAGACCACGGTGGTCAGCATCGACGCGTCGGCCTGGGCGAGATTGCCGGTGGTCAGCATCGCGCGACCGGCGCGACCGGCGACCGGCGCACGCACTTCGGTGAACGCCAGATCCAGCCGCGCCGTTTCCACCGCGGCCTGGGCGCCACGCACCGCGGCTTCGGCTTCGGCGCGACCGGCGCTGCGGGCTTCGAAATCGTCGCGCGAGATCGCGCTGGCATCGATCAGCTGCTGTGCACGTGCGTGACGCGTGGTCGCCAGCTGGGCATCGGCGCGGGCGCGGGCCAGCTCGGCTTCCGCACGCTGCAGCGCGGCGCGGTAGGGCCGCGGATCGATGACGAACAGCAGGTCGCCCTGCTTCACTTCATCACCTTCGGCATAGGCCACGCGCTGCACGTAACCGCTGACCCGCGGGCGCAGTTCGACGCTTTCGACCGCGGCGATGCGGCCGGTGGCGTCGTTCCAGTCCTGCACCTGTTCCGACAGCACCGCGGCGACGCCGACATCCGGCGGTGGCGGCTGGGTCTGGTCCTGGGCCTGGGTGTCGCAACCGGCGACGACGACCGCCACGGCGACGGCCAGGCCGGTCGCAGCGAGAGCGCGCCACGCGCGCGGTGTGAGGTGGGTGCGGATCATGAGCGGGATTCCTGGGGGGAGGCGGCAGTGGCGAGGCGACGCAGCAGAGCGCTGGCGTCGGTCTGGTGTTGCGTGGGGGGTGCGCATGGACCGACGTCGAGGTCGTCGGACAGGCCGGGCGGGCGCACGGCGGCGCCGATCGGAAAGCGCACGAGGGCGACGTCGGCGTTCGCGGCGCCATCGACCATGCGCAGCGCGTGGTCAGCGATCGCGTCGACATCCGGCCATTGCGCGCGCGCAGTCGCCGCGTTGGCATCGCAGCGCACCGGCGAATCGACGGCGAGCATCTGCACGCGCACCGGTAGGGTGCGCGCTTCTTCGTGCAGCACCCGCGCGAGCATCCGCAGCGCGGACGCGCCGATCGAGTGATGGCCGTAACCGGACCACGGATGGTCCGCGCCCGGGCCGCCGATCAGCACGTACCCGGCGCGCGGTTGCGTGGCGAGCAGCGGCAGCAGATGGCGCGCGATGGACAGATGCGGCAGCAGGTCTTCGTCCAGGCGACGACGCAGGAAGTCGGCAGGCGCATCGAGCACACGCTGGCTGCCGGCGGCGCCGCGGATCGCCGCGATCACCGCGCCCGGTGCCGGGCCAGGCAATGCACGCAGGCGCGCGGCGAGATCGGCGGCGTCACCGTCACTGCGGATATCAGCGAACAGCGTGGTCAGCGCGGCGCCGTACCGGGCCTGCAGACGGTCGAGCGCATCGGCGTCATTGGCGACCGCGATCGTGCGGCGTCCGGCAGCCAGAGCCTGCGCAACCAGGCGCGTTCCGACCATCCCGGTGGCGCCCACAATCACCAAAGGCGCCTTGATTGTCCCTTTCATGGGATTTTGTCTCCCGAAAACCGCGCTTCGATCGACGCCGGGGCGTTGCGGGGACGTGTCTTGCCAGGCAGCCACGACCACAACCAGCCCCAGCCCGCGTGCCCGGCCTGCAACCGCTTCGGGGTCGCGATCCGGGCGCTAGACGATTGATTCGGCGGGATTTCCATACGCAGTCCGCGGCGACGCGCGGGGGCGGTCGCAGAACGTTTCGCAGGGGGCGCGGCGGGACGTGGGACGGACATGGGCGGCGTCGACTCGGGGGATGCCGCAGATCATCCGCTTCGAAAGGGGACTTGATTAGTCCCTATTCGAGGGAATAATTATCCCCGTCACGGTCCAATCCTCCGCGCACCGTGCGCGCGCCCGCTCCAGGAGTTCCACATGGCACACGATCTCAACGAGACCCTGATCTTCGTCAAAGTGGTCGAGCAGGGCAGCTTCATCGCGGCCGCCAACGCACTGGGCCTGCCCAAGACCACGGTCAGTCGCAAGGTCCAGGAACTCGAACAGCGACTGGGCGCGCGCCTGCTCAACCGCACCACGCGTCGGCTGGGCCTGACCGAGGCCGGCAGCGTCTATCACGAGCACTGCCAGCGCATCGCGCGCGGACTCGAAGATGCCGAGAGCGCCGTCGCCCAGCTGCAGTCCGGCCCACGCGGCTGGCTGCGTTTCACCGTGCCGTACTCGATCGGCATTACCTGGATCGCGCCGCTGCTCGGCGACTTCCAGGCGCAGTACCCCGAGATCCAGCTCGACATGCACATGGGCAACGAGAAGCTCGACCTGATTGCAGGCGAAGCCGATCTCGCCCTGCGCATCGGCACCCTGCCCGATTCGAATCTCGTTGCGCGCAAGCTCGGCAGCCTGCGCACGCAGGTGTTCGCCAGCCAGGCGTATATCGAACAGCACGGCGAGCCGCTGCACCCCGACGACCTGCAGCACCACCGTACCCTGGTGATGCGCAAGAGCCACAACGCGAACAACCGCTTCGTCTGGTCCTTGACCGACGGTCGCGCGCTGCGCGATTTCCCGGTCAACCCGCAGCTCGTCGCCAACGATCCCGCCGCGCTCAACTGGGCCCTGATCAAGGGCGAGGGCCTGATGCTGACCGGCGACGTGATGGCCAAAGCCTTCGTCGAGGCCGGCATGGTGCAGCGCGTGCTCGCCGGCTGGACCGGTCCGGAAGTCGACTTCAACGCGGTCTTTCCCGGCGGCCGTCTGGTCTCGCCGAAGGTCCGCGCGTTCGTGGATTTCCTGATCGACCGTCTGAACTTCGACGCCGACCACATGCAGACGCTGTGCAAGGTGCAGCAGCAGGCGATGCAGGCGAAGGCGGCGGGCAAAGTCGCGCTTGCGCAGCTGGAAAAAGCGACTCGGCGTGCGGTGGCGCCGCAGGTGGACGCCGATGAGGAGCTTGTGCGCGTTGAGCGGTGACGAGGTTTCGCGCTGCACGATGGCTTAGCGTTGCACGTGACAGCGTGCGTGCCGCAGTGTTGCCCGGCACGGGTGCGGCGTTGCGAGACGCAGAATCCAGACACGCTCGGCAAGCTCTGAACAACTCCACTCGTACTCGTCATTCCCGCGGCTTTCAACGGACGCATGTCCGGTCAAGCGGGAATCCAGTGCCTTCTGGTCAATCGCTTGAAGACCCGGGACAACGCGCCGTGCGGCGGTTGAAGGCCCCGCTTCCGGGGAAATGACGGACTTGTGCAGAAGTCCCTAGGGCTGCGCCGCAGCGTCGGCCGGAATCGTCCACCCCTGCACCAGCGCATAGAGCATGCGCCGGTCCTCGGCATCCAGCGGGCCCTCGGCCAGTCCGCGGAAGCGCAAGCGAAACGCGCGCGACGTCGCGTCGAGATCGTCGACCGGATATCCCAGCGTGCGGAACGCCTGCTCCACGTCGAACCCGCGCGGCGCCGGCAGCGTGTCGTCGCGCGGCCAGAGGCCATAGCCGTGCCGGGCCAGGCGCTTCCACGGAAAGTGCACGCCCGGATCGATCTTGCGGGCAGGCGCGAGGTCGGAGTGGGCGATGAAGTTCTCGGCCGGAATGCGCCAGCGCGTCTTCAGATCACCCAGCAGGACCAACAGGCTCTCGACCAGCGGCTCGGTGAACGGCTCGCGTCCGTTGTTGTCGAGCTCGATGCCGATCGAGGCCGAGTTCACGTCCGACACCGCGCCCCAGCTGCCCGCGCCGGCATGCCAGGCGCGGTCGAGGTCGGAGACCAGCTGGTAACGCTCGCCGTTCTTGCCGATCAGGTAATGCGAGCTCACGCGTCCGCCGCTGTTGGCGGTGCGCAATGTGTCGAGGCTGCGCTGCACCGAATCCTGTTCGGTGTAGTGCAGCACCACCAGCACCGGTCGACGCGCATCGTGATTGGTGGACGGCACCCAGGTGGCGAGCGGATTGCGCGGTGCGTTGTGGGCGCAGGCCGACAGCAGCAGCGCGGCGAGCAGAACGATGAGAGTGCGCATGTCCGCATTGCACCCGCTCGCGCGCACGGACGCAAGCCGCCATGCCGATGCGGAACGGTCAGCGGTCGAGCAGTACGCGCACGTGACTGCGGTCGTGCAGATGTTCGAGGCGTGCTTCGTACCAGCAGCCGTCGCTGGCCAGACGCTCGCATTTCCAGGACAGGAAATCGAGCGCCCACGTCGCCTCCGTCGCCCGGCTGCGCTGCAGGAAGGTGTCGAGCACGAAGACCGCTTCGAGACGGTGATCGTTGCGCGTGACCCAATCGGTCCAGTCGAGCAGCCAGTCGTAGTCGGCCGGCGGGCGTGTCGGTGCGTGCATTTGTGGGGTCCCGTCCGCCACACGCGTGGCGCAACGACAGTGCGTTGATCCGATCGAATGAGCGCATTGCAACGCTGCACCGCACATGGCGTTGCCCGTATCGCGAACGACCTGCAGCATGTCGCTGCCATGCCGCGTTTCGAGTGCGTCGAGTTCGTACCACTCGCCGGTCTGGATCAGTCGTGCACTGGCCCACGAGACGAAAGCAAAGCGCCAGTCCGCTGCGCCACTGCGGTGGAGGAGTTCGGACACCGCGATCTCGAGCGTTTCGCACCCGTCGGCGGACGGCCCCCAGCATGGCAGGGACGTCAACCAGTCGAAATCCGTCTCGGGCGATCGCTCCATGGGCACGCGGCGCCCCGCGTCGGCGTTCCGACGCGGGGACATCCGGCCTACTGTCGTGCGACCAGGGTCATGCCGGCGTAGGTGCCGGTCAGGCGTACGTAGTAGGTGCCGGCGACCGGTGCGGTGAAGCGCACGGTTTCGGTGTTGCTGGCGGCGCGGGTGGAAAATCCATCGCGGTCGGTCGTAGTGGGCACGCGTCCGGCCGCGACATACATCGACACGTTGCCAGTGCCGTTGTAGGTCATGAACGTCAGGGTCGCGCCCGCCTGTGCCTGGAAGCTGAAGAGCGCGTCCTCGGCGCCGTTGGACAGATTGCGCAGCTCCACCTTGTTCTGCAGCACGGTGGCCGGCGGTGCACAGTTTTCGGTGCACGGGGGCTGCGTCGCAGTCGTGAGCAGGGTGGCGAGATCGAGAATGCCGGTGCCCATCGGCGTGGAGCCCGGAATCGACACGGGGAACTGACGGGCGGTGCTGCGCAGCAGCGTGCGCATCTGCGACCAGTTCAGCGGCGTGTCGACGACGCTCTGCACCATCGCCACTGCGGCCGCGACGTGCGGCGAGGCCATCGAGGTGCCGGTATAGCCGCCGATCACGTATTCGGTGGTTGGGCGCGTGGTGCCGGCATTGATCGCCTGGAAGATGTATCCGTTCGGATCGCCGTCGACCGAGCCGCCGCCACCGGGCGCGGACAGATCCACGCGCGTGCCCCAGCTCGAATAACTCGCCTTGCCGCCGGTGACGCGGGTGGCGCCGACGGCGATGACGCCGCTGCAGGAGCCCATGGTGTAGGTGCTTGCGTCGGCGTTCGAGTTGCCTGCCGCCACGACGATGATCGAGCCGAGATTGTTCACGGCGTTGATCGCGTCCTGGTAGACGGTCGGGCAAGACGACGGGGCGCCGCTGCCCAGGCTCATGTTGATCACTTCGGCCGGGTTCGGGTTCAGCGGCAGGCCATCGACCTGCGCACCGGCCGCCCACAGCATGCCGTCGGCGATGTCGCTGCCGTAGCCGCCGCAGGACCCGAGCACGCGCACCGGCACGACCTTCGCGTTGTGTGCCAGCCCGGCAAGGCCGACGCCGTTGTTGGTCTGCTGCGCGATCGTGCCGGCGACATGGCTGCCGTGCCAGGAGCTGGCCTCGGCGGGGTGGGGTTGGGCACCCAGCGCGGTGCAGTAGTTGGCCTCTACCCAGTCGCCAACGTCCCAACCGCCGGCGACCCGCTCGTCGGTGTCGCGGCGCGAGATGAGCTTGTCGGAGATCATGTCGTAACCCGGCAGCACGTTGACTGCGAGGTCGGCGTGGTTTTGCACGATGCCCGTATCGATCACGGCCACGATCACGCCTTCGCCGGTCGAGATGTCCCAGCCCTGTTCGGCGCGCACGCCGCCGGTCGCGTTGTTGAAATTCCACTGCAGCGTCGCGTAGGCGGGGTCGTTCGGCGCGGCGGCGCGCACGACCTGGGTGCTGCGGGCGACGTCCGCACGCTGATACAGACGATCGGCCTCGACCTTAAGCACGCCCGGCTCGGCGGACAGCTCGCGGATGAAGCTCGCCTTCTCGGATTCCGAGAGCGCACGCGAGGTCTGCACGACGTGCCAGCCCGGTGCGCCCATGCTGCGCAGCACGCGCGCAGTTGCCGCCGGACGCGCGGCAGCGGTGGTGGTCGCGCGCACGGCGCTGGCGAGGCCGGCGCGGCGCACTGAAGTATTCAACGCACCGCCCAGTGCGGCGCGGCCGTTGGCCGCAGTAGCCGAGGTCTTGACCACGAAGCGCTGTGCGCCTGCGCCCGCAGCAGGCGCTGCAGCCATGTCACGGGTCACGATACGGTCGAGGCGGGGCGGGGCAGCCTGGGTGGCGCCGGTCAACAGGATGGCGGCGATCGCGGCGCCGAGGGTGGTCTGGATGCGCATGGAACGTGTCTCCGTCAAAGGATGGGGGCCCGGATGGGCGAATCGGGAAAGACAGCAGCGGATGACGCCGCCGCACGTCACAGGTCGATACCGAAGCCGATGCCGGCAGATGTCTCGTCACCGCTGAAAGCGCCGCCGAGGCTGAAGGACGCGCGCTCGCCGACCTTCTTCGCATAGCCGATCGACAGGGCCTGCTCGCCACTTTGGAAGCCGGCGCCGACCGCAACCCGGCCGCGCGGGCTCTGGGTGCCCGCGGCATTCGTGGCCATGTTGAGCATCGCCGCGCTCATCGCGCCCTGCTTGTCCATACGGCGATCGACGTCACTGAAACGACGTTCGACATCGCCACGGTAGGTCTCGAACTGATCGCCCCAGCTCGCCAGGCGCTGGTCGGTGTAGGCCTTGGACGTCGACACCGCCTGAGTGGCCGTGGTGTCGGCGTAGGCCTTCGCCTCGGTGACCCCGGCCTGCAACTGGCCCACGTTGGCCGCATCGGTCGACTGCGTGCCGGCGGCGACGTTGGTGATCTGGCGCTGGTTCGCAGCGCTGCCCACCGACACCGTGTTCGCACGATCCGCCACCGCGCCCTGCCCCAGTGCCACGGCGCCCTGCGCGGTGACGCTCGCGCCCTGGCCGATCGCAGTGCCGGAAGCGGCCGTCACCGATGCGCTTTCGCCGACAGCGACGGCATCGGTTGCATTGGCCGAGATGCTGCTGTTCGCACCGACCGCGGTGCTGCCATCGGCTTCGACGCGGGCGTTCCCGCCGAGCGCCGTGTCGTTGGGGCCATGCGCATAGGCATCGCCGCCCACTGCGACGCCGTTGCTGCCGTTGGCTGCCGCGCCCGCACCGACCGCGACCGCGTTGGTATCGGCGCCGATCGTAGCTGGGTTGTCGCCACCGACAGAGACGCGACCGCCGCCGCTCTGGTCGACCGCGGTCTCCACCCCGTCCACGCGCGCGTTGAGCCGGCTGATCTGCGTATCGAGTGCCGAGAACGTCTCGGCGATGCCGTCATAGGCCACGCCCTGGATCGAGTACGAGGGCGCGGTCAGCGTGCCGAATGCGGTGGCGGTGACACCACCGCCCAGCACGTCTGCCAGGCTACGCAGGCCCGCATGCAGCTGACGGCCATTGATCGCATCACTGCTTGTGGCCGACACCGCGCCGTCGGCGAGGTTGCCGATGCGCGTGCCCTCATTGCCCGCGAGTGTCAGCGCGGCCTTGTCCGCAGTGTCGTAGACGACCGCGTTCTCGGCGAGCGCATCCAGGCCCGAGGTCATGGACCGCACCTGGGCCAGGTTCACTGCATCGGTGTCTTCGGTACCGGCGGCGACATTAGTGATCTGCCGTTCTTCGCCGGCGCGACCGACGGAAATCGTGTTCGCGCGATCGGCAAGTGCGTTGGCGCCCAGGGCGACGCTGCCGTCGACTGGCGCCCACAGGCCGCTTTCTTCGAGGCGTCCGACGTAGGCGTTGGTGCCGAACGCAATCGAATCCGAACCATGGACATTCGCGCCAGTGCCGATCGCGGTGCTGTCGACGTAGAGGATCGGATCGCCGTCGCCCCAGAAGTAGCCGTTCCAGACCATGGCATCGCCGATCGCGATGCTGTTGCGCCCCGCCGCCCACGCGCCGTTGCCCACGCCCGTGCTGTTGACCCCCGATGCGAATGCGCCCCAGCCAACCGCGGTCGCGTTTTCGGCCAGCGCGCTTGAGAACCCACCCAGTGCGGTCGAGCGCAAGCCGTTCGCGCGTGCGCCGGCGCCGTAGGCGGTCGCCCAGTCCTCGGTCGCCTCGGTGCGGTCGCCGACCGCGGTGGCGTCGTAGCCGGTCGCCTGGGTCACGTAGCCGATCGCGATCGAACGGATGCCGCTGGCATTGGCCAGCGCACCGATCGCCGTCGATGCGTATTCGAGCGCCTGCGCGCCGCCGCCGATGGCCGTCGATAGACGCCCCGACGCACGCGTGTTCTGCAGGTCGGACCCCGCGAAACCTTCGCCGATCTGGTCTTCGAGCACGTCGACGATGCCGCCGATCGCGACTGCTGACTTGCCGCTGGTCTCGGTCTGCGCGCCGATCGCGATGTTGAAGTCGCCGTTGGCCTGCGCGCCTGCACCGAGCGCGGTCGAGGCCAGGCCGTTCGCCATGGTCTGTTGGTCGAGCACGACGCCGTAGCTGCCGATGTCGCTGTAGTCCAAGCGCAGCATGCCGCCGACGGCCGTGGCCGAGTTGCCGGTTGCCAGGCTGTCCTTTCCGACTGCGGTGGCTTCGTTGGCCAAGGCGAGAGCACCGCCACCCAGTGCCGTCGCGCCATTGCCGATCGCCGCGGCAGCTTCACCGGCGGCCAGCGCATTGTCGCCTTCGACGTAGGCACCGGCATCGCTGTCGGCACTACCGCTCGCCTGGAAGTAGCGCGCGACTTCGGTCGCATCGACTGCGGTCGGCGCTTCGAATGCCTGCAGCCCGACCGCCGTGGCCTGCGCCATCGCGGTCGTCGGCAGGACCAGCGCGGCGCTGACGAGCAACACGCCGGCCCGGCGGCCGGTGCGCGAGCGCGCAAGTTCCGAGGCCACGACCATGCGACCGAGCGTGGCATTCCAGAGGGTGCAGTAGATGCGGTTCATTTCGGTGTCTCCGGCAGGCGTTTCGTGAAGGCGCACGCGGTCCTGCAGCGGGCATCTGCCCGCCACGTCCGGCGTCCGTGTCTGTCTTGGCCCTGTCATCCCGATCGGGTAGGGCGTCCCGTCAACGAACGTACGACCGCCGCGTGCCCCTTGTCACCCGCGTTTTCTCGCCGGAAGATCACCGCTATCTCACCGCCGTCCGCGTGGTGCAAAGCAGCGCGAACGCCATGCCCAACCCTGTTTTCCGATGGCTAGACCGGGTGCCGATCGCCGATGTCGTCGATCGCCGCAATGCCCGCGTGATCCAGATCCTGCTGCTCTTCCTCGCCATCACCGTGCCGGCGATGGTCGTCTTCGGCGTCGCGATGACCTGGTCGACGCTCGCGCAGGGCCCCATCGCACCGGCGCTGATCATCTCGCTGGGTTTCAGCCTGGTGATCGCGGTGCTCGCCGGCGTCGGCGTGTGGATGATCCGGCGCGGCCGGTTCCGGCCGGCGGTGCGCACGATGCTCGGCGTGCTGCTGACGATGCTGTTCGTCAACGCGTTCGCGAACGGTTTCGAACGTCAGCTGCCCGATCAGCTGGCGCAGATGCTGGTGCTGATCCTCAGCGGGCTTGTGCTGGGGCGGCGCACCTTGTGGATCGTGTTCTTCGCCCTGCTTGCCATGGTCGCGGTGGGCGTGATGCGCGATACGCTGGTGCTGTTCGCCGAGACACCGGCGCGCGCGCTCTACAACGTCCCCTCGACGATCCTGAGCTATTTTCTGGTCGCGATCCTCACCGACCGCACCACCGAGGCACTGCGCGAAAGCCTGCGCGAATCCAATGCGCGCGGCGAAGCACTGGAGCAGGAAATCCGCGAGCGTGAGCGCACCCATGCGCAGTTGATCCACGCGCAGAAGAAGGAGATCACCGAGCGCATGGCCAGCGGCATGGCCCACGATTTCAACAACATCTTCTCGGTCATCGCCGGCTTCTCGGCCGAGCGCCACGAAGACGACGGCGGCAGCGACGCGCAACGCGCTGGGCAACTGGAAAGCAGCCTCGAATCAGTGGAGGAATCTGCGCGACGCGGGATGGCGATCAGCCGCCGACTGCTGCGCTTCAGTCGCCGCGACGATGCGCAGGCGGAAGTCTTCGATGCCGGCGAAGCGATCGATGCGTTGCAACCGATGCTGCGCCAATTGCTCGACGCGCACATCGTGCTGACCTGCTCCCGTGAGGCCGCGCCGCTGCCGATCCTGTTCGACCGTAGCCAGTTCGAACTGATGCTGCTCAACCTGGCATCCAACGCACGCGATGCGATTGGCGGCAACGGCACGTTCGCGATCGATGCGCGCCGCGAGCGCGGCGACGTGGTGATCGCGCTGCGCGACGACGGCGTCGGCATGCCGGCCGATGTCGCAGCGCGCGTATTCGAACCGTTCTTCAGCACCAAGCCCGCCGACAGCGGCACCGGTCTGGGCTTGGCAGTCGTGCACGAGCTGGTGACCAAGGCGGGCGGCACGATCGATGTGACGAGCACGCCCGGCGCGGGCACCACGTTCCGGATCGCGTTGCCGCTCAGCCCTGCGGCGTGAGCATGTAACCGCGGCCCCGCACCGCGGTCAGCGGCAGGTCCTCGCCGCAACGCGCGTGCGCCTTGCTGCGCAGACGATGGATCATCGAATCGATGCGGTGCGCGTCGAAGTCGTGCACCTGCTCGGTCAGCGTTTCGATCAGCTGCTCGCGCGACACGAGTGCGCCAGGCGTTTCGAACAGGCGTCTGCACAGCCGGCGCTCGCTCTGGGTCAGTGCCGCCGAACCGCCGGACGGCGACAGCAGACACCAGCCGTCTTCACTCATGCGCCAACGGCGGTCGGGCGCGCGCGCGGGTGCGGGCGTCGTACCGATGCGCCTGGCGAGGCTGTGCAATGTGGCGGCGAGCAGGTCGATCTCGACCGGCTTGGTCAGATAGGCGTCGGCGCCTTCGGCGAGGCCGCGCACGCGGTCGCCGGTCTCGGCGCGGCTGGTCAGCATCACCACCCCGAGTTGCGGCCGCGTCTCGCGCAGCGCGCGCGCAAGGCTGAAGCCGTCGCCATCGGGCAGACCGACATCCAGCACCACCAGGTCGACCGGGCGCAGCTCCAGATGCGCGCGCAGCGCCGCGATGGTCTCGAATCCAACCACATCGAAACCGAAGCGCTGCAGGCCCGGCAGCAGGATGCGCTCGCGCAGCATGACCTCGTCCTCGAGTACAGCAACATGCAGCGGGGCGTGCGCGGTCATGGCGGAAAGGAGCCGGTCATCGTGGCCGGCATCCTAGCCCCACCGGGGGCCACGTGGACAGACACACGCAAAACGGGCGCCGGCCTTCCCCGCCGTCGCCCGCTGGCCCCGCTTTGTTGGCCGGCGTCCGCGCGCTGCGCGGACGCCGGTTATCTCCCTACTTCTCGTAGGCCGATTCGCCGTGCGAGACGATGTCCAGACCTGCGCGCTCTTCGTCCTCGGTCACGCGTAGACCGACGACGAGCTTGACGATCAGCATCACCACCGCGGTCACCACGGCGCACCAGAGCACGGTGAACGCGACGCTGACGAACTGCACCCACACCTGGGCGCCGATCGCGAGATCGACTTCGGTGCCGCCCAGCGACTGTGCGCTGAAGACACCGGTCAGCAGCGCGCCGACGATGCCGCCGATGCCGTGTACGCCGAACACGTCGAGACTATCGTCGGCGCGCAGCAGGCGCTTGAGACCGGTGACGCCCCACACGCACAGCGCACCTGCGGCCAGACCGATGACCACGGCGCCCATGGGGCCCACGGTACCGGCGGCGGGCGTGATGCCGACCAGACCCGCGATCGCACCCGATGCCGCGCCCAGTGCCGACGGACGGCCCTTGGTGAACGCTTCGACGATGCTCCAGGCGACCACACCTGCGGACGTGGCGACCATCGTGTTGAGCATGGCCAGCGACGCGCTGGCATCGGCGGCGAGCGCCGAGCCCGCGTTGAAGCCGAACCAGCCGACCCACAGCAGCGATGCGCCGATGAAGGTGAAGGGCACGCTGTGCGGCTTGATCGCTTCCTTGCCGTAGCCCAGGCGCTTGCCGAGGAAGTACGCGCCCACCAGACCGGCGACACCGGCGTTGATGTGCACCACCGTGCCGCCGGCGAAATCGATCACGCCCTTGTGCGCGAGGAAGCCTGCTTCACCGCTCCACACCATGTGCACCATCGGCAGGTAGGCGAACGTCACCCACAGGATGGAGAACAGCAGCACCGCCGAGAACTTGATGCGCTCGGCGAACGAGCCGACGACCAGCGCCGTGGTGATGCCGGCGAACGTCGACTGGAACACGATGAAGAGAAATTCCGGCAGACCACCGGCATCCGTCTCCGCGGTGATGCCGCGCAGGAAGGCCTTTTCGGTGAACGAGCCGAAGAACGCATTGCCGTCGGTGAACGCCGCGCTGTAGCCGTAGGCCACCCACAGGATGATCACCACCGAGAACACCACCAGCACCTGCATGATCACCGACAGCACGTTCTTCGAACGCACCATGCCGCCGTAGAACAGGGCGAGGCCCGGCACCACCATCAGCAGCACCAGCAGCGTGGAGGTGAGCATCCACGCCACATTGCCGCTGTCGAAGGTCACGGCCTCGGCCGTGTCCACAACCGCGGCCGCGGTCTCGGCCGCCGGCAGGTCCTGGGCGAAGGCGCTGCCCGCCACACCGAACAATGCGCACGCACACAAAAGCATCAGGCACAGCGCCTGCATCCGGGTCTTCCACCCGCGGGACTCGATCTTTTTCATTTCAGAAATCTCCGTGGGGTCAGAGCGCATCGGCGCCGATTTCGCCGGTGCGGATACGCAGGGCCTGTTCCAGGGCAAGTACGAACACCTTGCCGTCGCCGACCTTGCCGGTCCCTGCCGCCTGGGTGATCGCCTCGATCGCCGCCTCGAACACGTCGTCGCTGACCGCGCATTCGATCTTCAGCTTGGGCAGGAAATCGACGACGTATTCGGCGCCGCGATAGAGCTCGGTATGGCCTTTCTGCCGACCGAAGCCCTTGACCTCGGTGACGGTCAGGCCGGTGACGCCGGCCTCGCCGAGTGCCTCTCGGACCTCGTCGAGCTTGAACGGGCGGATGATCGCGATGATCAGTTTCATTTGGGTCTCCAGGTGCGCGCGCGCCGCGTCAGAACGACTTGGTGACGGCGAGGGTGATGGTGTCGTCGGGACCGATCAGGTCGTTGTCGTTGAAGTTCAGGGCGATGTCGAAGCCGTTGTCGAACGACTTGCCTATACCCGCCGACCAGAACGCGTAGGTCGCTGTGCCCGCGCTGCCGGCGACCCACTGCTTGCCGACGGCGCCGTTGAGGGTCCAGCTGGGTGCGAACTCCCAGCCCACAGCGACGTCGAGGTTGCTGCTGCCGTCGGAATCGGGAATGCCGAACAGGTCGGTGACGGCGTAGGAGTACTTCGCGCTGAGGATGTTCCAGCTCACACCGGCGTAGAGCTCGGTGGTGTCGGCCTTGTTGAAGCCGGCGGGATAGCTGCCCGGATACCAGTAATGCACGGCGCCGACGTCGTAGCCGAAGCCGCTGTCGCCGAAATCGCCGCGGAAGCCGACATAGCCGTCGAGTTCGAGCTGGCTGGAGATGTCCGGGTCGGAATCGGACAGCCAGCTGATGCTGCTGCCCCAGGCGCCAGCATAGAAACCGCTGTCATGCGCCCACTCGACGCCGCCCTGCAAAGCAGGTTTTTCGTCGGTCTGGCTGAGGCCGCGGAACAGGTAATCGCTGGTCAGCGTGATCGAACCGGAGACTTCCGCATGGGCGGCACCGGCGGACAGCAGACCTGCGCACAGCAGTGTGGCGAGTGCGTTCTTGCGTGACGACATGACAGGCTCCTCAAATGAATGGAAAGCCCTCCCCGGTCATTGCGTACTGCGTCTGTTGTTGTTCTTCTTTTCGCAGGTGGAGCATTCGACGCCGGCGTGCCCCCTGGCTGCCGTCGCCGCGACCGACGCTCTATGGCGCCTGAGCGGCCGCTCTCCGATCCATCGGTTGAATCCCGGACTCCGTGCGCCTGCCGGCAGTGCCGCCCACCGTGGGGGAGGGAGGCGCCGCCGCTTCGGCGGTGGAAACGAATCGGGGCCGGCCAATGGCCAGCCCCGGAGTGCGTCAGATCGCGTAGTACATCTGGTACTCGAGCGGGTGGGTCGCGCCGCGGAACGCGGTGACTTCCTTCATCTTCAGCGCGATGTAGGCATCGATGAAGTCGTCGGAGAACACGCCGCCGGCCTTGAGGAAGTCGCGGTCCTTGTCGAGCGCGTCGAGTGCCTGGTCCAGCGAGTGGCAGACGGTCGGGAAGTTCTTCTCTTCCTCGGGCGGCAGGTCGTAGAGATCCTTGTCGCTCGGGCCGCCCGGATCGATCTGGTTCTTGATGCCGTCCAGACCCGCCATCATCAGCGCGGCGAAGGTCAGATAGCCGGACTGCATCGGATCGGGGAAGCGCATCTCGATGCGGCGCGCCTTCGGGTTCGCCACGTACGGAATGCGGCAGGAGGCCGAGCGGTTCGACGCCGAGTAGGCCAGCATCACCGGCGCTTCGAAGCCCGGCACCAGACGCTTGTAGGAGTTGGTCGACGCGTTGGAGAAGGCGTTGATCGCGCGGGCGTGCTTGAAGATGCCGCCGATGTACCACAGCGCCGTCTGGCTCAGGCCGCCGTAGCCGTCACCGGTGAACAGGTTGGTGCCGCCCTTGGCCAGGCTCTGGTGCACGTGCATGCCGCTGCCGTTGTCGCCGACGATGGGCTTGGGCATGAAGGTCGCGGTCTTGCCGTTGCGGAACGCGACGTTCTTGATGATGTACTTCATCGTCTGCAGCTCGTCGGCCTTCTTGACCAGCGAGTTGAAGCGCGTGCCGATCTCGCACTGGCCCGCGTTCGCGACTTCGTGATGGTGCACTTCGACCTCGATGCCGACCTGTTCCAGCGTCTTGCACATCTCGGCGCGGATGTCGTGCAGCGAGTCGAGCGGTGCGACCGGGAAATAGCCGCCCTTGATACCGGGACGATAGCCGCTGTTGCCGCCTTCGTATTCCTTGGACGAGCTCCAGTGCGCTTCTTCGGATTCGATATGGAAGAAGGTATGGCCCATCTCATTCGCGTAGCGCACCGAATCGAAGATGAAGAATTCGGGCTCGGGGCCGAAGAACGCCTGATCGGCGATGCCGCTGGATTTCAGGAACGCCTCGGCCTGCTTGGCGATGCCGCGCGGGTCGCGCTCATACGACTGCATCGTGGTCGGGTCGAGGATGTCGCAGGTGATGACCAGCGTCGGATCGGAGGTGAACGGATCGACGAACGCGGTGGACGCGTCGGGCAACAGCACCATGTCGGAGTTCTGGATGCCCTTCCAGCCGCTGATCGACGAGCCGTCGAACATCTTGCCGTCTTCGAACAGGCCGGGCTCGATGATCGACTTCGGGAACGTGACGTGGTGCTGCACGCCGCGCATATCGGTGAACCGCAGATCGATGAACTCGATCTTGTGGTCCTTGATCAGCTTTTCGAGATTGTCGGTAGACATGGAGCGACTGCCTTGCGTGTTGATTGTGTTCCTGACTTACGCAATCGCCGTGCCAACAGCCTAGAACCAATGAAATCAAGCGGTTAAACGTTTCGCGCCGCGGACCCCCGCCAATTCACGTACGTGGTTGGTGCGTTATTCCTGCGTTTGCACCTCAATGGTGCTTCAGCTGGGCAGGGGCAGGCCTCGGTCCGCCTTGACCGTGCGCAGCACGAAACTCGAGTTCACATCCTCCACTGCCGGCTGGTTGAGCAGGCGATCGAGCAGGAAGCGCGAGAAGTGTTCGAGATCGCGCACGATCACCTGCAGCAGGTAGTCCATGTCGCCGGTCAGCGCGTGACAGGCGATCACCTCCTCCCAGCCGTTGACCAGGGCGGCGAAGCCGGCGACCGCGGCACTGTCGTGGTGCTTGAGCTGGACGCGCACGAAGGCTTGCAGTCCCAGGCCCAGGCGTTCGGCACTGACATCGGCGCGGTAACCGGCAATCACCCCGTCGCGCTCCAGCCGCTGCACCCGCCGCAAACAGGCCGAGGGCGACAGGTGGATACGCTCGGCCAGGTCGGCGTTAGTGAGTCGACCATTGCGCTGGAGCTCGGCCAGCAGCAGCAGGTCGGTGCGGTCGAGATCGGCAGCAGCCATTCTCGTTGTCCTGAATTGCGGATATGCGCAAGATTATTGCGCGTATACGGCCTGGGCGCGCAATCACGCAAGCCTGTTGCAGCGAAACGGCGCTATCGTCGTGGATCAAGGAAATCCACTGGAGTCGCCATGTCCGCCCAGCCATCGAACGTCCCACGCCGCGTCGAGAACCTGCAGACCGACAAGGGCAGGGTGCCGGTCTACGCCACCGGCATCGTCGAGCAGCCCTGGGACACCTACAGCGCCGATGACCACGCGACCTGGGCCACGCTCTATGCGCGCCAGCGCGAACTGTTGGTCGGCCGTGCCTGCGACGAATTCCTGCAGGCGCAGGACGCGATGGGCATGACCCCGGACGCGATTCCGAAGTTCACCGAACTCAACGAGGTGCTCGAAGCCGCCACCGGCTGGACCCTGCTCGGCGTCGAAGGCCTGCTGCCGGAACTCGACTTCTTCGACCATCTCGCCAACCGCCGCTTTCCGGTGACGTGGTGGATTCGTCGCCCGGACCAGATCGACTACATCGAAGAACCCGATCTCTTCCACGACCTGTTCGGCCATGTGCCGCTGCTGATGAATCCGGTGTTCGCCGATTACATGGAGGCCTACGGCAAGGGCGGCGTCAAGGCGCACGGCATCGGCCCGGATGCACTGCAGAGCCTGACCCGGCTGTACTGGTACACGGTGGAGTTCGGCCTGATCCAGCAGGCCGATGGCCTGCGCATCTTCGGCGCCGGCATCGTGTCGTCGAAGGGCGAGTCGATCTACTCGCTGGATTCGGATGCGCCCAACCGGATCGGCTTTGATCTGGAGCGCATCATGCGCACGCGCTACCGCATCGACACCTACCAGAAGACCTACTTCGTCATCGACAGCTTCGAACAGCTGATGGACGCGACCGGCCCGGATTTCACCCCGATCTATGCGCGCCTGGCAGAGCAGGACACGGTGGGTGCGGGGACTGTGCGCGAGGAGGATCGCGTGTTCTATCGCGGCACGGGCGAGGGCTGGACGGCGGGTGGCGATGTTTGATTGATGGAGTCAGCTGTTGCGCAGACCTTGAGAGAGGGCGCACGACTGCGTGACCCGTCGCCCCAGCGGAAGCTGGGGCCCATTTTGATCTTGCGGCTCAAAGCGAACTGATGGATCGCCGCGAACATGGATCCCCGCTCGACCAGACATGCGTCTGTTGAAAGCCTCTTAGACGACGATCGCTTTTCACATAGACGGCGCCCGATCAATTCCGCGGCGCTTTGAGCTCGGAGCACAGTCATTCCGGCGAACGCCGGATTCTCAACGGACGAAGGTCCAGTCATCCAGTCGCTCGGAACGCGATGTCGGAATTCGCCATCTCCGCAGCGCAACGACACAGTCACTGGATTCCGGCGTTCGCCGGAATGACGAACATTGTGGCGAGGCTTAGCGCGTCAGTGCATGCACGCGTTCGTAGGACGGGCAGAGCGCAGCGAAACCCTTGCCTCACCGATTCCAACTCCACTGCGCCCCCACCATCAGCCCACGTCCCGGGCCCGGCTCGTAGAACCGGCCGTTACCTTCGTTGACGATCACCGAGCCGATGTAGGCGTGGTCGAGCACGTTGTCGACGCGCACGAAGGTCCGCAGCTCGCCCGCATCGAACCGCCAGCGGCGTGCGCCCTCGAGATGTACGAGCGCGTAGCCGGCCGCGCGCCCGGTCGCGAGATCGTCGACGACGACGTCACCCACGCCGACACCTTCGATCGCTGCGCTCCACGGCCCGCCGCTCCAGTCGAGCCGCGCGAACAGCTGGCGCGCCGGGACGCCCGGAATGCGCGCGCCTGCGGCGACCGGCGTGGCCGGCACGGTGCAGCCCGCACCGGTGCAGACGAGATAGTCATCGCGGAAGGTCGCATCGAGCCAGGTCGCGGCGACGCTCAGATCGAACGACGCGCCCAGTGGCTGACGCAACGAGAGCTCGGCGCCTTGGCGGCGCGCGCGACCGATGTTCTGGAAACTGCTGCGGCCGCCGACATTGCGCGCGACGGCGAGCTCGTCGTCGGTGTCGGCGCGGAACAGCGCGGCGTTGAGCGCGGTGCCCGAACGCGCTTGCCACTTCGTGCCGATCTCGAGGTTGTCGCTGACCGCCGGCGCGAGATCGAAGGCGAGCCCGGCGCCACCGTCGGCGCGGTAGCCGAGTTCGTTGAAGGTCGGCGTCTCGAAGCCGCGTCCGGCCGACGCGTACACGCGCAGATCCTCGCGCGGCGCGAACGTGACGCCGGCCACCGGCGAGGTCTGGCGGAACGCGATGCGGCCGCTGTCGTCGGGATTGCTCGCGGTCACGAAGGCATCGCGCGAGACGAACTCCACCTCGCTGTGCCGCACGCCGGCCAGCAGCGACCAGCGCGGCGCGAAGGTCCAGTAGAGCTGCGCGAACTGGTCGCGGTTCTCGACGGTGTTGCGCTCGTCGCGTCGCAGCCGCCCGCGCACGCCCAACGCGTCGCCGACGAAATTCTCGAAGCCCTGGCGGTCCTGACGCTGCCGATCGGCGTTCGCGCCGACGGTCGCCTCGAGCGGACGCCCGGCCAGCGTGCCTTCCCAGCTCCAGCGCAGGTCGAGGCCGCCGTAACTATTGTCGAGATCGATGACGCCGCCCGAGTTCAGCGGATTGGCCTGCGCGGCAGGCGGAATCGGCAGGTACTGCACGACCGCGCGTTCACCACCGTAGGCCATCGCACGCAGCGTCTGCGCATCGCCGATGCCGTGTTCGTAGACCGCGCCGGCCTGGCTCTGGCGCACGGTCTTGCGCGTGTCGAACTGGCGCGCGACCGCGGCGACCTGGCGCGGGTTCTCGCGGACCTGCGCAGCGGTCAGGCCGAGCGGATCCTGCGCGTCGATGTCGACATGGTTGGCGACCAGATCCAGGCGGCGCCGATCGCCGAAATCGAAGCGCAGCTTCGCGTTCGCCGAGTCGCGTCGCGCGGCGCTGTGGTCGCGCCAGCCGTCGGTGTCGAAGCGCGACAGCGCGAGGTTGTAGCCGACCGCCTCCGTGCCACCACGCAGCTGCGTCGACAGGCTGGTCGTGTTGTCGCGCCCTTGGCTGGCCTTGAAGCGCCAGGGATCGCCGGGCTGTCCGTCAGCGCTCCACAGCTGCACGACGCCGCCGGAGGAATTGCCGTACAGCGCCGAGAACGGCCCGCGCATGATCTCGATGCGGTCGCCGCCGACCAGACTGAAATGCGAGAGCTGGCCCTGACCATCCGGCATCGACGCGGGGATGCCATCGGCGAACAGCCGTACGCCGCGCACGCCGAACGTGGAGCGCGCACCGAATCCGCGAATCGACAGCTGTGTGTCCTGCGCGTGGTTCTGCCGGTCGCGCGCGAGCATACCCGGCACGCCCGACAGCGGTTCGGACGCGACGGTGCCGGCGCGGTTGCTGTCCGCGTCGCCCAGGCGGATCGCATCGACCGAGGCCGGCGTGTCGAAATCGCTGACGCCACGCAGGCGCGTCGCATCGACGCGCACGCGTTCGAGTGTGGTGGGCGCATCGCTCGCCGCCTGCGCATGCGCGAAGCCGGGCGAGAGCAGGACCAGCGACAGCGCGATTGCCAGCGCGGTGGGGGCCGCGCGCATCAGCCGAACACCAGCTTGCCGCGCATCACGTTCCAGTGGCCGGGGAACGAACAGAAGAAGGTGTAGTCACCGCCGCGCGTCAGACCGGCGGTGGGGAAGGTGATGGTCGTCGTCTCGCCGCCACCGATGACTTTCGTGTGTGCGATGACGCGCGTGTCGCCGGCGGGCAGATAGCTGCCGGCGAGATTCCCGCGACCACCGGCGATCGCGACCGGGCGATAGTCTGCAGTCCGGGTCAGCACCCAGTTGTGACCCATTGCTGCAGCCATCTGGCGACCGGTATGACGCAGGGTGAGACGCACCTGGGTGCAATCGGCGGCGACACGCAGTTCGGACTTGTCGAAGCGCATCGCATCGTTGCTGCCGATCGACAGGTCGCAGGTGCGCGCGAACGCGCCGGTGGCAGGCAACAACAGCAGCAGCGCGAGCGCGCCGCGCAAAGCGCGGTTCGGCATGACATCTCCGTGGGGAAGTGAGGCGTGCGATGCGACGCATCGCGTCGCGCATTGTCGCAAACGCAGGCGTGAACGGCCCGGGACGGAATGTCGCAGCGAGGCTTGTTACAGCAGCTGCGCGGTTGCGCTCGATAGACCCACAGCACTGCATACCGTCGCCCCACCGTACGCTGGGGCGACGAGCACCGGAGTCACGTCGGGGAAACGCCGGCCTCAGATCACCTGCAACGTGATCGCCTTCAGCACCGCACGCGTGCGATCACGCGTGCCGAGTTTTTCGAGGATCGCCGACACGTAGTTCTTCACCGTGCCTTCGGCGAGGAACAGGCTGCGGGCGATCTCCTTGTTGGAATAGCCGCCGGCCAGAAGGCGCAGGATCGCGATCTCGCGTTCGGTGAAGGTTTCGCGCGGGGCGTGGTCGTCGTGGAAGCGATAGCGCGCGCGCACCGGTTCGGTACTGACCGGTTGCAGCAATGTTTCCCCGGCAGCAACGCGCGCGATCGCGTCGCGCAGATCCTCGGGCGCGGCGTCCTTGAGCAGGAAGCCCTGGGCGCCGGCATCGGTCGCGCGCAGCAGCAGGTCGCTGTCGTCGAAGGTGGTCAGCAGCAACACCGGTGTCGTGTCGCCGCGTGCGCGCAGCGCGGTCAGCGCTTCGATGCCGTCGAGGCCGGGCATGCGGATGTCGCTGAGCACCACATCGACCGGATTCGAGGCGAGCTGCTCGAGCAGCGTCGTGCCCGAGTCGGCCTCGAACACGATCACGATGCCGTGGCGTTCGAGCAGCGCGCGTAGGCCGGCGCGGACCAGCGCCTGGTCGTCCGCGAGCGCGACACGGACCGGCAACGCGCTCACGCCGGCAGCTCCGCATCGATGCGCATCGCGCCGCTGGGATTGCGCACCAGCCGCACGCGGCCCTGCAATGCGGCGAGGCGTTCGCGCATGCCGGCAATGCCGTTGCCCTCGCGCCAGCCCTCGCGCATGCGTCCGTCGTCTTCGATGGTGACGTACAACAGGTCGCCATTGCGATGCAGAGTGACATCGAGCGTGTCCGCATCGGCGTGCTTCGCAGCATTGGTCAGCGCCTCCTGTACCAGTCGCAACACCGCTTCAGCGATCGCGGGATCGGACACGCGTACGTCGTCGGCGATGGTGAGCCGCAGGCGCGGACGCGGCATCGGCGCGGCGAGCGCACGCAAGGCGGTTGCGAGATCGAGACCGCCGCTGTCGCGCAAGGCCTGCACCACATTGCGGATATCACCGAGCAGTTCGCCCGACAGCTGTTCGGCGATGCGCAGCTGCGGGTGGTCGGCGAACGCCGGCTCATCCGCCAGCGCGCGCAGGTTGAGGCGCATCGCGGTGAGCTTGTGGCCGGCGACGTCGTGCAGTTCGCGCGCCACGCGCAAGCGTTCGGCGTCGCGGGCGCTGTCGGCTAGCAGCGCGCGCGTGGCCAGCAGGTCGGCATTGACGCGCGAGAGTGCATCGCGGGCGTGCTCGGCGCTACGTGCGTAATACATGCACAGCGCGGCGAAGGCCTGGAAGCCCGCGAAGCTCAGCACGATCTGCAGCGGCGCGCGGAAATCGCCCATGTGGCGCAGCAGCACGTAGTAGACGATGTCGACCACGATCACCGCGGCCACCGCCTGCCGTGTCGGCCAGTCGGCGAACGCGACCGCCGCCCAGATCACCAGCAGCACCTGCACCGCACCGGCCCGCGCGTCCAGGCCGATCAGCACCAGCGCGATCACCGGGAGCAGCCCGATCACAAGATGTTCGGCCCAGCGCAGCCTCGGCGGCCAGACCGACAGCGACAGGAAGCCGAGCGAGAACGCGGCCAGCAACGCCCATGCCAGCGCGCGGTGGTCCGCATCGTAGAGCCGCATCGACGGCGCGACCGCGGCGATCGTCAGCAGCGCGGCGAAGTTGAGCGGGTTGAGCAGGCGCCGACGGTTCATGGGCGCATGCTGACGGCCGCTGCTGCGCGCGGCAATGGCCCGGACGCAGAAGGTGACTTCCGGCACTGCGGATCGATGACCACCGGCAGCTGGCGCCGGCCCGCGGGGCATCGACACTGCGGCCACACCCAGCCAGGAGCTCACCATGCGCCGCATCCCCGCTTCCTTCATCACGCCCTTCGCATTGCTGGCCGTCGCCGCGATCGCCGCGCCGGTACAGGCTGGCAACCTCGACGTGTCCATTCGCGAAGCCCGTAGCGCGAGCGGGCAGTTCCAGGTCGCGCTGGTCGACGCCGCGGGCTACGCCGGCAGCGCCGCGCCGATCGCCGCGCGCCTGCTGGCACCGGCGGGCGATGTGACCCGGGTACGCTTCGATGGCGTTGCCCCCGGCCGGTACGCCTTGATGGTGATCCACGACGAGAACGGCAACGGCACGCTCGATACCAATCTGATGGGCATGCCGGTCGAGGGCTACGGCTTCAGTAACAACCCGCCGGTGCTGCGCAAGCCGACCTTCGACGAAGCCGCATTCGAGATCGGCGCCGACCCGCTGGCGCTCGACGTCACGATCCGCTGATCCGCGTGTGGCCCAGGAGACCGCCATGGATCGTCGCCGCTTCCTCCGCAATCTGCTCTCGGGCGCCACGGTCGCCGCGCTCGGGCCGACGCTGCTGCACGGTGGCGATGCCCTGGCCGGCGACCCGGCCGAGTTTGCTGCCGGTCTGCGCGAGCGGCCGTATCTGGCCGGCTGGCGCCAGGTCTCGGCCGAGGCCTTCGGCCCGACGACGGTGCAGCTCGAAGGCCGTCTGCCGGCGGATTTCGCCGGCACCCTGTACCGCAACGGCCCGGCCTGGTTCGAGCGCGACGGCTTCCGCTACGAACACTGGTTCGACGGCGACGGCATGGTGCATGGGTGGCGCTTCGACGGTGGCACGATGACCCATCGCGGGCGCATGGTGCAGACGCCGAAATTCCAGCGCGAGCGGCGTGCTGGCCGCTTCAACACACCGGCGGCCGGCACCACGATTCCGGCGCCGGCGGCGATCCGCAACAACGATGACGCCAGTACCGCCAACACGTCGGTGGTGATCATCGGCGGCCGCCTGTTCGCGTTGAGCGAGGCGGGATCGGCCTTCGAACTCGACCCGGATCAGCTCGACACGATCGGGCCGATGACCTGGCGTCCGGACCTGCAGGCACTCCCGTTCTCCGCGCATCCGCTGCGCGATCGCGATGGCAGCTGGTGGAACTTCGGGTCGCTGTCGATGATGGGCGGCGCAGGCCTGCTGCTGTGGCACATCGGCGCCGATGCGACGCTGCGCGGCGCGCATGTGCTGGAGACGGACGCACCCGGCTATCTGCACGCCTTCGTGCAGACCGACCAGCACCTGGTCTTTCTGCTGACCCCATTCGACTACACCCCTGGCGGGGCGTTCTTCGAGAGCATGCGCTTCGCGCCGCAGCGCGCGTGCACGGCGTTGGTGGTCGACAAGGCCGCACCCGACCGCATCGCGCGTCGCTTCGAGGTCGATTTCACGATGGCCTACCACTTCGGTGATGCATTCGAGCGCAACGGCGAGATCGTCGTGCGCACGATGCGCCATGCCGATGTCTCGGAGGCCCGGTCCCCGCACCGCGCCGCGATGCTGGGCCACGAGGGTGCGGCCGCGCCGGCGGACCTGGCGGAGCTGCGCCTGGACATGCGCAGCGGCGGTGCACGCTGGGCCAAGACCGGCATCGGCGGCGTCGAGTTTCCGATGCTGGACCCACGCGCGCCGAGCGACCATGGCGCGCGCCTGTACATGCCGACCAATGCCGGTGACGCGAGCGCGCCCTACTTCAACGCCGTGCAGATGGTCGACCTCGCCACCGGCCGGCACGCGCTGCACCGCTACGGCCGCGACATCCTCGCCGAGGAACACGTTTTCGTGCCGCGTCCCGGCAGCAGTCGTCCGGATGACGGCTGGCTGGTCGGCACCCTGTTCGACCACGCGCGCGACCGCAGCGGCATCGCGGTGCTCGACGCGCAGCATGTCGACGATGGCCCGCTCGCGACCGCATGGCTGCCATATGCGTTTCCGCTAGGGTTCCACGGACATTTCGCGCAGGCGGCCGCGTGATCGCGCCACGTCCTGTGCGCTGGTGGCGCATCGGCGCACTGTGCGCGGCCCTGATGCTCTGCCTGTGGGTCGGCTGGCACGATTTTGATCCGTGGATCGCGCGGGACGAAGTCCGTGAGGCGATCCGACTCACGATCCGGCGCAGCGTGCAGATTGCGGTGCAGTTCGTCGCGCCGGGTGCACTGCTTGCGCTGCTGGCGCGCGAGCTGGGCCCGGGGTTGCGCACGAAAGGGCGCAGCACCTGATCGGTCTTGTCGATGCGCTCACGCGGACCATGGGTCAAGCCGTTCCGCAGGAGGGGCGAGCAGCGCAGGATCCAGCCAGACGATTCGCGCATCCATCCGAGGTTCAGATGGATCGCCCTAGCCCAACCCTCCGCAATGCCCCTGCACGCGGCGGAGGGCTTGAAGCAATCAGCCGCGGCTGACCGCCGCGACCGCTTCGGCCACGTAATCCAGATTCTTCAGGCTCAACGCGGCCACGCAGATGCGCCCCGTGCCGACGGCGTAAATCCCGAACTCGTCACGCAGGCGATCCACCTGGGCGCGGCTCAGGCCCGAGTACGAGAACATGCCGGCCTGCTCGCTGATGAAGGCGAATTCGGGGGCGCCATTGGCGACGAGCTTTTCGACCAGGCCTGCGCGCAGGGCATGGATGCGCTCGCGCATCTGGCCCAGTTCGGTTTCCCAGCGTGCGCGCAGTTCGGTGCTGCCGAGCACACCCGCGACCAGGGCGGCGCCATGGGTTGACGGGCTGGAATAGTTCGCGCGGATGATGCGCTTGATCTGCGACTGCACGCGCTTGCTCTCGTCGGCATCGGCCGAGACCACGGTCAGTGCGCCGACGCGCTCGCCGTAGAGCGAGAACGACTTGGAATACGAGCTGGCGACGACGAAGGTCGCGATGCCCGACTCGGCCAGCAGGCGCACCGCCGCGGCGTCTTCGTCGATGCCCCGGTCGAAGCCCTGGTAGGCCATGTCGATGAAGGGGAACAACTCGCGCTCGCGCAGCACCTCGATGACCTGACGCCACTGGTCGACGGTGAGATCGGCGCCGGTCGGGTTGTGGCAGCAGGCGTGCAGCAGCACCACGGTGCCGGCCTCGAGCGTGCGCAGGTCGGCGAGCATGCCGGCGAAATCGACGCCGTGCGTGGCGGCGTCGAAGTAGGTGTAGTCGACGACCTCGAAGCCGACGGCGCCGAACACCGCGCGGTGGTTCTCCCAGCTGGGATTGCTGATCGCGATGGTCGCGTGCGGCAGCACCTTCTTCAGCAGGTCGGCGCCGGTGCGCAGTGCGCCACTGCCGCCGACGGTCTGCGTGGTCGCGACGCGTCCGGCCGCCAGCAGCGGCGACTCCACGCCGAACAGCAGTTCGCGGGTGGTCCTGGTGTAGTCGGGCATGCCGTCGATCGGCAGGTAGCCGCGCGGCTTGGCCTCGGCGGCGAGACGCTGTTCGACTTCGCGCACCGCGTCGAGCACGGGAATGCGGCCGGCCTCGTCGTAGTAGATGCCGACGCCCAGATTGACCTTGGTGGCACGCGGATCGGCGTTGTAGGCCTCGGTCAGGCCGAGGATGGGGTCACCGGGGACGAGTTCGACGTTCGCGAAAAAGGAGGACACGTAAGACTGCCTGCACGACGGAGGGAGGGTCCGGTCGCGCGTGTCGCCTGCGACCAAACCCGTCCAGAATACCGGCCCATGCCCACCCGCGCGATCCTGGTCGTGGGACAGCCATCGCCTTTGGCGCGACAATGCCGGTCCCCGACGCCAAGGACCGCCCGCACATGCCCAGCATTTCCCTGACCCGCCATCTGATCGAGGAACAGCGCTCGGGCCATGTGACCCCGGATCTGCGCCTGCTGCTGGAAGTGGTGGCGCGCGCCTGCAAGCGCATCTCGGTGGCCGTGGGCAAGGGCGCACTGGGTGATGTGCTGGGCGAGGCCGCAGCGGCCGGCGGCGGTGACAGCATCAATGTGCAGGGCGAGGCGCAGAAGAAGCTCGACGTGATCAGCAACGAGATCCTGCTCGAGGCCAACGCCTGGGGCGGCCATCTGGCCGCATGCGCGTCGGAGGAAATGGAGCATTGCCAGCAGATCCCCGACGCCTTCCCGCGCGGCAACTACCTGCTGGTCTTCGACCCCCTCGACGGCAGCTCCAACATCGACATCAACGCCAGCGTCGGCACGATCTTCTCGGTGCTGCGCTGCCCGGAAGGCGTCAGCGCGGCGCAGGACCAGGATTTCCTGCAGGCCGGCCACACCCAGGTCGCCGCCGGCTACTGCCTGTACGGCCCGAGCACCATGCTGGTGCTGACCATCGGCCACGGCACCCACGCGTTCACGCTGGACCGCGAGCAGGGCTCGTTCGTGCTGACGACGGGCCACATGCGCATTCCGGCGCAGACCCGCGAGTTCGCGATCAACATGTCGAACCAACGACACTGGGAAGCGCCGACGCAGGCGTACGTGGGCGATCTGCTCGCCGGCCGGGACGGCCCCCGCGGCCAGGACTTCAACATGCGCTGGGTGGCGGCGATGGTCGGCGACGTGCACCGCATCCTGACCCGTGGCGGCATCTTCATCTATCCCTGGGACCGCAAGGACCCGGCCAAGCCCGGCAAGCTGCGGCTGATGTACGAAGCGAATCCCATGGCGATGCTGGTCGAGCAGGCCGGCGGCGCCGCGACCAACGGCCGCGAGCGCATCCTCGACATCGCCCCGACGTCCCTGCACCAGCGCGTGCCGGTGTTCCTGGGCTCGAAGGACGAAGTGGAGATCGCGACCCGCTATCACTTGCAGCACGACAGCAAGGCGGCATGAGCACGCCCGCCGATTTCATCGAAGTCACGCCGGGCGCGCTGTCGGCCGAGGCCTGCGCGGCGATCGTCGCGCGTCTGCGGGCCAGCCCCGACCTGCATGCCGGCGAGATCGGCGGCGGCGTCTATCCCGAACTCAAGCGCAGCCGCGACCTGTCGATCAACGATCGCCCCGACTGGGCCGACGTGGTGCAACAGCTCAATGTCGCGGTCTACGCCGGCCTGATGGCCTACCTGCGCAAGTATCCGCAGACCCTGATCGCCCCGCTGATGCTGCAGCAGCCTGGCAGCGATGGCGCACTGCGCCGACTGGAAGCCGACGACTTCCCGTCGATGGATGACCAGCGGCTCGGCGGCCTGCTGCAGACCTGCCTGCGCCCGGGCGCGATCAACCTGCAGTGGTACGCGGCCGGCGAAGGCGGCTACCCGTACTGGCACTGCGAGCTGTACCCGCGCGACGCCAGCGGCGAAACCCTGCACCGGCATCTGCTGTGGACGATCTATCTCAACGACGGCTTCGACGCCGGCGAGACCGAGTTCCTGTTCCAGCAACGCAAGATCACCCCGCGCACCGGCGATCTGCTGATCGCGCCGACCGCGTTCACCCACACGCATCGCGGCAACCGGCCGCAGAACGGTGACAAGTGCATTGCGACCAGCTGGATCCTGTTCCAGCGGGCGGAGACCTTGTACGGGGGCGGCTGATCCGAGCACCTCTCCCTCCGGGAGAGAGCCTGCCCCGGACTTGATCCGGGGTCGATGCGCGCAGCGCATCGGGTGAGGGATGCTTTAGCTAGGCTTCGGCCTCGGCTTTTGCTTCCGCTTTTGCTTCTGCTTCCGCTTTTGCTTTCGGCTCTTGATCTGAAATCGAGCCGTAAAGCGAGCCGAGCACCGGAGCCTGGCGTGGCCGAAGAGCAGCCCATGTCTGAGCGCAGCGAGTTTGGGCTGCGTGCCGCGTCAGGCGAGGAGCGGAGGGCACCGATGCGGCTCTATCGCATCGGCTCGCGTCCGGCGAAGGGACCTTTTGGTTCCTTTTGGGTCCTTCCAAAAGGGACTCGCACGCGCAAGCGGGCGAAAGCCCTGCACTTGCTCAAGCTTCTTCGCTTGTCGCTTTGCGACCTTGATGTTCGAAGCAAAAGATCAATCGCAAGGCGAAGATCAAAGACAGGGCTTCCGCGCTGTCGCGCGGCTTACTTTTGTCTTGGCAAAAGTAAGCAAAACCGTCTTCGCCGGACGCGATCCGACACGGCTGCGCCGCGCCGGTCCCCTGCGCTTCTCGGTCGACGGGGCACGCAGCCCAAACTCGCTGCGCTCAGACATGGGCTGCTCTTCGACCCCGTCGCCCTGCGATGCTCGGCTCGCTTTACGGCTCGATTGAGATCAAGAACCAGAGCCAGAGCCGAGCAAAAGCAAAAACAGAAGCCAAGGCAAAAGCAGAAACGCGTCTTGTCCGTGCGCGCCCAAAACAGCGCACACGTATTGCGATCTGAAGTTGCTCGCCTCAGCTGAGCCCGATCGCCTCAGCAGTCGACCCCGGAAACAACACCATCACCCCCGCGGGTGATTCAACACCAGCCAGTACAGCCCGATCTGCTTCACCACCTCGACAAACTGCTTGAAGTCCACCGGCTTGCGGATATAGCTGTTGACGCCCAGCGCGTAGCTGGCCTCGACGTCGAAGGGCTCAGTGCTGGTGGTCAGCACGACGACCGGCAAACCGCGGGTCGCGGGATTCGCGCGCAGGGCCTGCAGAACTTCGCGGCCGTCGAGCTTGGGCAGGTTGAGATCGAGCAGCACGATCGACGGCAGGTCGGCCGCATCGCGCGCCGCGTACGTGCCTTGGGCGAACAGGTAGTCGAGCGCCTCGGCGCCGTCACCGACCACCACCAGCTGGCTGTCGATGGCCGCTTCGGCGAAGGCGATGCGGGTCAGTTCGGCGTCGTCGGGGTTGTCTTCGATCAGCAGGATCGTGTGGTCGCTCATGGCGCGGCTGCGTCCTCGTCCGGCACCGCCGGCAGTTCGATGAAAAAGGTGGTGCCGGCGTCCGGTTCCGATTCCACGCGGATGTGTCCGCCCTGCGCACGCGCCAGTTGCTGGGCGATGGCCAGGCCGAGACCATGTCCGGCGCCGTCGTCGGCACTGTGCAGGCGCCTGAACGGGACGAACAGTCGTTCAGCATAACGCATGTCGAAACCGCGCCCGGCGTCGCGCAGGCGTAGCTGCAGGCGGTTCCCGACGCGCTCACCCTCCAGGGTGATGCACACCGCGTCCCGCTGGGCGGAGAACTTCCAGGCGTTGTGCATCAACTTGCCGAGCATCTGCTTGAGCGCGTGTTCGTCGCCCCAGGCCCAAAGGTCCGGGGCGATGTCGATCTCGGCAGTGCGTCCGGGTTCGGCATCCTGGAGTTCGGCGCAGATCCAGTCGCCGAGCAGGCTGATGTCGACCGCCGTCGCCCCGCGCGGCGGACGGGAGGCCCGCATGGTCTCGAGCAGGGCGTCGATAAGTCCGCCGGCGTGTCCGGATGCCTGCTGGATCCGCTGGAGGTGGTCGCGCGTGGTCTGCGGATCGCCGGCGCCGTCCTGCGCGAGCAGACGGCGCGCGAACTGTTCGATCGCGCGCACCGGCGCACGCAGTTCGTGCGAAATGCCGAAGGCCAGGGTTTCCTGCTGGGCTTCGAGCGCCTTCAACGCGCTGTCGTCGTGCAGCTGCAGCAACGCGGTGCCGTCGGCCAGCGGTTGCAGGCTCAGGCGCAGGTGACGACCGGCGCGGTCGTCGGCGACCACGACATCGCGGAGGGCGGCATCGGCGTCTGGAAACCGGGCAAGTGCGTCGTCGATGCGCGCGGCGAGCGCCGGGAGATGCGTGTGGTGGGCGGCGCGGCCGGTCAATGCATCCGGGTCCACCGCGCACAAGGCGCCGAGTGCGGTGTTCGCCCGCAGCCATTGCCCATCGGCCGCCAGCACGGCGAGGCCAGTGGGCAGTTGGTCGATCAGGTCCACGGAAATGCCGGCTTCGGCGGCATTCCGCAGTAGGGCGGTCTCGGACATTGCGACGGCAGGTCTGACGCGGGACCGCGCAGTGTAGAAGACGCGCGCGTTGACGCCAGGTGCAGGCGTCGTGAACGCGACGCTAGGGAACGTCTGAACAACTGCCGTCATCCCCGCAGCTTTCAACGGACGCATGTCCGGTCATCCAGTGACTTCAAGCCTTTGAAAACCAAAGACGCTGGATTCCCGGCCTCGTGGGACGGCCAGAGGCCAAATTGTTCAGACCTTCCCTAGAACAGCTCGCCCTGTGGCGAGGCACGGCGCAGCGGCACGAACCGGTCGGTGCGCAGCGGCGGCAGGCGCGCGAAGCCGTTCGCGCGCTTGGCCCGGGCAAAACGCGCGGCGATCAGGTCGGCGAACGGTCCTTGCCCGCGCATGCGATGGCCGAAGGTGCTGTCGTAGTCGCGGCCACCGTGCAGTTGCTGCAACAGGCTCATGACGTGCGCAGCGCGCTCGGGGTAATGCAGTTCCAGCCATTCCCGCCACACCGCCTTGAGTTCGTTGGGCAAGCGCAGCAGCACATAGCCGGCGCTGCCGGCGCCGGCGTCGCGGGCGGCACCGAGAATCGCTTCCAGCTCATGGTCGGTGATCGCCGGAACGACGGGCGCGACCAGCACGCCAACCGGCACGCCGGCATCGGCCAGCGTCCGCATCGCGCGCAGCCGCGCGTGCGGGGCGGCCGCGCGCGGCTCCATGCGGGCCGAGAGACGGTTGTCGAGCGAGGTGACCGAGAAGTGCACCGTGACCAGGCCCTCGGCCGCCATCGGCGCCAGCAGGTCGAGATCCCGCACCACGTTGGCGCTCTTGGTGACGATGCTGAAGGGGTGCCGGGCCTCGGCCATGACCTCGATCAGCGACCGGGTGAGCCCGTAGCGGCGCTCGATCGGCTGGTAGCCGTCGGTATTGATGCCCAGCGCGATCGGCGAGCAGACATAGCCGGGGCGGGCGAACTCGGCGCGCAGGCGCTCAGCGGCGTTGGTCTTGGCGAACAGGCGGGTTTCGAAGTCCAGGCCTGGTGAGAGATCCAGATAGGCGTGCGAAGGGCGGGCGAAGCAGTAGACGCAGCCATGCTCGCAGCCCCGGTAGGGATTTACCGACTGCGAGAAGCTGATGTCCGGGGAGGTGTTGCGGCTGACGATGCTGCGCGCGCGTTCCTCGGTGACCACGGTGGCCGGCGAGATCGCGTCGTCCTGCTGCAGCTGCAGGGCGTCCCACCCGTCGTCCTCGGCCACGGCCGCCCGCTTCTCGAAGCGTCCGGCGACCCACGAAGCGCTGCCGCGTCCCTTCAGGGCGACCGGAGCAGGAGGCGGTGCGCGCGAACTCATCCCGGCAGTCTGACCCCTGCCGGTCTCAGCCCCTGCGACCGCCCGGGGAATCCGCATGCCCCGCCTGTCCGGCTTCGGACGCTCCCGACGTTGTTCAGGATCAACACGCGGGGGGCATCCAATGGAGAGGGGCATGTTTGACCGTTACATGCCGGCGTTGGCCGGCGCGTCCGCTCGTCCGCGTGGGGCCGCGCCGTGGCCTCGATGACGGCGCCTCGCGTGCAACGCTGCGCGGTGTGGTTCGGAACGCCCGGCGCACGCGACGAAACGGTGTTCGCGGCCAGTGGCTGGCATCTGCGCATCGCCTGTCCAGAAGCCGGCATCCAGGTCGGCATGCGTGGCGGTGATCTGGTGATCGCGGTGATGGATCTTCGCGGCGCGGACGCCGTACGGCTGGCTGCGTTCGAACGCATCCTCGCCGAACACGCCGACCTGCCGAGCCTGGCGCTGGTCGACGATACGCTCGACCCGGGCGATCCCGCCTGCCAGCGCGTACTGGCCCGCTGCGGTGGTCGCCTGCCGCGGCCTCTCGATTCGCAGCGGCTCGATGCCGCGCTCGCCACGCTGCTCGGCCGTCCGCGGCGCGACACCGCCAGCGTCGGCGGCGAGAGCGCGGCGATGCTCGGCGTACGTGCACTGCTGCATCGCTACGCCGATGTCGAACTGCCGGTGCTGATCACCGGTGAGTCCGGCACCGGCAAGGAGCTCGCCGCGCATGCGCTGCATGATCTGTCCAGCCGGCGCACGCGTCCATTTGTGGCGATGAACTGCGGCGCGATCTCGCCGACGCTGGTGCAGTCGGAACTGTTCGGCCACGAGCGTGGCGCGTTCACCGGCGCGGCGGCCCGGCGCATGGGCCTGTTCGAATCGGCCGATGGCGGCACCGTGTTCCTCGACGAGATCGGCGACCTGCCGCTCGATGCGCAGACCAATCTTCTGCGCGTGCTGCAGGAAGGCACGATCGAACGCGTCGGCAGCAATCATGCAATCCGGGTCGATGTGCGCGTGCTCGCCGCGACGCACGTGGATCTGGACGCGGCGATCGCCGCGGGCCGGTTCCGCCAGGATCTGTACTACCGCCTCGACGTGCTGCGCCTGCAGCTGCCGCCGTTGCGCGCACGTGGCGCCGATGTCGAACTGCTCGCCCGCCAGTTCCTTGATGAATTCCGCGCCGGTCACGCGGTGCAGGCGCGCGGCTTCAGCGCCGCGGCGCGGCAGTGCCTGCGCCAGCACGCATGGCCTGGCAATGTGCGCGAGCTGCTCAATCGCGTGCGTCGCGCGGCAGTGGTCGCCGAGCATGCGTTGATCGAACCCGCGGATCTACAGCTCGGACAGTCGAACGCACAGATCGTCGCGCTGGACCATCATCGCGACCGGACCGAACGCGATGCACTGCTGGACGCGTTGCGCGCGACCGGCTGCAACGTCAGTGCGAGCGCGCGCCGGCTCAGCGTGTCGCGCGTGACGATCTACCGGCTGTGCCGCAAGCACGGCGTGTCGCTGGACGCGTTCCGCTGAGGCCGAACTGCGTCTTCCTGTAGGCGCGCGCTTGCGCGCGACGCGCTGTACCGGGAAAGCGCCATCGCGCGCAAGCGCGCTCCTACAGACAGCAGCGCGGCCTGCGCGCCGTCGCGACGATACGCGCTCCGCTACAGTGAGTAGGGCACCTTCACCGTCAGATTGAAATCCGGCGCATCCGGCGTGAGACCGATGCCGAGTACGCCGACGAAGGTCGCATTCGATGTCATCGCATGGGTGACGCCGAGGCTCATCGTCGCCGCGTTCGCATCACTGCCGATCAGCTTCACCCAGTCGCCGCCTTCGTAGCGCGTCCGTGCACGGGCGTTGAGCCGGTCGCTGAAGGAGATGCTCAGGCTGGTGCGCTCATTGAACGCGAATGCGACGCCGGCGCCGAAGTAGAACGCATGACCCAGCTCGACCCGGCCGGGGTTCGTCGTGTCCGGGTTGTTGTCCAGATCACCGAAGTCCTTTGCGAACGACCGCACGTAGCCGACGTTGCCGAACAGGATCGCCGGGTCGGTGGTCTTGACCGCCGACAGTCCGACGGTCGCCTGCCACAGGCCGTTGCCGGTGGGCTGCGCCTCGGGCACGGCGAAGCGGATGAAATTGTCGGAGTCGCGTTCGAGCACACGCCACGGAATGCCGTAGGGCTCGCGGCCCGTCGGTGCGGTAACGCCGACATTGAGCACGGTCTCCGGCCACGGCCCGCGCTCGCCGAAGAGTTTCCAGTTCGCACTTGCGCTGATGTCGCCCAGGCCGTGACCGTCGGTTTCCTCCTGCGCGATCGCAGCCGCCGCGCCGCCGGCGCCGCCCTTCTGATAGACGGTCTTGCGCGCGATGTAAGGCACGTCGAGGTTGAGGCTCAGCCGCGGCGTGACGCCCCAGCGCGCGGCGAAGTTGTAGTTCACCGTGTCCGATTCGACGTTCTCGACCGCGATGTTGCCGAGGAAGATCGCATCCAGCGCAAGAAAGCCGTTGAGCGTGACCTGCTTGCGGTCATAGCGGTTGTAGCTGATGCCGTTCTCGAGCGTGAGCCGGCGGTTGAACAGCGCGGTGCTCTGCTGCTTGACGTCGGCGACGCTGCGCGACTCGGCTTCCTGGGCGCGCTGTGCGTCCTCGGCGGTGCTGGCATAGCCTTCGTCCCCGCGCGACGCCGACGCGGCGGCCGCACTGGCAGGCGGACTCGTCGATGGCGTCGACGACACCGGTGCAGGCGCGACCGTTTGCGCGGCCATCTGCAGCGCGTCACGCGCTGCGATGGCCGGTGCCACGCCGGCGACGCGCGCCTGCAGCGCCTGGATCTGCATGTCCAGTTCGCGCAGCCGGCGCACTTCCTGCGCGTAATCCTGCTTCAGCGACTGCAGCTCCTGCAGCAGCTGCTGCATGCGCGCGCGGTCTTCTGCGGTGATCTGCCCGCTGTCCTGCGCCATGCCGACCACCGGCCACAGCAGCACGATTCCCAGCGCGATGGCCAATGGCCTTCGCACGCGTATCAGTGTCGATTTCAAGGTGCCCCTCCCGCATCGACGCGTGTGTGTGCCTGCCTCAGATACCGCCGGCACGTGTCATGCCGATGGCCTGGGTCAGGTTCTGGTGGATGGTCTGGCTGGACGGCACCGACTGGCGCACGAGATCCAGCTGCAACTGGTTGCCGACCGCCTGGCCGTTGCCGGCGAGCTGGATGCTCTGGCCGATCGAACGTGCATCGATCCATTGCTCGGCGGTGCCCTGGCCGGACACCTGCAGCAGGATCCGTGCGCCGCTGTCCTCGAGCGACGCTCGCGCGTGTGCGCCGTTGAGCGTCATGTCGGCGACCGTCGTGCTGCCGGTGTGCGCGGCCGCGACGGGAACGTCGCCATCGCGCACCTGCAGCGACATGCCGTTGCGCGCGATGTTGCCGTCGCCGGCGACCTGCACGCTCTGCACCAGTCCGCCGACGTTGGCGAGTCCGGACGCGTCGACGTCGCCGGTGCCCGCAGCGACGGCCAGCGCCGGTGTCTGTTCGGTGATCGTGACGCTGGGCTGGAAGCTGACCTCCGGCTTCGCACCGCGCAGATCGAAGCCCAGCTTCACCGCACCCTGTATCGATTGCCCGGCGCTGGTGACCCAGTTCGACACCATGGTCACGCCGAACCAGGCGACGCGGTTGTCGCCGACGATGTAGCGGCCGCGCATCGCGCCGAGTTCGCTGTCGGGAATCTCGCGCAGGACGCTGGCGCGCGGGGAAGTCGTCTGGTCGCTGGACCACGCCGGCGCGACGCTCGCGCCCAGGGCGATGGCCACCAGCCATGTCGTGTAATTGCGCATCTCATGTCTCCTGTCAGAACAGGTCCGCATGGCTGAAGCCGAAATCCAAAAGCTCGGCATCGGTCACCGGTCCCTGACGCGCGAACAGCCGCTTCGCGCTCGGGCGCTCGACCGGCTGCAACAGCGCGCTCGAACGGTCGAAGTCACTGCCTATGACGATGAAAATGGCCCGCGACGGCCATGATTCGAGAAACTCGGCCATCGGCACACTGCGGTTGCCGAGGATCGGATCAGCGACTTCGGCGTAATCACCGCTGACCTGCTTGAGCACGACGAAGTGTCGGAAACCACGCACATCCATCAGCACCAAACCGGGTACGCGCAACGCGCGCAGGCGGTCCTCCTCGATGCGGTAGCCACGGCCGCGCATGCCCAGCGATTCCACGTAGCGCTTGATGTCCAGCAGCGAGAAACCACGTGCCTGCACGATGTCCGGATCGGCCAGGCCCATCATCCCTTCGATGACGGTCGCCTCGTCGACATCGAGCCGGTAGGCGTACTTGAGCACCGTGGCCAGTGACGCCGCGCCGCAGCTGTAATCGGTGTGCTGGCGGACGATGTTGCGGAAGCGCGCTTCGCGCATGCTTTCCACCTTGACCGGCATCACCGCGCCGTTGGGCAGGATGCCGTGGAAGGCCACCTCGGCCGCGCGGACGGGCCCAACCAGAACGAGTACCGCCAATGCGATGGCCGCCATGCTGCGGATCATGGATTCGACTCCTGACACGCGCCGTGCGCGCCGGGTGGCTTCCATTGCCAGAACTGGATGCCAGCCTCCGGCAATGGAAACCACGCGTTTGGAAAGGAAGACCCCGCGCCACGGGGCATGTGGCGCGGGGCTCCCGGGAGACGCCGGCCTGGGGGCAGACCGGACGTCACACCTCGTGGGCGCTTACTCGCCGCCACCGCCCGGGGGCGGGGCTGCTGCGCCCGGTTGCGCGACCGCCATCGCCAGGCTATTGGCCTGCAGATTGCCGGTACCCGCCGCCACGTTCACGCCGATGTTGCCCGACGCCGCACTGAAGGCGCTGCCCGACAGGCTGGCATCGTTGGTGGCCGCGACCGCGACCCACCGCGAGGTGGTGACCGTGCCGCTGAGCGCAGCGTCGAGCTCGGTGTAGCCCAGCTCGATGAAGGCCAGCTCGCCCGATTCCGAACCCTCGTAGGTGCCTTGCGAGTCGGTATCGAACGCGAGACCACCGATCGGGCCGTGCTCGTCGGAGCCGCGGTACGGGTTGTTCACCGCGCCCTGCGAGGCGCCATCGAAGTCCGCGTGTCCGATCACCGGACCGGCCGGGTGCTGCTCGCCCTGCCACATGTCGGCGTAGAAGTTCGACTGCTGGTAGGCGTTGCCCCGCGAGTCTGACGTGCCGCTGGTGCTGCCCTCGTAACCGCCATAACCCACCGCGATCGAGTTACCGCGCATCGTGCCGCTGAGCGACACGTTGACGGTATCGGTGAAGCGCTCGTAGCTGCCGGCGTTGGACGTCACATTGCCGCTGGACGCCTGGTTGGAGCTGACGCTGGCCTGCGCGTAGGCGGCGGTGGCGACCGAGGCGGCCATCGCGTTCTTCTGCGCGTTGTTGTTGCCCGAAGCGACGTTGACGCCGATGTTGCCGGTCGCCGCCGAGAACGCATTGCCGCCGATGCTCGCATCGTTGGTCACGCCCTGGTTCATCGTCATGTTCTGCGAACCGGTCTGGTTCACGAACACTTCGGCATCGGCGAGGCCGAACGCGAAGCCCGCGTCCGCGGCCGACAGTGCTGCAGCGTTGTCCTGCACGTTGTTGTCGCCCGCGGCGACGTTGAACAGCAGGTTGCCCGAGGCTTCCGAGCCCACGTCATCGGCGATGCTGGCGGTGTTCTCGAGCACCTTGTTCAGGCCGGTGTTGCCGCTCACCGACTGGCGGTTGTCGATCACGGCGATCGCGGCCGAGTCCAGATCGATGCTGCCGGTGATCGTCGGATCGCCGCTGAAGGCGATGTCCGAACTCAGCGACAGATCCTTCTCGAGGTTCACCGACACGCCGTGCTCGTTGCGTTCGCGACGGATGTCGGAACTCACGTTCTCGGTGCGGTCGATGTTCTCGTACACCTGGTTGGTGCGGATGCGATGGGCCTCGTCGAGGCTCTGGTCGATGGTCACCGCGCGGTCGAAGGAGTCGCTGGAATCCACCGTATGGGTTTCGGTCAGGCTGCGCTCGGTGGTTTCGGTCACGCTCTGGTCGAGGCTCTGGCGCAGGTACAGATCCGCTTCGGCCGTCAGCAGGAGGTTGGCCGAGGCGTTCAACTCGAGGTTGACGTCGGTATTGGTGTTGGTGACGTTGGTTTCATAGTTGCGCGTGTCGTCGATGGTGATGTCGTAATCGACGATCTGCCAGTCAACGCTTTGGGCGTGTGCTGCGCCGACACCGGCTGCGCTGACGGCAATCGCCAGCAGGGTGGTCTTGATGGTCTTCATGTCTGTGCTCTCTCTCTCGTCTGCTCGTGGAGTTCCCGTTGAAGTGCCCGGTCACGGCCCCGCCTGGATCGACATCGCCAGCGTATTGCCGGTGTCGTTCCCGGATCCCGCGACCTGGTTGAGCTGCAACACACCTTCGAAGCCCTGCAGTGCAGTGGACTCGACGGACGCCACGCGACGATCGGATGTCGCGCCCCCGTGTTCGAAACCGTGCTGTTGCCCCGCCGACGCGAACGCCGCCGACAACGAACCGTCGTCGTCGGCTTCGCGTATGCCCTGTTGCGCCAGTGCGAGCGACACCGCGTTGAACGACGCGTTGCCGGCCCCACTGGCCTGATTGATCGATGCGATGCCGGATGCACCCGCGAGTGCATTGCCGGCGATGACGGCCGTGGCCGTCTCGGGTGTCGTGGCGAAGTCGCGACGGCGCGACTGGCGTGCGTCGGTGTTGGCGATCGCATGCGTGCCGATCACGATCGCGCGCAGGTTCGCCTGCTGGTTGAGATCGCCCGCGGCGAGATTGATCGCGATCGCGCCGGACGCGCCGACGAATGCATTGCCGTCCACACGCGACTGCGTGAGATAGCCGAGCATCGCCGGGTAGTCGTCGGCAGCGAGCGCGGGCACCGCGGCGAGCACGCCCAGCGCCAGGCAGGCGGCGACGCGGATCACGGCCCGCCTCCATTCCCCGGCTGGGCGAAGGGCATCTGCGACAGCGCACCGGTGATCTGGCTGCCGATGCTGCGGGTCGCGCCAGTGACCATGCCCGAGACGCCGCCCGTCGCCGCACCCAGCGTGCCGGCGCCCTGCACGCCGCTGGCGTCGCGCGCGGTCGCGCCACCGCCGAGTGTGCCGGTCAGGACCTGCGTGACCGGCGCGGCGATGCCGCCGTTGCCGCGCATCGCGCCCTGCACCTGGTGGCCGGTGTCGAGCGCGAGGAAGTCCGCGTCGCTGAGTTCGCCGCCGGGCAGCGACGGCATCAGTTGCCGGTTCGGTGTCGGATCGACGATCAGGCCGATGCCCGGGGGCGCCTGGCGCACCGCATGACGGGCACTGACGTCGCGCAGCAGCACCATCTCGCCGGGCGTGGGATGCACGCCGGTGCGCGCGCCGGCAGCCTGGGCAGCACCTGCGGCCAGGGTCAGGCACGGCAGCAGCAGGATCAGGCCCGTCTGGATTGGTTGGCGCATTGTCGGCTCCCCGGTTCTTCAGCGAGGGAGTCAACGCAGGGCGCGTGCCAAGTCCTTTTATCCTTAAAGATCAGTTATTTGGACGTTCTCCGAGCGAGTGCTGTCACGCACATCGTCGCGTCCTGTTACACGCGCATTCGCCGTGGATGGCCTGCAAGCGCGCCGTGGCGCGGCTGGACCTGTGTTGCGTGGATGCAACACCCGTTTGTCACAGGTCACAGTGCATCGGCACTGCGCTTTTTCGCAGGTCGCCTCTACCCTGTGCGCGGCGCGATCGGCGCTGTTGTCGAGTCCCCCATGTCCACATCCCTGCAGCGCGCCTGGGAGTCGTTCGCGACAATGCCGCATTTCCTGACGCTGCTGGCGGTGGGCTGGGCGCTGTATCTGCTGGTGCTGGGTATGTGGATCGTGCTGCAGAAGCGCGAACCGGTGGCGACCCTGAGCTGGTTGCTGGGCCTCGCCCTGCTGCCCTATGTAGGGTTTCTGATCTATCACGTGTTCGGACCGCAGAAGATCCGCCGCAACCGTCTGCGCCGCAGCCACAGTCGCGCGTCGATGCGCAGCGCGCAGATCGAATCCGAGCAGGGCGAGGGCGCCGAGCTCGTCCGTCTGGGGCAGGCGACCACCGCTCTGCCGGCAACATCGTCGGCGCAGGTCGATCTGCTGATCGATGGCGCGGCGAAGTACACCGCGCTGCTCGCCGACATCGCCCGCGCCGAGCATCACGTCCACCTCGAGTACTACATCTACGAGCCCGACACGACCGGCGCCGTCCTGCGCGACGCGCTGGTCGAACGCGCGCGGGCCGGCGTACGTGTGCGTGTGCTGCTCGACTTCGTTGGCTCGAAAGCCTCGCGCAGGTTCTTCGCACCGCTACTCGAGGCTGGCGGCGAACTCGCCTGGTTCCACCCGATGCGCTTCGGCCGCATCTGGCGCCGGCCGTGGACCAACCTGCGCACGCATCGCAAGATCGTCGTGATCGATGGCCGCATCGGCTACACCGGCGGTATGAACATCACCGACCAACAGGACGAGCGGCTACGCGCGGATGCCTACCGCGACCTGCACATGCGTCTGGTCGGCAAGTCAGTGCGCGTGCTGCAACTGGTGTTCGCCGAGGACTGGGCATATGCGACCGGGCGTCGCGACTTTCTTGCCGAGATCGAACGCCAGACGCCGGTCGCCGACGCTGGGGCGATCCGCACCCAGGTACTGACCTCCGGCCCGGATTCCAACTGGGAGGCGATCCATCGCGTACACGTCGGCGCGATCCATGCCGCGAAACAGCGCGTGTGGATGACCACGCCGTATTTCGTGCCCGGCGAGGCCGCGATGATGGCGCTGACATCCGCTGCCCTCGCCGGTCTCGACGTGCGCCTGCTGGTGCCCAAGACCAGTGATTCGAGGCTGGTGACGCTGGCCGCGCGTTCGTACTTCGGGCAGCTGCTGGTCGCCGGCGTGAAGATCTACGAGTACCGCTCGCGCCTGCTGCACAGCAAGACGCTGCTGGTCGACGATCATCTGGCACTGATCGGCAGCGCGAACTTCGACCACCGCAGCTTCCGGCTCAACTTCGAAGTCTCCGTGCTCTTCGACGACGCCGGCATGGCCGGCGCGCTTGCGCAGTACATCGAACGCGAATTCGCAAATGCACCGCGCGTGCAGCGGGGCCGTCGCCGCCCCCTGCTGACCGCACGGTTGCCCGAGGCACTCGCACGGCTGTGTTCGCCCCTGCTGTAGGCGCAGGGTGTGTCGTGGCCAGCAGCGCCGCGCGCAACGATCAAAATGGGAACCGGGCTAGCCACGAAACCCGGCGAGGCGGACGGCCACGCCGGGTCGAATCTGCGAGTCTTCACGCACGGGGCTTATCGCATCTGGCGCCGCGCAGTGCCGGTGGATGACAGTGCAGTCGCGGGAAGCGCGTGATTCCAGCGCGTCGGTACGTCGCAAGAACCGGCGCTGTTCCCGGCGGCGCGGCGCCAACACCTCGGTGACGCACGCTGCCGTCCGTCGCAGAGCTCGCACGTTCGTCAGGGCAGCGAGATGCGAGCGCGGGTTGCAGCGCGACTGGTTTAGACTCGCTCACACGTCAGGCGGAGCCCGTCCCATGCCCTGGTTGTTCCTGTTGCTCGCGCTCGGCGCGGTCGTCATCGCGTTCACCACCACCTCGGTCCCGCTCGCGGCGATCGCGCTGGTGCTGTCGCTCGTGTTCGTGGTGATCGGCGTCCTGGGCCTCTTGGCACAGCGCGTCGGCAACCAGAGTCGCAGCGAAGCGATGATGGTCGATCCGGTGGAACTGCGCCGGCTGCGCGAGCAGGCCGATGCCCGTCGCGCAGCTGCTGCGGCGCCTATCGACGATCCGGCCCGCACGCCTCCTGCAGGCCCGTGACCCGGCTCAGCGTCAACGTCAACAAGATTGCGGTGCTGCGTAACTCACGCGGCGGCCGCGATCCCGATGTCGTGCGCGCAGCGCAGGCCTGCCTTGATGCAGGTGCCCACGGGATCACCGTCCACCCGCGGCCCGATGCCCGCCACATCCGGGCCAGTGACGTGCAGGCCTTGGCGCGGCTGACGGTCGAGCACGGCGTCGAGTTCAACATCGAAGGCAACCCGTTCGCACCGCCGCGCGAAGGCTATCCGGGCCTGCTGGCGCTGTGCGAGCAGACGCGCCCGGCGCAGGTCACGCTGGTTCCTGATGGCGATGCGCAACTGACGTCGGACCATGGCTTCGATTTCGCGCGTGAGCGCGACGCATTGATTCCGCTGGTCGCCGCGTTCCGCGATCTCGGCTGCCGCGTCAGCCTGTTCGCCAATGCCGGCGCAGACGTCGAGGCGGCGCGCGCCACCGGCGCCGATCGGATCGAGCTCTATACCGGGCCGTGGGCCGAAGCCTTTGAAGCCGGCACGCCGGATGCGGCGCTGCCCGCATTCGTGTCCACGGCACGCGCCGCACGTGCCGCCGGACTCGGGGTCAATGCCGGCCACGACCTCAGCCAAGCCAATCTCGCTGCATTTCTCGTCGCCCTCGGCGATGTCGATGAAGTCTCGATCGGCCACGCGCTGATCGGCGAGGCGTTGTACGACGGTCTGGAACCCACTGTGCGTCGCTATCTCGCGATCCTCGAGAAGGCCGCCGCCCACTGCTGATCCGCGCATTGGGTCTGGGTTCTACTGCTTGATCGATGCCTTGCCTGGCGCGCATTCGCACGTATCGATGCTGCGACCTCATTCCAGGCTGCAGCGGGAGATCGCGCGACCACCATGGTCAGAACCGGCTGACTCGACCCTGCGTTGACCGCTCGCGTTTCCCGCCGCGCACAAAAAAACGCCGCCCGAAGGCGGCGTTCAAATCACTGCATCGTTCACCTGTGCGTGCTGCAGGCCCGCACCGGTGTGGACTGCGATTTACTGGCGCACGAAACCGATCTTCTGCATATGCGCGTTCTTCGCTTCCGCCAACACCTTGGCCAGCACGCCGTAATCGGCGTCGCCACTGGTGTCGATCTCGAGCGTCGGCTGATTGGTCGGGTCACGCTGAACTTCCGACTCCATCATGTTGCGCAGTGCCGAAACTGGCGTCGGGCTGTCGTTCCAGAAGATCTGGCCCGAACCGTCGATGCGCAGCCGGATCGGCTCCGGTGGTTCCACCGGATTCTCCGGCGGCGTCGTTGAACGCTGCGGAAGATCGATGTCGATTGGATAGGAAGCCTTCGGCGCCGTCACCATGAAGATGATCAGCAGCACCAACATCACGTCGCAGAGCGGAATGATGTTGATGTCGGCCATTGGGCCTTCGCCACCGGATGAAAATGCCATGCGTGTTGCTCCGGTTTACCTGTTTTCGACCGTCGCGATGAAGCCGACCTTACGCATGCCCTGGGCCTGCGCAGTGTTGACCACCTCGTTGATCGTCCGGTACTTCGTCGTCGAGTCGCCACGGATGTTGACCGGCGGCTGCGGCGTCTTCTGGGCCTCGACCGAGAAGGCACTCTCCAGCAGCTGGAGCGTCACCGGCTCGTCGTTGAGGTAGATGTCACCGGTTTCGGTGACCGCTACCGTCAACGGCGTCGCGCCGGGGACGTTCTCTGGCCGCTCGTCGAGATTCGCTTCCGGCAGTTCGACCTGCACCTTGTGCGCCATCAGGGGTGCCGTGACCATGAAGATGATCAGCAGCACCAGCATGACGTCGACAAGCGGGACGATGTTGATCGTGGCATTGACCTTGTCGTTGCCACCACCTGAGCTGAAAGCCATATCTGAACTCCGTTGTCGCTACTGACGTGCGCGCTTCTTAGACCTTGGCCGGAGCCGGCGTCTCGCCGACGCGCGAACCGGTGGCGAAGAAGTCGTGCAGGTCGTGCGCGAAGGTGTCGAGCTTGTTGTTCGTACCGCGGTTCAGACGGACGAAGAAGTTGTAGCCCAGCACGGCCGGAATCGCGACGCCCAGACCGATCGCGGTCATGATCAGCGCCTCGCCGACGGGACCCGCCACCGCGCCGATGTCGGCCTGGCCGCTGGCACCGATGCGGATCAGGGCGCGATAGATGCCCCACACCGTACCGAGCAGACCCACGAACGGCGCAGTCGCACCGACGGTCGCGAGAACGGTCAGACCGTCTTCAAGCTTCAGCGATTCGCGGGTCACGGCCTGACGCAGGGCGCGATCGACGAATTCCGAACGGTTCAGCGACTCGACCAGACGCGAACCTTCATGACGCTGGTGATGCGCGGCGGCCTGTGCGGCGTCAAGGGCGACCTTCGAGAAGGGCTCGCTCTTGGGCTGCTCTTCCATGAAGCGGATTGCGTCCTGCGCGTTCGAGGTTTCCCAGAACGTGTTGATCACGCGATCGGTGCTGCCCTTCAGGCGCGCGGCCTTGATCGCATTGAAAATGATCCAGAAGATCGACATAGCCGACATCACGATCAGAACGATGAGCACGGTCCAGTTGACCGCGTCCATGTGCTCGATCATGTCAGCGAAGCCCATCGACTCCAGACCGGCAGCGTTGGACACAGCGGCGTTGGTGGTTTCCTGCAGCATGACGCTTACCTTCTAGATGTAGTGGTTTGAAGAGTGGAACGTTGACGCGTAATTGTCGACGTCCCGAAAGACGCCGGTGCATTCGGATGGAGCGGGTCGATCAACCGAGGTTGAAGTCGACCGGAACGCGGACGCGACCCGCCGCAGGGCGGCCGTCCTTTGTTGCCGGTGTGAACGACCACTTGCGTGCGGCTTCGATCGCGGCGCGATCAAGGTCACGGTTACGGCTGGACTTCTCGACCGACACATTGGTGACGTTGCCATTGGCATCGACATCGATCACCAGGATCACCGTGCCCTCGATCTGCGCGCGTGCAGCGGCAGGCGGATAGCGCGGCGGATTCATGTTCTTCGACGAGATGTCCACGCTGGCGCCGATGTCGGCGGACGGCGCGGGGGGCGACGGCGGCGCGGGCGGCGGCGCAGGCGTATCCATCGGCGACGGATCGTCGAACACGACCGGCGGCGATTCCGGCGGCGGTGGGACCGGCGTCGGACGCGGCGGGGTGAGTTCCTTGATCGGCGTCGGCTTCGGCGGTTCCGGCGGCGGCGGCGGCGGTGGCGGCGGCGGCGGCGGCGGCTCGATGATCACGACACGCGTGGCCGCTTCTTCCTGTGCTGCCGCGTTCGGCGGATTGACAGGCGCCAGCAGCAGCATGATCGCAGCAGCGTGGAACGCGACCACCATCGTGAAGCCGGCGATGCGGCCCCAGTTCAGGCCCTCGTCTTCGTCGTTCCTGTCGGTCGTCGTCGAGCGTTGCGTCATGCGGAGAACTCTGGTGAGGCCGGGTCGAACACCCGGTGGAAAAGTTGAACTGCCGACCTGTCAGGTCGGCAGGAACCCGAAAGCTTATACCAATCCAAGTGACCAGCACCATCCATGGTGAGGTCAAATTTTTTCTTAACGGCCGGAGAGGATGCGCTCCGCGTCGGTATTGGATTTCAGGCCCTTCGCGATGGCCTGACGCGCGGCTTCCTTCGCTTCTGCCGCGCGGCCTTCCTGGTGCAGCGCGCGCGCGAGGTTGAGGTACGTGTCGCCGGTTTCCGCCAGCGGGGCGGCCTTGCGCCATGCCGCGATCGCGGGCTCGATCTGATCGCTGAAATAATTGGCCTGGCCGAGCGCCGCCATCGTGCGGTAATCCTCCTTGAGGATGTTTTTCTGCAGGCCTTCGTTGATCACGGCGATCGCTTCACGCTCCTTGTTGTCGCTGTTGAGATACAGCGCGTAGAGGTTGCGGTACTCGCTTTCTTCGGTGAGCTGGCCCGAGGCGCGCAGACGCTCGAACACCTCGATCGCCTTGTCGTTCTGGTCGGTCTGCAGATACGACACGGCGAGATTGACCTGCGAGCGCTTGTCGTCCGGCGTCGCCTGGGCGACCTGTTCGGCGAGGCGGGTCGCCTCGGCGCTATTGCCCGATTCTGCATACGACGCCATCAGGATCTGGGTCCACTGCGGATCGACGTCGCCACCTGCATCGACCAGCGGCTTGAGCGTCGCGATCGCCTCCGGATACCGCTCGAGGCGATAGAGCAGGTTGCCCTTGAGCGCCTGGTCCTTGGCATCGGTCGAACCCGATTCGGTGATGTAGCGATCGAGCGAGGCGAGTGCCTGGGCGTACTGGTCTTCCTGCGCCTGCAGCTGGGCAATGATCAGCATCGCCTGGAAGTGGTTGTTGTTGTCCAGGCCGCCGAGGTCAATCGCCTGGTTGAGGTAGGCCATTGCGCGGTCGTTGTCCTCGTTGAGGAGCAGCTGGCCCGCGAGCAGCGCGGCCATCGACTTGTCGTAGGCATTGGCCGCGCTGTTGCCGAGGATCTCGTCGGCCACCGGCAGGCCCTTGGCCGCATCCGACGCATTGCCCGCTTCCGACAGGGTGTTGAGCTGCTTGATCAGACGCTGGCTGGCGGACACGCCCGGCTCCTGGCGACTGCTATTGGGATACAGCGCCTCCGCCTTCTGCGTGGACTGTCGCGAGTTGCGGCGTTCGCTGCGATCGGCGCTGCGTGCGGACCGGTCGGCGCGGCTGCTGCGGTCGCTGCCTTCATCCTGCGCGAGTGCCATGGACGGGGCAGCGAATGCGATCAGGGCGGTGGTCAGGGCAGCGGCAAGCGCCTGCTGGGACATGCGGGACTTCGACATGGTGCACCTCGATTGGCAGGAGGCCCGCGGTACGCCGGGGGCCGGAGTCTGGAGATGGCGATTATCGCCGGATGGTTGCGGAGATGCGTGCAGGGGCCGGTGAAAACATGCTCAACCGCAGCGGGGTCGCTTGCCTGCGGCCTGGGCCTGCTCGTAGGTCGGCACGAGGCGGGCCGCGCGTGTCTGCAGTTCGCTGATGCGGTTCTCGGGATTGGGATGGGTCGAGAGCCACTGCGGCGGACGATTGCCGCCACTGGCGGCGATCATGTTCTGCCACAGGCCCACCGCAGCGCGCGGATCGAAGCCGGCCTTGGCCATCAGGTCCTGGCCGACCACGTCGGCCTCGGTTTCCTGGACGCGGGTGCCGGGCAGCAGAAAGGTCGTCTGCAACGCCGCGCCGCCAAGCTGGTTCGCCGACTGCTGCGCACCTTCGCCGTAGCGGGAGCCCAGCGCAGCGCCAGCGACGCCCAGCAGGCCTTGCGCGCCCATCTGCCGGGTGATGCGCTCATCGTGATGGTTGGCGTAGACGTGGCCGATCTCGTGCGCGATCACCGCGGCCAGCTGATCCTGGTTCTGCGCGACCTTGAGGATGCCGGTGTGCACGCCGACCTTGCCGCCCGGCAGCGCGAATGCGTTGGGGTTGTCGTCGACGAACACCACCGATTCCCAGTTGAGCTGCTGCCAGTTGGCCGGCAGCTCGCGCACGATGTCGGTGACGATGCAGCGCACATACGCCTGCTGCTTAGCATCCGGCGAGGCGCGCATCTGGGTCTTGGTTTCGGCGAACGCCTGCTCACCCATCTGGTTGAGCTGCGCCGCGGTCACGGCACCGACGTACTGGGTACGTCCGGTCGGGGAGGTGGTGGTCGCGCAGCCGGCGAGCAACACGGCCGCCGCAAGTGCAGCGATGGGCGTTTTCATGGGTGTGACTCCCCTGTTCAAGAACCCACCTTTTAGAACGGCGCGGATTAACGTGCCGTCAACCGCGCCTCAGGACGGAGGCGCGGGCTGCCCGCGGGATCACACGTCGAGGTTGGCAACCTTCAGCGCGTTGTCGTCGATGAATGCGCGCCGCGGCTCGACCACATCGCCCATCAGCGTGCTGAAGATCTCGTCGGCGGCGACCGCGTCCTCGATCCGCACCTGCAGCAGGCGGCGGGTTTCCGGGTTCACCGTGGTGTCCCAGAGCTGCTCGGGATTCATCTCACCCAGACCCTTGAAGCGCTGGATCTGGCGACCGCGCTTGGCTTCATCGAGCAGCCAGGCCTGCGCCTCGGCGAAGGATTTGATCGGCTGCGCGCGGTTGCCCCGCACGATCTGCGCGCCCTCGCGAATCAGACCGTGCAACTGCCGGGCCGCCTCGCCGATTGCGCGGAGTTCGCCGGTCTCCAGCGTGGCCAGTGGCACCAGCTGCACGACATCCAGCCCCATATGCTGGCGATCAATCGTCAGCACCGCGCCGCGTGCTTCAGTGGCGGGCTGGATGCCGAACCGGTAGCGCGGACGCCCGAGCCCCTTCTGATTCAGACGCGCCTCCAGGCCGCGCAGCGTCGTGGCGACCTCGTCATCACTACCGATGGCGATCGGCGCCACGTCGAGCAGCAGTTCCATCACCGCCGGATCGTAGCGGTGCGCATTGCGGTTGATGGTTTCTCTCGCCGCCGCGAACACCAGCAGCAGCTTCTCCAGCGCGGAGCCCTCGATCGCGGGCTCGCCAGCGGCAGGCGTCAGCCCGGCGCCCTCGACCGCATTGCCGGCGAGGTAGGCATCGAGCGCGGCGTCGTCCTTGAGGTAGATCTCGTTCTTGCCCTGCTTGATCTTGTACAGCGGCGGCAGACCGATATAGACGTAGCCGCGCTCGATCAGCTCCGGCATCTGCCGGTAGAAGAACGTCAGCAGCAGCGTGCGGATGTGCGATCCGTCCACGTCGGCGTCGGTCATGATGATGATGCGGTGGTAGCGCAGCTTGTCCGGGTTGTACTCGTCCTTGCCGATGCCGGTGCCCAGCGCGGTGATCAGCGTGCCGACCTCGGCGCTGGCGAGCATGCGGTCGAAGCGCGCACGCTCGACGTTGAGGATCTTGCCGCGCAGCGGCAGCACCGCCTGGTTCTTGCGGTTGCGACCCTGCTTGGCGGAACCACCCGCCGAGTCACCCTCGACGATGAATAGTTCCGACAGCGCCGGATCCTTCTCCTGGCAGTCGGCCAGCTTGCCCGGCAGGCCGGCGATGTCGAGCGCGCCCTTGCGACGCGTCAGATCGCGCGCCTTGCGCGCAGCCTCGCGTGCGCGGGCGGCATCGACGATCTTGCCGGCGATGGCGCGGGCTTCGGCCGGGTTCTCGTCGAGGAATTCCTGCAATCGCTGGCCGAATGCGCTCTCGACCACCGGGCGCACCTCGGAGGACACCAGCTTTTCCTTAGTCTGCGAGGAGAAGCTTGGGTCCGGCACCTTCACCGACAACACGGCGATCATGCCTTCGCGCATGTCGTCGCCCGACAGCGCCACCTTGGCCTGCTTGGCGATGCCGTTGCGCTCGATGTAATTCGTCAGCGTGCGCGTCAGCGCCGCGCGGAAGCCGATCAGATGGGTGCCGCCGTCCTTCTGCGGAATGTTGTTGGTGAAGCAGAACATCGTTTCCTGGTAGGCATCGGTCCACTGCAGGGCGACGTCGACCGTGATGCCGCTCTGCTCGCCGGTCACCGAGATCACGTTCGGATGCAGCGGGGTCTTGAGCTGTGCCAGATGCTCGACGAAGGAGCGGATGCCGCCCTCGTATTCGAACAGGTCGCGGCGGCCATCGCCGCGCAAATCGACCAGATTGATCCGGACACCGGAATTGAGGAATGACAGCTCACGCAGACGCCGGGCCAGGATGTCGTAATGGAAGGTCACGTCGGAGAACGTCGACACCGCCGGCCAGAAGCGCAGCAGCGTGCCGCGTTTGGTCGAGGCCTCGCCCTGCTGGACGGGCGCCAAGGCCTCGCCCATCGCGTATTCCTGGTGGTGGTGGTAGCCGTCGCGCCAGATGTCGAGGGTGAGCTTCTCGCTCAGCGCGTTCACCACCGACACGCCAACGCCGTGCAGGCCGCCGGACACCTTGTAGCTGTTGTCGTCGAACTTACCGCCGGCGTGCAGCTGGGTCATGATGACCTCTGCCGCCGAAATGCCTTCTTCCTTGTGGATGTCGACCGGGATACCGCGGCCGTTGTCCGACACCGAGACCGAACCGTCTTCGTGGATCGTGACCACGATGTCGTCGGCGTGACCGGCCAGCGCCTCGTCGATCGAGTTGTCGACGACTTCGAACACCATGTGGTGCAGGCCGGTGCCGTCGTGCACATCGCCGATGTACATCCCGGGACGCTTGCGCACGGCCTCGAGGCCACGCAGGACGGTGATTCGGCTGGAATCGTAATCGGAGTTGGCGGGGGCGCCGCTGGAGATCGTCTCGTCGCTCATTCGGTTCGCTGTCTGGCCGGGAGCGCGGCGTCCGTGCGCGGCGTCCGGAGCACCGGTCGCACGCGGCAGGAATGGGCCGCAAGGGCGGAATTATAGCAGTTCGGGCCGCCCCCTCCGGCCGGTGTTCCACGTGGAACACCAGTGGAGATCAGCGAGGCCGAATCTGCGTCCGACGCTGTTTCACGTGGAACCTGAGACCCCGTCCGGTGAACTCCACGGTGGATTCAAACCTGGCTGACGCGTCCATGTTCCACGTGGAACGTCGTTGCGTTTTCGAGCACCTCTGACGGCCAGTGCTCAGGACGCTCGGTACCGGTGATCAACACCTGCGCGCCCGCGTCCCGCAGATACGCGAGCACCTGTCGCTGGTGATGCCTGTCCAGTTCAGAGGCCAGGTCGTCGAGCGCGATCACCGGCCAGCGTCCTTCGAAGCGGTCGGCGCAGTCCCGGGCCTGCGCGAGCAGGCAACACAGCGCCGACTGTTTGGCCTGACCACGCGACAGCAGCGACTGTTCCGGCCGGTCATCGAAACGGATCCGCCAGTCGGCGCGATGCGGTCCCACGCTGGTATGGCCCGCTGCGCGGTCGCGGTCCCGGGCCACGACGAGGGCATCGGCCAATGAAAGCTCCTGGCGGCGCCAGCCGGGCAGGAACAGGAGTTCCGGCGTGCCGAGCGCAGGCGCGACCTGTGCGGCCACCGCTTGCACAGCGAGTTGCAACCGCTGCAGATAGGCCTCGCGCCGGGTATCGAGCGGGAGCGCTGCATCGGCGAGCTCGTGATCCCACGCGTCGAGCTGCGAGCCACCGGCGCCGGACTTCAGCAGCGCATTGCGTTGTCGCAGCGCCCGGGCATACCGGCGCCATTGCTGCAGAAAGTCCTGTTCCACGTGGAACAGTCCCCAATCGAGAAAGCGGCGGCGGACCTCGCTGCTGCCGGAGATCAGCGCATGGCTGCCGGGTTCGAAGGTGACGACCATCAACGCCGCGCACAGATCTCCGAGTTGGGCGACGTCTTCGCCATCCAGGCGTCCGCTCCAGTCCTGGCCGGTGTGCCGCAGGCCCGCGCGGCGCAGGCGCTCCGGATGGGCCGGATCCTCTCGCCACTCCGCGTAGAGCTCGACCGCTTCGCGGCCGCGCTGCACCAGCCCGTCGCGGACCCGGCCACGAAAGCTGCGGCCGTAGGCCATCAAGTGCAGTCCTTCCAGCACACTGGTCTTGCCAGCGCCGTTGTCACCCAGCAGCAGATTCAAGCGGGGTCCGGGCCGCAGCGAGGTGGGCTGCAGATTACGCACGTTGTGGAGGTCGAAGCGGGTGATCTGCACGGAAGTCCTGAAGACAGGCTAGAACGAAAGACGCCCGGCAAGCCGGGCGTCGTGTTCCACGTGAAACATGTGTGGGCGACGGGCGCCCAGTCTACCGAGCGCGTCAGAGACGCAGCGGCATCACCACGTGACGGCTGCGTTCGTCGGTTGCCTCGCGCACGAGCGCGGACGAATTCGCATCGCGCAGCTTCAGGATCACCTGTTCGCCGCGCAGGGCGGTGAGCGCATCCAGCAGGTAATTCACATTGAAGCCCACCGCCAGGTCGTCGACCTTGGTATCGGCTTCTACTTCCTCGTGCGCCTCTTCCTGCTCGGGATTGTGCGCGTTGATGCGCACAGTGCCCGGCGAGACTTCCAGCCGCACGCCGCGGTACTTCTCGTTCGAGAGGATCGCCACGCGCTGCAAGGCGGCGCGCAACAGTTCGCGATCGATCGTGACCTCGCGGTCGGCGCCGATCGGAATCACCGCCTCGTAATCCGGGAAGCGGCCGTCGATGAGCTTGCTGGTGAAGGTCACATCGTCGCGCTTGACCCGCAGGTGGTTGCGGCCGAGTTCCAGCTCAAGAATCTTGTCGCCGCCTTCAAGCAGGCGCTGCAACTCGGTCACGCCCTTGCGCGGCAGGATGATCTGGCGCTTGGTCTGCACCGCCGTTTCCAGCGTCGTCTCGCACAGCGCGAGGCGATGGCCGTCGGTGGCCACGCAGCGCAGGCGCGTGTCGCCGAGATCGAACAACAGGCCGTTGAGGTAGTAGCGCACGTCCTGTTGCGCCATCGCGAATGCGGTGCGCTCGATGAGTTCCTTGAGCGCAGCTTCGGGTACCGCGATGCGGTCGGTGGCTTCGACCTCGTCCACCGAGGGGAAATCTCCGGCCGGCAGGCTCGACAGCGTGAAGCGGCTGCGGCCGGCCTGCACGGTGATTTTCTCACCCGCCTGAGAGATCACGACTTTGCTGCCGTCGGGCAGTGCGCGAACGATGTCGAACAGCTTCCGCGCCGGAATCGTGGTCTCGCCGTCCTGTGCGTCTTCGACCGCGCGGCGCGAAATCATCTCGACTTCGAGATCCGTACCGGTCAACGACAACTGACCGTCCTGGACCTGGACCAGCAGGTTGGCCAGCACGGGCAGGGTCTGGCGGCGCTCGACGACGTTGACGACCTGGGCCAGCGGCTTGAGCAGTGTTTCGCGTTGGAGACTGAAACGCATGTCGGTGTTATCCCCTTGTCCCGTGCTTTTATAAAAAGGATATAAATCTAAAAATGGTGGTGCTGGGTAAGGCCAAAATCGGTTGGTATCTACTGCAAACCGCTGAATCTATTGTATTTTTTTGACCTTCAAACCCGGTGGACAGTGCGGTGTGGAGGGGTGGATCAAGCTGTGGACAACTTTTGACCCCTCAAGTTGTCCACAGGCTCTCCACCTCCGGTCCCCGTGTTGTGCAGGGCCCGGCGATGCACAGCTTACTCGCTGAGTTTACGGATCAGCTTGTCCCAGTCCTCGCGGAGTTTGCCGTCACTTTCGATCAGGGTGCGGATCTGCCGGCAGGCGTGCAGCACGGTGGTGTGGTCGCGGCCTGCAAAGGCCTCGCCGATCTCCGGCAGGCTGTGCTCGGTGAGTTCCTTGGACAGCGCCATCGCCACCTGACGCGGACGCGCCAGCGAGCGCGTACGGCGCTTGGAGAGCAGGTCCTTGATCTGCAGGCCGTAGTAATCGGCCACGACCTTCTGGATGTTGGACATGCTGATCGCCTGCTGCTGGGCGCGCAGCAGGTCGCGCAGCGTTTCCTGGGCGAATTCGACGGTGATCGCGCGGCCCATGAAGTTCGCGCGTGCGGCCAGCGTATTGAGCGCGCCTTCGAGGTCGCGCACGTTCGAGTGCATCTTCTTGGCCAGCAGGAACGCCACGTCGTCGGGCACCTGGGTGCCGCGCTCGGCAGCCTTGGCCAGTACGATCGCCGCGCGGGTCTCGAAATCGGGCGGGTCGATCGCCACCGACAGGCCCCAGGCCAAGCGCGACTTCAGCCGCGGCTCCAGGCCTTCCACCTCACGCGGATAGCGGTCGCAGGTCATGATGATCTGCTGCTTGCTGTCGAACAGCGTGTTGAAGGTGTGGAAGAACTCTTCCTGGGTGCGGTCCTTGCCGGCGAAGAACTGGATGTCGTCGATCAGCAGCGCGTCGATCTGGCGGAACTGGCGCTTGAACTGGTCCGAGGTCTTTTCCTGGATCGAGCGGAAGAACGCGCTGTAGAACTCCTCCGACCGCAGGTACAGCACGCGCGCACGGGGATTGGCCCGGCGCATCGCGTTGCCGGCGGCGAACATCAGATGGGTCTTGCCCAGGCCCGTGCCACCGTAGAGCAGCAACGGGTTGTGGGCGCGGTCGCCGGGCTTGAGCGCGGCCTGCCAGGCGGCCGCGCGGCCCATCTGGTTACTGCGGCCCTCGACGAAATTGTCGAAGGTGTAGTGGCTGTCCATGTTGCCGCCGAAGGCTTCGATCGGCGCGGCAGGCACAGCCCGCGCATCGCCACCCGAAAACCCGGTCGCAGCCGGTGGCAGCACGGCGCGCGGCATCGAGCCGACCTGCAGGCTCACTTCCTCGACGCCGGCAAAATGCGCCAGCAGTTCGCGGATGCGCGGCATGTAACGCGCCTGCACTTCGTCGCGGACGAAGGCATTGGGCGCGTAGAGCACGGTCGAGCGGTCGTCGGCCTGGGCCTGCAGCGGCTTGAGCCAGGTGTGGACATCCTCGGCCGGAAACTCGGCTTCGAGGCGTTGAAGGCAGCGGGGCCAGGCATCCATCATGCGGCGGAATTCGACAAAGCGGGCGCCACCACGCAGGTGCGCGGCAAGGTCGCCGGGGAAGGGCACGCAGACTATCATGTCGCCACCCGCGGCCCCGCGCCGAGCGGCCTTCGCGGACCCGTTGTACGGACTGGCTTGACCGGACGCGCAGTACGCCGCTAGAATTTCCGGTTCTATTCGTCACGTTGCCCGAAGGGCTCGACCATGGCTACCAAGCGCACCTATCAGCCCAGCAACCTCAAGCGCAAGCGCGATCACGGTTTCCGTGCCCGCATGGCGACGGCCGACGGCCGCAAGATCCTCGCGCGTCGTCGCGCGAAGGGCCGCAAGGTCCTCTCGGCCTGAAGCCCTCCGGGTCGGTGAGTCGCGTCTCCGCACTCCCGACCCGTTCTGCAGCGCTGCTTCCATGACCGCCGGTGTCCGCTATCCGCGGCACGTGCGTGTGCGCGCGCGCGCGGATTTCGATCGAATCTTCGCCAGTGCGACGCGGACCGCGTCGCCGATGCTGGCCGTCCACCTGTTGTCCGAAGAAGGTCCGGCGCGTCTAGGCCTCGCGGTTTCGCGCAAGGTCGACAAGCGCGCCGTCGGTCGCAACCGGATCAAGCGCGTACTGCGCGATGCCTTCCGCCTGATGCAGCCGCAGTTGGCGCCCGGCAGCTACGTTGTCGTGGCCCGTCCGGCCGCGGCGCAGGCCGACAATCCGGCACTACGCGCCGCCTTTCTGACCGTGTTGCGGCGTGCCCGCGCGTTGCCGCCGTCATCTGCGGCCGGCACAATGCCCGCCTCCTCGATTCCATCCACGCCGGTGACGCCCGGCGCATGAGCTTGCCTGCCTGATGAACCAGATTCGTACTTTCCTCGTCCTCGCCTGGCTGATGGTGGCCGTGTTGTTGTGGATGGAGTGGGGCAAGGAAAAGACTGCTGCCGCGACCCAGCCGCAGACCAGCGCGGGCCAGGCGTCGCCGTCAGTCACCGTGCCGGGCGCCACCGCCGGCAGCGCGGCCGTGCCGACCGCCCCCACCAATGCCGCGCCGGTGCCGCCCGCGCCGGGCGCTGCGCCTCTGGGCGCCGAGCCTGGACCGGCCGCGCGGCGGGTCGTCGCCCAGACCGACGTGTTGCGGGTGGTGCTCGACGCCGGCAACGTGATCGAAGCCGACCTGCTGGCGTATCCGCAGACCCGCGACGACGGCGCGCCGCCGGTGCGGATGTTCGACACCGACCCGCTGCACTACTACGCCGCGCAAACCGGCTGGGTCAGCAGCAGCAATGCCGCGCCGAGCCACGAGGGCCAGTTCGTCCCGGAAGGCACCGCCACATCGGCAGCACTCGCCGACGGCGAGAACACCGTCATCGTGCCGTTCCTCTGGACCGGCGCCGACGGCGTCACGATCCGCCGCAGCTTCGTGCTGACCCGTGGCGACTACGCGATCGAAGTCCGCGACGAGATTGTCAACACCGGCACTGCCGCGTGGCAGGGCTTCCCCTACCGTCAGCTGATCCGTACCGCACCGGCGGTCAAGCGCGGCATGACCAATCCCGAGTCCTACAGCCTGGTCGGCGCGACCTGGTTCGGCGGCGAGGTCGGCTACGGCCGGCGCCAGCTCGGTGATTTCGAGGACGATGGTCCGCTCAATGCCAAGGACAGCCAGGTCTGGATCGCGATGGTCCAGCATCACTTCTTCAGTGCGTGGATTCCGCGTCCCGACGACACCGGCACGATCTCGATGCAGGTCGATCGCAGCACCGGCGCGCCGCGGTATCTGATCCGCGAATTCGGTGCGCCGATCGCGGTGCCCGCCGGCCAGCAGGCCTCGACCACTGCGCGTCTGTGGGTCGGACCCAAGCAGGTCGACCTGATCCAGGCCCAGGGCGTACGTGGCCTGGATCGCGTTGTCGATTACAGCCGCTTCTCGATCTTCGCGATGCTCGGCGAAGGCCTGTTCTGGATCCTCGCCAAGCTGCACGGCCTGATCGGCAACTGGGGCTGGTCGATCATCGGTCTGGTGCTGCTGGTCAAGCTGGCGCTGTATCCGCTGTCGGTCGCCCAATACAAGTCCATGGCGAAGATGCGCAAGTTCCAGCCGCGCATCGCCCAGCTCAAGGAGCGCTACGGCGACGACAAGCAGAAGTTCCAGCAGGCGATGATGGAGCTCTACAAGAAAGAGAAGATCAACCCGATCGGCGGCTGCCTGCCGGTGCTGCTGCAGATGCCGGTGTTCTTCGCGCTGTACTGGGTGCTGCTCGAGTCGGTGGAGCTGCGCCACACGCCGTGGATGCTGTGGATCCAGGATCTGACCGCGCGCGATCCGTACTTCATTCTGCCTGTGCTCAACATCGCGATCATGTGGGCGACGCAGAAGCTCACGCCGATGGTCGGCATGGACCCCATGCAACAGAAGATCATGCAGTTCATGCCGCTGGTGTTCGGCGCGATCATGATCTTCTTCCCGTCCGGTCTGGTGCTGTACTGGGTCACCAACGGCGGCCTCGGCCTGCTGCAGCAGTGGTGGATGATCCGCCGCTACAGCGAGGCGCCGGCGAAGGCCTGACGGCCGCGCTGACGCAATCTCCACGAGCCCGCCGCATGGCGGGCTCGTGCGTTGAGGAGGAGCGACATGACCACATCGACCGAAACCATCGCCGCCATCGCCACTGCGCCTGGCGCGGGCGGCGTCGGCATCGTGCGCCTGTCGGGACCGGCATCGCTATCGATCGCACGCACGGTGTGCGGACGCGCGTTGCGCGCGCGCCATGCGCATCACGTGCGTTTCCGCGATGCCGATGGCGCCGTGCTCGACGACGGCCTCGCGCTCGCGTTTCCCGGCCCGGCCAGCTACACCGGCGAGGATGTCGTCGAACTGCAGGCGCATGGCAGCCCGGTCGTACTGCAGCAGCTGCTGTCGCGCTGTCGCACGCTGGGCGCGCGCCTCGCGCGGCCCGGTGAGTTCAGCGAACGCGCGTTTCTCAATGGCCGTCTCGATCTGGCCCAGGCCGAAGCGGTCGCTGACCTGATCGCCGCAGGCGACGAACGCGCCGCACGCGCGGCCCGGCGCGCACTCGACGGCGTGTTCTCCGATCGCTGCGAGGCACTCGCCGCCGAGCTCCTGCATCTGCGCGTCTACATCGAGGCAATGATCGATTTCTCCGACGAGCCGATCGACACGCTCGGCGGCGATGAGGTCGCGCGTCGCATTGACGCACTCGCCGCGTCGCTGTCGCAACTGCTGGCCGAAGCCGAACAGGGCCGACGATTGCGCGACGGCCTGCACGCGGTGATCGTCGGTCCGCCGAACGCGGGCAAGAGTTCGCTGCTCAATGCGCTGGCCGGCGTGGACCGCGCGATCGTCACCGACATCGCCGGCACTACACGCGACCTGCTGCACGAGACGCTGCGCATCGGCGGCGTCGAACTGACCCTGGTCGATACCGCGGGCCTGCGCAGCGCGGGCGACGCGATCGAACGCGAAGGCATGCGCCGCGCACGTGCCGAGTTGCAGCGCGCCGATCTCGCACTGGTGGTGCTCGATGCACGCGATCCCGCCGCCGGGTGGGCGTCGGTACACGATGCGATCCTCGATGTAGCCGATCGCATCGTGGTCCACAACAAGGCGGACCTGCTCCAATGCGGCGCCCCCGGCGTGGCGGACGCCCTGCAGATATCGGCGCACACAGGCGCCGGCCTCGACGCGCTACGCGCTTCGCTGCAGGCGCGGCTCGGCGGTGACCAGCTAGCAGGCGAAGGCGCGTTCACCGCGCGTCAAAGGCACGTCGATGCGCTGCGCGACGCCACCGACGCCGTCGACGACGCCCGCGGCACGCTCGCCGCGCAGCATCTCGAACTGGCGGCCGAATCGCTGCGCGTGGCCCACGATGCGGTCGGCGCGATCACCGGTCGGATCCTGCCCGACGCTCTGCTCGGCCATATCTTTTCGAGTTTCTGCATCGGCAAATAGCCGCCGGCTTGAGCCGCGAACGGGCGCCATCGACGGCGAACCGGCTGGCAAGATGCTGGCTTGATCCGAGTCGCCGATCGGGCTGAATCCATCGCAAGGATTGACAAATCGTCTCCGCTGACGCGTTCTACGCACTCTTGCGGACATGCATCCTTGGGGAAAGATGATGGTCTCGAAGATTCCGACGACCCGTCGCGCGTCTCGCGCGCGGCTGGCCGCCGCCGTGGGTCTCGTCTGTGTACTGGCCGCCTGCGGGCGCAGCGACGACGCGCAGGCGCCGGTCGCGGAGGAGCCGGGCGCGGTCACCGCGCAGGCCAGCCAGCAGGCCGCTGCGCGTCAGCAGGCCGCCGACGACGCGATCGCGGGCCTCTCGGTGGAGGAACTGCGCAGCGCAGGCGCGGTCGCCTACCAGGAGAGTCGGCTGTATGCGCCTGCCGGCGAGAACGCGATGGAGTACTACTTGGCGCTGCGCGAGAAGCAGGCCGGCGACGCCGCTGCGTCGAGTGCACTGATCGATCTGCTGCCGATGAGCGTGATCGCCACCGAACAGAGCCGCGACCGCGGCGATTACGCCGAGGCCCGGCGTCTGCTGGGGCTGATCGAGCGCGCCGACAGCAGCCACCCCGCGCTCGAGCGCCTGCGCGCGAGCATCGCCACCGCTGAAGAGCAGGCCGCGGCCCGCGTCGAGCAGCAGGCCCTGACCGCGGAACAGGAAGCCCAGCGCGCGCAGACCCTGGAACGCGAACGCGTCGCGCAGCAGCAACAGCAACAGGCCGCGGCCGCCCAGCAGCTGGCCCAGCAGCAGTCCGCCAGCGAGCAGGCCGCGCGCGACGAAGCTGCCCGCCAGGCCGCCGCTCGGGAAGAAGCTGCGCGGCAGGCGTCGGCGCGGCCGGCACCCGCGCCTCAGGACACCCCGCCGCCCGCGCCCGCGACCCCGGCGCCCGCCGCCGCTGCGGCGCAGCTCCGTCCACTGAGCACACCGGCCCCCCGCTATCCGGCCGATGCGCTGCGCGCCGGCACCAGTGGTGAGGTGATGGTCGAATTCACCGTCGGCGTCGACGGTTCGGTCAATAACGCACGCGTGGTCCGCGCGGATCCGCCGCGCACCTTCGATCGCGAGGCGCTGGCAGCGGTGCGCCGTTGGCGGTTCGAGCCCGTGCCGGCCCCGGTGACCACGCGGCGGACGATCGGGTTCTCGCCCACGGCCAACTGATCGGATCGCCGTGCGTGCCTTGCGACGGGCGCGCGGCGATACAGCGGGGCGGTCTGGTCGCGCCCCGTTCCACCCGCAGTGGCGAGGCATCCGCAGCGCTGGGCACGCCTGACAGGTTCAGCGCAGGCGCTCGGGCACGTTTATGGATGGCCCCATCCACGCCCGCAGCAATCCTGACGTCTCGACTGGGCGTTCGAGCGGTGGCAGATGCCCGCACGCTTCGAGTCGGTGCAAGGCAGACCCCGCGATGCCCGCATGCAGGGCCGCCGCCTCGATTGGCGGTGTCAGGCGATCCTCCTCGCCGACGACGATCAAGGTCGGCACATCGATGCGCGCGAGCGTGGGTACCGAATCCGGACGTTCGAGAATCGCCGCCTGCTGGCGCAGATAGCCCTCGGCGCCGACCTCGCGTGCCATCGACTGCACGATCTCGCCGATCGGGCCGTCGATGTGCGCCGGGTGCACCAGGCTCGGCAGCAGGTGCCGGGTCACGCCGACAAAGCGGCCGCGACCGATCACATCGATGCCGCGGCGACGCTGCGCGGCGCGCTCCGGAGAATCGGGACGCGCGCTGGTTGCGATCAACGCGAGACGGCTCACGCGCTCGGGCGCGCGGCGCAGGATTTCGAAGGCGACGTAGCCGCCCATCGACAGCGCGGCGAGGGCGAAGCGCGGGGGCGCATCGGCGAGTGCGCGCTCGGCCATCGCGCCGATGCTGTCGTCCTGGCTGAGATCTGCGACGTGTGGGTCGGCGACATCGCCGAGCGCGTCGATCTGCGCCTGCCACAACCGGGCGGTGCATAGCAGGCCCGGCAGCAACAGCAGCGGCGTCTTGCCGGTCACGGCTTCAGTGGAATCGGCTCAAGCCTTCAACAGCGTGAACTGCGCCGCCGTGCCGCCTTCCGAATCCGGCGCGATCCACACGTCGAACAGGCCCGGCTCGGCCGCGAACGCGCCACTGCGCGTGGTGAAGGCGAGCTGCTCACGCTGCAGGGTGAACGACACGGTGGTGTGCTCGCCCGGCGCGAGTGCGACCTTGCGGAAATCCTTGAGCTCGCGGATCGGGCGCACGCGGCTGGCGACGCGGTCGTGGATGTAGAGCTGCACCACTTCCTCGCCAAAGCGCGTGCCGTCGTTGCGCAGCGTCACCGATACGGTCAGCGTGCCGTCCCAGTCCAGCGTGTCGGACGACAGTTCGACGTCGCCGTAGACGAAACGCGTGTACGACAGGCCGTGGCCGAAGGGATACAGCGCGCTGTGCGGCATCTCGCGCCAGCGACTCTTGAACTCCGACATCGTCGGCAGTTCCGGGCGACCGGTGCGCTGGCGGTTGTAGTACAGCGGCTGCTGGCCCGAATCGCGCGGGAAGCTCACCGGCAGGCGCGCGGACGGGTTGTAGTCGCCGAACAGCACCTCGGCTACGGCCGGGCCGGTGGCCGTGCCGAGAAACCAGGTCGCCAGGATCGCCTGCGCATCACGCACCGCGCCGTGCAGCGCGAGCGCGCGACCGTGACGCAGCAATACGACGATCGGCGTGCCGGTCGCGGCGACGGCGTCAGCCAGTGCCTGCTGCGCGGCGGGAATGACGATCTGGGTGCGCGATTGCGCTTCGCCGCTGTAGCCCTGCGGCTCGCCGATCGCCAGCAGCACGATATCGGCGTTGCGCGCAGCCTCGACCGCGGCCGCGACGCCGCCATCGATCGCATCCTCCATGCCGCTCCCGTCGACGACATCGAGCGCGTCGCCGTCCTCGAGCGCAGCACGCAGGCCGTCTTCGAGGTTGACGTGCAGGCGCTTGTCGCCGAACAACGTCCAGCAGCCTTCGATGTTGTCGCGGTCGCGGGCATAGGGCCCGATCAGTGCGAGCTTCTGCCCGGATTTGCGCAGTGGCAGCAGGTCGTCGTCGTTCTTCAGCAGCACGATCGAGCGGCGCGCGGCGTCGAGCGCGAGCGCGCCGTGCAGCGCCTCCGGATCGAGCGCGGCTTCGACCTCGGGATCGAGCGAGCGGTACGGATTGTCGAACAGGCCGATCGCCTGCTTGACCGCCAACACGCGGCGCACGCCCTGGTCGATCACGTCCATCGGCACCTCGCCGCTGGCGACGAGATCGGGCAGATGCGCGGCGTAGAGGCCGCTCTGCATACTCATGTCGACGCCGGCGGTGAACGAAAGCTTCGTCGCCTCGCGGTCGTCGCCGGCAAAGCCATGCGCGACGAGTTCGAAGTCCGCGGTGTAGTCGGAGACCACGAAGCCCTTGAAGCCCCATTCGCCGCGCAGCAGGTCGGTCAGCAGTCCGTCGTGTGCCGAGGCCGGCACGCCATTGATGTCATTGAAGGCGCTCATGACCGTCAGCGCGCCGGCATCCAGCGCGGCCTTGAACGGCGGCAGATGCACGTCGCGTAGGGTGCCTTCGGACATCTCGACGCTGTTGTAGTCCAGGCCGCCCATGACCGCGCCGTAGCCGACGAAGTGCTTGGGGGTGGCGAGCATCGAATCGTTCGCCGTGAGGTCGGCGCCCTGGAAGCCGCGCACGCGCGCCGCGGAGAACGCATTGCCGAGCACCACGTCCTCGCCGGCGGCTTCGGCAACGCGCCCCCAGCGCTGGTCGCGGGCGATGTCGAGTGTCGGCGCGAACGTCCAGTGCAGGCCGCAGGCGGTTGCTTCGATCGCCGCGGCGCGCGCGGTGCGCTGCGCGAGTTCGGGTTCGAAGCTCGCGGCCTCGCCCAGCGGGATTGGAAACACCGTGCGCATGCCGTGGATTACGTCGGCGCCCATCAGCAGCGGAATGCCGAGCCGGCTCTCCTCCACCGCGATGCGCTGCGACTCGCGGCCCTGCACCGCGCCCACGCCATTGAACACCGCGCCCACGCGTCCGGCGCGAATCTGCTCGCGCAGCTCGCCCGCGTTCAACTCGTTCATCTCGGGATTCACGTCGGCCGCGAACGGCCGCAGCATGTCGGCGAAAATGCCGAGCTGGCCGATCTTCTCCTCAAGGGTCATCCGTGCGAGCAGCGCTTCGAGCCGGTCATCCAGGCGCATCAAGTGGTCCCGTGTAAACGATTACAGCCGGCGATTATAGGGCGCACGCCGGGAGGCGGGTCCAGTATCGCCGCGTGCGGCGCGCAGGAACAGCCGCCGACGGCTCAGCGGAGGTCGTCCACTTGGGGCGCGGGCGGCGGGTGGCGCGCCGGCATGAAGGGAGACACCGGATCGCTCGCTGGAAAGGTCTCGTCCAGCGCTTCGTCCTGGGTGTCTTCCACATGCTGCCGATCGGCGTCGGAATCGGGTGGAGACGTCGGAGAGGTCGTGTGCATGCCTCCACCCTCGCCCAGCGGCGCGCGCGTGCGCGTGAATCCCGAGAACCGACTTGCAGTGCATCAGTCTGCAGTGGTCGTTTGACGCGCGTTGCACGGCACCGGTGCAAGCCTCCGAAGCTTATGCGGCCGGCCGCCCCGCGCCAGCGCATCGGAGATCGTCCATGGCACGTCCCATTTGGTCCGGCTCGCTGTCCTTCGGCCTGCTCAACATTCCGGTCTCGCTGATGTCGGGCGAGCGCCGGACCGATCTGAGCTTTCGCATGCTCGACTCGCGCGACAAGAAGCCGATCCGCTTCGAACGCGTCAATGCCGACACCGGCGAGGAAGTGCCGTGGAAGGACATCGTCAAGGCCTTCGAATACGACAAGGGCAGTTACGTCGTCATCGAGAAGGAAGACATCGCCTCGGCCGCGCCGGAATCGCACGAGTCCGTCGACGTGGAGGCCTTCATCGATGCAGGCAGCATCGGCACGCGCTTCTATGAAAAGCCCTACATCCTGGTGCCGGGCAAGAAGGCCGAGAAGGGCTATGTGCTGCTGCGCGAGACGCTGAAGAAGACCGGCAAGATCGGCATCGCCCGCGTCGTGATCCGCACCCGCGAATATCTGTGCGCGGTGATGCCCGAGGACGACGCGCTGGTGCTGATGCTGCTGCGTTACCCGCAGGAACTGGTCGATCCGGCCGATTACAAGCTGCCGACCGGCAAGGCGTCCAGTTACCGCATCGCCGACAAGGAATTCCAGATGGCGACGCAGCTGATCGATTCGATGTCGGCCGACTGGGCGCCGGATGCCTATCACGATGAATTCCGCGAACGCCTGTCGGACATCATCAAGAAGCGCATCAAGGCCAAGGGCGCGAAGACCAAGGTCGTCGACGACGCGCCGCATCGCGAGGACGCGTCGACCAATGTCGTCGATTTCGTCGCCCTGCTGCAGAAGAGCCTCAAGGACAACAAGCGCACCCCCGCCGGCAGCAGCAGCGACAAGGTGCCGGTGAAGAAATCCACCAGCAAGAAGGCCGCGAAGAAGACGACGAAGAAGGCGACCAAGTCGCGCACGACCAAGGCGGCGAAGAAGACCACCCGCAAGGCGTCGTGACGTGTCGCTGACCGAGTACCGACGCAAGCGGAAGTTCGATGCGACCCGCGAGCCGGAACCGGGCAAGCCCGCGCCGCGTGGACGACGCGCGATCTTCGTCGTGCAGCTGCACCACGCCAGCCGGCGGCATTACGATTTCCGCCTGCAGTTCGGGGATGCGCTCAAGAGCTGGGCGGTGCCGAAGGGCCCGAGTTACGACCCGGACGTGAAACGCATGGCGGTCGAGGTCGAGGACCATCCGCTCGATTACGCCGGCTTCGAAGGCGAGATTCCGAAAGGCCAGTACGGCGGCGGTCACGTCGCGCAATTCGATACCGGTGTGTGGGCCGCCGATGGGGACCCCGAAGCCGCTCTGGCCAAGGGTCACCTGCGTTTCGAGCTGTTCGGTCGCAAGCTCAAGGGCCGCTGGCATCTGGTGCGCTCCGGCAAGCCGGCGCGCCAGCCGCAGTGGCTGCTGTTCAAGGACCGCGACGACTACGCCGGCACCCTGGAAGCCGATGACCTGCTCGCCGACGTATCCGCGCCGCCGGCCGAGGACGCCAAGCGCGCCGGCACCGGCAAGGCGCGCAAACGCAAGAAGACCGAAGTCGAACTTCCGACCAAGCCCGCGCGCAACTGGGCAGCTGAAGCGCGCAAGCTGCCCGGCGCGCAACGCGGCCCCGCGCCGACCGGCGCGTTCGTGCCACAGCTTGCGAAGCTCGGCGACACCGCGCCCGACGGCGAGGCCTGGCTGCACGAGCTCAAATGGGATGGCTATCGGCTGCTGGCGACGGTGGCGCGCGGCAAGGTGCAGCTGTGGTCGCGCAATGCACTGGAGTGGACCGGCAAGGTGCCGGAGATCACCGAGGCGGTCTCGCGGCTCGGGCTGAAGTCGGCCGCCCTCGACGGCGAACTGATTGCCGGCCGCGGCAGCCGTGAGGATTTCAACCTGCTGCAGGGCACGCTGTCGGGCGAGCGCCAGGGCGCGCTGGCGCTGGCGCTGTTCGATCTGCTGCACGTGGACGGCGTCGACATCAGCGAGGCGCCGCTGTTCGCGCGCAAGGCGCTGTTGCAGCGCATCCTCGGCGACGCGCCGCCGGCGCATCTGGCTTTCAGCACGCACATCGAAGGCGCTGCGGATACTGCGATCGAGCTCGCATCGGAGTCGGGTTTCGAAGGCATCATTTCCAAGCGCGGCGATCGCGGCTACCGGCCCGGGCGCGGCGACGACTGGCGCAAGACCAAGGAACTGGCCAGCGACGAGTACGCGGTCGTCGGCTACACACCGCCCAAGGGCAGCCGCAGCGGCTTCGGTGCGCTGCTGCTCGCCCGCCCCGATGCCGAGCATGGCTGGCGCTATGCCGGGCGCGTGGGGTCGGGTTTCAGCGATGCACTGCTCGATGAACTCACATCGCACATCGGCCGTGCCGGCCGCAGCGACCCCAGCGTGTACGTGCCGCCCAACGACACCGATCTGCGCGCCGCGAAATGGTTCGCGCCGCGCTTCGTCGTCGAGGTGTTCTCGCGTGGCACCGGAGGACACGGCCTGCTGCGCCAGCCTTCGCTCAAGGCGGTGCGCCCCGACAAGTCGGTGGACGATCTGCACGACAGCGATCGCGATGGAGCGAACGACATGGTCACGCGAAGCAAACCCTCCGCAAGCGCCGCGGCGCCGAAGAAGGCGGCAAAACGGTCTACGCAGGCGGTCTCCAAAGCCGCCGCGAAAACACCTGCGAAGAAGCGTGCGAAGCGCGATCCCGACAGCGAACGCGTATCGCCCACCTTGTCGAGCCCGGACAAGGTGCTGTTCCCCGGCGACGCGCTGACCAAGCGCGATGTCGCCGACTACTACGCCGCCGCGATGCCATGGCTACTGCCCGAAATCGCCGGGCGACCGCTGTCGGTGATCCGCTGCCCGGGCGGCATCGACGGCCCCTGCTTCTTCCAGAAACACCACACCGCCGGCATGTTGCTGGTCGAGACCGTGCGACTGAAGGACGAAGCGGGCGCCAGCGACTATCTGGTCGCCAACGATGCGCCGGCGGTCATGGAGCTGGTGCAGTTCAACGCACTGGAATTCCATCCCTGGGGCGCGCATGCCGAGGCGCCCGACACGGCCGACTGCATCGTGTTCGATCTCGATCCGGGCGAAGGCGTCAGCTGGCAGGAGATCGTCGCCGCCGCGCGCCAGGTGCGTGGTCTGCTGCGGCAACTGGGTTTGGAGTCGTTCGTGCGCACCACCGGCGGCAAGGGCCTGCATGTCGTGGTGCCGTTGAATCCGGGCACCGGCTGGGACGTGGTCAAGCCGTTCGCGCACGCCTTCGCGCAGGGCATGACCGAACTCGATCCGCTCAAGTACGTGGCGACTGCGACCAAGAAATTCCGCAAGCAGAAGATCTTCGTCGACTATCTGCGCAACGGCCGCGGCGCGACCGCGGTCGCGTCGTTCTCGCTGCGCGCGCGCGCCGGCGCACCGGTGTCGATGCCGCTGCGCTGGGAGGATCTGGGCAAGGTGAAGTCCGGCGATGCCTGGACGCTGCGCAACGCGCCGGCCCGGCTCAAGCGGCTCAAGGCGCATCCCTGGGGCGATTTCGCGGCGCTGCGGCAATCGCTCGACGGCATCGTCGACTGAGGCGCGCCCACCCTCCGGTAGCATGGCCAGCCCCTGCAGGTGGCGCGCGTGACCTGTGAACCATCGCTTGCCGACGCACACCCATGCCCATTCCGCACGATCCCTACACGCCCCCGGCGGCCGAAGTCCGCGACACGCCGAGCGAGGCGATGCGTGACGCGCCGTTCTACGTGGTCTCGCCGGTGAAGTTCATCGTGCTCTACATCTGCACGCTCGGCCTCTACCAGCTGTTCTGGTTCTACACCCACTGGGCGCGCTGGCGTATGGGCCGCAACGAAACGATTTGGCCGGCCCCGCGCGCGCTGTTCGCCCTGTTCTATACGCATGCGCTGGCGCGTCGCGTCGAGCGCACTCTCGTCGAGCGCGGCATCGCGCGCCGCTGGTGGCCGATGCCCCTGGCAACGCTCTTCGTGCTCATGGAAGTGCTCAACTACGGCAGCGCGATTGCTTGGCCGTGGCTGGTCTTCCACCTGCCCAATGGATGGCTGTGGCTCGAATGGCTCGGCCTGATGGTGGTGCCTATCAGCTGCGCATGCCTGCTGCGCCTACAGCTGGCGGCGAACGCCGCCTGCGGCGATCCAGACGCACGCAGCAACCGGCGCTTCACGATCTACAACGTCGCCTGGATCCTGCTCGGTGCCAGCGCCACTGTGTGGACTGTTTACGACGGTCTGCGCACCGGCACGCTCTGAGCCACGCTCACTGACATGCCACCAGCCACAACCCATGCGGCATGAGCACGCCTTCGGCCACATCCGGTGCGCCCTGCATCGCCAGGCCTGGTGGTTGCCTTTCCACATTCAGAACCGTTCAAGGCGAACAAACCTGCAGAATCCGGGATTGATCGAGGCCGCGCCTCGATGCTCTGCGATGCGGTGATCGAACACTGCCGCTAGACTTGCAGCAACCACGGAAGCTTCATTGCCATGCACGGAAAGCCAGGCGCTTCAATCATCAACCCATGCGTAAGTGACGCGTCCGATCGGCTCAGTGCCGATTTTGCGGCTGCGGACCCGTTTCCGCATCTGGTCATCGACGACTTCCTCGCACCCGGCTTCGCGGAGCGCCTGCTCGCGGAGTTTCCGGCGTTCGAGCAGGGCAACTTCGTCGGCGACGATGGCCAGCCTGGTGGCAAGTCCACGTCCGACAAGGTGCGTCAGCTGGGTCCAGCCTTTCGCGAGCTTGACGATGCGATCCAGAGCCCGGAATTCCTGCAGACGATGTCGCGCCTGACCGGCATCCACGGGCTGATCTACGACCCCTGGTATCTGGGCGGCGGTACGCACGAGAACCGCAGCGGGATGAGTTTGGACGCACATGTGGATTTCAACTTCCATCCCAGCGAACGTTGGCACCGGCGGTTGAATCTCATCGTGTACCTCAATCCGAAATGGGAGCCGGAGAGGGGTGGTTGTTTCGAACTGTTCCGCGATCCGCATGCCTCTCCGCGACCGGACGTCACCATACCCCCGGCATTCAACCGCTGCGCCCTCTTCGAGACCTCCGAGCGCTCGTGGCACGGCTTCGACATGATCCAGCTGCCGCCGGAACACGCGGGTCTCACCCGCCGCTCGATCGCGCTCTACTTCTATACGAAAGACCGGCCGGCTGAAGAGATTGCCGACCGCCACACCACCTACTACGTCAATCGACAGGTGCCGGAACGCTTTGCCGAAGGCTACGTGCTCGATCCGGTAGATGTTGCTGAGATGCAGGCTCTTGTCGCGCAGCGCGATGCGCATATCCGCATGCTGTACGCGGAGAACACCGCGCTCCGGAAAGCCCAGGACGCTGGGCTTGGTGGTCAGCTGCTCTATCTGGCCAAGCGCGCCTACGTCCGCTTCCGTCGCTGATCGATACGAACGCGATGCTGTGCGCTCGGGCGGCGGACCTGATGCGCGGCGCGATCCGCCCTGTCGTCCGGCGGATCGGGACTAACGGCGCGCAGCCAACCGTAATCCACGCGGTGTGAGCGCGCGCTCGGCGATCTCGAACACGCCCTGCACCGCAAGCGCGAGCAGCGCCGCTGGCACCGCGCCTTCGAGGATCAGGCCGATGTCGTCGAGACGGATGCCGGTCAGGATAGGCTGGCCGTAACCGCCAGCGCCGATCAGCGCGCCGAGCGTCGCAGTGCCGACATTGATCACCGCCGCGGTCTTGATGCCGGCCAGAATCGTGCGCAGCGCCAGCGGCAGTTCGACGCGCAGCAGGCGCGTGCCGGCCGGCAAGCCGATCGCAGCGGCGGTCTCGCGCAACTCGCGCGGAATGCCGGTGAGGCCCGCATGCGTATTGCGCACGATCGGCAACAGGCTGTAGAGGAACAGCGCGGCGATCGCCGGGCCGGCGCCGATGCCGAACAGCGGAATCATGAAGACGAACACCGCCAGCGACGGCAGGGTCTGCAGCACGCCGGTCAGCGCGAGCACGCCCTGGCCGAGCCGCGGCCGGCGCGCGGCGAGGATGCCCAGCGGCAGCGCGACCAGCAGCGCTGCGCCGAGCGAGATGCCGACCAGCGCGAGATGTTCGCGTGTGCGTTGCCAGATGCGTGCGGCGCGGCCGTCGCTGTCGGGCGCTTCCAGCCCCAGCCAGTCGGCGGCCACTGCGGATTCCGCTTCGCGGTCCAGCTTCACGCGTGCGTTGAGCCGCTGCATGGTTGCCGCGTCGATGCGGCCTTCCAGGCCATGCAAGGCGTCGCGCAGCGCCGGCGCACGCTGCGCCAGATCGCTGCGGTAGAGATAGACCGCGGCGTAGGACGGGAAGTACGCGCGGTCGTCGCGCAGCACGACCAGGTCGTGATACGGGATCTCGGCATCGGTGCCATAGAGATCGGTCACGTCGATCGCACCGTTGGCGAGTGCGCGGTAGGCGAGGTCATGGTCGAGACCGTCCGGCGTCTGCGGCAACGCGTAGGCCGTGCGCAGCCCGGGCCAGCCGTCGGCGCGCGACATGAATTCATTGCTCAGGCCGAGCCGCAGCGTCGGATGCGCGCGCAGGTCCGACAGCGTGCGGATACCGAGTTCCGACGCATGCGCCCGCCGCATGCCCAGCGCGTAGCTGTTGTCGAAGCCGAGCGGCGCGGTCATCGCCAGGCCGTCGCGCGCGAGCGCCGCCTGCATCGCCGCGATGTCGGCGCCCGGCATCTGCAGCAGTTCGTCGGCCAGCGTGCCGGTGTACTCGGCGTAGGCGTCGATACTGCCGTCCTGCAGCGCGCGCCATAGGATGCGGGTGCCGCCGAGCTGGCGCTGGTGGCGCACGTCGGCGCCGGCCTCGCGCCCGGCCTGCGTCGCGATCTCGCCGAGCAGCACGCCTTCCGTGAAGTTCTTTGAGCCGACGACGACCGGCGCGGCGACAGCACTGCCGCAGACGAGCATCAGCAGCCACGCGACGGCGCTGCGCACGCCCAGACTCATGCAGCGTCCTCGACGCTGCGCTGGGCGGTCATGAAGGCGCGCACGAACGGCTCGGCCGGCGCATCGAGCAGGGTCCGCGGCGCACCCTGCTGGACGATGCGCCCGTCGCGCAGCAACACGATGGTGTCGGCGAACCACGCGGCCTCGGCGACATCGTGGGTCACCAGCACGACGGTCTTGCCGAGGCGTTCGAACAGCGCGCGCATCTCGGCCTGCAGGTCGAAGCGGACGATCGGGTCCAGCGCGCCCAGCGGTTCGTCGAGCAACAGCACGTCCGGGTCGAGCATCAGCGCGCGGATCAGGCCCACACGCTGGCGCTGGCCACCTGACAGCTCGGCCGGATACCGTCGCAACGCATCGGCCGGCAGACGACAGAGCGCTGCCAGTTCCGCCGCACGCGCTTCGATGCGTGCCGATGACCAGCCCAGCGTGCGCGGCAGCAGACCGACATTGCCAATCGCATCGAGATGCGGAAACAGCCCGCCTTCCTGGATCACGTAGCCGATGCGCCGACGGTGTGCGAGCAGCGCATCGCGGCGGAGCCGCTCGCCTTCGAACCGCACCTCGCCGGCATCCGGCCACTCGAGGCCGATCAGCAACCGCAGCAGCGTCGACTTGCCGGCCCCGCTCGGCCCGATCAACGCCGTCGTCTCGCCCGGCGCGATGCGCAGATCGATGCCGTCGAGACCGACGGTCGCGCCGTAGCGGCGATGTACCTGGTGGAGGTCGAACATTCGGCGACATTAGCGCAGCCGGCGACGGCGACATGTCGCGATCGGACGACTGTCGGCCGCGTTCGACAGGAACTAGGATGCAGACTTCATATTGCAAGGACGCAACAATGCAGGACAGCCGCCCCGACCCCAATCTCTACGCGCCGCCCGCCAGCGAGATCCGCGAAGTGCGGGCAGACGCCCTGCAGGCGCGCATCTTCTACGTCGTGTCCGTTCCGAAGTTCTGCGTGCTTTATGTCGCCACGTTCGGCATCTACGGTCTGTACTGGTTCTACATGCACTGGCAGCGCTACCGCCGCGGCCACGGCCAGCACGAGTCGATCTGGCCAGTGCCGCGCGCATTCTTCTCGATCTTCTTCGCCCACGCCTTGGTCGCGCGTATCGAAGCCGTGCTCGGACCGGGGCGCACCGACGTGCGATGGTCGCCAGGCCTGCTCGCCACGACCTACGTGGTGTTCGAAATCGCCAGCAACATTCTCAGCCGCCTCGACGGCCGGGGGATCGGCTCGCCAACGACGGGCATCCTCGCGATCGCGGCCATTGCGCCGATCACCCTGGCACTGCTGCAGATCCAGGCGGCCGCCAATCACGCCTGTGGCGATCCTGACGGCAGCAGCAACCGTCGTTTCACCTGGGCCAACGTGTGCTGGATCGCGCTGGGTCTTCTCGTCTGGGCATTGGTGGTGATCGGGATCTTCATGCCGGCATGAGGTCTTGAGAACTGCGTGCTACCGTCGCCCTCCCGCACCGGAGCCGCCCATGTCCCGTCCCGTTCTGACCATCGCTTGCGCGTTGTTGCTGGTCGCCTGCAGCGGTCGCGACAGTGATGCTGCGGTACAGGCGCAGACCGCGCCGGGGGCGCCGATGCCGCCCGCGGCCGAGGTCGTCAACGGGACGCCGGCCGGACAACGGATCGAAACCGACGTGCGCGTGCTGGCCGATGATGCGATGGCCGGGCGCGAAACCGGCACGCCGGGCTTCGATCTCGCCGCCGAACACGTCGCGAGCCGCTTCGCCGAGAGCGGACTGCAGCCGGCCGGCGACGACGGTGGCTGGTTCCAGCGCGTGCCGCTGGTGCGCGCGGTCGCGGATCCGGCCGCGGCGACGCTGTCGGTCTCGCGCAACGGGCGCACGATCGCGCTGCGGCCCAGCGACCAGTTCCTGCCGCTGCCGGATTTCAACGCAGCCGAAGCCGAGATCACCGCGCCGGCCGTGTTCGTCGGCCAGGCGATCCACGCGCCGGAACTCGGACACGATGACTTTGCAGGTGTCGAATTGCAGGGGCGCATCGCGATCGTGTTCGGCGGCGCGCCGCGTAGCTTCGAGGCCAATCCGCAGGCCCATTACGCCAGCCTGGGCACCAAGATCGAAGCCGTGGTCGCGCGGGGCGCGGTCGGTCTGGTGCTGGTCAACACCGTCGACGACGAAGCCGGCATGCCGTGGACGCGCAGCGTCGCGCAGGCGGGACGGCCGTCCATGCGCCTGCGCGACGCCGACAACCGACCGATCGATGCGCCCGCGCAGCTACGCGTGAGCGCACGCGTCGCCGCGACCGCGGCCGACCTCGTCTTTGCCGACGGTCCGCAGACGGCCTCGCAGTTGTTCGACGCCGCGCGCGCCGGCACGCTGAAACCGTTCGCGCTGCCGGGCACGCTGACGCTGCGCACGCGGACCCGCATCGACACGCTCGAATCGCGCAACGTGCTCGGCGTGCTGCCGGGTCGCGACGCGGCGCGCGCTAGCGAGTCGATCGTGCATACCGCGCATCTCGATCACATCGGCACTGGTGCGCCGGTGGACGGCGATGCGATCTACAACGGGGCGCTGGACAATGCGCTGGGCGTGGCGATCCTGATCGAGGCCGCGCGCACGATGGCCGAAGGCGATCCCGCACCGGCGCGCAGCACGCTGTTTGCGGCCCTCACCGCCGAGGAACAGGGTCTGCTCGGCGCCGAATGGCTGGCGCGGCATCCGCCGGCCGCGGCCGGCCGGTTCGTCGCCAACCTCAACATCGACATGCCGATCCTGACCGCGCCGACGCGCGATATCGTCGCGATCGGCAGTGAGCATTCGACGCTCGCGGCGGCGATCACGCAGGCAGCGGGCGAAGTCGGCGTCGAGGTGTCGCCGGATCCGTTCCCGGAAGAAGTCGCGTTCGTGCGCAGCGACCAGTACGCCTTCGTGCGCGCCGGCATTCCTGCGCTGTATCTCGATGCCGGCGTCGCGCCCGCCAACGACAACCAAGACCCGAAGATCGCGGCGACCTGGTTCCTGCGCAACTGTTACCACCAGCCCTGCGACCAGGTGGATCTGCCGATCCAGTACGGGGATGCCGCGCGCATGGCGCAGGTGGTGGTCGCGCTGACGCGCATCGTCGGCGACGCCGAGGCGCCGCCGCGCTGGAATGACGGCGACTTCTTCGGCTCCCGTTTCGGCGGTCGTTCCACTCGCTGAGTCTGCGCGGCCCGCGGTTCCTGTCTGGCTGATCTGTGGAGGATCGGCAGCACCGGGAGATCAGCTGTGACGTAAACCCGGATGCTTCAGCCGCCGACAGGCGAGGCGCGGGTATCCTCGGCGCCAGTCCAGAACCGGCGTCTATCGCATGCGTCTCCGCACTCCATTCCGCCATGCGCGTACCGCGCTGCTCGTCGCCGGCCTGCTCGTGCTCGCTGCCTGCGGCCGTGACGACGTGCGTCCGAACCCGCCGGTCGCCGTGCAGCCGACGCCGGCCACGCCGGTCGCACCGCGTCCGCAGCCGGTACGTATCGGGCTCGCCCTCGGCGGCGGTGCTGCCAAGGGCTTCGCCCACATCGGCGTGATCAAGATGCTCGAGGCCAACGGCATCCAGGCCGATGTCGTCGCCGGCACCAGCGCCGGCAGCGTGGTCGGTGCGCTCTATGCCAGCGGCATGGATCCCTTCCAGATGCAGGAGCGCGCGGTCGCGCTCGACGAATCCAGCATCCGCGACGTGCGTTTGTTCTCGGGCGGCCTGGTGCAGGGCGTCGCGCTGCAGAACTACGTCAACCAGGAAGTCGGCAACCGCACGCTGGACCGCATGCGCATTCCGTTCGCGGCCGTCGCCACACGCCTGGAAACCGGCGATCGCATCGTGTTCGTGCGTGGCAATACCGGTCAGGCGGTGCGCGCCTCGAGCAGCGTGCCGGGGGTGTTCGAACCGGTGAAGATCGGCGACCGGCACTACGTCGATGGTGGCGTCGTGAGTCCGGTACCGGTGGATGCGGCCAAGCAGCTCGGCGCGGACCTCGTGATCGCGGTCGACATTTCCAGCAAGGCCAGCGGCACGATGCCCGGCAGCATGCTCGGCATCGTCAACCAGTCGATCGCGATCATGGGCCAGAACCTCGGCCGCCAGGAGCTGGCGCGCGCGGATGTCGTGATCCGGCCCCAGGTCAACGACATCGGCCCGGCGAGTTTCGAGCAGCGCAATGCGGCGATCCTGCAGGGCGAACGCGCCGCGCTCGCGGCGATGCCGCAGATCCGCGCGAAGATCGCTGAACTGGAACGCGCCCGCGTCGCCGCGCGCACGCCGGTCAAGTCGGTGGAACCCGAACCGGTCGACATCGACTGCGGCGACAGCTGGGTGCGGCGCCTCAATCCGTTCGCGAAGGAACGGGCCTGCTGAGGGACTGGTGGTCGGTGACGTTAGGCTTCGCGTTTGCGCACGCGTTCTTTCGCGCGCCGAAGTGCAAGCGATTACGCTTTCAGATCCCCTCTCCCTCTGGGAGAGGGGATGGGGTGAGGGCTGACGCTCGCGGGTTACCTCGCTGCCGCAGTGTTGCCGGCGTTCTGCCGAAGTGTGTCCGGGGACGGATGTCCGAGTTCCGATATGTCAGGATCGAAGTTGGCGTCGCGGTGTGCGCAGCGACCTCCTGATTGCGTTGCAGCAACCAAGCAATATCGGAAGCAGACATTTCCGCGAGGGGCCTACCCTCACCCCACCATTTGCTTCGCAAATGGTCCCCCCCTCTCCCAGCGGGAGAGGGACGTGGGTGTCATCCCCTGCGCGGATGACGCTTTTCAGGGGGGCATCTCGTCGCGGATCCGCATGAACCGTGCGAAGCGCGGCAATCCCGTGGAGGTCAGACCGTTGTATCGGTACGTGACCCAACTGCCGACTGGCGGGGGGTCGGCACGCTGCGCGTCGGTGAAGCCAGTGCCGATGCGGAACTGGCGACCGTCGTGATGCTCGACCACCAGCGCCCCGAGCATGCCGGTGTACTTGCCTTTGCCCGGTACATGCGCGAGCACCCGCGCCTCGGCATCGTCATGCGGCTTGAGTTTGAGCAGGGCGTTGCTGCGGCCGACGCCGTAACGTGCATCGGCGTGGTGCAGCATCAGCCCCTCGCCGCCGGCCGCGACGATCTGGGCCAAGCGCGCATCAAGTGCCGCGCGCGACGCGACGCGCGTCTGTTCGATCATCCGCAGCTGTGGATGCGCGGTCCGCTCGACCAGCGTGCGCATCGCCGCCACGCGCTCGGCGAACGTGCCCGGATGCGCGGGCAGGTCGAACACCATGAAGCGCACCGCCTCCCACGCTGCGGGATCGGGTCGCGTGCTGCGCGCGATGCCGCTGACCACGTCGAAGCGACCGCGCCCGATCCACAGTTCGCCGTCCATCGGCGTGGACGGCCAGCGCTGCACGAAGCCGGGCGGCGTTGCGATGCGATGGCCGCCGCGTGTCCACAGCGCGCGGCCGTCCCAGCGCGCACGCACGCCGTCGAGCTTCTCGCTGACGAAGTACGCCGGCACGTCGATCGGCGTGGTGCCGAGATCGCGGGCGAGCATCAGGGCGGGTGGCGCGGGGGTGGCGGCCTGCAGCGGGACGGAGACCACGCACAGCAGCAGGAGCAATGCGAGGGATGGGCTTGGAAGTGCGTGGCGGAGAGGCATCTGCGGAATCCGGTGGATTCGGTCCGCCAGAGTGCGATGCGGATGCGAGGCGTTGGCATCGCCTCAGGAAGTGAAACGTCGTCGGCGATGCCCCCAGTCCGACGTGGGGTTCTGGGCACGAGACGTTATCGCTGCGTTCGTAGGATGGGGAGAGCGCAGCAAAACCCATCTTCAGTGTTCGACCGATGTGACGCGTCGAAGCGCTTTGTAGCGTGATGGATCTCCTCCGCGAGGGGCCTGCCCTCACCCCACCATCCGCTTCGCAGATGGTCCCCCCCTCTCCCGGTGGGAGAGGGACGTAGGCGTCTTCCGCCGAAGGCGGAAGACGACTTTTAGAAGGGCAACGCCAGTTCGGGATCGATCGCCAGCAGCTGCGCGCGGAAGGTCTGCTGGATGCGCACCAGCGCGTCGCGGCTGTCGGCGTCGAAGCGCAGCACCAGCACCGGCGTGGTGTTCGACGCACGCACCAGGCCCCACCCGTCGGACCAGTCGGCGCGGACGCCATCGATCGTCGACAGGCGCGCACCGTCGAATGCGGACTCGGCCTGTACGCGGGCGATGAAGCTGTGCGGATCGTCGTTGGGCGCGGGCACCTTGATCTCGGGCGTCGAGATGCCGTTGGGCAGCGCCTTGAGGACCGCCGACGGATCGTCGTCGAGGGCGAGGATCTCGAGCAGGCGCGCGGCGGCGTAGATGCCGTCGTCGAAGCCGTACCAGCGCTCGGCGAAGAAGAAGTGGCCGCTCATCTCGCCGGCCAGTTCGGCGCCGGTCTCGCGCATCTTGGCCTTGATCAGCGAATGCCCGGTCTTCCACATCAGCGGGCTGCCGCCATGGCGCAGCACGTGGCCCGGCAGGCGACCGGTGCACTTCACGTCGAAGACGATCATCGCGCCCGGGTTGCGCTCCAGCACGTCGGCTGCGAACAGCATCAGCAGGCGGTCGGCGAAAATGTTCTCGCCATCCTTCGTGACCACGCCCAGGCGATCGCCGTCGCCGTCGAAGGCGATGCCCAGATCCGCGTCGAAGCGCTGCACCGTGCGCACCAGATCTTCGAGATTCTGCGGCTCGCTCGGATCGGGATGGTGGTTGGGGAAGGTGCCGTCGATGTCGCAGTACAGCGGCACGACCTCGGCGCCGATCGCTTCCAGCACGCGCGGGCCGAGTTCGCCGGCGACCCCGTTGCCGGCATCGACGACGATCTTCAGCGGGCGCGCGATCTGGATGTCGTCGGCGATGCGCCGCACGTAGTCGTCGCTGATGTCGCGCTCGGACACCGCGCCCGGCTGCGGCGCGGTGTGCAGGCGGTCATCGGCGACGCGGGTGTGCAGGTCGGTGATCGCATCGCCCGACAGCGTCTCGCCGCCGACGACGATCTTGAAGCCGTTGTAGTCCGGCGGGTTGTGGCTGCCGGTCACCGAAATGCAGCAGCCGGTGCGCAGGTGGTAGGCGCCGAAGTAGATCAGCGGGGTCGGCGCCATGCCGATATCGATGACGTTGCGGCCCGCCTTGCGCAGACCGGCAATCAGGCCGGCGACGAGATCCGGGCCCGACAGGCGGCCATCGCGGCCGACGACGATGTCGGCTAGATCCTGTTCGCGCATCAGTGAACCGACCGCCTGGCCGATCAGTTCGGCGACGCCCGCGTCGAGCGTCGTACCGACCACGCCGCGGATGTCGTACGCGCGGAAGATCGACGGGTCCAGCACCACCGAAGACGGTGTCGCCTTCTTCTTCGATGCCTCGCCGCGCACCGCCGGCGGCGGCGCAATGCCGGTCTCGCCATCGGCGCCTTCCGCCGGCGTCCGCAACGCTTCGGCAAATGTCGGCGTGGTGTCCTCGGCCTTCGCGGCCGAAGCGGCGCCACGCGGCAGGCGCAGCACGACCACCGCGAGCAGCAGGCACAGGCCCGCGCCGGCCAGGAGCGGGATCGCGCCGAGGCCAAACGGGGGCGCATCCACGCTCGGCACCGCAGCGGCGATGCGCAACGGCGTGCCCGGCACCGGCTTGCCCATCCGCGCGGCCACGTTGGACAGGCCTTCGTCACCGCGCGACAGCAGCGTGTGGTTGCCCTGGCGCAGTGCGAGGTAGATGGCGTCATGCAAGGGCGCGGCCTCCAGTCCCGCGGTCGCGCGCGACAGGGGCAGCTGCACCAAGGCGATGCCGGCCAGGTTCTCACCGGCCCGCGCCGGGGCGGCGATCAGCACCCGCGGTGCGCCCTCGATCTGCGCCACCGTCAGCACCGCGCGGTCCTCGACCCGGGCCGCTTCGAGCGCGGCCAGGCGGCCGAAGCCGCCGGTGTCCAGACCGGCGTAGTCGGCCCTGAGGTCGGCGGGCAGGATGTCGGCGGACTCGAGCTGCGGCCAGTCCGCCGCGAGCGCAGCGGCGGCCGCGTCCAGATCGTCCGCGACCAGGGCGCGCTGCACGGGCGCTTCGGCCAGGCGTGTCGTCATGCGCGCAAGCTCGGCGCCCAGCGCCTGCTGCGTCGCCGTGACCGCCGCGTCGCGGCCCTGTTCGGCTGCGGCCGTGCGCTGCTCGCCGCGCAGCTGCTGCCAGCCACTCCAGGCGAACCACAGGGCCAGCACACCCAGCAGCACGGCCAGCAACGGCGCGGCCTGGCGCAGTTGCGCCAGCACCACAGCCGCCTGTCGCGGTTCCTTCTCGCTCATCTGCATTCCCCGTCAGCGCACGCCGGAATGGCCGAACCCCCCGGCCCCGCGCGTGGTCTCGACGAAAGTATCCACCACATTCAAGGTCGCCCGCACGACGGGCAGCATCACCAGCTGCGCAATCCGGTCGCCCGGCTCGATGGTGAAGGCGTCCTTGCCGCGGTGCCAGACGCTGATCATCAGCGGCCCTTGGTAATCCGCGTCGATCAGACCGGTGCCGTTGCCGAGCACGATGCCGTGCTTGTGGCCCAGGCCCGAGCGCGGCAGGACCATCGCGCACAGGCCGGGATCGCCGATATGGATCGACAGCCCCGAGGGCACCAGCGACACGTCGCCCGGCAGCAGGGTCAATGGTTCGTCGAGCGCGGCGCGCAGGTCGAGACCGGCGCTGCCGTCAGTGGCATAGGCCGGCAGCGGCCACTGCTGGCCGAAGCGCGCGTCGAGGATCCGGATGTCGAGGACGTGGTGGGCGGCGGTCGTGCTCATCGGGATTCCTGTGAGAGGCGGGCCGCGACCAGCGCGACCAGACGGTCGGCGATCTCGGCCTTGGAGGCGGGGCCGAGCTGCACATGGCCCGCAGCGTCGTGGACCAGCAGCGTGTTGTCGTCGCCCTCGAAGCCGCTGCCGGCAATGCCCACCCGGTTGGCGGCGATCAGGTCGACGCGCTTGGCGGCGAGCTTGCCGCGTGCATTGGCATCGACATCATCGGTCTCGGCCGCGAATCCCACGACCAGTCGCGGGCGCGGGTTGGCGACGGCGACGTCGGCAAGGATGTCGCGGGTGCGCACCAGACGCAGATCGAGGCCGTCTTCGCCGGGGCGTTTCTTGATCTTGGACGGCGCGATCTGCGCCGGGGTGAAGTCCGCGACCGCGGCGGCGCCGATGTAGATATCTGCCGGCAGCGCATCGAACACCGCTGCATGCATCTGCGCCGCCGAGCGCACGTCGACGCGCTGCACGCCTCCGGGCGTCGGCAGATGCACGGGACCGGCGACCAGCACCACGTCGGCGCCGGCGCGCTGCGCGGCTGCGGCGATCGCGAACCCCATCTTGCCGCTGCTGCGGTTGCCGAGAAACCGCACTGGGTCGAGATCCTCGTAGGTCGGGCCGGCGGTGACGAGCACGCGGCGGCCGGAGAGCGGGTGACTCATGCCGGCAGCGCGGCCACGATCGCCTGCGGCTCGGCGAGGCGACCGGGGCCGGATTCGCCCTCGGCCAGCGGCCCGTCCTCCGGCCCGATCACCTGCACGCCGCGCTCGCGCAACAGCGCCATATTCGCCTGCGTGGCCGGATGCAGCCACATGCGATGGTTCATCGCCGGGCACACGGTCAGCGGCGCCGTCGTCGCCAGGCACAGCGTGGTCACGAGGTTGTCGGCGAAGCCATTCGCGAGCTTGGCCAGGGTGTTAGCCGTCGCGGGTGCCACGACCACGCGGGTCGCCCAGCGCGCGAGTTCGATGTGACCCATCGCAGCTTCCGCGCCCGGGTCCCACAGCGTGGTGCGCACGGCGTTGTGCGAGACCGCCTGGAAGGTCGCTGCGGACACGAAGTGCTGCGCGCTCTCGGTCATCGCCACGCGGACTTCCGCGCCGGCGTCGCGCAACCGGCGGACCAGGTCCGCGGCCTTGTAGGCGGCGATGCCGCCGCAGACGCACAGCAGGATGCGCTGCCCGTGCAGCGGGGTCGATACGGCGCCCATCGTCGGCGAAGTCCTACCGGAAAACCGGCCGACAGCTTACCCGAAGCCATGTGCGCAGCCGCTGCCGCTCTCGCGCTGCGCGCGGTGCAATGGCTGCCTCGCCGGTGCGGGCGCGGCGCGCATCCTTCCCCTGGGACGCGACGCGGCCCACCGGCGTTCTGTCTGGAGCGGGCATGCACATCCACGAATGGCCGGCTGGCGAACGGCCGCGCGAGAAACTGCTGGGCCAGGGCGCGGCCGCGTTGTCGGATGCGGAACTGCTGGCGATCTTCCTCGGCTCGGGCCTGCGTGGGCAGGACGCGGTGTCGACCGCGCGGCAACTGCTCGCCGCGCACGGCCCATTGCGCACGCTGATCGAACGCGGCGCGGCCGGGCTCGCCGCCTTGCCCGGCCTCGGCCCCGCACGCGCCTGCGCGCTGACGGCGGCGCTCGAACTCGGCAACCGTGTGCTCGCGGCCGATCTCGCGCGTGGCGAGGCGATGACCGATCCGGCCGCCGCCGGCCGCTACTTCTCGCAGCGCCTGCGTGGTTTCGCCCACGAGGTGTTCGCGGTGCTGTTTCTCGACACCCGCCATCGCGCGCTGGCGTTCGAGGAACTGTTCCGCGGCACGATCGACGGCGCCGAGGTGCATCCGCGCGAAGTCGTGCGCCGCGCGCTGGCGCTCAACGCCGCCGCGGTGATCGTGGGTCACAACCATCCCAGCGGCAGCCGCGAGCCGAGTGCCGCCGATCGTGCGGTGACCGCGCAGCTCAAGCACGCGCTGTCGCTGGTGGATGTGCGGCTGCTCGATCATTTCGTCGTCGGCGACGGCGCCGCGGTGTCGCTGGCGGCGCGTGGCTGGGTCTGAGCGATGCCTGCAGGGATCGACCGGCACGCGTGGACTTCCGTGCCGGACGCCACGGTGCTCGGCGCGTCCGCATGTGATGCGCGCGGCATCGCACACCGCGCCGAGCTTGGCGACGTCCGATCGCCGCCGCACACTGGCGCGATGCCGACACCACACCTCGAGCCCAGCGCGCCCTGCCCCTGCGGCCGCGCATGTACTTACGCCGACTGCTGCAAGCCACTGCACGACGGCGCGGCCGCGCCCGATGCCGAAGCGCTGATGCGTTCGCGCTACGTCGCCTATGTGCGCCGCGACGCGGACTATCTGCGCGCGAGCTGGCATGCGTCGACGCGTCCGGACGATCTGCGCTTCGACGATCCGCCGCCGGTCTGGCTGGGCCTGGACGTCAAGGCGCACGACGTCATCGACGCCGACCGCGCCGAAGTCGCGTTCGTCGCGAAGTACCGCATCGGCGGCGGCAGCGTGGTGCGCATGCGCGAGCGCAGCCGCTTCGTGCGCGAGGCCGGTCACTGGTTCTACGTGGACGGTGACCTCGGCTGAGCGCCCGGTGAAACCGGGCGAGGCCTGGGGATGCGTCCGCCATGCTGGCTCGTGCACAGTGGTCGCCCCGCACGCGCAGGTCGCCCGCATGTCCCGTCTCCCGATGCATCGTTTTTCGACACCGGCGCGCCTCGCGTTGTCGGGCCTGCTGCTGTGCGCAGGCGGTGCCGCCGCGCAGGCGCCCGCGTCCCCGGCGCCGACCGCCGCACCCGCCTACAACGCCGCCGCGTTCGCGCGCTGCATCGCCGGGATCCGCGGCGACGCGGCCAAGGCGGGAATTCCATCCGCGGCGTTCGACGCGCTCGCCGATGTCACGCCGGACATGACCGTGCTGCCGCTGCTCGACTCGCAGCCCGAATTCACCACACCGTTGTGGGATTACCTCGCCGGTCTCGTCGACGAGGAACGCGTCGCCGATGGGCGCGCGCGTCTGGTGGAGCATCGCGCGCTGCTCGATCGCGTGGCCGCGCAGTACGGCGTCGATGCCGAGACCGTGGTCGCGATCTGGGGTGTGGAGAGCGATTACGGCCGCATCTCCGGCAAACGCCCTTTGCGCGTGTCGCTGGCGACGCTGGCCTGCCACGGCCGTCGCCAGCCGTTCTTCCGCAGCGAGTTCGTCGCCCTGCTCAAGCTGATGCACGACGGCGACCTGCAGAACCGCGACACGACCGGTTCGTGGGCCGGCGCGTTCGGGCATACGCAGTTCATGCCGAGCACGTACGCGCGCATCGCGGTCGATTTCGACGGCGACGGCCGCCGCGATCTGGTCGACAGCATTCCCGACGCGCTGGCGTCGACGGCCAACTACCTCAAGCGTTCACGCGGCGGCTGGAAGACGGGCCAGCCCTGGGGCTACGAGATCAGGCTGCCGGCGGGATTCAACGCCGCGCAGGCCGGCCGCACCAACCGCCGGACTGTCGCCGACTGGACCGCGCGCGGCATCACACGCGTCGACGGCGGCACGTTGCCGGCCGGCAACACGCAGGCCGCGATCCTCGTGCCGACCGGCGTCAAGGGTCCGGCTTTCATCGTCTTCAGCAACTACGACGCGATCTTTTCCTACAACGCCGCCGAGAGCTACGCGCTGGCGATCGCGACGCTCGCCGACCGCCTGCGCGGTGGCCGCGGCCTGCAGACGCAGTGGCCGACCGACGACCCGGGCCTGTCGCGCGCGCAGCGCCGCGAACTGCAGACGCTGCTGCTCGCGCGCGGCCATGCGATCGGCGAGGTCGACGGCATGATCGGCACCGCAACGCGGCGTGCGATCCAGGCCGAACAGCGACGCATCGGTTTGACGCCCGACGACGGCCGCGCCGGCGTGCGCATTCTCGATGCCTTGAAGGCGAACCGCTGACGGACATCGCGAACGCGGGCGGCGCCAGCCCGATGCCCGCGACGGACGGGAATGGAGGGTGTGGACGCGGCCGGCCCGAGCGAAACGCGCAAGGCGCCATCTCGACCGCATGCGGGCCTGCGGTTGGCGCGACGCCGCCCGCAGAGCGCAAACCGTGACCGGCTCCGTGTTTTCGCCGCCAAACCTCGGGTTCCCACCAGATGGCGCGATGGACGTGCGGGCATAGAGTCGGGGTGACTCGAACCGATCGACGGAGCACCCCATGAGCGATGGAAGCGACGGCGCAGGCGGCGTCGGCAATGGCGGCGGCAACAGCGCAGGTGCCGCATCCTCGGCCAGTGATGCGCTTGGTGCAGCGGCGGACGCCCTCGGCGGCGCCGTCGATACTGCGGTCGATGCGCTGGGCGCAGCGATCAGCAACGCGCTCGGCACCGCGACCGATGCGCTCGGACTCGACAACGCGCTCGAAGGCCTGGCCAATGCGCTGGGCATCGATGCCCGGGATCTGCAGGGCATCGTCGGCGCGGCGGTCGTGGGCATGCTCACCGGCGGCCTGCCGGGCGCGGTCATGGGCGTGGTCAACGGTCTCGTGGGCGGCAGCGTGACCGAGGCGGCGCGTGGCGCCATCGCCGACAACTTGCCGGCGGGCATGCAGCCACTGGCCAACCTGGCGCTCGATCAGTTCGCCGGTCGCATTCCGGGCGCGAGCGTGTCGGTGCAGGACGCGCTCGCCGGTCTCGCCAGCGGCGCACTGACCAACGGCCGTGCGCCGGACATCGGCGATATCGGTGCGATCGCGCGTTCGCTGACCGATGTGCAGTCGGCGGCGCGCGGGTTCTTCGACGGCGTCGCCAGTGGCGATTTCCGCAGTGCCGCCGATGCGGCGTCGACGATCGATCGCGCGCTCGGTGGTCAGCTGGAGCAGGCCCGCGACATCGCCAGTGGCGTTGCGAACACGCTGTCCAACGGCGGCGCGGCCTATGCCGCGGGCGGCCACGGCGATTTCGGCAATGCCGTCGAGCAGCTCGCAGTGGAGATCACCCGTCTGGTGGCCAGCCGCCGCTGAGTGCCGTTTGCGAGGCGTTGCGCGATCTGCGATCGTCGAACCTCCATCGCAATCGAGACACCCCATGCGCATTCCGGTCATCGCTGGCGCGGTCCTGCTGCTCGCAGGCTGCGGCTCCTACGAGTACCGCGACACCCACGCCGCAGTCGACGCCAACCCCCTGTGCGCGAGTCGACCCGACCAGCCGGGCGAGCCGGTGTCGCGCGACTGCGAGCGCGAGTCCGGCGGACGCTGGAGCAGCGAACGCGAAGGCCAGCCGGTGGACTTCAAGCGGACTCGCGACGATCGCTGATCGAGATCGTTGGCCGGGGCAGGTGCCCGCAACGCAGAACGCCCGGCTTCGCGCCGGGCGTTCTGGTGTCTGCATTTGAGGGAATGGATCAGCCGCAGCGGAAGCCGGTGATCTTGCCGCTCGCATCGAGATCGATGTTCAGCCGATCGGGGCGGAAATCCATCGTCGCCATGTCGGTCGGGCCCAGCGCACGGTGCGACTTGGCGCCGGAGTCCTGCACGGCCTTGGCGTAGATCGTCTCGCTGCCCTGGGTGCCGATCAGGCTCTGCACCGCTTCGGTATCGCAGGGCGTCTCGCCCGGTGCGTCGACCGGCGGCGCCACGGCTTCGGGCGTGTCGCCGATCTCGGTCCGGGCGGTTTCGGTTTCGATCGCGCTGCCGGCTCCGGTGTCGGCATCGGCCGCGGTCGCGGCGGGCTGCTCTTCTTCGAAGCCTTCTTCAGGCGCCGGCGTGCAGGCCGCCAGGGCCAGCAACGGGACGAGGGCGGCCGCCAGCAGGCAGGGCGGCGCAGTGCGGTAGCGGCGGATCATCGAATGCTCCTGGATGGGGGGACCGGTCGCCACTGTAGCCAATCGGCAGCGGCCCGGGCCACATGCGGCATCATGGCCGGCACCTCGTTCACGGATTCGCCGATGTCCCGACCGCGCCGTCTGACCGCCCTCGCCTGCACGCTGCTGTTCGCTGCCTGCACACCGTCGACGCCTGCCGCGCCCGACGCCGCCACGTCCGCCACCGCGCCTGCGGTCGCCGCCATTCCCGGCGGTGGCATCCAGGCCGACAACCTCGCCCGGCATCTGTCGATGCTGGCCTCGGATGCATTCGAGGGCCGTGCGCCGACCACCGAGGGCGAGCGCAAGACGGTCGACTACATCAGTGCCCAGTTCGCGGAAGCCGGCCTCGAACCCGGCGGCGACAACGGCGGCTGGACCCAGGCGGTCACGCTGGAACGCAGTGTCATCGAGGGCCCGGTGACCGCGCAGTTGCGCGTCGGCGGCGCCACGCGCGCGCTGGCCAACGGCGACGATATCGCGGTGGAAACCCTGCGTCCGGGTACGGGCGTCGATCTGTCGGGCACGCCGCTGGTGTTCGCCGGTTACGGCATCACCGCGCCGGAGCTCGACTGGGACGATTACGCCGGGCTCGATGTCGCCGGCAAGGTCGTCGTCGTGCTGATCAACGACCCGGATTTCGAGGCCGCCGAGCCCGGCCGCTTCGGCGGACGCGCGCTGACCTGGTACGGCCGCTGGACCTACAAGTACGAGGAAGCCGCGAAGCGCGGCGCCGCCGGTGTGCTGATCGTGCACGAGACCGAACCGGCCTCGTATCCCTGGGCGACGGTGCGCAACGGCCGTGCCGGACCGCAGTACGACATCGTCCGCGCGGACGCCGACACGCACCACCTGCCGATGCGCGGCTGGATCCAGCGCGGCGTCGCCGAGCAGCTGTTCCAGGACGCCGGACTCGATTTCGATGCCGAGAAACGTCGCGCGCAGCAGGCCGGCTTTCGCGGCGGCGCACTCGGCGATGCGACGCTCGATCTCGCGTTCAAGGTCAAGCGCGACCGCGTGACCAGCCACAACGTGGTCGGCGTGCTGCCCGGTGCGTCGCGTCCCGACGAGACGGTGATCCTGTCCGGCCACTGGGACAGCTTCGGCGTCGGCGAGCCCGACGACAACGGCGACGCGATCATCAACGGCGCGGTCGACAACGCCACCGCCATCGCCTCGATGATCGAACTCGCGCGCGTCTTCGCTGCCGGCCCGCGGCCCGCGCGCACGCTGCAGTTCATCGCACTGACGGCAGAGGAGAACGGCCTGCTCGGCGCGACCTACTACGCGGCCAATCCGCTGCGTCCGCTGGAGACGACGGCCGCGGTGCTCAACATGGAAATGTGGAGTCCGGACGGCGAAACGCACGACATCTCGTCCTGGGGCAAGGGCCGCGTGTCGCTGGAACGCGATCTCGCCACGGCCGCCGCGGTCGAGGGCCGCGGCTGGTCGCCGGATCCGAATCTCGAAGCCGGCCTGTTCTACCGCGCCGACCATTTCGCCTTTGCCCAGGCCGGCGTGCCGGCGATCACGATCGGCCCCGGCATGGACCAGCTCGACGGCGGCATCGCCGGCGGCAAGGCCGCACGCGCCGACTACTTCGCCCACCGTTATCACCAGCCCGGCGACGCCTTCGACGACAGCTGGGACATGGCCGGCCCCACCGCCGACACCCGCACCGTCTATCGCCTCGCCGAAGCGCTGGCCAATGGCGAGGGCTGGCCGGCGTGGGACGCGGACAGCGAGTTCAGCGCGCGACGGGTGACGAGTGATGCGGCGCGGGCAGCGCCTGTGCGTTGAGGCGCGGCTCCGGCCTGCCACCGTACTGCAAAGCGCGTTGCTGACAGCCGTAGGCTCCATACCTCTCCCTCCGGGAGAGAGCCTGCCCCGGACTTGATCCGGGGTCGACGCGCGGAGCGCGTCGGGTGAGGGTCGGGTCTTTACCCGGCACGCGGGGAAAGCACCCTCATCCGCCCTTCGGGCACCTTCTCCCAGAGGGAGAAGGAAAAATTGGATGCGCTGCGATCCGGTTCTTCAGCCCGCGACCAGCCGCACCCGGGCGAAGTTGCGCTTGCCGACCTGCAGCACGCCCTCAAAGCCGGGCTTGAATTCCAGCCCCGCGTCGTCGATCACCGCGCCGTCGACCTTGACCGCGCGCTCTTTCAGCTTGCGTCCGGCTTCCGAATTGCTCGGCGTGATCCCGGCCGCCGTCAGCAGCGCACCGATGCGCAGACCCTCTGGCGGCACGGTCACGTCCTGCAGCGGCAGCAGCGACACGTCGCCTTCGCCGGAGATCGCCACCTGCCAGCCGCGGATCGCGAGCTCGGCCGCGTCGGCGTCGTGGAAGCGCGTGGCGAGTTCGCGCGCCAGGCGCAGCTTCACGTCGCGCGGGTTCAGCGTGCCGGCCTCGACTTCGGCCTTCAGTGCCTTTGCCTCGTCGATGCCGATGTCGAAGCTCAGCAGTTCGATCCAGTCCCACATCAGCGCATCGCCGATCTTCATGGTCTTGTTGACCATGTCGATCGCCGGCTCGGTCACACCGATGTAGTTGCCGAGCGACTTGCCCATCTTGTTGACGCCGTCGAGCCCGACCAGCAGCGGCATCGTCAGCACGATCTGCGGCGCCTGGCCGTCGCTTTCCTGCAGGCCACGGCCCATCAGCAGGTTGAACTTCTGGTCGGTGCCGCCGCATTCGACGTCGGCCTGCAGCGCCACGGAGTCGTAGCCCTGGACCAGCGGATACAGAAATTCGTGGATCGCGATCGGCTGCTGACCGGCGTAGCGCTTGGCGAAATCGTCGCGCTCGAGCATCCGCGCCACCGTGTGGGAGGACGCGAGCCGGATCATGTCGGCCGCGCCCATTGCGCCGAACCACTCGGAGTTGAAGCGCACTTCGGTCTTGGCCTCGTCCAGCACCTTGAACACCTGCGCCTTGTAGGTCTCCGCGTTGGCCAGCACGTCCTCGCGACTCAGCGACTTGCGGGTCGCGCTCTTGCCGGACGGGTCGCCGATCATCCCGGTGAAGTCGCCGATCAGGAAGATCACCGTGTGGCCGAGATCCTGGAACTGGCGCAGCTTGTTGAGCAGCACCGTGTGGCCCAGGTGCAGGTCCGGCGCGGTGGGGTCGAAACCGGCTTTGATCCGCAGCGGGCGACCGAGCTTCAGGCGCGCTTCGAGGTCCTCGCGCTTGAGGATTTCGTCGGTGCCGCGGGCAATCAGGTCGAGCGGGGGGGGCGCGGTGGGGGGTAGGGACATGGAACGGGCATCTCGACTGGCTGAAAAATGAATACGAACACGCCGGGTTAAGGCTTCGTTATCCGACGGCACGGACAAAAATCCCAATCCGGTCAGGCATTTGACGCATGGACCTCACGTCTCTATGTTACCCCGCTGACACGCCGTTCACGCCATCCGGACCCGACACGATGACGCACTCCGTCCCGCCACCCCAGGCCGACGCGCACCACCAGCAGGTGCTCCACGACAACCTGCAGGCTGCGGCCCGGAACAGGCAGCAGGAGCAGCCCGCGCGCCGGCACCTGTATCCCGGCCGCTGGACGCGCCGCGACTGGGGCCATGCCAGCCTCTTCGCCACGCTCGGGGTGCTGGTCGTTGCCCTGGTGCCCGGCGTCTCGCAGGCGATGCGCGGCGATGGCGAGCCGCAGCACGATCTGGTGACGATGTCGCTGGCCCTGCCGCCGCTGACCGCCACCCAGCGCAGCGCGCAGCAGACCCACGACAACTGGCAGTTGGTCACCGTCGAACGCGGCCAGACCTTGGGCTCGATCTTCTCCGATCTCGACCTGCCCGCCTCGACGATGCACCGCATCCTCGAGCTGCCCGATGCCAAGGCCAAGTTGACGCGCATGCGGCCGGGCACCGAACTGGGCTTCGACCTGGCCCTCGACGGCACCCTCAACAAGCTGCGCTATGACCGCAGCGACACCGAACGCGTCGAACTCACCGTGACCGGCGACGCGATCCGCGAGGACGTGATCGAGCGTCCGGTGGAGATCCGCAACGTCGTCATCAGCGGCGAAGTCGGCCGCTCGCTGTTCCATTCGGCGCGCAAGCTGGGCCTGTCGGGCGCGAACATCAACACGCTGACCGACGAAGTCTTCAAGTACGACATCGACTTCAACACCGACGTCACCCAGACCGACCGTTTCAGTGTCGTGGTCGAGCAGGTCTGGCGCGAAGGCGAACTGATCCGCAGCGGCCCGGTGCAGGCGGCGGTGTTCACCGCGAAGGGCAAGCCCTTCAGCGCGTTCCGTTACGAGCAGGACGGCAAGGCCGAGTACTACAACGCCGAAGGCCGCCCGCTGAAGAAGAGCTTCATCCGCATGCCGATCCAGTACGCGCGCCTGAGCTCGCGTTTCGGCAGCCGCCGCCATCCGGTGCTGGGCACGATGCGCATGCACAAGGGCGTGGACTACGCCGCGCCGACCGGCACGCCGATCATGGCCGCCGGCGATGCACGCGTGCAGTTCCGCGGCGTGCAGGGCGGTTACGGCAACACGGTGGTGCTCGACCATGGTCGCGGCCACACCACGCTGTACGCGCACATGTCGCGCTTCGGCAATATCCGCCAGGGCCAGCGCGTCGCGCAGGGCACGGTGATCGGCTACGTCGGCACCACCGGCCTGTCCACCGGCCCGCACCTGCATTACGAGTTCCGCGTCAATGGCGTGCATCGCAACCCGCTGCAGCACACGATGCCCGAGCCCGATCCGCTCAGCGGCGCCGCGTTGGCGCAGTTCCGCCAGCAGACCGGCCCGGCGCTCGCGCGCATCCGCGAAGTCGAGAATGTGATCTACGCGCAGGTGCCGGCCAAGCCGGATCCCGACCGGCAGGTCGCGAACGCCGCACGGCCCGGCAACGGCCGCGGCTGATCCGCCTCGAACGCCCGGCTCCGGCCGGGCGTTTCGTTTGCACTCTCCTTTCGCCCGACGCTGACGCCATGTCCGACCTGTTCCTCGGCCTGATTTCGGGCACCAGCGCCGATGGCATCGACGCGGCCATCGTCCGCTTCGACGATCGCGCCGACGGTACGCCGGACGCGGAGCTGCGCTTCGGCGCCACCTATCCCTGGGATCCCGCGCTGCGCGCGCGCCTGGTCGCGCTGGGCCAGCAGGCCGCGTCGCTGACGCTCGATGACGTCGGCGAACTCGACGTCCTGATTGCCGATGCGTTCGCCGATGCCGCGCTGGCCGCGATCGCGGACGCCGGAGTCACCGCAGCCGCCATCCGCGCACTCGGTTCGCACGGCCAGACGCTGCGCCACCGCCCCTACGGCCGCGATGGCGATGGCCGCGCGCCGTTCACGCTGCAACTCGGTGACGGTGCGCGTATTGCCGAGCGCACCGGCGTGGTGACGGTCGCCGATTTCCGCCGCCGCGATGTCGCCGCCGGCGGACATGGCGCCCCGTTGCTGCCTGCCCTGCATGCGGCGCTGCTGTCGCGTCCGGGCGAGGACCGCGCGGTGCTCAACCTCGGCGGCATCGCCAACCTGACCCTGCTGCCGGGCGATGGCGGCCCGGTCCGCGGCTTCGACACCGGCCCGGCCAACGGGCTGATGGATGCGTGGTGCCTGCGCCACACCGGCGAAGCCTTCGACCGCGATGGTGCCTTGGCGGCAAGCGGTCGCGTCGACACCGCATTGCTCGCACGGTTGCGGGCCGAGCCGTGGTTCGCCGCGCCGCCGCCCAAATCCACCGGACGCGACCAGTTCCATCTCGGCTGGGTCGACGCCGCGCTGCAGGGCGCCGAATCCGTTGCCGATGTCCAGGCGACGCTGCTCGCCCTCAGCGTTGCGACGATTACCGACGCCCTGCGCGCGACCCAGCCGGGCACCGCGCGGGTGATCGGCTGCGGCGGCGGCGTGCACAACGGCGCCCTGATGCGCGCGCTGGGCAACGCGCTGCCGGGCGTGGTCGTGGAGTCGAGCGCCGTGCACGGGCTCGATCCAGATCATGTCGAGGCGATGGGTTTCGCGTGGCTGGCGCGGCAGACCGTGCTGGGCCGGCCGGGCAATCTGCCCTCGGTCACTGGCGCTGCGGGGCCGCGCGTGCTCGGGGTCGTGCATCCGGTCTGAGCCGTCCGGCGAAACCGGTAGACGTTCTGCCCATCCTGCGGATGGCGCCGCGCCCACGAACCTGTAGCGCGCCTGCGCGCGAGGCGCTCCCTGGGGCAGCGGCATCGCGCGCAAGCGTGCGCCTACAGAAAGCTGATGCTCAGCTTGCTGCGGCAGACTGCGCCGGGCCACGGCCGATCAGCGCGAAGGTGTCGTCGGGGATCTGCTCCAGCGCGCCGATCGCCGCCGCCAGCACGCCGTCCTCGGCCGGGTCCAGGGACACGCGCTCGTCGCCGATGCTCGCCCGCAGACCCTGCTCGAGCAGGAACCGCAACGTGCGTGCCTGGCCCCAGCCCTGCGTGTCCGCATAGGCCGTGATGCGCTCGAGCAGCGCGGGGTCGAGATCCTTGAGCACGATGTCGGTCATGTCGCCGCGGTCCGGGCAGCCGCGTCCTGCGGCGGGGCTTCCTTGATAAACCGCCACAGCCATGCAAGCAAGAGCAGGGTTGGCAGAACCGTCAGGGCGCTGAGCACGAAGAACGTGCTGTAGGACGTCGCCTCCACCAGATAGCCCGACACCCCGCCGGCGAACTTGCCCGGCAGGTTCGCCAGCGACACCAGGAGCGCGAACTGGGTGGCGGTGAAATTGCGGTCGGTCAACGACGACATGAACGCGATCAGCACGACACCGGCGAAGCCCTGGAACAGGTTGTCGGCACTGATCGCCGCGTAGAACGCCCAGATCTGTGCCGGATACTGCGCCATCAACAGGAACGCGAGATTCGACAGCGCCACGCCGATCGCCGCCACCAGTAGCATGCGACGGAACCCGAACGCGGCGACCGCGATACCACCGGCAAATGCGCCCGCGATCCCCATCCACACGCCGAACAGTTTGGACACCGTCGCGATGTCGGACTTGGAATAGCCCGAGTCGAGATAGAACGGCCCCGACATCACGCCGATGACCTGGTCGGGAAACTTGAATAGCCCGACGAACAACAGCAGCGCCAAACCCAGCGCCACCCCGTTGCCGGTGAAGAAGCTCGAAAACGGCTGCCAGAACGCGCCGATGAAATCGATCCGCCGCACCACGGTGGATTCCGGCGCGACGGGCTCGCGGCACAGCAGCGTCGTCGCGATCGGCAACAGCATCAAAGAGGCCATGGCGAGATAGGCCCAGGTCCAGTCCCGATACTCGGCGAGGTACAGCGCGCCCGCGCCGGCCAGGATCAGTCCGAATCGATAGCCCAGCGTGTACGTCGCCGCGAGCGCGGCCTGCGCGTTGGCCGGGGCCACCTCGATCCGGTAGGCATCGACGACCGAATCCTGAGTCGCGCCCGCGAATGAAGCGAGCAGCACCCAGCCGACCAGAGGACCCACGCCGAGATCAGGCCGGGTAAAGGCCAGTGCCACCAGCGCCAGCAACACCACGACCTGCGCGACCAGCAGCCAGGAGCGGCGTCGGCCGAGAAAGGCGGTCAATGGAAACGCATACCGGTCGATCAGCGGCGCCCACAGGAACTTCAGCAGGTAGAAGAAGCTCGCCAGGCTGATCAGGCCGATGCTGCCCAGATCCAGCCCCACATCGCGCAGGCGGGTCGACAGAGTCTGCGAGGCGATCAGCAGAAACGGCAGACCACTGCCGAATCCGAGAAACAGCATCGTCACCGCGGACGGGGTGGCGAACGCGCGGCGGATGCCACGCCAGCCCTTGTACGACGTCGGCGCATCGGCAGCGCCCGCAGACGTGCTCACGCGCGGTAGTCCACGACCAGCGGGGCGTGATCGGAGAAGCGTGGCTCGGGATGGACGGCAACCGAGCGCACGCGGTCACGCAGCGACGGGGTGATGAACTGGTAGTCGATCCGCCAACCGACGTTGTTGGCGCGCGCGGCGCCGCGGTTGCTCCACCAGGTGTATTCGGGCGCATCCGGGCGCAGCACGCGCAGCGCATCGAGCCAGCCGGTTGCGGGCGGCTCGACCAGGCCATCGCCGCAGGCATCGCCGATCATGCCGTTGAGCCAGGCGCGCTCGGGCGGCGTGCAGCCGGAGTTCTTCTGGTTGCTGGTCCAGTTCTTGATGTCGCTGCGCGCGCGCACGATGTTCCAGTCGCCACACAGTACGTAGTCGCGACCACTGGCCAGCCATGCGTCGAGGATGGGTTTCAGCCAGTCCATGACCTCGAACTTGAAGCCCTGGCGCAGCTCGCCCGACGAGCCGGACGGGATGTAGAACGACACGACGCTCAGATTGCCGAAACGCGCCTCGATGTAGCGGCCTTCCTCGTCGAACGGTGCCCAGCCGAGCGACGTGCGGATCTCGTCGGGCTCCTGGCGCGCGTAGATGGCCACGCCGCTGTAGCCCTTCTTGGTCGAAGCGTCGCGGAACCAGGCCTTGTAGCCAGCGGGCAGGAAGTCGGCATGCAGGCCGGATTCGCCCAGCAGTTGGTGTTCCTGCGCCTTGGTTTCCTGCATGCACAGCACGTCGGCGTCCTGCGCCACGAACCAGTCGAAGAAGCCTTTTTTCGCGGCGGAGCGCACGCCGTTGGCGTTGAAGCTGACGATTTTCATGCAGACCGGATCCACGTGTACCGGCGCCAAGCCTACCGGATTCGCGCCGCGCTTCCGGCCTCCGCGGCGCGTATCCTCCGCGCATGTCGTCGGCTCTGCTGCCTTGCGTTGTATTGGCGTCGACCGCACAGGCCGAGGCCGCGCGCTGTCTGGCGCTCACCGCGACGCAGACGATCTACGCAGGCGACATCGTCTTCGCCGTCGACAACGCGATGGCCGCCCCGGATAGCGACGCGATGGTGGTACTGCTGGGCGAGGTCGTCATCGGCTTCTATCGCCTCGATTACCCGACCGCGACCTTCGGCAAGCAGAGCGTGGACCGGCGCACTGCGACGCTGCGGGCGTTCGCACTGGACGTGGCCTGGCAGGGCCGTGGACTCGGCCTGCCGACGCTCGCAGCCTGCTGCGCGGACCTGGCCCTGCGACATCCCGAACGCGTGCTGCTGGCGCTGAACGTGCATGCCGCCAACACCATCGCGCTGCAGCTCTACCGGCGCGCCGGCTTCGTCGACAGCGGCGAGCGCATGCATGGCGGCCGCGGCGGGCCGCAGCACCTGATGCTGCGCGCACTCGGCGTGGGACAATGGACGCCATGACCGACCATCGCACCCGTTTCCTGCAGCTCGCCCTCGAGGCCGACGCACTGCGCTTCGGCGAGTTCACGCTGAAGTCCGGCCGCGTCAGTCCGTATTTCTTCAATGCCGGGCGTTTCGATTCCGGTGTCGCCATCGCCACGCTGGCCGGCTGCTATGCCGATGCGCTGGACGCGGCCGGAGTCGAGTTCGACCTGCTGTTCGGCCCGGCCTACAAAGGCATTCCGCTGGCGACGGCGCTGGCCTGCGAATACGCGCGCCGTGGCCGCGATCTGCCGGTCGCGTTCAACCGCAAGGAAGCCAAGGCGCATGGCGAGGGCGGCCTGCTGATCGGCGCGCCGCTGGCCGGACGCCGGGTGTTGATCGTCGACGACGTGATCACCGCCGGCACCGCGATCCGCGAAGCGCTGGGGCAGATCGCCGACGGTGGCGGCATGGTCGCCGGCATCGTCATCGCGCTCGATCGTCAGGAACGCGTGGGCGAAGACAGCCGCGAGTCCGCCGCGCAGCGCGTCGCGCGCGAGCAGGACGTGCCCGTCGTGGCCATCGCCGGACTGTCCGACCTGCTTGCATTTGTCGGGCAGAGCGCGACACTGGCGGCAGAACGCGAGCGGCTGCTCGCCTATCGTGCACGCCATGGCAGCGAACCCGCACGCTGATTCCACGCTTGGGGCCGTCAGGGGGACGGACGACATGCACCTTTCGATCCGACTGATGGGCGGCCTGCTGCTGGCCTGCATCGCCACCGGCGCGCTGGCGCAGAAGCCCAGCGCCGACCGCAAGGTCTACTGCTGGAACGAGGGCGGCCGCCGCGTCTGTGGCGATGCGCTGCCCGCGTCGGCGGTGGACGCCGAGCGCACCGAAATCAACGCCCGCAGCGGCATGGCCACGGCGCACGTGAGCCGCGCGCTGACCGCCGAGGAGCGCCGCGAAGCGGCCGCCGCCGCCCAGCAGGTGAAGCTCGAGGCCGAAGCCGCCGCGCTGCGCCAGCGCCAGGAGCTGGCGATGGTCGAGTCCTATGCAACCGAAGCCGACCTGCGCCGCGCCTACGGCGAACGCATCGTGCTGGTGGATGAAGCGCTCAAGACCTCGCGCATGGGCGTCGACAACCTGCGCAACAGCCTGCTGTCGCTGCTGCGCCAGGCCGGCGAGCGTGAACTGGCCGGCCAGCCCGTCGCCAAACCGCTGGCCGACAGCATCCGCAGCCAGCATTCCGACCTGCAGCGGCAGATGGCGATCCTCGACCAGCAACTGGTCGAACAGGCCGCGCTGGGCGGCGACCTGCAGGCGGCGCTGGTCCGCTACCGCGAACTCAAGCAGACCGCGGCCACCGCGCGCGACTGACCGCGATACCCCTGCGCGGGTTCGCGCGGGCGCCGACGACCGGTATCCTCGCGGGCTTGCCCCCCGCGCAGCAAAAACGCCGTGTCCGATCCGATCTCCGCACTGCTCCTCGGCATCATCGAGGGGCTCACCGAATTCCTGCCCGTCTCCAGCACCGGCCACCTGCTGATCGCCCAGCACTGGCTGGGCGCGCGCTCGGACTTCTTCAACATCGTCATCCAGGCCGGCGCGATCCTCGCGACGCTGCTGGTGTTCCGCCAGCGCATCTGGCAACTGACAACCGGGCTCGGCAACCGCGAGCACCGCGACTATTCGATGAAGATCGCGGTCGCCTTCCTGGTCACCGCGCTGGTCGGCCTGCCGGTGCGCATGGCCGGCTGGGAGTTGCCCGAGACCGTCACCCCGGTCGCCTGGGCGCTGATCATCGGCGGCATCTGGATGCTGGTGGCCGAGTACTTCGCCGAAAAACGCGGTGACAACACGCACGTAACGTGGACGGTGGCGGTCGCGGTCGGTCTGGCGCAGGTGGTGGCCGGCGTGTTCCCCGGCACCTCGCGTTCGGCGACGACGATCTTCTTGGCGATGCTGCTGGGCCTGAGCCGGCGCTCGGCCGCGGCCGAGTTCGCGTTCCTGGTCGGCATCCCGACGATGTTCGCCGCCAGTGCCTACGCGTTCCTCGAACTGTGGATGGACCAGGGCCTGGGCGAGGAAGCCTGGGGTGATGTCGCGATCGCATTCGTCGCGGCGATGGTCACCGGCTTCATCGTGGTGAAGTGGCTGCTCGGCTACATCAAACGCCACCGCTTCACCGGATTCGCGATCTACCGCATCGCGCTGGGCGCGGGCCTGCTGCTGTTGATGCCTTCGGGCTTCTGAGTCTTACGGCAGCCGGAAGAACGCTGCCGCCGTTGCGGTTGTGGCGTCTGCGGTGACCGCGACATCCTCACCGCGATCGCGTGCGAGTTCTTCGACGATGTGCGGCAGGAACGCCGGTTCGTTGCGACGGTCCTTGGGCAGCGGCTTGAGCGTGCGCGGCAGCAGGTAGGGCGCATCGGTTTCGACCATCAAGCGGTTGGCCGGGATGTTGGGCACCAGTTCGCGCAGATGCTGGCCGCGACGTTCGTCGCACAGCCAGCCGGTGATGCCGATGTGCCAGTCGCGGTCGAGGCACTCGAACAGCTCGCGCTTGCCGGCGGTGAAGCAGTGCACGACCGCCGGCCCGATCTGGCCCTCGAACTCGCGCATGATCGCGACGAAGTCGTCGTGCGCATCGCGCTGGTGCAGGAACAGCGGCTTGCCCATGCCCTTCGCAGCGAGGTCGACAGCGATCTGCAGCTGCCGCTCGAAGGCCTTGCGCTGCGCCGGACGCGGCGAGAAATCGCGGAAATAGTCCAGACCGCACTCGCCGACCGCGACGACTTCCGGATGCGCGAGCAGGGCACGCATTTCCGTATCGCATTCCGCGGTGTACTCGACCGCGTGATGCGGATGTACGCCCGCGGTCGCGTACAGAAAACCCGGATGCGCCTGCGCGAGTTCGAGCGCCTTGGGCGAATGCTCGCGGCTCGCGCCAGTAATCACCATGCGCGTCACACCCGCGTCCCGCGCGCGCTGCAGCACCGCGTCGCGATCGTGATCGAAGCTGTCGTGGGTGAGGTTGGCGCCGATGTCGATCAGCTGCATGGCGGCTTACGGGGAGCGTGGGGGCGTGCATTGTAGACGGCGGACTTTGAAGCCCTCCCCCGCTCACGGGGGAAGGCGCTTTGCCACTGCCTCAATCCAACAACTGGCAACTCGCCGGCGTCGTGCTCTCGAACAGCGCGCGCGTGGCCCATTGCGGCTGGTCGATGAAGGGATTGCGGTTGCCCTGGAAGCTGTAGACCACCTCGTTGCGCTCGCGCTCGCCGGCGTCCGGCGGGTCGGTCTGGTGCCAGGCCAGCAGCGTCGACAGCAGGCCCATGTAGGCCGGCGATGCCGAGGTCGACACGATGCGGCTGCGGTCGTCGGTCAGTTCGAGGTCCGGCTCGCCCTGACCGGTCGTTGGATGCGCGCCGCCTTCGTAGCGGATCGCCATGTACAGCACCGCGCGGGCGATGTCGCCCTTGCGATGGCCCCAGACCTGGAAGCCGCTGGCATTGGTCCAGTTGGAATTCCCCGGGAACAGGCCGGTCCCACCGCCGACGCCCTGGTTCGCTTCGGTCACGCGTTCGCTGCAGTTGGCCGAGGCCGTGCAGTCGGCCAGCGGTTTGTTGCCGCGCGCCGAGTTGTGGTCGGTGTCGCTGAGATAGAGCATGTGCGCGTCAGTGTGCGGCGCGTTCGGCAGGCCCTTGTCGCCGCTGGCCGAGGGGAAGCCGAGCGACTTGGGCCAGGTGTGTTCGCGGTTGTAGGTCAGCCCGCTGCCGGTGCCCGCGCGGCCGCTGCCCTTCGTGTAGCTGCGGTTGCGGTAGACGTCGAGAATCTTGCCGCTGTCGGCCGGATCCTCGTCGGCGATCTCGAGGATCGTCCAGGTGTTCGTCGTGCCGCCGCTGTAGGGATAGGACGTGTGGCCGCGGATCGTCGCGTGCAGCGAGCAGCGCAGCTGGCCAGGGCTGCTGGTGTTCACGCGTGCGTAGTAGTCGCCGCTGTCGCCACCGCTACCGCTGCTGGCCACGTTGAACGGGATGACGGTGTTCGCGGCCGGCGACAGACCCGCGGCATCGGTGACCGCGTTCGCGTGGACCGTCAGCGTGCAGGCCTCACCGCCGTACAGCGCGGTGCCGGTGCCGATCGCGAAGGTGGTGCCGGCATTCGGATGGGACAGCGTCACCGCGCCCGAGGTCGCGCACTGCAGCGCGAATGCGCCGCTGGCGAGGGTGACCGGCTCGCTGAACGTCACCGAGAGGTCGCCGGCAGCGGGGAAGTCGGACGCGCCGCCGACGGGCGTGGTCGCGATGATCGACGGCGGCGTGGTATCGCCGCCGCCGCCACTGCCACCGAAGGTCTGGCCGGTGTTGCAGGCGCCGAAGGTCTGCGTCGATGGCGGTGCCCAGTCGAAGTCGGCGGCGGTGCTGCCGTTGCCGGTCAGTTGCAGCGACGCCCCGACGGGCGCGGTCGCGCTTTCCGCCACCGGCAGGTTCTGGCTGCTCAGTCCAGCGGCCGGGCCGTTGCCGGCGACGATCGTGCCCTCGTAGCTGATGAACTGCACAACGGTGCCGGCGCCATCGACCAGTGCGATGCCGTCGTTGGATCCGTTCTGCAGACCGTCGCGCGGCCAGGTGACGGTGGCGATGCCGACGCTCGCGCCACAGCTGCGCGTCTGCGCAGCCGGCACCGCGGCACTGCCGTAGGTCGTCGCCGCGTTCGGCGCGTTGCTGCCGTTGTAGAGCCACACGCGATAACCCGACAGGTTTTCGCCCGCGGTCGCGACGATCTCCACCGCCTCGCCGACATCCGCGCCCGCATTGTCGTAATGCAGCTCGTTGATGAACACCTCGGCGAACGCGGCAGGCGCGGTCGCGGACAGGCCGCAGAGCAGCAGGAGTTGCGGAAGACGGCGCAGGCGAGCGTGCATGGGACATCCGATGACGGGGACCTGGCGAGTCTGGCGTGCGCCGATGACAGTCGATACCGGGGCAAACCCTTGCCTGCGCGCATCGACGCCGATGCGTGACGTCGTTAGCCTGTGCGCCGTGACGCACGCCGCCGCTCCCGTCTTTCCCATCACGTCGTTGTTGCCGGAGATCGTCTCCAGCCTCGCCGCGCATCCGCGCCTGGTGCTCGAAGCACCGCCGGGCGCGGGCAAGACCACGCAGGTGCCACTGGCGCTGCGCGACGCGGATTGGCTGGCCGGGAAGAAGATCGTGATGCTGGAACCGCGACGCGTCGCCGCGCGTTCTGCGGCGACGTTCATGGCGCGCCAGCTCGGCGACGACGTTGGCGGCCTCATCGGCTATCGCATCCGCTTTGAGCAGCGCGTCAGTGCGCGCACGCGGATCGAGGTCGTCACCGAAGGCATTCTGACGCGGATGCTGCAGGACGATCCGGAGCTCGGCGACGTCGGCGCGCTGCTGTTCGACGAATTCCACGAGCGCCATCTCGCCGGCGATCTCGGCCTCGCACTCGCGCGCGACGTGCAGACGGGTCTGCGCGAAGACCTGCGCCTGGTGGTGATGTCGGCGACGCTCGACGGCGCGCGCATCGCGACGTGGCTCGACGCGCCGCGGCTGTCGAGCGCGGGCCGCAGTTTTCCGGTCGACGTGTCGCATGTACCGCCGAAGCGGGACGAGGCGCTCGAGCACCAGGTGCGTCGCGTGCTCGTCGACGCATTGGCAACGCAGCCCGGCGATGCGCTGGTGTTCCTGCCCGGCCAGCGCGAGATCGCGCGCTGTCGTGCCCAGCTCGAAGCCGCGTTGTCCGCCGATGTCGAGCTGCTGGCGCTGCATGGCGAACTGCCGGTCGACGCGCAGACGCATGTGCTGCAGCCATCCACCGATGGCCGGCGCCGTGTGGTGCTGGCGACCAACGTCGCCGAGAGCAGCGTGACGCTGCCGGGCGTGCGCATCGTTGTCGACAGCGGTCAGGCGCGCGAGCCGCGTTTCGATCCCAACAGTGGCTTCTCGCGGCTGGAGATCGTGTCCATCTCGCAGGCCTCGGCCGATCAGCGCGCGGGCCGCGCGGGGCGCGTCGCCTCGGGGGTTGCGCTGCGCCTGTGGCCGGAATCGCAGCGGCTCGAACCGCAGCGGCGGCCGGAGATCGCGCAGGTTGATCTGGCCGCACTCGCCCTCGAACTCGCCGCCTGGGGCGATCCATCACTCGCGTTTCCGGACGCGCCGCCGGCCGGTGCGATGGGCGCCGCGCACGATCTGCTGCAACGCCTCGATGCGCTGGATACGCGGGGTGCGATCACCCAGACCGGGCGTCGCATGCTCGCGCTCGGGACCCATCCACGTCTCGCGGCAATGCTGCTGGCCGGCGCGGATGCCGACGAACGTGCGCTGGCCTGCGATCTGTGTGCGCTGCTGGAAGCGCGCGATCCGCTGCGGCCGTTGCCGGGCGCGCCGCGTTCGGACGGCGTGGCCGTGCGCCGGCAGGCGCTGGCCGCATTCCGCAGTGGACGTACGCCGGCCGATGCGCAGCGCGGCGCACTCGCCGCGATCGATGCGGCCGCGAAACAATGGCGGCGACGTCTGAAGCTCGACGCCGCGCCGCCGTCATCTGCACCGGCGCACGTGCTCGGGGATCTCCTCGGCCACGCGTTCCCGGATCGCATCGGCTTTCGCCACGCGCGCGACGATGCGCGCTACACGCTCAGCAACGGCCGCATGGCGCGGCTGTTCGACGACAGCACGCTGCGCGGCGAAACATGGATCGTCGCCAGCGAACTGCGCCACGAGACCAAGGACTCACTGCTGCTGCGTGGCGCGCCTATCGACGAGGTACGGCTGCGGCGGCAATGGCCCGAACGCTTCACCGATGCCGACGAGACACGCTGGGATGCCGAGCGTCGCGCGCTGGTCGGCGAGCGCGTGCGTCGTTTCGACGGCATCGTGCTCGATGCGCGCGCCAATGGCCGCGTCGATCCGGCGCAGGCCGCGCAGGCGCTGAGCGATGCCGTCGGCGCGTTGGGCCTCGATGTGCTGCCGTGGCGCGACGGCCTGCGCCAATGGCAGGCGCGCGTGCAGGCGATGCGCGCGTGGATGCCCGAACTCGCCCTGCCGGATCTCTCGGACGCCGCGCTGTTGGCGACGCGCGATGAATGGTTGCGACCCGCGTTCGCCGGCATCACCCGGCTCGACGCACTCGGCGCGGATGCACTGGCCGATGCGCTGCAGAACCAGCTGGACTGGTCCCTGCGCCAGCAGCTCGACCGTCTGGCGCCGGTGCGCATCACCGTGCCATCGGGCATGGCGCGCGCGATCGACTACGCGATCGAGGCCGACGGCACGCCCGCGCCGCCGGTGCTCGCGGTCAAGCTGCAGGAACTGTTCGGCCTGGCCAAGACGCCGACCGTCGCCGACGGCCGTGTCCCGCTGACGATCCACCTGCTGTCGCCCGCCGGTCGCCCGCTGCAGGTCACCCGCGACCTTGCCGGCTTCTGGGAACGCACGTATCCCGAAGTGCGCAAGGAAATGAAGGGGCGGTATCCGAAGCATCCCTGGCCCGAAGACCCCTGGAACGCGCCGGCGACGCATCGCGCGAAACCGCGCGGTACCTGAAGCGCATCGATCCGGGTCCGCATCAGTCGACACGCCACCGCCGCAGCGGCATCGCCACGGCCTGGTTTGCCGAACGTCAGCACAACAGGCGGCACTGGGCCGCACAGTGCTCACGCCAGTTCGACAGCCGGTAACGAAGACTCGTGCTCCCACATCGGACATCCGAGGTCATTCCATGAGCAAGTTCGAAGCGTTGTCCGACAAGGCACTGTCGCTGGTCGGCCAGGCAGGCGACAGTCTGCGTCATGCGATTCCCGATTCCGCCGAGAAGTGGCTGCAGACCGGTGTCGCCATCGGCGCCGCCCGCACCGGCACCAAGCTGGCAGGCGGCTTCCTGCGCCGCAATCCGGCCATCCTCGCCGCGTCGGTGATCGGCGCTGGCCTGGTCTGGGTCGCGGCCCGCCAGTACAAGAAGCGTAAGGAAGGTGGCGCGGTCGAAGGCAGCTCGCGCCGCATCGAGCCGACCCGCGGACCTGCGCGCAAGCGCGGTACGCGTCGCGGCGCCGCAGCCGCGAACAGCAACGATTGAGTCACAGGATCCCCCGCGCTCTGGCCAAGCGGCCAGGCGCAGGTCGACCGGACGCGGGCCGCAAGGTCCGCGTTTTTTAGTGGGCGACGGACGGCGCGTCCCTGCCGGAAAAGCAGAGACATCGGCCGGGTGCCACGCTTGCCGGGTCTGGCCCTGGATTGAGGTTGCCGACTGACGCCTGCGGACCGCGTCGGGACCTGCTCGGTGCATCCGGGGTTTTGGGCGCAGGCGACTGCCCGCGCATGCGTCGCAACGCGACGCGACGGCAATGCCGTCAGCTGCCGGACGATGCCTCGCGTACCGCCGCGCTCTCGGCGTCGACCGGGATTTCCGGTAGCTCGATGACGAACCGGGCACCACCGCCTTCGCGGTCCTCGTACCAGAGCTGGCCACCGAGATCGACGATGATCTGTTTGGCCAGCGACAGCCCCAGACCGCTGGAGCGTCCGTCGTCATTGCCGGCGTGCGCCAGCCGCTGGAACGGACGGAACAGGGCGTGTTGCTGGTCGCGGGCGATGCCGGGGCCGCGGTCTTCGACCAGCAACTGCCAGAAGCCCACACCGCCGCCACGCAGCGAGATGTCGACATTGCTGTCGGGCGCGTACTTGATCGCGTTGGTGATCAGGTTCTCGGCGACCTGGCGCAGCACCAGGCCGTCGATGGCGACCATCGGCGCCGCGTCGGGCGCACGTGCGTGCAGCTGCACGCCCCGGTCCTCGAACTGCATGGCGTAGCGCGCGATGATCCAGTCCAGCACATCCCGCAGGCCCGTGACCTGCGTGGCCTCTGCGGCCTTGCGCGAGGTGTCCTGGGTTTCCAGGTAGCGACGGATGTAGCCCAGCGCGTCTTCCGCGCTCTCGTGGATCATCTTGTGGTAGCGCGGAATGCGCTCGGGCTTGGTCTCGTTCTTGACCAGCATGTCGCTGGCGAACCAGATGCTCGACAGCGGATTCTTCAGGTCATGGGCGACCAGGTTCACCAGCTCCTGGCGCTCGCGCGCGATGCGCTCGAGGCGGTCGCGGGTCTGCTTGAGGCCGACGTGCGCGTTGACGCGCGCGAGCAGCTCTTCGGGCATGAAGGGCTTGGTGACGTAGTCGACTGCGCCGGCGTCGAAGGCGCGCAGCAGCAGTTCGCGGTCCTGGGCCACGGTGAGAAACACGACCGGCAGGCGCAACAGGTCCGGATTCTGCTTGATCTCCGCCAGCAGCGCGAAGCCATCCATGTTCGGCATCAGCATGTCGAGCAGCAGCAGGTCCGGCTGGCGCGTTTCGAGCATCGCCAGCGCCTCTGCGCCGTCCGGCGCGGTCTGCACTTCGTAGCCGTGACGGCTCAGCAGCGAACTGACGACGCGCAGGTTCGCAGGCTGGTCATCGACGACGAGGATGCGACCGCTGGCGTTTGCAGAGTTCGGCATGAGGTTCCGGGAAGGCCCGAACAGGGGGATGGGCAGGGCGCGACAGACCTACGCTGTCCGCCCGGCACGTTACCAGAAACCGGTCAACCGCGGATGCGCGCGGCCTGCTCGACCGGGTCGACGCCCCGCCACGTGCCGGGGACAAGATCGCCCAGCATCCAGCCACCGATCGCTACCCGGACCAAGCGCAGTGTCGGCAGGCCGACCGCGGCGGTCATGCGTCGCACCTGGCGGTTGCGACCCTCGTGGATCACCAGTTCGAGCCAGGCGTCGGGCACGGTCTTGCGAAAGCGCACGGGCGGATCGCGCGGCCACAGTGCGGGGGGCGGATCGAGCAGGGCCACCTGTGCCGGGCGCGTGGGTCCATCGTTGAGCGCCACACCATCGCGCAGCGCCTGCAGTTGGTCCGGCGACGGCGCGCCTTCCACCTGGACCCGGTAGGTCTTGGGCAGCTTGTGGCGTGGATCGGTGATGCGATGCGCCAGCGTGCCGTCGTCGGTCAGCAGCAGCAGGCCCTCGCTGTCGTGATCGAGACGGCCGGCGGCATACACGCCGGCCGGTAGGCCGAACCCGGCCAGCGTGGGACGCGGCGGCGTACTGCGGTCGGTGAACTGGCAGAGCACGCCGTAGGGCTTGTTGAAGGCGACGAGCATGGAACGTGATTGGTGATTGGTGATTGGTGATTGGTGATGACCCGACATTCGTCCGTTGAAAGCGGTGATTCGAAAAAGCGGGTGAGCCGCCACCTTCTTCGTCCTCTGGATCTGTGAGGACACGCTTCGGACTGGCGATAAGCGCAAACGGCCGCAGAAGACCGGCTCTCACGAATCACCAATCACGAATCAACTAATCACCGCATCTCAGGGCTTTACAAACCGCAGTGTCATCCGGTCGCTTTCGCCGATGTCCGTGTACTTCGCCGCGTCCGCGGCATCGTGTCGGTTCGACGGCGGCAGCATCCACACGCCGTTGGGATGGTCGCGGGTGTCCTTCGGATTCGCGTTGACCTCGCTGCTGCCGTCGACGCGGAAACCCGCCGCCTGCGCCAGCGCGATGACTTGCGAGGTGCCGACGTAGCCGCTGCGGTCGTCCGCGGGGACATCGGCCTTCGCGCGATGCTCGACCACGCCGAGTACGCCGCCCGGGCGCAGCACGTCGTAGAAACCCTTGAACATTGCCTCGGCTTGGCCAGACATGCGCCAGTTGTGCACGTTGCGGAACGTCAGCACGACATCTGCGGAGTTCGACGGTCCGAAGCGCGGCGCGGTGGGATCGAATGCCACCATGCGCGCGCGGTCGAACTGCATGGGCGCCGCGTCGAAGCGCGCCTGCAGGCCGTCGCGCTGGCTGGTCTGGTAATCGCGGCCACGGCCTTCGGCGACGCTCGCCGGATCGACCATCGCGGCGATGTAACGCCCGTTGTCGCGCAGATACGGCGCCAGCACTTCGGCGTACCAGGCGCCGCTGCCAGGTGTGACTTCGATGACGGTCTGTTCCGGGCGCACGCCGAAGAAGGCCAGCGTTTCGCGCGGATGGCGATACCGGTCACGCGCACGGTTCTCGGCGCTGCGCCAGTCACCGGCGAGTGCGGCATCGAGGCGGGCGACATTGTTGGAATCGAGATCGGCGGCCGAATCGGCAGGCACCTGCGGCGCACTGGCGCAACCGGCAAGGGCGATCAGGGCGACGGCGCAGAACGACAAGCTGCGTTGCATGGGCGGAACTCCGGACGCGGATGTGGCGCAAGGGTGCCACAAGCGGCGTGGCGAACGTTGCCGTCCGTCGCGCTGTGCGTGAGGCGGGGACGCCGGAACACAGCTTTGCGCGCTCGGTGGTGTCGTGCGCGCGGAACGCCTGCCTATGCTGGGGCCATTCTTTAATGTACGGAGCGGCACATGTCGGAACGCGAACTCGGACGCTCGGGACTCAAGGTCTCGCCACTGGCGTTCGGAGGCAACGTCTTCGGCTGGAGCACCGACGCGGCGACGACGCATGCGCTGCTCGACGAATGCGTCGCGCTGGGGCTCAATCTCGTCGACACCGCGGATGCCTACTCGGCCTGGGTCGACGGCAATAAGGGCGGCGAGTCGGAAACGCTCATCGGCCAGTGGTTACAGAAGACCGGCAAACGCGACCGCGTGGTGATCGCCACCAAGGTCGCCAAGTGGACCCAGCGCAAGGGACTGTCGCCGGCCAACATCCAGGCCGCGTGCGAGGACTCCCTGCGCCGCCTGCAGACCGATGTCATCGATCTCTACCAGGCACATGAGGACGATCCGACGGTGCCGCTGGAGGACACGCTGGGCGCGTTCTCGCGCCTGATCGAACAGGGCAAGGTGCGCGCGATCGGTGCATCCAACTACACCGCACCGCGACTGGCCGAAGCGCTGGACGTCTCCAGGCGCCACCACCTGCCGCGCTACGAAACGCTGCAGCCCGAGTACAACCTCGTCGACCGCGCCGGTTACGAAGCCGCGCTGGAACCGCTGGTGCGCGAGCACGGGATTGGCGTGATCGGCTACTACGCGCTGGCGAGCGGTTTCCTCAGCGGGAAGTACCGCAGCGAGGCAGATGCTGCGAAGAGTTCCGCGCGCGGTGCGCAGGTGGTCGGGCGTTATCTCAATCCGCGCGGCAAGCGCATCCTCGCCGCGCTCGACGATGTCGCATGCAGGCACGCGGCCACCGTGGCCCAGGTCGCCTTGGCGTGGTTGATCGCGCGGCCCGGCGTGACCGCGCCGATCGTCAGCGCGACCAGCATCGTCCAACTGCGGGAACTGGCCGCGGCACGCACGCTGCTGCTGTCGAAGGCCGACATCGCCGTGCTCGACAACGCCAGCCGCGGGGAAGCTGCGCCGGATTGACGGTGTCGCACGGTGGGGTGCGGTATGAAGGGTGCCCACTCGAACAGGCCGGCCCGATGAGCGACTCCACCGCCACCCGCATCGTCCTCGCGTCACGCCCTAAGGGCGCGCCGACCACCGCGGATTTCCGGATCGAAACATGCCAGGTGCCCGCGCCTCGCAACGGCCAGGTGCTGTTGCGCAACCGCTGGCTCTCGCTCGATCCGTATATGCGTGGTCGCATGAACGCCGGTCGTTCCTACGCCGCCCCGGTCGAGATCGGCGAGGTCATGGATGGCGGCACGATTTCGGAGGTCGTGGAATCGCTGCATCCCGCCTGGTCGCCCGGCGATCTCGTGCTCGCGCATGCCGGCTGGCAGACACACGCCGTCGTCGACGGGGAAACCCTGCGCCGCAAACTCGACCCGTCCGGGTTGCCGGTGCAGACCGCGCTGGGCGTCCACGGCATGCCCGGCTTCACTGCGTACGCGGGCCTGCACGAGATCGGCAAGCCGCAGCACGGCGAGACGGTCGTCGTGGCCGCGGCCAGTGGTCCGGTCGGCGCGACGGTCGGCCAGATCGCGAAACTCCATGGCGCGCGCGTCGTCGGCATCGCCGGCGGGCCGGAGAAGGTCGCGCACGTGCGCGATGATCTCGGCTTCGATGTGGCTCTCGACCACCGGGCCGACGATTTCGCCGACCAGCTCGCGGCCGCATGTCCGGACGGTATCGACGTGTACTTCGAGAACGTCGGCGGCAAGGTGTTCGACGCCGTGCTGCCCCTGCTCAATGACTTCGCCCGCATTCCGGTGTGCGGCCTCGTCGCGCATTACAACGACACCGCACCGCCGGCCGGTCCGGATCGCGTGCCGCAACTGATGGGCCTGATCCTGAGCCGGCACCTGACCGTGCGCGGCTTCATCCAGCGCGATTTCATTGCGCTCTATCCCGAGTTCGTGCGCGAGATGGGGCAGTGGCTGCGCGATGGGCGCGTGCGGTATCGGGAGGATGTGGTGGAGGGTCTGGAGAATGCGCCGGAGGCGTTCATCGGGATGCTGGCGGGGCGGAATTTCGGGAAGTTGCTGGTGAAGATCGCGGATTGAGGGGCGTGCGGCCTGTTGTCCGGACGCGCCGTGCGTAGACGACTCGAAGCGTGCGTCCCTGGCGGCACCGTTTTTTTTGCGCAGGTTCACTCGTTCCGTGACGTTTCGTGCTGACGCAGTGAAGATGCTGTCGGTGGCGCCATCGCTTTTGCCGTTGCCGTTGCCGTTGCTTCGTCAGAGCAATGACTCGCCGGCACACCGTCAAGACCTGTAGGGCGCCGCCCATGGATGGGGCGGCGTTTTTCGACCGAGCCATGGATGGCGAGTCGAAAAATCCCGGAACGAACGAAAGGCCGGATGTGCTTCGTCGGGGAGGCCGTTTCTTTTGGTTACTTTTCTTTGGGCCAGCAAAGAAAAGTGACCCGCTCGCCGGCAGGCGAGTGGAAGCCCTGTACTTGCCTGTTTCAGGTATCCAAAGCGGAATCAAACGCTTTCGTCCGCTGGCGCGGCCGAGTTCATTTCTTTTGGTAGACGCCCACGCACGCAGTGCGAACGGCGTAGCCGGCTCCGAAGGGGCGAGCATCGAAGATGCGAGTCAAAGAAACGGAACCAAAGAAAAACGTCTCTCCGAAACGTCCACAGCCCGCGGCGCCGCGGGCACCGCGATTTTCCGACTCGGCATCCTGCCTCGGTCGGAAAACGCCGCACATCCATGTGCGGCGCCCTCCGGGTTTGGGTTCTCGATGAGGCTTCAGCAGAAAGTCAACGGCAACGGCAACGGCAACGACAACGGCCAAAGCAAAGCGAAGCCTCAACGCAACAGGCCCGCCGAAGCGGGCCTGTTGATCACACATTGAAGCGGACGATTACTGCTTGAGCGCATCGATCGCCGCATTGAGCGTCTTGCTCGGGCGCATCGCCTCGACCACCTTGGCCAGATCCGGATGGTAGTAACCACCGATCTCGACCGGCTTGCCCTGCGCACCGTTGAGTTCGGACAGGATCGCGGCTTCGCCTTCCGTCAGTGCCTTCGCCACCGGTGCGAACGTCGCCTTCAGATCGGCGTCGTCGTCCTGGTCGGCCAGCGCCTGCGCCCAGTACTGGGCGAGGTAGAAGTGGCTGCCGCGGTTGTCGAGTTCGCCGACCTTGCGCGCCGGCGAGCGGTTCTCGTCGAGGATGCGGCCGTTGGCGACATCGAGCGCGGCGGCCAGCACCTTGGCCTTCGGGTTGTCGTAGGCGTTGCCCAGGTGTTCGAGCGACGCGGCCAGCGCGAGGAACTCGCCGAGCGAATCCCAGCGCAGGTAGTTCTCTTCGACGAACTGCTGCACGTGCTTCGGCGCACTGCCGCCGGCGCCGGTTTCGAAGAGGCCGCCGCCGGCCATCAGCGGCACGATCGACAGCATCTTGGCGCTGGTGCCCAGCTCCATGATCGGGAACAGGTCGGTCAGGTAATCACGCAGCACGTTGCCGGTGACCGAGATCGTGTCCTCGCCCTTGCGGATGCGCTCGAGCGAGAACGTCGTCGCCTCGACCGGCGGCAGCACGCGCAGGTCGAGACCCGCGGTGTCGTGGTCCTTGAGGTAGGTCTCGACCTTGGCGATCACCTGCGCATCGTGCGCGCGCGACTTGTCGAGCCAGAAGACCGCCGGCGTTTCCGACAGGCGCGCGCGGCTGACCGCGAGCTTCACCCAGTCCTGGATCGGCGCGTCCTTGGTCTGGCACATGCGCCAGATGTCGCCGCTCTCGACCGCGTGTTCGAACACCACGTTGCCGTCGGCGTCGGTGACCCGCACGGTGCCGTCGCCCGGGATTTCGAAGGTCTTGTCGTGGCTGCCGTATTCCTCGGCCTTCTGCGCCATCAGGCCGACGTTGGGCACCGAGCCCATCGTCGTCGGATCGAGCGCGCCGTGCGTCCTGCAGTCGTCGATGACCGCCTGGAACACGCCGGCGTAGCAGCGGTCGGGAATCACGGCCTTGGCGTCCTGCAACTTGCCGTCGGCATTCCACATGCCGCCCGAGTCGCGGATCATCGCCGGCATCGAGGCATCGACGATGACATCGCTCGGCACATGCAGGTTGGTGATGCCCTTGTCGGAATTGACCATCGCAAGCGCCGGGCGCTTGGCGTAGAGCGCGTCGATGTCGGCGCGGATCGCGTCCTGCTGGTCCTGCGGCAGGGTCTGGATGCGGGCGTACAGATCGCCGATGCCGTTGTTGGCATCGAAGCCGACCTGCTTCAGCGCGTCGGCATGCGTGTCCAGTACGTCGCGGTAGAACGCCTGCACGACGATGCCGAACATGATCGGGTCGGAGACCTTCATCATCGTCGCCTTGAGGTGCAGCGAGAACAGCACGCCCTTGGCCTTCGCGTCTTCGATCTGCGCTTCGATGAAATTCGACAGCGCCTTGCGCGACATCACCGCAGCATCGACGATCTCGCCCGCCTGCACCTTCACCGCATCCTTGAGCACGGTCGTCGCACCGTCGCTGCCGACGAGTTCGATCTTCAGCGCACCGGCCTTCTCCAGCGTCGCCGAACGCTCGCTGCCGTAGAAATCGCCCTCACTCATGTGCGCGACGTGCGACTTCGAATCACCCGACCACTTGCCCATGCGATGCGGATGCTTGCGCGCGAATGCCTTCACCGACTTCGGTGCGCGGCGGTCGGAGTTGCCCTCGCGCAGGACCGGGTTCACCGCGCTGCCCTTGGTGCGGTCGAAGCGCGACTTGATGTCGGTCTCTTCGTTGCTCTTCGGCACGTCCGGGTAATCCGGCAGCGCGAAGCCCTGGCCCTGCAGTTCCTTGATCGCGGCTTTCAGCTGCGGCACCGAGGCACTGATGTTCGGCAGCTTGATGATGTTGGCTTCCGGCGTGGTCGCCAGCTGGCCGAGTTCGGCGAGATGGTCGCCGATCTGCTGCGCGTCGGTCAGGGCTTCCGGAAACTGCGCCAGGATGCGGCCGGCCAGCGAGATGTCGCGCGTTTCGACCGCGATGCCCGCCGGTTTGGTGAATGCCTCGACGATCGGCAGCAGCGACTGCGTCGCCAGGTACGGGGCTTCGTCGGTGAGCGTGTAGAGGATCTTCGGCGTATCGGACATGCGGGCGTGTCTCGTCTGGAAGCGGGGGGAATGCGTGGCCGGCGCGCGTCGCGGCATCCAGTGGCCGCGCGTGCCGGCGGGTCCGCGTGGAGACCGGCGAGGGCCGGTGCGTGCGGACGACACAGCCCCTCGATTGTCGCGCGTTTGCGCAGGTCGCGGAAGGCGCCCGCCCGCGTGGAGACATACGGGACAGCATGGTGCGCGCCACTGCGCAGCACGAAAAAACGCGGCCGAAGCCGCGTGTGGGTTCAAAACGATGCGCGCGCTGCGGTTTACTTCACCGAGAACTCGCGCGTCTCCACCACCGTGCCGTCGAGCGAGACTTCCAGCTTGTAGGTGCCCACCGGCCAGCCTTCCGGATGGTGGATGTCGAAGGCGATGACCTGCGGGCCGGCCACGACATCGGCTTCGGTGTTGCGGACCAGTTGGCCTTCGCCGAACGTCCAGCGCGCGGCGAGCTTGGCCGCGCTTTCGCCCTCGGTGCCGACCGACGCGTAGATGGTATCGGTGGTCGCGAACTCCGAGGCCGGTGTCGACACGCGGTTCTGGTCGTCGACGGCGTTGCCGAGTTCGACGCTGGTGACTGTGGCCGGTGCAGGTGGCGCGGGCGCCGGAGGTGGTTCGGGCGCGGTCGGTGCCGGCGGCGCCGCCGGTGTGGGCGCATCGCGATTGCAGCCGGCCAGCAGCAGCACGCCGCCGAGTGCGGCAGCCAGGGTCAGGACGACGGGTCGGGTCATGGAAACTCCTGGAGTCGGGAATCGATCACGCGGCAGGCAGTTGCAGCACCTGGCCGGCGTGGAGAGCATCGGGATCGTCGAGCACGTCGCGGTTGGCGTCGAACAGCTCGCGCCAGCGGTCCTGGGCGCCGAGTTCGGATTCGGCGATCCCGGACAGCGTGTCGTCCTTGCGCACGACATAGGTGCGCATCGGGTGGGCATCTGGAATGCGGGAAGACGTCATGGCCGGAGTTGCGTGGAAGCGACGGGGCAGGCTCCCACGCTGCACGTTAAGAATCCATCGCGCGGGGTGTGCAATTGACTACTGCCGTTCGTCGCGCAGGCGCGCCGGCATCGCGTGGCCGGGCGTCGCGCGCCACGGATTGATGTCCAGCCCGCCGCGGCGCGTGTAGCGCGCCTCCACCGACAGCGCGGTCGGTGCGCCCGCGCGCAGCAGGTCGAGGAAGATGCCCTCCACGCACTGCTCGTGGAAGCCGGCGTGGTCGCGGTAGGAAACGAGGTACCGCAGCAGGCCGGCGGGGTCGAGGCGCGGCCCGTGCCAGTCGATGTGCACGCTGGCCCAGTCGGGCTGGCCGGTGACCGGGCAGTTGGATTTCAACAGCTGCGAGACCAGGCGTTCGCGCACCGGTGCCCCGTCGGCGATACCCAGGTGCGCCGGATTTGGCGGACCGTAGTCGTAGATGTCGATCGCCAGCGCGTCGAGATCCACGATGTCGTCCGCGGCGTCGGTGCCGAACGCCGGCAAGCCGAGCGCGACCTCGACCGTGGCGCCGGCCGCCGCCGAGATGTCGTCGGCGATGCGCGTGCGCACCGTCTCGGCATCGTCGAAACGGCTGGTGTTGAGCGAGTTGAGATACAGCTTCAGCGATTTCGACTCGACCAGATACGGCGACTCCGCCGGCACGGTCAGCGTCGCGGTGGCGACCACCGGCTTGCCGCGGCCGTCGAGCCAACCCAGTTCGTAGGCATGCCAGCGGTCGTGGCCGGCGAACGGCAGCGCGGCGCCGTCGGCAAGGCCGAGCTGCGCCCGCGCGGGCGCGCGCGGGATCGGGAACAGCAGCGTCGGATCGTAATGGTCGGGATAGCCGACACTGCGGCCGAGGCTGGAATCGTGCGGGGTACTCATGCGCGCATTTTAGTCGCCGCGCGCGCGGCGCCTCACGGCACGGGTTCGACGGTCAGGCCGATGTCGAACGTGCCGGTGGTCATCCGCGCCGGCGCGCCCGGCCGCAGCAACATCGCGAAGGGCTCGGACGCGAGATCATCGCGCCCGGGGCGGGACAGGGTGCCCTCGACGCGGATGATCTCGCCCTCGGGCTGCACCACGAGCGTCAGCGCGTAGCCGTCGTCGCCGTCCACCTGCAGGCGACCGGGCGCACCGGCTTCCAGCACGACGGTGGCGCTGCCGAGCGCGTGTCCCTGGTGGTGCAGGTCGGCATCGAGGCGGTAGGACGCGCCGCCGGCGAGGGCGGGCAGTGCCGCACACAGGCCGAGACAGGCGAGCGCGGCGCGGAATCGGATCGTCATCGCAAACCCTCCGTGTCGTGCCGGCTCAACCGGCCGGCGTATCGAGATAGTCGAGCGTCGCCTGCAGCATCGCGCGCAACCCCAGATCCAGCGCGGATTCGTCGAGGTCGAACTGTGGGGAATGGTTGCTCGGTGCAGTCGCCGGGTCCTTGCCTGCCGCCGTCGCGCCGACGAAGAAGAACATCGCGGGGACTTCCTTGGCGTAGTACGCGAAATCCTCGGCGCCCATGTTGAGCGGCGTTTCGACGACGTTCTCCGCGCCGGCGACCGCCTGCAGGCTCGGCAGCAGGCGTGCGGTCAGGGCGGGGTCGTTGACGGTGACCGGGTTGCCGGTGGCGTCGGGCACCTGCGCCTCGACGGTGGCGCCATGTGCAGCGGCGACGTGTTCGGCGACGTTCTTGAGGTCGGCGAAGATGTCGCTGCGCACGTCCTCGTCGAAGGTGCGGATCGTGCCGACCAGCTCGACACTGTCTGGAATGATGTTGTAGCGGATGCCGCCCTTGATCGCGCCGAAGCTCACCACCGCGGGCAGCTCGGAGATATTGGTGCGGCGGCTGACGATCGTCTGCGCGCTGCCGATGAGATCGGCCGCGGCGACGATCGGATCGATCCCGCCCCAAGGCCGCGAGCCGTGGGTCTGCCGGCCGGTGACCTTGATGTTGAAACGGTCCGACGCCGCCATCAGCGGACCGCCGCGCACGCCCAGCTGGCCGGCCTGCAGCGTCGAGAACACATGCAGGCCGAAGATCGCGTCCGGCTTGAAGTCGCGGAAAATCCCTTCGGCCAGCATCATCGACGCGCCGCCGTCTTCATCGTCGGGCGGGCCCTCTTCGGCGGGCTGGAACACGAACAGCACTTCGCCGGCCAGCTGCTCGCGCATGCCGACCAGCGCTTCGGCCACGCCCATCAGGATCGCGACGTGCGCATCGTGGCCGCAGGCATGCATGACGCCGGTGGGTTCCCCGCGATAGGTCGTCGTCACGGTGGACGCGAAGGGCAGGCCGGTCTGTTCGGTGACCGGCAAGGCGTCCATGTCGGCGCGCAGCGCTATCTTCGGGCCGGGACGACCGCCCTTGAGCACGGCGGTCACGCCGGTGTGTGCGATGCCGGTCTTCGGTTCGAGGCCGAGGCTGCGCAGATGCTCGGCGACCAGCGCTGCGGTGCGCGTCTCGCGGTTGCCGAGCTCGGGATGCTGGTGGATGTCGCGGCGCCAGTCGACGAGCTTGGACTGCAGCGCGGTCGCAGCCGTGGCGACTTCAGGACGTTGCGCCTCCTGCGCGTGCGACAGGACGGGCAGGGCGGCACAGGCGCAGAGCAGCGCAGTAGCGAGACGATGCATCGGCGGATCCTCGATTGGAGACCGGTCGATGCTAGTGGATCAGCGGCCTTTCAGGCGCAACCGTGCGGAAGCATCCGGAGATCTGTAGGAGCGCGCTTGCGCGCGATGAGGCCTGTCGCGCGCAAGCCCCATCGCGCGCAAGCGCGCTCCTACATCGGAGCGACGCGTGTTTTCAGCGACCGCACTGCCAGGCACCGAAGCGCTGACTGCCGCCGGCCGGTTCACCCAACGGGCTGATCGTGTCGGCGTTCAGGCCGGGCGCCTCGTTGCGCGCCAGGGTTTCCAGTTCTTCGCGCACGCGCAGCTGGTTGCGTTCGACGAACGCGATGCTGTGCTTGACCGAGACTTCGACCTCGCCACGCTTCTGGCAGTCGGCAGGCGCCGCACTCGTCACACGTACCGCGCTCGCGCCCGGCGCCATGTGTACCCAGGTGCAGCCGACGGCGGACAGGGACAGCAGCATCACAGTCAGGGACTTATGCATTCGGAATGCTCCGGGGATTCGTGGGATGGGTCGCGATGCCCGCCATTGTGGCGGGCATCGGCTGAGCGGGCGATCACTGCCCTTGGCCCCGTTCAAGTCCGCCGCACGCGTCAGCTGCGAGCGCGGCAGGACATTGACAGGCGTCAGCGTGCGACCGGCTTGCCGTCCGCGTCGAGCACCTGCACCTCGCCCAGCTCGAGCGCGCGGATCGGCGCCTCGATCTGCTTGAGATCGCCGACGACGACCCAGGTCAGTGCCTTGGGATCGATCGTCGTCGCCACGCCGGCGAGATCCTGGACCGTCATCGACTCGATCTCGGCCTTGCGCTGGAACACGTAATCGTCCGGACGACCGAAGCGCACGTTGCCGCCGATCGTCGACATCACCGACCACGCAGTCTCGTAGGCGCCGGGCAGGCTCAGGGTCTGGATCGCCTGGGCGCGGGCGAGTTCGGCGGCAGTCGCCGGACGCTCGCCATCGGCGAGGTCGGTCAGTTCGCGCTGGATCTCGGCCATCGCCTCGGCGGTCTTGTCGATCTGCACCGGCGCCGACGCCATCCACGGGCGCTGGCCCAGCGTGCCGCTGGCCGAACTGCGCGCACCGTAGGACCAGTGCTTGTCCTCGCGCAGGTTCATGTTCAGACGTGCGGTGAAGTCGCCGCCGACCACGGTGTTGGCCATGTCGAAACGGGTCGAGGATGCATCGTTGGTCGGCGGGATGACCTGCGCGGCGAAGATGTTCGCCTGCACTGCGCCGGGCTGATCGATCAGGAATACGCGCGCGGCGCTGGGACGTGCGACCTCGGCGACTTCGATCGGCGCGGGCGCCGGGCCGGTGCCGCGCCAGTCGCCGAAGTGCGTTTCCAGCATGGGCACGATTTCCTCCAGCGTGGTGTCGCCGACGACGATCAGCGTCGCGCCTTCCGGACGCACCCAGGCGCGGTGGAAGGCGACCAGCTCGTCGCGCGTGAGCTTCGCGATCGCGTCTTCGTTGCCGCTGCCGGTGAACGGAATCGCGTACGGATGGCCTTCGCCATAGACCAGCGGCGGCAGCACGCGCATCGCCACGCTCGACGGACGCGCCTTCTCCTGCGCGATGCCGGCGATCCACGTCGCCTTGATGCGGTCGATTTCGGTCTGGTCGAAGTTCGGCCGGCGCAGCATGTCGGCGAACAGCGCCAGCGACGGGTCGAGGTTCTCCTTCAGCGCCGAGACGTAGGCATTGCTGCCGTCGAGTGATGCGCCCGCGCCGAGGCTCGCGCCCAGTGCTTCGACGCGATCGGCGAAGTCGAGCGCGCCCAGACCGCCGGCGCCTTCGTCGAGCACGTTCATCGTGAAACTGGCGGTGCCCGGCGTGCGGCCCAGGTCAGCGGTGTAGCCGCCCTTGAACTCGTAGCTCAGCTGCACGACCGGAATCTCCGGCCGGCGCGCGAGAATCACCTGGGTACCGTTCGACAGCGTCGCGCGCTCCTGCGCCGGGAACTTCAGCTCCGGGAACGACGCGGTCTTCGGTACGCCGGCGCTGCGGTCGATGCGGCTGCGCGTGGTGCTGTATTTCCGGTCCGGCGCGGGCGGGGTGAACGGGGCGGGTGTGACCGCCGGTTCCTCGACCAGCGGCGTGCGTGCACCCGGCACGACGGTGATCGTGTGGCTGCCGACGTCGAGCCATTTGGCGCCGGCGGCCTTGACGTCCTCGGCGGTGGTCGCGGCGACGTTCGCCAGGGAGGCGCGGAAGCAGCCCGGATCGCCCTCGTAGACGGTGCACTCGGCCAGCGCGTCGGCCTTGCCGCCGAAGCCGCCGATGCGCTCGATGCCGCGCACGAAACCGGCGCGGAACGAGGTCTTGGCGCGTTCGAGTTCCTCGGCGCTCGGGCCTTCGGCGATCAGACGCGCGAGTTCCTCGTCGATCGCCGCTTCCACCGTCGCCGGATCCACGCCCTGCTTGACGGTCGCCATCACGACGAAGTTCGAGCCCAGCTGCGAGCCGTAGGCGCCGGCGCTGATGTTGTCGACCAGACGGTCGCCGTGCAGCAGGCGGCGGTCGAGACGCGAGGCCTTGGCGCCGCCGAGCACGCTGCCGAGCACCTGCAGGTGATCGATGTCGGTCGTGCCGAGTTCGGCGACGTTCCAGGCGCGGTAGATGCGCACCTGCGGCACTTGGTCTTCCATCGTCTCGCGGGTGTCGGCGCTGCGCTTGGCCACGTCGACGGCGGGCTGCGCCATCGTCGGGCCGGCGGGGATATCGCCGAAGTACTGCGCGACCTTGCGCCGCGCGGTGGCTACATCAATGTCGCCGGCCAGCACCAGCACCGCGTTGTTCGGGCCGTACCAGGTGCGGAACCACTGCTTGACGTCGTCGAGCGCGGCCGCGTTGAGGTCGTTCATCGAGCCGATGACGCCGTGGTGGTAGGGGTGGCCCTTCGGGTACAGCGCGCGGGTGAGCTTGTCCCAGACCTGGCCGTAGGGCTGGTTCTCGCCCTGGCGCTTCTCGTTCTGGACCACGCCGCGCTGCTCGTCGAGGGCGGCCTGGTCGACCGCGCCGAGCAGGTGGCCCATGCGGTCGGATTCCATCCACAGCGCCATGTCGAGCGCGGTGGTCGGCACGTTCTGGAAGTAGTTGGTGCGGTCGGTGTTGGTGGTGCCGTTCTGGTCAGTCACGCCGACCTGCTTGAAGGGGTCGAAGAACTCGCCGTCGTGGTTCTCGCTGGCCTGGAACATCAGGTGCTCGAACAGATGCGCGAAGCCGCTGCGGCCGGCGGGTTCGTCCTTGCTGCCCACGTGGTACCAGATGTTGACCGCGACGATCGGCGCCTTGCGGTCGGTGTGCACCACCACACGCAGGCCGTTGGGCAGGGTGAAGGTCTCGTACGGAATGTCGACGCCGGCAGCCTGGGCGGGCGGCGCGGCCCACGCCACCGGCGCGGCGGCGATGCCGGACAGGGCGAGGCCGGTGGCCAGCGCGAGCAGAGCCGCGCGCGGGCGGGTCGGAGCGTTACGAAGATGGTCAGCGGACATGCCGGTCCTTGGGTTCTGGCGGAGTTGGACCCGCATCGTAGCCAGCCGCAGTCCCTTCGGCACGGGTCGCAGGTCATGGTCGGGGGTCGGGCGCTGCGTTTGTCCTTCTCCCTTTGGGACGACGTACCCACCGGGGTAGAAGGTGCCCGGAGGGCGGATGAGGGTGCGTTTGACGCATGACCGGCGAAGCCCACAGCCCTCACCCGACGCGCTGCCGCGCGTCGACCTCTCCCAAAGGGAGAGGTGTATATCGGACGCTACCCGCCTGATCCTCACCCCGGCGCGACTAGCATCGAAATCTGTTCCTACCCGAGAGCTGCACGTCATGACCCACTGGACCCTCGTCACAGGCGCCAACCGCGGCCTCGGCCTGGAATTCGTCCGTCAGCTGCTCGCCGACGGCGTGCGCGTCGTCGCGACCTGTCGCCAGCCCGGCAAAGCGACCGCGCTCAATACGCTCGCCGCCGAATACCCGGGCCATCTGAAGGTGCTGCCGCTGGACGTCGGCGATGCCCGCTCGCGCGACGAACTGGTGCGCGAGTGGCCGCTGGCCGCAGGCGAGGACGCGCGCATCGGCCTGCTGATCAACAACGCCGGCGTGCTGCACAGCGGCGAGCGCTTCGGCACGCTGAGCGCCGATACGCTCGAAGACAGCCTGCGCATCAATGTCACCGGCCCGCTGCTGCTGACCCAGGCGCTGGCACCGCTGCTCATCGACGGCGCACGCGTCGCCAATCTCTCCTCGCAACTCGGTTCGATCGCCGGCACGTCCCGCTTCGGCACGCCGAGCTACGCGATCAGCAAGGCCGCGCAGAACATGGCGACGGTGCAGCTGGCGCACGCCCTGCGCGAGCGCGGCATCGTCGTCGTCGCCCTGCACCCGGGCTGGGTGCAGACCGACATGGGCGGCGCCCAGGCCAGCGAAGTGCCCGAAGCGTCGGTCGCCGGCCTGCGCCGGGTGATCGCCGGTCTCGGCATCGACGACAGCGGCCGATTCCTCGACTGGACCGGCGCAGCTTTGCCCTGGTGACCGACAATGGCCGGCCCGCAGACCGGTCCGGCCCATGTTCGACGTCATCCTGCACACGCCCGAGATTCCGCCCAACACCGGCAACGCGATCCGCCTGTGCGCCAACACCGGCGCGCGGCTGCATCTCGTGCGACCGCTGGGCTTCGATCTCGACGACCGCAATCTGCGCCGCGCGGGTCTCGACTACCACGAGTACGCGACGCTGCAGGTCCATGACGATCTCGACGCCGCGCTGGCCGCGATTAAGCCCGCGCGGCTGTTCGCGCTGAGCACCCGCAACAGCGTCCGCTTCGACGCACCTGCATTCGCCCCGGGCGACGCCTTCCTGTTCGGCAGCGAGACCCGCGGCCTGCCCGACGACGTGCTCGGCCGCGTGCCGGACGGGCAGCGCCTGCGCCTGCCGATGCAGCCGGGCAACCGCAGCCTCAACCTGTCGAATGCGGTCGCGGTGGTCGTGTTCGAGGCGTGGCGGCAACAGGGCTACGCGGGCGGCGATCTCTGACCCACCTGCGCGGCGCAGCGCCGACCTGAACGGCGCGCCAAAAGTTCCTGTACTTGAGAGTTCAATATTCAGCGCGGGTTGCACGCGCAGGTCGAGAATGCGTCCTACCGGCCCGGGTGATCGTGCTTCCCCTCCCCTCGAAGCGCATCCCCTCCCTGTCACCCGGGCCGGCATTTTCAACCGCGACACCCATAAGAGCCGGACTCCACGCAGGGCCCGGCCGGAGAGAACACCCCGATGAAGCGCCTCCTTCCGATCGCCGCCCTCGCCGCTGCGCTCCCCTTCGCCGCGAACGCCGCCGAAGGCCTGTCCTACAACTATGTCGAAGGCGGCTACTCGGCCAGCAAGTCCGACATCGCGCCGGTCAACCGTGACGTCGATTCCGATGGCTGGTCGATCCGCGGTTCCGCCGCGTTCCACCCGAATTTCCACGCTTTCGGCGATTACACCCGCGAGAGCGTCGACAACAGCTCGCTCGACCGCGACCAGTGGCGCCTGGGCGTCGGCTACAACCACGAAGTGTCGCCGCGCACCGATCTGCTGACGCGTGTCGCCTACCAGAAGCTCGACTTCGGCCAAGGCTTCGATGCCGACGGCTATTCGGTCGAAGTCGGCGCGCGCACCGCGCTGCTGCCGGCGCTGGAAGGCTACGCACTGGCCGGCTACGAAGATCTCGACAGTGGCTTCGACAGCGAGTTCTACGGCCGCCTCGGCGCGCAGTGGAAGTTCAATCCGAACTTCGGCGTCGCCGGCGACATCAAGCTGATCAAGGGTGGCGACACCCAGTGGTTCGTGGGTCCGCGTCTGACCTGGTAAGCGCCACACCGCTCCCCCGCGGTGTCCGGTCCCCAGCGCTTCCCCGGCGCCTCTCTCTCCCGGACACCGTCAGAACCCGGCCAGCAATGGTCGGGTTCTTTTTTTGGTGGGTCGGAACGGCCAAAAGATTCCAGTGGCAGCCCGCGGCGCCCCCTGGTTTGCCCTTCCCCTTGAGGGCCTGACGAGCGTCGTGTCTCAGCTGGCGACTGAAACGTGTGCGTCGTCATTCCCGCGAAGGCGGGGCTTTTCAACGGACGTATGTCCGGTCATCCAAGGACTTTCGTAACGTCCGCACGCACGTCCGTGGACTCCCGCCTTCGCGGGAGTGACAGGTTTTCCTCACCAGACACTTAGCCGTAACCCCTAGCGCTTGGCTGAGACAGGACGCTAATCAGGCCTTGGGGGAAGGTGTCCGGAGAGCGCGTGTGGGTGCTTTCGGCGCTTCTGGCGAGCCCTCGCCGTCACCCGGCGCGCCAGCGCGTCGACCCCGGTCAGGTCCGGGCAGGCTCTCTCCCGAAGGGAGAGGTACTGAGTTTCCGTCAGATGACACCCAGCGCTGATCGAAGTCCGACAGCAGACAGGCATCGGTCGGGGCTACGGCCCGTTATTCAAATTCGGGCTTCTGCTCGCGTGCCATCAGACGCGCCAAGCCTTCGGCCGGCGTCATTTCGCCATGCAGCACGGCGCGGACGTTGCTGGAGATCGGCAGTTCGATGCCGTGACGTTCGGCCAGACGCATGACCTCGTCGGCGGTCTGCACCGATTCGACCACCTGGCCGATCGCGCGGACCGCGTCTTCGAGCTTCTCGCCGCGGCCCAGCGCCAGGCCCAGCCGCCGGTTGCGCGACAGGTCGCCGGAACAGGTCAGGACCAGATCGCCGAGACCGGCGAGACCCATCAGGGTTTCCGCGCGGCCGCCGATCGCCTGGTTGAGGCGCAGCATTTCGTGGAGACCGCGGGTGATCAGGCCGGTGCGGGCGTTGAGGCCCAGCTCCATGCCGTCGGCCGCGCCGGTGGCGACGGCCAGCACGTTCTTCATCGCGCCGCCGAGCTCTGCGCCGCGCATGTCGGTGCCGGTGTAGGCGCGGAACGTCGGGCCGTGCAGCACGTCGGCGACGGTCTGGGCGAAATCGGCATCGTCGGACTGCACGGTGATCGCGGTCGGCAGGCCGGAGGCGACTTCCTTGGCGAACGACGGACCGGTGACGACGGCCAGCGGCACGTCCTCGCCGACCAGGGCGCCCGCGACCTCATGCAGGAATCGACCAGAGCCCGGCTCGAAACCCTTGGTCGCCCACGACACGCCGACGCCCGCCGGACGCAGCGGCGCCAGCAGTGCCAGGGTTTCGGCGAAGGCGTGCGAGGGCACGACGACCAGAATCAGGCCCACGCCGTCGAGGGCATGGGCGAGATCAGTGGTCGCGCGCAGGTTGTGCGGCAGCGGGATGCCCGGCAGGTAGCGCGGGTTCTCGTGTCGCTGGTCGATCGCCTCGATCTGGTCCGCGTTACGGCCCCACAGCGTGGTGGGGTGGCCGTTGCGTGCGATCAATGAGGCGAGCGCGGTGCCCCAGGAGCCCGCGCCCAGTACCGCGACCGCGGTGTTGCGATCGGTCACGCTCAGGCGTTGCCGATCTGATCGGTCGTCGGCTGTTCGGTGCCCGACTGGCTGCGCTGACGCAGGCCTTCGGCATAAAGCGCGTCGAAATTGATCGGCTGCAGCAGGAACGGCGGGAAGCCACCGGCCTGGATCAGCTCGCCGATCAACTGACGTGCGTAGGGATACAGCACGTTCGGGCACTGGGTGCCGAGCAGCGCATCGAGGGTGTTGCCGTCGAAACCGGCCAGGCCGAACACACCGGCCTGCTTCACCTCGGCCACGTACACGGTGTTGGCGTTGTCTTCGCCGGTGGTGCAGGTCAGGGTGATCGCCAGCACGACTTCGAACGCGTTGTCGCCGACGCGCTGCACGCTCTGGTTGAGATTCATGTTGAGCTGCGGCTGGGCCTGCTCGTTGAAGATCGCCGGCGACTTGGGCGACTCGAACGAGACGTCCTTGACGTAGATCTTCTCGACGCTGAACTGCGCGCCGGCCGGCTGTGCCGGGGCTGCGCCATTGGCGCCGTTGGTGGCCTGTTCTTCGGACATGTGAATCGACTCCGGCAAAAGATGTTGGGTGAAACGGATTGCCGATTATGGCATTCCGTCAAGACGGTACCGCTGTGCTCAGCCGCGGCCCTTGGCCAGCGGCAGGTCGGCCTGCAACCAGCCGCCGATGCCGCCGTCGAGCACGTAGACGTTCTCGAAGCCGGCCTTCTTCAGGCGCTTGGCCGCATCGCTGGCGGTGCTGCCGGTCTTGCAGACCAGCACCACCGGCAGGGCCTTGGCGGGCGCGAGCTGCTTGCTCTCGGGATCGAACTGGCTCATCTGCACGTTCTTCGAGCCCGGGATATGACCCTTGCCGAAGTCCGCCGCGGGGCGCAGGTCGACGACCAGTGCGTTGTCGCGGTTGACCAGCACGGTCAGCTCGGCCGGACGCAGGGCCTTGAAGCCGCGGAACAGGCGCGAGATCTCGTTGAAGATGATCGCCACCGTCAATGCGGCGAGGATCAGCGACAGCATCTGGTTGCGGCCCAGGAAGGCCAGAAGTTCTTCGAAATTCACGGATCAATCGCGGTGCGTCGGCGGGCGGCGATTGTCGCACACCACCGCGGCCGGCCGGCGGCGGGTGGCAGAGGCGGGCCTGGCGGGATCATTCGCCGGCCCAGAAGTCCGGCAGACCGTCGACGATCCACCAGGTGCCGGCGGCCGCATCCCAGCGCCAGCGCTCGGTATAGCGCACGGTGCGCTCGGCCATGGTGTGGCGGTTGATCACGCCGATCTGGATCTCGCGCATCGCCTCGTCCGGGCCGGCTGTCGCGTTGGTTTCGCGGTAGCTGGTGACCTGCACCTGCTCGTAGCGGGCGAAATCCAGTTCGCTGATCGGGTGCGCGGTGCGGTATTCGGGGTCGACCAGCTGCCAGGCGGTCTTCATGTCGTTCCAGCGCACCGCGCCGGTCCACGCGTACTGCGCGCGTTCGAGTGCGGTGCCCTGCTTGCGGGTGCTGGCGCAGCCGGGTAGCAGGACCAGCAGCGCGAGCATCAGCAGGGCGACCTGCGTGCGGAACAGGAACGGACGGCCGGAAGTCGCGCGCATGGCAGGGTCTCGAATCGTGAGGCCGCCATCGTAGCCGCCGCGGCCGGCGCATGTGCGGCTGCCGGTATCCTCTGCGCGATGGACGCCGACACTTCTTCCCGGGCCGCCACGGTCAATATCGCCGCCGCGCTGCCTCGGCTGGCGAATGCCGCACCCGATCGCATCGCGATGCGTTGCCCCGGCCCCGACGGCCGCTACGCCGATGCGCACGCGCTGACCTATGGCGCGCTCGACACGCGCAGCGATGCGATCGCCGCCGGACTCGCCGCGCGCGGCATCGTCCGCGGCACGCGCACAGTGCTGATGGTGCGGCCGACGCCCGAGTTCTTCCTGCTGATGTTCGCTCTGTTCAAGGCCGGCGCGGTGCCGGTGCTGGTCGACCCCGGCATTGACAAGCGCGCGCTCAAACAATGTCTGGACGAAGCCGGTGCCGAAGCCTTCATCGGCATTCCGCTGGCGCAGTGCGCGCGCGTGCTGCTGCGCTGGGCGACCTCGGCGCGTGTGCGCATCACCACCGGGCGCTGGGCGCTGCTGAGTGACGCGACGTTGACGCAGGTGGAACGCGCGGGCGCCGGCGCCGGCCCGCAACTTGCCGCGACGGCCGGCGACGACGTCGCCGCGATCCTCTTCACCAGCGGCTCGACCGGCGTGCCCAAGGGCGTGGTCTACCGGCACCGGCATTTCGCTGCGCAGATCGACATGCTGCGCGATGCGTTCGGCATCGGCGCCGGTGGTGTCGACCTGCCGACGTTCCCGCCGTTCGCGCTGTTCGATCCCGCGCTCGGACTGACCTCGATCATTCCGGACATGGATCCGACCCAGCCGGCCAAGGCCGACCCGCGCAAGCTGCACGCGGCGATCGAACGCTTCGGCGTCGACCAGCTGTTCGGCTCGCCGGCGTTGATGGGTGTGCTCGGGACATACGGCAAGCCGCTGCCGGGCCTGCGCCGGGTGACGTCGGCCGGCGCACCGGTGCCGCCGGAGACGGTCGCGAAGATTCTTGAACTGCTGCCCGATGATGCGCGTTTCTGGACGCCTTACGGCGCCACCGAATGTTTGCCGGTCGCCGTCATCGAAGGACGCGAGCTGCTCGAACTGCGTACGCGCACCGAGCACGGCGCCGGCACCTGCGTCGGCCGCCCGGTGCCGCCGAACGAGGTGCGCATCATCCGCGTCGACGACGCCGCGATTCCCACGTGGTCGGATGCCCTGTGCGTGCCCGGCGCGCAGGTCGGCGAGATCACCGTCGCCGGACCCAGCGCCACCGACACCTACTTCAACCGCGACGCGCAGACGCGACTGGCAAAGATCACCGAGACCCTGCCAGACGGCAGCACGCGCATCGTCCACCGCATGGGCGATCTCGGCTATTTCGATGCCGAAGGCCGGCTGTGGTTCTGCGGCCGCAAGGGCCATCGCGTCGTCACCACCACCGGCACGCTGTGCACCGAACAGGTCGAACCCGTGTTCAACGTGCACCCCGAAGTGCGACGCACCGCGCTGGTCGGTGTCGGCCCGAAGGCGAACCAGACGCCGGTGCTGTGCGTGGAGCTGGAAGCCGGCATCGCGAAGACCGAACAGGCGCGCATCGCCGACGCGCTGCGCCACATCGGCGAAGGCTTCGTCCACACCGGGCGCATCGAGTGCGTGCTGTTCCATCCGGGCTTCCCGGTCGATATCCGCCACAACGCCAAGATCGGCCGCGAGAACCTGGCCGCGTGGGCGGCGACGCGTGTCGGCTGACCCCGCGCCTGCGCATTACCGGCTCGACGATCTGCGCATCGATGTCGCGCGGCAACGCGTGGTCCGCGATGACGGACAGGTGCTGGATGTGGCCGGCCTCAGCTTCCGGCTGCTGCATGTGCTGCTGGGGCAGGGCACGCGCGTGGTCGGTTTCGACGAACTGATCGAGCGCGTGTGGTCCCCCGCGCACGTGGGCGAGGAAACCGTCACCCAGCGCGTGCGGCTACTGCGTCAGGCGCTGGGCGACGACGGCCGGCAGCCGCGCTATCTGCGTTCGGTGCGCGGGCAGGGCTACCAGCTGTGCAGCGAGCCCTCGGTCGAGGCGCCGGCGCCGGCGCCGCACGCTGCCCCCGCAACACCAAGATCGCGTGCAACACGCGTCGCAGCGTTGCTGGTACTGCCTGTGCTCGGCGCGGTGGTCTGGTGGCAATGGCCACGGCCGGACGCGCGAATCGCGTCGCCGCTACTGGAACGCGCCGCGTACTACGCCGGCATTGGCCAGCCCGCGAACAACGAACGCGCGATCGCGCTGTATCGGCAACGGCTGCAGGAATCGCCGGACGACAGCGACGCGCAGCTCGGGTTGAGCCGCGCCTATAGTGCGCGCCTGTGTCTCTACAGCGGCAATGCCGACGATGCGGTGCAGGCGCTGGCCCTGGCCGAAGCCGTGATCGCGCGACAGCCTGAGGCGTCCGCCGCGCATGCGGCACTCGGCTATGCGCACGATTGCCGTGGCGGCATCGCAGCGGCGCTGGCCGGCTACACGCGCGCCGTGGCGCTCGATCCCGCGGCCGACGGCAGCCGCGCGTCGGCGGCGTATCTGCAGGCACGACAAGGCCGCATCGCAGAAGCACTGGCCGCGAATTTGGACGTGCGCGCGCCGGAGACCGTGCGCTTTCTGGAATTGCAGATCGCGTCCAACCTCGACCTGCTCGGCTACACCGCCGCGGCCGAGGCGCGGTATCGGCGCAGCTTCCAGCTGTATCCGGACAACGTGTTCTCCAACCTCGCCTGGCCCACGTTCCTCTACGAACACGGTCGCATCGACGAGGCGCAGGCGGCGTTGACCCAGGCGATGTCGCGCGGCACCGCGCATGCCAGCCTGCATCTGCTGGCCGCGGAACTCGCGGTGCTGCGCGGCGAACCCGATGCTGCCCGCGACGCCGTGCAGCAGGCGCGGGCGCTCAAGCCCCATGCCAGCCTGCCGCAGACGATGGCGTGGATCGTCGGCAGCGAGGCGCCGCCCGACGCCGCCGCGCTGCGCGCCCGCGCCGATGCATTGCGCAGCGGCCTGGCCGGCGGTGCCGATCCCTTCGAGGGTGTCGAAGCCGCCTTGTTGCAGACCCTGGCGGGCGACCAGTCCGCTGCATTCGATGCACTCGATGCCGCCGTGGCCGCCGGCTTCCGCAATGCCGGCTACCTGCGTGTCTCACCGCTGTTCGCGGACCTGCGCACCGCGTCGGCGTTTGATGCCGCGCTGCGCCGTATCGATACCGCGCTCGCGGCCGAACGCGCTGCGGTGCAGGCGTCCGGCCGGCTGCCCGACGATGCGGTCACGGCATCGCGCTGAGCACGTAGTCGGCGAACAGTTTCTGAGATTCGGCGTGCATGCTGCGCTGGTTGTAGCGGGTGCGGGTGATGACCACGACCAGCTGTGACTCCGGCACCACGAACACGTAGTTGCCGCCATTGCCCGACATCGCCCAGGCGTGCACCTGCCGGTCGCCTGCCTTGAACGGAAAGCGCCACATCTGGTAGCCGTAGTCGGCATCGAACGGTGTCTGCGCATGCACCTGCGCCATTGCCCGCACCCACTCGGCCGACACGATCCGCCGGCCGTGCCAGCGGCCGCCATCCGCGATCAGTTGTCCGAACTTCGCCAGATCGCGGCTGCGGTATTCCGTGCCACCACCGCCCATGCCGGTGCCGTCGGACGAGCGGTGCCAGCGGGCGGCCTCGATATCCAGCGGGCGCTCGAGCACGTCGGCAGCAAAGCGTTCCAGCGGCATGCCGCTGGCGCGTTCGACGATCGCGCCGAGCAGGAACGCGTTCGCCGTGCAGTAGGCGAAGGCACGGCCGTGCGGACTGTCGGCCGGGCGCGTGGTCCACGCCGGATAGCCCCGCTGCGGCAGATCGAGCGCGAACTGGATCCAGTCCGCGCTGACGTACATCCGCTCCTCGTGGCCGGAAGAGAACTCGTTGTTGTCGTCGCACTCCCACTGCGCGCTCATCGTCAGCAGGTCCTCAACGGTGGTCGAGGTCTTGAACGCGCCGGGATGGGCCGGCGTGCGGTCGGGGAAGAAGCCGAGCACCGGGGCATCGACCCCGTCGATCAGCCCGCGGTCGATCGCCGCGCCGACCAGCAGCCCGGTCACGCTCTTGGTCAGCGAGCGGGTGTTGTGCAGCGTCTGCCGGTCGGCGCCGTTGAAGTAGGTCTCGTGGACCAGCGCGCCGCGATGGACGATCAGCACGCTGGTGGTGTCGGGCGCTTCGCCATCGGCGATGGCGGCGTCCAGTGCGGCGAGACGGTCGGTGTCCCAGCCGCGTGCGCTGGCATCGGCGACCGGCCAGTCGGTGTCGGGCGGAGGTGAGGACGCCCGGACGTTTGCAGCGGACAAGACGAGCAGGGCAGACAGCACGAAGCGGGTGATCGGTTGCATGGACGGACTCCGGTCGAGGAAGCCGCACTGCATCCGGATCCCCGATGAAGTGCCTGACAGGCGAATGAAGAATTCTGAAGTGCAGGCGGATCAGTCACTTGCAGCCGTCGATCGCGGCGGCGCGTCGCCAATCCCGGCCCGCCTCGCTATCGTGGGCGGCCCTGCAGCGTATGGAGTCGGCAATGCGGATCCTGGTCACCGGTGGCGGCGGCTTCCTCGGTCAGGCCCTGTGCCGTGGCCTCGTCGAACGCGGCCATGCCGTCACCAGCTTCAATCGCGGGCATTACCCGGAGCTCGATGCGATCGGCGTGCACCAGATCCGCGGCGATCTTGCCGATGCGGACGCGGTGCGCAATGCGGCCCAGGGCGTGGACGCGATCTTCCACAACGCAGCCAAGGCCGGCGCCTGGGGCAGCTACGAGAGTTACCACCTGGCCAACGTCGTCGGCACCCAGAACGTGCTCGCTGCCTGCGGCGCGCACGGCATCGGCAGGCTGGTCTACACCTCGACGCCCAGCGTGACCCATCGGGCGACGCACCCGGTCGAAGGCGGTACCGCCGACACCGTGCCCTATGGCGAGGGCTTCAAGGCGCCGTACGCGACGACCAAGAAGATCGCCGAACAGGCCGTGCTCGCCGCGAACGGCCCGGACCTCGCGACGGTCGCGCTGCGTCCACGGCTGATCTGGGGTCCCGGCGACCAGCAACTGCTGCCGCGTCTGGTCGAGCGCGCGCGGGCCGGGCGGCTGCGCTTCGTCGGCGACGGCGAGAACCGCATCGACACCACCTATATCGACAACGCCGCGCAGGCGCACTTCGACGCGTTCGACCATCTGGCGCCGGGCGCCGCCTGTGCGGGCCGTGCGTACTTCATCAGCAACGGCGAGCCGACCACGGTGCGCGAGATCGTCAACGGGTTGCTGGCCGCGGCCGGCGCGCCGCAGGTCACGAAGACGATCCCGTTCGGCGCCGCCTATGCGATCGGCGCGGTCTGCGAAACCGTGTGGCCGCTGCTGCGGTTGTCGGGCGAGCCGCCGATGACCCGCTTTCTCGCCGAGCAACTCAGTACCACCCACTGGTACGACATGGCGCCGGCGGCGCGCGACTTTGGCTACGTCCCGCGCGTCTCTCTTCACGAAGGACTCATTCGCCTGAAAGATTCGTGGACAGGTATCTGACCGTCACCTGATCGCGACTCCGCCGGGCATAGGGTGACCCCCGAACCGCTCACGGGAATCAGGAGACCACCCATGCTTCGTTATGCAGTCATTTTTCTTGTCGTCGCCATCATCGCCGGCGTTCTCGGCTTCAGTGGTGTCGCCGGCGCCGCCACCAACATCGCTTGGATCCTCTTTGTCGTGTTCCTGATCCTGGCCGTGATCTCGATGCTGCGTGGCCGCGGACCGTAACGTCCCCGTCCGATACGTGATTCGAAACGCCCGCCTTCCGGCGGGCGTTTTCTTTTGGGGAAACCCGTCTCCGTCTGGCCCGTGAGAGGACGGCTCGCAGTTCGCACGACGACGGCGGCGCTGCGGGATCGGCCGCTACAATGCGGCCATGGCCGGATTCCCTCCTTCTCCTTTCGCGGCACTCAAGCCGATCGCCGGACGCGCGCTGGAAACCGCGCTCAACCAGGCGCTCGCGCTCGATGCCGACACGCGCACTGCGCTCGCCGGACTCGACGGACAACGCATCGCGCTGACCCTCGCATCGCCTCCGATCGCGCTGGAACTGCGCGTCGACGGTGAGCGCCTGCGCGTCGGCCCGGTCGACGACGCCGTCGAGCCTGATCTCGCGGTACGCACGACGATTGCCGGCGTGCTGTCGCAATTGCCGTTCCTGCGCCGCGACGATGCGCCGCCGATCGGCAAGGTCCGGGTGTCGGGCGATGCCGAACTCGCGCGGCGCCTGCAGAAGCTTGCGGGGCGGTTCGACCCCGACTGGCAGAAGCCGTTCGTCGCGGTCTTCGGCGAGATCATCGGCGTGCAGATCGCCAACGCATTCGCCGGTGCCTTGCAGCAAGCGCAGGGACTTGGCCGCACGCTGACCGAGAGCGCGGTGGAGTACGTGACCGAGGAATCGCGCGACGTGCTCGGCCGCGACGAACTCGAGGCCTTCAACGACGACGTCGACGTGCTGCGCGACGATGTCGAGCGGCTCGCGGCGCGCATCTCGCGCCTGTCGCGCGGGCCTGCCGCATGAAGGGATCTCCATGAAGGGCGTGCTGCGCGCCTCGCGCATCGGGCGAGTGCTTTTGAGGTACCGCCTCGACGATCTGTTCGACGGCACGCCAGCCGAGCGCTGGCTCAAGCTCGCGCGCCCGTTCGTGCCGCGCGCCTCGGCCGACATCGCCGCGCAATCGCGCGGCGCGCGCCTGCGCCTGGCGCTGCAGGAACTCGGACCGATCTTCGTCAAATTCGGGCAGATCCTCTCGACTCGCCGCGATCTCGTGCCGCCCGACATCGTCGACGACCTCGCCCTGCTGCAGGACCGCGTGCTGCCCTTCGACGGCGCCCAGGCGCAGGCGATCATCGAGCGCGAACTCGGCATGCCGATCGCGCAGGCCTTCGAAGCCTTCGACACCACGCCGCTGGCATCGGCCTCGATCGCCCAGGTGCACGCCGCGACCTTGCCGGCCGACGAGCGCAACCAGCGCCGCGAGGTCGTGGTCAAGGTGCTGCGCCCCACCATCGAGAAACAGATCGCCGCCGACGTCGCATTGCTGAAGAATCTCGCCGCGCTGGTCGACCGCACCCATCCCAACGCCGACAAGATCCGCCCGCGCGAAGTCGTGGCCGAGATCGAGAACACCCTGGCCGCCGAACTCGACCTGCAGCGCGAAGGTGCGAACGCGTCGGTGCTGCGCCGGTTCTGGACTGGTTCGCAGGATCTGTACGTGCCGGCGCCCGTGTGGGAGCGCACGACCCAGCGCGTACTCACCCTTGAGCGCGTACACGGCATTCCCAGCGACGACATCGCAGCCCTCGACGCCGCCGGCATCGACCGCAAGGCGCTCGCGGCCAAGGGCGTGCGCGTGTTCTACACGCAGGTGTTCCGCGACAACTTCTTCCACGCCGACGCGCACGCCGGCAACATCTGGGTGGACCCGGACCGCAAGACCAATCCGCGTTTCATCGCGCTGGATTTCGGGATCATGGGGCAGCTCTCGCGCGAGGATCAGTACTACCTCGCCGAGAACTTCATGGCGATCTTCCGCCAGGATTACCGGCGCATCGCCGAGCTGCACATCCAGGCCGGCTGGATGCCGTCGCACATCCGCATCGACGAACTCGAAGCTGCGGTGCGTTCGGTGTGCGAGCCGTATTTCACCCGGCCGCTGTCGGAGATCTCGCTCGGCGAGGTGCTCGGCAAACTGTTCCGCACCGCGCAGCGCTATCAGCTGACCCTGCAGCCGCAGCTGATCCTGCTGCAGAAGACGCTGCTGAGCATCGAAGGCATCGGCCGGCTGCTCGACCCGAAGCTCGACATCTGGGCGGTCGCGCGCCCGGTGCTCGAACGCATCCTCGTCGAGCGCTACAGCCCGCAGCGTCTCGGCCGCGAGTTCCGCGACCGCCTGCCGGAGCTGATCACCCAGGCGCCGGACATGCCGCGCCTGCTGCACGGCTGGCTCAAGCAGCAGGTCGAAGGTCGCCACGAACTGCGCATGCGTTCGGACGACCTTGCCGCGCTGACGGCAACGATGCAGGGCATGCAGAAACGCATGGTCGCCGCGATCCTCGGCGTCGGCCTGCTGATCGTCGCTGCGGTGCTGTACGCGCTGGAAGCGGGCGGCCCGAGTTTCGTCGGCCTGCCGGTGGCGACCTGGGTCGCGGGTGTTGGCGGACTGTGGGCGCTGCTCGCGGCCTGGCCGCGGCGTTCGCCGGTGTATCTGCGGGATTGAGCGCCCACCCAACCCTCCCCCGTTCTACGGGGGAGGGTTGGGTGGGGGCAATCCCTCAGCGCAGGCGATATCGAATCGTGCGCTAGATCGAGGTTCGCTTCGATCATTTCGATGCATACGGATAGTTCGCCCCCTCCCAACCCTCCACCCGTAAAGGGCGCAATGCCCCGCGTGCGGGGGAGGGCTCAAGCAATGCCCCGCGCCCGACACTCCGCCGCACGCGCACCCAACCAGTCCCGCTCCCGCGGATTGCGCGCCAGCGAGGCCGCGCGTTCGAACGCCTCGGCCGCATCCGCATGCCGCCCCAGCTTCGCCAGCAGATCGCCGCGCACGCCCGGCAGCAGGTGGTAGCCGGCCAGCGTGTCGTCGTCGGCCAGCGCCTCGACCAGCGGCAATGCGGCGGCCGGCCCTGCGGCCATGCCGATCGCCACCGCGCGGTTGAGCGCGACGACCGGCGAACCTGTCAGCGCCAGCAGTTGCCCGTACAGCGCGGCGATGCGTGCCCAGTCGGTGTCGCCGGCGGTCGGCGCGAGCGCGTGGCAGGCGGCGATGGCGGCCTGCAGCTCGTAGCCGCCGGGCGGCGCGTTGCTGCGCGCGGTCTGTGCCTGCGCCAGCGACGCTAGGCCCGAATCGATCAGCCCGCGATCCCAGCGCGCACGGTCCTGGTCGGGCAGCAGCACGGGCTGTCCGTCCGCATCCAGGCGCGCAGCGAGCCGCGAGGCCTGCAGCGCCATCAGTGCGACCAGCGCATGCACGCCGGCCTCGCGTGGCATCAGGACTGCCAGCACGCGCGTCAGTCGCAACGCTTCGGCGCACAGGTCCGGCCGCGCCCAGTCGTCGCCGCTGCTGGCGGCGTGGCCTTCGTTGAACACCAGATACAACACGTGCAGCACCGCCGACAGCCGCGCCGGCAACGCCGCGCGCTGCGGCACTTCGAACGGCGTGCCGGCCTTGGCGATGGCTTTCTTGGCGCGGACGATGCGCTGGGCGATCGTCGCCTCCGGCACCAGAAACGCACGCGCGATCTCGTCGGTGGTCAGGCCACCGATCAGGCGCAGCGTCAATGCGATCTGCGATTCGACCGTGAGCGCTGGATGGCAGGCTACGAACATCAGCCGCAGCACCTCGTCGCCGATCACGTCGTCGAGTGCGTCCTGCGCGCGCCCATCGCACTCGCGCTGCGCCTCTTCGATCTCGCGCGCCAGTTCCGCGTGGTGCGCATCGAACCGCTGGCCGCGGCGCAGGCGGTCGATGCCGCGGTTACGCGCGGTCGTCATCAGCCACGCGCCCGGGTTGTCGGGCAGGCCGTCGCGCGGCCAGCGTTCGAGCGCAGCGACCAGCGCGTCCTGCGCCAGTTCCTCGGCGAGATCGAGATCGCGCACCACACGCATCAGGCCGCCAATGATCTTCGGCACTTCCTCGCGCCAGAGCGTTTCGATCGTGCGATGCAGGGTGGCCGTGTCCATGGGCGGCGATGACAGCACCCCGGGCGCCGCCGGGCAAGGCGCGCTGCGGCGCGGGCGTGCAAGACGTTGCGGCGACGCGCACGACACCGCGCTCACGTCGCGGAGAACGCGGCCATGTCCATGTGCATCACTTCCCACAACTGACCGTCGGGATGTTCGAAGGCGTGCTGGTACATGAAGCCGTGATCGACCGCCGCGGTCGGCACCGTGCCGCCAGCGGCACGCGCCTTCGCGACGATCGCATCGACCGAGGCGCGGTTGGGCTGCGACAGCGCGATGATCGCGCCGACGTGGGTCGGCGCACCCAGCGGCTTGGCGGTGAAGGTCTGGAAGAACGGGCGGACCAGCAGCATGACGAAACTGTCCTCGCCGATGATCATCGCGGTGGCGTTTTCGTTGGTGAATCGTGGATCGAAGGCGAAGCCGAGCGCGGTGAAGAAACGCACGCTGCGGTCGAGATCCTCGACCGGCAGGTTCACGTAAATCTGGGGACGGTGCATGGCGCTATGCCTGTGTAGTGGACGAGGGGGACGACTCAGCAGCCCTGCTTTGAACGCATCACCATCCAGCCGGTGCCGAAGCGGTCGATGACCATGCCAAAGCGGTGTGCGAAGAAGGTCTCGGCCATCGGGGCACGGACTTCACCGCCTTGCGACAGCGCGGCGAAGATGCGCTCGGCCTCCGCGTCGCTGTCGACGCCCAGATTGACGAACGCATGTGGTGATGCTGGCAGCGGCGTGCCTGGCGGCACGTCGGAGGCCATCAGGAACTGGTCGCCGATCGCGAGATGGCCATACATGATGCGATCGGGCGCGGTGGCCTCGCTGTCGGGGCAGGGCGGCGCGTCGCCGTAGGGCATTAGCATCGGCTCGCCGCCCAGAAGCGCGGCGTAGGCCTGGAAGGCTTCGGCGCAGGTGCCGTCGAAATACAGATAGGGATCGATGCGCATCGGGATGTCCTCGAAAGGCCGCCGGCTGGCGGTGTCGCTGGAACGACGCACCAGCGCTCTGGAAATCGACATCGCTGCGATCAAGGCATGCACATCCGCCCACACGGGACGTTCCGGGTCGCCCCGGTAAGCTGCCCGTCCAGTTCCGCACCGAGGAGACGCCGATGCGCCGCCCCCTGATGTTGCTGTTGCCGCTCGCCCTGGCCGCCTGTGGCGGGTCCACGCCGTCCGAAGACGGCGCCGCGCCGTCCACGCAGGCCGCCGCCGACGCGATTCCCGATGCCGCGCCCGCCGATCATGCGCAGACGCTCGAGGCATACCACTGGCGTCTGGTCGATGCGACGGGAACCGGTGGTACGCGCATCGACGCGTTGCTCGACGGCGACGGCGCGCCGCTGCAGCTGGACTTCGCCGACAGCGGATTGAGCGTGTCCAACGCCTGCAACCGCATGGGTGCGAACGTGTCGCTCGATGACGATCGCCTGACCGTCGACCAGGTGATCTCCACGATGATGGCCTGCACCGACGCACAGCTGACCGCGCGCGAGCGCGAGATCGGCCAGCGTTTGCCCGGCACGCATCGCATCGCGTTGACCGGCGGCGAGCCACCGCGACTCACGTTGCAGCTCGACGATGGCGGCGTGCTTGCGTTCGAAGGTGTGCCCACGCCGGCCACGCGCTATGGCGGCGACGGCGAGACGGTATTTCTGGAGATCGCGCCCGAGCGCGTGGCCTGCAATCACCCGCTGATTCCTGATCAGCGCTGCCTGCAGATGCGCGAGGTGCAATACGACGACGAGGGCGTGCGCTCACCGGGCGATGCCGCGTGGGCGCCGCTGTACCAGGACATCGAAGGCTTCACCCACGAGGACGGTGTGCGCAATGTCGTGCGCGTGCAGCGCTTCGACGTGGCGGATCCGCCGGCCGATGCGCCGTCGCAGGCCTACGTGCTGGACATGGTGGTGGAGTCGGAGAACGTGGGTCGCTGAGTCGGCGCGTTTGCCCACGACGCGCGACGGGGCGCGCTCGATGCCGGGTTCAAGCGACCTGTTGCCCTCACCCCCACCCCTCTCCCCGTGGGAGAGGGGCTCTCGGGCTCAGGTGGGCGGCTGGCTGGGAGCAACCAGGCAATGCGCGTGGTTGATCAGACCGCCGCAGCCTTCGGATGCAGCGCATAGCTGCCCCAGGTCGTGGTTTCCGCCAGCACATGGCCCTGCACCGCGCGCAGCACGTCGCCGGCGGTGAAGCGCTCGGGCACGTCGAGTCTGGCGACATCGAGCGCGAACAAGCGGAAGAAATACCGGTGCGTGCGCAGGTCGTTCGGCGGCGGATACGGGCCGTCGTAGCCGAACCAGTCACCGGCCAGATCCGCATCGCCGGCGAACCAGCCGGTGTAGTCGTTGAGGCCCTGGCGCGCGCCCTCGGGGCCGGGCGGATTGCGCTTGCCGCCCTTGGTCACGCCGTCGCTGGCACTGCCTTCGGCGATCGTGCGCAGATCGGCCGGCAGATCGACCACCGCCCAGTGCACGAAGCTGCCGCGCGGGTGGTCGACCGGAATCTCGACGCCGGCCTTGCCCGCCAGTGACGGATCGGTCGGGGCGTCGGGATCGAGGCACAGCAGCGCGAACGATTGCGTGCCTGCGGGCACGTCGTCCCAGGCGAGATGCGGATTACGGTTGCCGCCGAAGCCGTCGGGCGCGCCGACGGCGAAGGTCGACGCGATCGGCTGGCCCTGTTCGAAACTGTCGCTGTGAAGTCGCATGATGTCTCCGCGGGTGGAAGGTCAGTCCTGACGGTAGCCCAGGCGCACTGCGACCGGCGTCAGCGTGGCGAACGGGCCGGCCAATGCCTCGCGATACGCGAGCCAGCGACCGGCCGGAATGCGGTCGGGGCCCAGCAGTTCGCGCGGCGGGGTGGGGAACGCGGGCACGCCGAGCGCCTCGGCGAACCGGGTGGCCAGGCGTTCGAGGTCCTCGCCGGGCGCATCGGTGCGCACGACCGTGTGCGGGAACAGGTCCTGCTCGATGATGTCGGCGATCTGCGACAGGTGCGCGGCCAGCCACTGCGCGGCGCTGTTGGCATCGGTGACGCGCAACGCCATCGGCGCGCCGAATGCGAACCACTCCAGCAGCATGTCGCGCGGATCGCGCAATGCGAGCAGCAGTCGCGCGTGCGGCAGCTGCGGGCGCAGCGCCAGCAGCCAGGCGTTGTCCCAGAACGGAATCCAGTCGATGACCGCGCCGTTGGGCCCGATGCCGCGTGCAGGCAGCTGCGAAAGCCAGCCGGCGGCGACCTGCTCGGCGGTGAACTCGCCCTGCGCCAGGCGCGCGGGCACGTTGGTGTCCTGGAACGGATCCTGGACCGCGGTCGAGAAACGGTCGCCGCGAAATTCGGGCAGCGCGCGCTGCAGCACGTTGGCGATGCGGTCGACCTGGGCACCCGGCGCGCCGTAGAGGAACACCGCCGGTGCACGTGCGCCTTCGACGACGGTGCCCATCTCCGGCCAGCGCGCCGGTGGCGTTGTCGGTGCGGGCGGCGGACCCACCTGCGCGGTTTCTTCGGCAGTGGACGCGAGCCACGTGGCGATCGCATCGGCCGGCCGATCCGCCGCGTCCTGAGCCATGCCGACCCAGCGGCGCAGCATCAGTCGCGCCTGTGGGCTGGCAGCCGGGAGCAGGCCCTCGACGAAGGTGACGGCGGCAGCGGGATCGCGCGCCAGCAGTCGATTGAACAGCAGTTCGTTGGCGTTGCCGTGGCCGGGCTGCAGCGAGGTGATCCTGCGCGCGGTGACTTCCGATGCTTCGTGCGCGCCGGTGCCCGATTCCAGCGCGAGCTGCGCCTGAAGGGCCGGCAGATGGTCAGGACGCGCGGTGTTCCAGCGCGAGACGACCGTAGCCGCCGCCTCGCTGCCGAACGCTTCCATCGCCAGGCGCGCGATCCAGACGTGATCCCACTGCGCGTCCTGCTCGAGCGCGCCATCGAGCATGGCCTGCGTCTCCTCGGTGTTGCCGGTCGCCTCCCACAACAACAGCAGACCATTGGTCGCGCGACGCGAGTCGGGATGCGCGGTGAACGCGGCCTGCAGCAGCGGCTTCGCGCGGTCGAAGCGCTTGGCCTGCAGCTCGAGTTCGCCTGCGAACGCCTGCAGCGAAGGCGTGGCGTGTGCGGGGTCGGCCAGCAGCACGGCGAGTGCGTCGGCCGCTTCGGCCGGGCGGCCCTGCTGCAGCACGATCTGCGCGAGCAGGCCGTGCAGCTGCACTTCGCCGGTCTTCTCGATCAGGCGCCGGAACGCCTGTTCGGCGAACGCCAGGTGACCCTTGGCGAGGTAGGCGAAGCCCAACGCACTGATCACCTGCACGTCCTCAGGCGCGTCCTTCGACGCCGCCGACAGCAGCGTCAGCGCGCGGTCGTGGTCCCCGCGGCGCGAGGCCAGCACGCCTTCGAGCATCAACGTCCACGGATGCTCCGGTGCGACGCGCGCGGCGAGTTTGGTCTGGCGCTCGGCCTCGTCGAGATCGTTGCGGCCGATCGCCATCTGCGCCTGCACCACGTAGGCGCCGTACTGGTTGGGATCGAGCGCGATCGTCTGCGCCAGCGCGGCCTGCGCGCCGCCCAGGTCACGCGTGTCGAGCAGCATGCCGGCGCGCAGGAAGTGCAGTTCCGCGTCGTCGGGCATCTGCGCGATCGCCGCATCGATGGTCGACAGCGCGGTCTCGCGCTCACCGATCGCACGGAACGCGAGCGCAGCCGCGCTCAGCGTCCCGGTGTCCTTGTGCCCCTCGGCCAGCGCCTGGCGCGCGAGCGTGGCGGCTTCTGCATTCGCGCCGCGGCGCAGGGCTTGGTAGATCTGTTGCGACATGCTGGATATCCCGGCGCGAAGCCGACCAAAGGCAAGGCCGGGCATTGTAGCGGGCGAGTCGAGGCGGGCTTCGCCGATCAGGTGCGTCCGCCGCCGCGCCCGCGCAGGACGCGCAACGGCACTCGCCGCCGAGCGTGCCGGACGTGTTCCGAATTTGCATCCGCACAGGCGCGGCGGCGCGGGGATCGGGCTGGCCCGGCCGCAGGCCAGGGATCGGACGTTTCCGGACGCGGACCCGGCGATGCGTTCGTCGGCGGAGGTACCTGGTGACGCCGTGCGCTCGGACACGGAACAGGCAAGGCCCGCCGCGCTGGTTCAGGCGCCCGGAGCGCGCGTGCCCGCGTGGATCGCCTTGGCCAGCAGCGTGCGCTCGGACGAGGTCCGCGCGGCATCGGCGTGGGCATCCAGGCGCCCGGCGACCCAGCGCTCGGCAAACCCGTCGAGGTGACGGTCGAGCAGGAAGCCGCAATGGCCGCCCCAGCGGCTGATTTCCAGCCGCGCATGCTCCGGCAGCGCCAGCGCGTGGAACGCATCGAGCGGAATCACCGGATCGTCGGCCGACATCAGAATGTCCACCGGCACCTGCAATGACGACAGGCGGTCGCCGGCCACCGAGTAGCCGTCGAAGTAGTCATCGAGCGTGCCGAAATCGGTATGCGTGCGCACCAGCCAGTCGGTCAGCTCGCGCATGCCGAGCTGCAGCGTGGCGTCGTCGAAGGCGAGGTGGTCGGGAAACAGTTCGCGCTTGCGCCGCAGCGAGGCACGCCAGGTGCGCTCGAAGTGGCGGAGATAGAGACGGTGGCCGCGCTCCATCTGCAGCATCGTGCGCGCCGGGTCGATCACCGGACAGACCGCGGCGACACCGGCCAGATGCAGCCCCGCCGCGGGCGCCCGCAGCGCGAGGCGCAGCGCGAAATTGCCCCCCAGCGAGTAGCCGGCCGCGATCATCGGACGCGCGTCGAAACGCGCTGCAATGTCGACCGCCGCATGCACGACTTCGTCGATGCGGTTGGAGTGGAAGATCGCTTCGTTGAGATGGTGGCTGTCGCCGTGGTCGCGGAAATTCAGGCGGAACACCGCATAGCCGAGCGCCAGCATCTGCGCGGCGGTCTGACGCATGTAGCTCGATTCGCTGCTGCCTTCCCAGCCGTGCAGCAGCAGGACGAGTCCGCGCGGTTCGCGTCCCGGCACCAAGCTGTGCAGCCCGCGCAGACGCACGCCTTCGCCGCCGTCGACAAGATGCTCGGTGGTCACCGCGCCGGTGGCGGCGAGTGCCTGCGCGCCGCGGCGGCGTCGCCACTGGCTGCTGCCCAGCGCTGTCTGCAGATGCGGATTGCGCAGCCACAGCGGCGGTGCATAGTCGCTGCCACCCACGCGCATGTCGCCCGGGACGACAGGTGTGTGCGGTTCGGGCGACGGATGCATGGAATTCAAGCGCGTGCGTCCAGCGCTGCGACGATCCGCTCGCGCGACACCTCGGCCAGATGCCGGCGCCCTTCCGCGTTGCCGGGCAGGATCGGCTCGAGGAACATCACCTCGGCATCGCGCGCCGGCTCGCCGAGCAGACGCATGAAGTTGGCGAAGAAGGATTCGCGCGGACCGAAGGCGACGATCGCCTGCGCCGAGCCGTGGCGTCCGTAGCGCAGCGCGACCGGTTGCACTGCGACGTTCGCCTCGACGGCCGCCAGGAAGATGCGCGCATGGAACGGGCCGACCTGGTGTCCATCGCGCGTGCGTCCTTCCGGAAACACCGCGACCGGACGTCCGTCGCGCAGCCGCGCGACCATTTCATCGAGCACGCCACCCAGCGATTCGGTACTGCCGCGCTGGTGGAAGATCGTCTCGCCGCGCGCGGCCAACCAGCCGATCACCGGCCAGCCGGCGATCTCGCGCTTGGCGACGAAGCCCACCATGCGCTGGCTGTGCAGGGCGACGATGTCGACCCAGCTCACGTGATTGGCCACGAACAACACCGCACCCGGCAGCGGTGTGCCGGTGCGCGAGAGACGGAATCCGAAGACCCACATCAAGCCACCCTGCCACCAGCGGATCATGCGGTGATCGACGCGCTCGCCGCTGCGCAGCCTGCGACGGCCGATCGGTGGCAGCATCGACAGCAACAGGATCGGCAGATGGATGCACAGGTGCCACACCAGCACCGGCACGCGCACGCAATAACGCAACACGCGCGCCGGCATGTCGCCGGCGTCGGCGCGAATGGAAGAAGAACTCATCGGTGCACGATACCCAAACCCGGCGCCGCGCGCTGCGCGTGCAGGCTCACGGTTTGGGCACCACCGCGAGCGTGAGCCGCGAAATGCAGACCAGCTTGCCCTTTGCATCTTCGATGCGGATCTCCCACACCTGGGTGCTGCGGCCGACGTGCAAGGGGCGCGCGGTGCCGGTCACCAGGCCGGCGCGCACGCCGCGCAGATGATTGGCGTTGATCTCGATGCCGACGACGCCGTGGCCGTCGGGCGCCGACAGACCGCCGGCGCTGCTGCCAAGCGTTTCGGCCAGCAGCGCGGATGCACCGCCGTGCAGCAGTCCGAACGGCTGATGGGTGCGGGCGTCGACGGGCATCGTCGCGCGCAGATAATCGGGGCCGATTTCGGTGAAGACGATGCCCAGCGCGGCAATCGCCGTGTTGGCGGACATCGCGTTGAGCTGGTCGAGCGTCGTGTCGCTGCGAAACATGCGCAGAAGGCTCCGGGGGGAAACCCGGCAGCTTAGGCCGTTGCGCGAGGTCGCGCAGCGCGACCGGCGGAATGGCGCGTCGCGATCACGGGCGTAACCGTCGCGGATTGGCGATAAGCAGTTGCCGCGGATCAGACAACGTGGAAGCGCGTCGGCATGGCGCTGTCGCGGACTTCGACGCGGAACGGGCTATCGGCGTGGCTGCGCGCGGCGCGGACCTGGGCATGAAAGCGCGCAGGCTGGGCGATGCAGGCCGGAACCGGGCCGTGTGTCTCGATGGAGCGGTGGGCGTGGATGCAGAACATGGCGGAACTCCTGAGGAATCGCGGGACGCTTCAGGCGCCGGAGCTGATCAGGTGATTGCGGATCAGGCGATGCGGAAGCGCGAGGGGCTGGCGGTGGTGACGTAGCTGCGCGGGGCGCCGTAGCTGCTGCTGGTGCCGTAGCCGGTACCGGTCTGGCGTGCGGGCCGGGTGGCGGCCGCGGGGACGAGATGGGCGGCGGCTTCGACGATGGCGTGCATGCGGGTCATTGCGGATCTCCTGAGGGGTGTGGGTGGTGGATCAGGCGACGCGGAAGCGGGCCGGAACCGACGCGCTGGCATAGCTGCGGGGCGTGCCGTAACCGCTGCTGCGGCCGTAGCCAAGACCGAACTGGCGGGGCTGGCGAATCTCGACCGGCGGGGCGAGGTGGGCGGCGGCGTGGACGATGGCGTGCATACGGGACATGGCGGGACTCCTGGGACGTGTGGGCAGTGCGGAAGGGGTCAGACGATGCGGAAGCGGGCGGGTGTGGATGCGCTGGCGTAGCTGCGCGGTGCGCCGTAGCTGCTGCTACGGCCGTATCCCAGGCCGAACGGGCGGATGAGCGCAGCGTTGGCGGTGCGGGCGGCGGGGGTGGTCTGGGTCTGCATGGCGGTGTCCTCGGGGTTGGTGTGCTTCGGTGTGTTGGTAGACTACAACACCACTGTCCGATAACACCACGTGCAGGAAGTCATACCCCGCGAATTCATCAGATCCGTTAACCAGGAGTTCATGTTTTAGCGCTCCCGCTGTCCGCTGTTGCAATCAGGACGGGTGGAGACCGCAGAACGTGACCGTGCAGACCGGTGTGGCGCAGGCGCGCGCTGGCACAGGCCAGGCGCGCGTTTGGTCATTAGGACGCGGAGGTGGGACCGCGAAGCCGCAGCGGATCGACACGCATGGCCGTCAGGCTGGGCGCAGCGGCGCCGACCCCGCTGTCTCCGACGCCGCGTGGCCGGAGGATCCCAGCGAGCACCCTCAGAGAATCGGCACGAGCCCCGCGCCGAATGCGGTGAAGATCCGCGTCAGCAGGCTGCGGAAGCCCAGGCTCACTTCCGGAAAATCACCGACCGCCACATAGCATTCGCGGAAACCTGGCGCGTCCGGCGGCAGCGGCGCCGGACAATCGGGACCGGGCTGGAACTCGAAGCTGGTTGCGTAGCGGGTCGGCCACAGATCGAAGATCGGCAGCCGTTCGGACACCTTCGCCATCGAGTAATCGACGCCGGAGAACACAGGCGGCGGGTCCCGCCGCGCGATCGTCCAGGAATTCTCCGGCGACATGTCGCGCCGGATGCTCTCGGCCAGCCGCTGCGCGAAGCGCCCATCGTCGATGACCACGGCGCTTTCGGTATTGAGGTTGTCGCCGCGCGGGTCGAAGTTGTGCGTGCCGACTACCCCGATGCGCGCGTCGATGACCAGCGACTTCGCGTGCAGGCCCATGCGCAGGCCGGTCCGGTTGAGCGGCACGCGCCGGTTCACGCCGATGCCGGCGTAGCGCAGCGCCGAATACTCGCGCGTCAGCGGTGGGGCACTGGCCGGACGCGAGGCGATGGCCTCTTCGCGGGTTCTCGCCACCCCTTCGGAACCACTCTCGTCGAGGTTGACGCTGCCGTCGGCGTTCCACGAGATGCCGACCGCGCCGGTGACTTCCAGATCGATCGGCGCGTCCTCCGGGAACGGCTTGTACTCGTAGATCTGGAAGCCGAAGTCCCGCAGATGCCGGCGCTTGTACTTGTAGGACAGCGCGTAGGTGATGAACGAGTCGGTCGCCGCCAGGCTGTTGGTCGACACCACGACCTGGGGCGGGACAGCGCGCGCGCGCAGGTCGGAGAACATCTGCTCGGCCGGCTTGGACAGCACGAGGTAGGGCGTCTGCAGCAGCACTTCGTCCTGCGCCGATTCGATCAGCTCGCGCAACCGGGGAGTCGAGGCGCTTGCGGCCTCCGCCGCCTCCTGGTTGCGCCGATGCTTGGACGGCAGGTCGCCGATGAATTCGACCGGGCCGACCGGTAGCGCGGCGTCGACCAGGCGCTGGCGCACGAGTACCGCATCGCCGGCGTCTTCGAGGATTGCGGCCACTCGATCGGGGCGCTCGTAGTCCTGGAACGACACCGGCGGTACGCCGCTGCGCAGCAGCTGCCGGCCCACGTCGGCCAGCTGCTCGACCGGCGTGCTCAGGGGCGCATGCCAGAACGCGACGAAGTTCTCCTCCATCGCTTCGACCACGGGCCCGGCAATCAGCACATCACGATCGCGGAAATTGAAGGTGTCGCTCCAGTCGAAGTAGTCGTCCTGGTAGTTGCGGCCGCCGGTAATGCCGACCACGCCGTCGATCAGCAGCGCCTTGCTGTGCATGCGCTGGTTGAGCCGGCGCCAGCAGCAGGCGGCGGCCAGCGCGTACTGCGGATAGCTGATGCGCGCACGTCCGAGCACCGGGTTGTAGATGCGCATCTCGAAATTGGTGTGCGCGCCGGCCAGCGCCGACAGCGTGTCCACCGTGCGCATCGCCGACAGCTGATCGACCAGGAGCCGCACCTGCACGCCGCGCCGCGCCGCCGACAGCAACTCCTCGAGCACGAGATGGCCCGCGTCGTCCTCGTCGAAGATGTAGGTCTGCACGTCGATGGTGCGCTGTGCGCCGCGGATCAGATCCAGCCGCGCGAGCAGTGCGTCCTGCCCGTATTCCAGCAGCAGCGCGTAATGCTGCGGCGCGGCCGACGTACTGCGCGCCACGGCCTGCGTGCCGAGATCGCGCAATGGTGAGGGCGCCGCGCAGGCGTCGGCGCGCGCGCACAGCACTTCGGTCGAGCGCGCTTCCACCGCGATATGCGCCGCCGCGTCGCGCTTCGCGGGCGAGAGCGTGGTGCAGGCGGTGGTCGCCAGCGTCAATGCAAGCAGCAGGGTCCGGGTGATCGCCTGCATCAACGCGATTCCAGTGCGCGCATCCGCAGCGTGAACCGCACCTGGTCTGCAAGGGCATAGCCCCAGCGATCCATCGCGTACTGGCTGCGCCGTACGTCGCCTTCGCCGACCACCTCGCAGTCCAGGCCGGGTCGCGCGCAGTCGGCGGCTGCGATCCGAAATGTTTCGCGGCGCTGCACGCCACGAATGCTCAGGATGCCGGTCATCTCGCCGCCATCGCGCGCCAGCGTTGCCGGGTAGGGATCGGAGACGAAGCGGACTTCCGGATAACGCGCGACATCGAACACGCCGGGTCCGCGGGTAATGCGCGTATAGGCGCGACTGTCGATGATCTCGACGCTGTCGGCGTCCAGGATCAGCCGCACCTGATGGCGGCCATCGGCGAGCACGGCGATGTCGCCGCGCCAGTCGTCGAAGCGGCCTTCGAGCTGTTGGCCCCAGCGGGTCTTGAGGCTGAAGCCGATCTCAGAGCGCTTGGTATCGAGCGCCAGCGCTTGACCGGGACCATCTGCGGACGCGAACGCAGGCGCGACGCAGGCCGCCGACAGGCACACACCTGCCAGCGTACGCAGCAAGGCGCCGGCAGCAGCGGCCATGGGCAAAGCGGCGTGGGGCGATGCGGGCGCCGGTGCGCCTACGGCCACCAGAACGCCGACAGCTCGGCGACGGCAGGTTCGACAGCAGCGCCTATGGGCAAGGTCAGCACCGCGATGCCGGCCGGCGGCATGCCGCGGTACTCGCCGGTCTGGCCGCTGTGCAGCAGCGCGGCGAGGCGTTCCAGGCCGGGGTTGTGCCCGACCAGGAGCAGGCGGCCGGTGTCGCGATGCTCGTCGAGCAGCGTCGCCAGCGTGCCGGGCGTGGCCTCGTAGATCGCCTGGTCCAGACGCTGGTCGACGTAGCCGATCGCGCCGAGCACGGCCTCGAGCGTTTCGCGGGTGCGCCGTGCGGGCGAACACAGCACGCAATCGGGCACCAGATTCTTTTCGCGCAGCCAGCGACCCGCCGCCTCCGCTTCGGCCAGACCTTCGGCCGACAGGGGCCGGTCGATATCGGCTTGCCCGGGCAGGGCGGGATCGGCGTGGGCGTGGCGGAGCAGGATCAGTTCGCGCATGTGGAGTCGGCAGCCTCGTTTGGTGACTTCATGACGGGCGGCGCGTTCGGATGCGGTGAACGCGCCAGCGGGTCGCCTACTTCCGGACCCATTTCAGCAGCGGCGCCCAGTCGTCCTGATGGTCGCGCACCTGCGCCGAATGGTAATCGAACAGGCTCTTGCCCAGCCCGACCAGCATCACGTAGGCCTGGCTGTCGCGCAGCTGCGCGATGACGGGATACGGCCACTGCGCCAGCAGCGCGAGGGCCTGCTGCGAGGCGTTGGTGTGCGGGCGCAGGCGGTTGGCGACCAGGCCTACGCGGGTCTGGCCGCGACGCACGCGCGGATGCTTGGCCAGCGTGTTGAGAAACCCCACGGTGGCATCGATGTCGAGTGCCGAAGGCAGCACCGGCACCACGATCGCATCGGCGATCTCCAGGTACGCATCGAGATCGTCGGCCATCGCGCCGGCGGGCGCGTCGACCACCAGCCGCGTCACGCCATCGGGGATCGACGCCAGCACCTTCTTGTGGCGCGCGCTGCCGTCGACCGGCAACACGGCGGCCTCGAGCCCGGAGCGGCGTTCGGCCCAGCGCGTGGACGACTGTTGCGGATCGGCATCGACCAGCACCGTCGACTCGCCAGCCAGTGCGGCATCCGCGGCGAGATGGGTGGCGATCGTGGTCTTGCCCACGCCCCCCTTGGAACTGGCCACCAGTACCGTCTTCATCGAAGTCTCCGGGTCGGATCGCGCATCGAGCGTACACCGCCCGTGCGAAGCCTGCGACCGCATGCGCCCGCCGGGCGTTTAACATCGGCGTCCCACACCGCGAGCGCATCGCGCCCATGAGTGAACTGCAGGACCTGGCCGCGCTGATCCGGGCCAACACGCCGTTGATCGTCGTCGAGACGCCCGACGAGCCGCGCGCGGTCGAACTGTTCCGGCAGTCGCTGGTGCAGGTCTGGCGCGCGCTGTATCGCTGGACGATCACCGAAGGCCTGCGCCGCGTGGATCTCGACGGCGAGTCGGAGACCGACACCGCCGCCGACGCCAGCAACACCCTGGCCGCGATCCGCGATGCCGATCAGCGCGGTATCTACCTGCTGCTCGATTTCCATCCTTACCTCGGCTATGCCGGCACCCAGCGCCAGCTGCGCGATCTGGTGCAGCGGCGCAACTGCCTGCCGCATGTGATCGTGCTGGTGGGCCACAAGGTGGAACTGCCGGCGGATCTGGAGACGATGGCCGTGCGTTTCCGCCCGCGCCTGCCCGATGCCGACGCGTTGCTGAAACTGGTGCGCGAGGAAGCCGCGGCCTACCAGCAGGAACACGGCGGCCGTCGGGTCGAAGCCAATGCCGATGCGGTGCGGCAGATCGTGCGCAATCTGCAGGGGCTCTCGCTCGGCGACGCGCGGCGGATCACCCGGCAGCTGATCCATGCCGACGGCGCGCTGGATACGCGCGACCTGCCGGCGCTGGCGAAACTCAAGTTCGAGCTGCTCAACAAGAGTGGCCACCTGCATTACGAATACGACACCGCCGGCTTCGCCGATGTCGCCGGGGCGCGCCGACTCAAGCGCTGGGTGGAGCAGCGCCGGCGCGTGTTCGTCGAAGGCGACGCGCCGCCGGGTCTCGATCCGCCCAAGGGCGTGCTGCTGCTCGGTGTGCAGGGCTGTGGCAAGTCGCTGCTGGCGAAAGCCATCGCCGGCGGCCTCCAGGTGCCCCTGGTGCGGCTGGATTTCGGCACGCTCTACGACAAGTATCACGGCGAGACCGAGCGCAATCTGCGCGAGGCGATCGCCTCGACCGAACAACTCGCGCCCTGCGTGCTGTGGATCGACGAAATCGAGAAGGGTCTGGCCTCCAGCGGCGACAGCGACGGCGGCGTCTCACGCCGCGTGCTCGGGTTCCTGCTGACGTGGATGGCCGAGCGCAAGTCGAAGGTGTTTCTGGTCGCGACTGCCAACCAAGTGCACGACCTGCCGCCGGAGCTGCTGCGCAAGGGCCGCTTCGACGAGACCTTCTTCGTCGACCTGCCAGGCGCCAACGTGCGCGCCGAGGTGTTCGCCGTGCACCTCGCGCGGCGCGGCTTCGACGTCGCGGACTTCGACCTGCCGCTGCTCGCGATCGAGGCCGAAGGCTTCTCCGGCGCCGAGATCGAACAGGCCATCGTCGCCGCGCTCTACGCCGCGCATGCCGCCGGCGCGCCGCTGTCGCAGTCGATGGTGCTCGAATCCCTGCGCGACACGCGCCCGCTGTCGGTGATGATGCGCGAACAGGTCGACGCCCTGCGCAGCTGGGCGCGGGAGCGGACGGTGCCGGCGGATTGAACCCGCTACATTGATACATGTTTCATCGGCAGGAGGCCGGATGACCACACGACATATCAAATGCTGCGGTATGGCGGCGTGCCTGCTCCTGACGCTCGCCGCCTGCAGCCATCGCACCGCACAGGTCGCGCGCGCCATGGTGCTGCCGCCGATGGCGCAGGTGCACACCGTCGAATCCCATCAGCGGTTCCTGATGGCGACCCCGACCCACGACCCCGATCCGCCGTTTCCAGCGGGCGCGCGCCTCGATGGCGAGTTGCGGCTGTGCATCGGCTTCGTCGTCGACGCCGAGGGTGTGGTCGAGAACATCGTCGCCAATCGTGAAGGGGCGCACTGCGCAGATCCTGCGGACGTCGCGGCCCTTCCGTTTCTTGATGCAGTCACTACGACCCTGCGCAGCTGGCGTTACTTCGGTGCGGCCGTCTGCACCTTCCCTGCTGACATCGATCCGGATTCCGATCCCCGCTGCGCGGGCGCAGGTGTCGAGGTCGAAGCCGTGCCGATCCGCCTGCGCTATGAGTTCGCGTTCTCATCGGAACGCGGTGGCCGCGTGTCGCGGAACGCGGCCCGCAGAACGTCGGACGAGTGAGTCAGCTTCCAGTGTCGCGGCGAGGCAGCCGTCCGTTCGATCGGACCGCAGGCAGGGTGCATCGTCCGCTTCGAATCTCTTCGTCGCGTGGCGTCGCCGCGATGGCGACGCTGACGTCGTGTGCGCTTGCCGGATTCGGCTGAAGATGGGATGCAGGCCGATTCCAGCGGCGCGGATCGATGCCCTCAGCGCGGCGGCTGCCAGCCTGCCGGCGGTTCCAGTGCAATGCCGGCCTCCTGCAACGCGCGCGCGATGAGGTCGGCTTCGCTGCGGATCGACGGGTCGGCGAGCAGGCGCACGAACTGCCCGGCGCCGTCGCGGGGCAGGGCGGCATTGGCGCGGCCCCATTCGAGCATCTGCCAATCGAACGCGCGGCGGCGCGCCAGTACGTCGGCGCGCTCGGCCTGCGTGGTCGCGAGGCGTTCGAGCAGGGCCAGGCCGAGCATCGTGCCGAGCTGGGTGTCCGAACCGTTCGCCATGATCCCCGCCACGTGGCGACAGTCGCGCGCGCGGGTCGCATTGGCGCCCATCGTGTCCGCATTGCAGCCCTGCATCAGCGGGTCCAGACCCGGAAAGGCGACCGCGGCCCACAGGCCCATCGCGATGATCGCGGCATGTTCGGTCGGCACGAACTCGCCCGTTTCGGCGAACGCGGCGCGTTCTGCGGGCGACGGTGGCGTGCGCAGCAATGCGGTCTGCATCCAGCGCACCTGCTCGAGCATGCCGAGTTCGAACCGCGTCGCGACCCGCGCATCGGCGAGCAGCGCATCGACGCCGCCGCCACGCACCAGCAGCGGCGCGAGATTCTGCGGATCGGCGCCGAGCCAGCGTTGTGCGGCGCGCAGGCGCGTGGCTTCGTCCGCGCCATAGGCCAACAGTGCATTGGCGAGCACATCGGTGCCCGCGCGCGCCGCGGCGTCACGACGCCACGCGGTGGCCTGCGCATCGGGCGCGACCGGCTGCGAGGGGGCGTCGGTATCGGGCTGTTCCGGATTCGCATCCTCCAGTCCGCGCAGCACAGCGGCGAATGCCAGCTCGCGTGGCTGCCCGGTGGCGGCGAGCGCCGCGGCGCTGCGTTGCGACCAGCTGCGCCAGGCGGCCTGGTCGGTGCCGGACGCCGGCTGCGCAACCGGCGCATCGTCGAAACGCGAATACGGCGTCTGCGCGTTTGCGACAGGAAGTAGCAGGGCGAAGGCACATGCGGCCACGAGGGCGAGACGGTTCATGCGAAGGCCTGGCAGTGACGAGAGGGCCAGCATACCGACGCCGGTCGTGTGTCCTCGTCGGCTCTACGGAAATCCGGACGGCGCCGGCCCAGCCATGGCGGCGACCCGCATCCGGGGCGGCTGCCCCCGCCACGCGTGCCGCCGCGTCACGGCCGTCAGTGCATCGCGCGCAAGGATGGGGTCTCCATCAGGCGTACCGCAGTCCGGCGGCACTGGATCCGCCGCGTGTGCAGGTCGGGACACCGGTGGGCGCGGTACGACCACGCTTCTCTGGTCGGCATCTCCGAAGCGCGTGGAATCCATCCGCATCCGCCGCGCCCATCGACGCGGCGGATGTGCAGGTCACGCGGAGCGCCTCAGTAGCCCGCGGCCTGCCCGTCCTTGCGCGATTCGCTGGCGCCGACCCAGCCACCTTCCGAGTTGACCATGATCGCCTGGTAGCCGCCGTAGGGACCGTGTGCGAAGCGCACCGAATGGCCCTTCTGCATCAGCGCGCGCACGGTCTCGTAGGGGAACCCGCTTTCCAGATCCAGCTCGCCGCCGTCTGACATCGCGGTGTTCTGGCCGGTCGGTTCGGTCGAGCCGTCGTGCTGGATGCGCGGGGCGTCGCCGGCTTCCTGCAGGTTCATGCCGAAGTCGATCATGTTGAGCAGGATCTGCACGTGGCCCTGCGGCTGCATCGCGCCGCCCATGACGCCGAACGCCAGCCACGGCTTGCCGTCCTTGGTCGCGAACGCGGGGATGATGGTGTGGAACGGGCGCTTGCCGGGCTCGAATGTATTGGGATGGCCGGGCTTGAGCACGAACTGCTCGCCGCGGTCCTGCAGGATGAAGCCCAGGCCGGGCGGTGCCATGCCGCTGCCCATGCCGCGGTAGTTGGACTGGATCAGCGAGACCATCATGCCGTCGGCGTCCGCGGTGGTCAGGTAGATCGTGTCGCCCTCGTCGAGATGCGCCGGCGTGCCCGGCTGCACTTCGCGCAGCGCGGTGTCCATCGAGATCAGCGCGCCGCGCTCGCGGGCGTAGTCCTTGGAGATCAGCCGCTCGACCGGCGCCGGATGGAATTCGGGGTCGGCGTACCAGCGTGCGCGGTCGGCGAACGCGAGCTTCTTGGCCTCGGTGAACAGATGCACATGCTCGGGACTGCCAAAGCCGTAGGACGCGAGATCGTAGGGTTCAAGCAGATTGAGGATCTGCAGCGCGGCGATGCCCTGGCCGCTCGGCGGCAGTTCCCACAGCTCGACGCCGCGGTAGCTGGTCGACACGGGATCGACCCAGTTGCCGGTATGCGCGGCCATGTCCTCGTAGGCGAGAAAACCGTCGTTGGCGGCGAAGTAGTCGCCGATCACCCGCGCCATGTCGCCCTTGTAGAACGCGTCGCGGCCGCCATCGGCGATCGCCTGCAGCGTGTTCGCGAGGTTGGGGTTGCGCCAGGTCTCGCCCTTGCGCGGCGCGCGGGTGCCGTCGACGGTGAACTGTTCGCTGAAGCCGGGCCACTTGGCCAGCCGTGGCACCGAGCGGTCCCAGTAGTACGCGATGACTTCGTGCACGGGATGGCCGTCGCGCGCATAGCGGATCGTCGGCGCGAGGTTCTGCGCCATCGTGCGCTTGCCGAACCGGCCGTGGAGCGCGAACCAGCCGTCGACGGTGCCGGGCACGGTGACCGGCAGCGGGCCGTGCGGCGGAATGTCCGTCAGCCCACGACGCTGGAACTCGGCGAGCGTCAGTGATCTCGGCGAGCGGCCGGAGCCGTCGTAGCCGTGCAGTTTCTGCGTCTTCGGATCCCAGACGATCGCGAACAGGTCGCCGCCGATGCCGTTGCCGGTCGGCTCCATCAGGCCGAGCGCGGCATTCGCAGCGATCGCCGCATCGACCGCGCTGCCGCCGGCCTTCATCGTGTCGAGCGCGATCTGGGTCGCCAGCGGGTGCGAGGTCGCGGCCATCGCATGCGGCGCGTAGACCTCGCTGCGGGTCGCGAACGGCTGGCCGGTGATGCGGTCGGCGGCGAGCGCGGGCAGCGCCGGCACGGCGACCAGCAGCAGGACGGACAGCAGGCGGAGGCGGCCGGCAGGGACGGATCGAGGCATCGGGATTTCCGGGGCGGGGCAGGCGGACACGATACCGTCTGGCCGGGACGCGTTGTCGCCCCGGAGGACGATGCAGCTGCCTGGGCCATGGTGGGAATCAGGTTTGCTGGGGCGCGCGATCGACGGTGTCCGGTCTCGCCCCATCGCGCGCGAGCGCGCTCCTACAGACATCCCCCGCAACGATGCGCTAACGCGTCGCCGGTTTCCTTGCCGTGCGCCTGGCCGGCTTCGCGGCCGGCTCGAGCTGCCGGACCTTGCTGGCGACAGCGCCTTCCTCGCCGTGCAGCGTCAGCAGCGATTCCATCAACTGCTCATCGGCGCTCGAGCACACGCCGAGCAGCAGCACCTCGTCACAGCCTTCCGCGGCGATGTAGGCGTGGCCCATGTTCGAGTCGATGTACACGCCTTCGCCGGTCTCGAGCACGATCGGATCGTAGAACTCGGTGTGGACTTCCATGCGGCCCTCGAGGACGTGGATGTACTCCTCGCCGGAGTGGTGCACCAGCGCGCCGAACTCGGCGATGGTCTTGGCGCGCACGCGGGTCAGGACCGGGATCATGCGTTTGCGGCGCAGTTCCGGGCACAGGTAGTAGTAGTCGTAGTTCGGCGTGGTGATGCGGATCGCATCGTCGACGCGGCCGATGCTGCGGCGCGCGGTGACCGGCGGCTCGGGCGCCTCGTCCTGTTCGGCGAACAGCTCCGACATGCGCAGCTGCAGGCGCTGGCTGAGCTGCAGCAGCTTGTCGTAGGTCAGCGTCAGCCGGTCGTGCTCGACCTTCGACAGCGTCGACAGCGGGATGCCCGAATGTTCGCTCATCTGCTTGAGCGTCCAGCCTTTGCGCGCGCGCAGCGAGCGCAGCAGGCGGCCGATGGTGGGGTGTTGCGCTGTCATCCGGGTCGGGTCCGTTCGTGTGCTCTTCGGGATCATCATCGCCCCAGCGGGCGACGTGTGGAAAGGCGCGGCGGCACGCGCCGTCCGTTCCTCCGTCGCTTTATGGGGACTTCCGGCACGGTTGACAATTCTCTGATTGGGATCACTATCGCCAATCAGGACAAAACCGGGGTAGTGCGATGCGCGTGATTCCAACCTTCCTGTTCGCCGGGCTGCTTGCGGCCGGCGTGGCATTCGCGGCAACGCAGGATGCGGCGATCACGCCAGCCCCGGTGACCGCGCCGCTGACACCTGCCGCCCCGGTCGACGCCACCGTGGCCGACGCGCAGCCACCTGTCGCCCCCGGCGGCGCCCCCGTGCTGAGTGCCGCGGACGCCGAAGCCTGGCTGGACGGCTTCGTGCCCTATGCGCTGGCCGCTGGCGACATTGCGGGCGCCGTCGTGGTGGTGGTCAAGGACGGCGAGGTGCTGCTGCAGAAGGGCTACGGCTATGCCGACCTCGCCGCGCGCACGCCGGTCGACCCGGCCGCCACGCTCTTCCGTCCGGGCTCGGTGTCCAAGCTCTTCACCTGGACAGCAGTGATGCAACTGGTCGAGCAGGGCAAGCTCGACCTCGACGCCGACGTGAACCAGTACCTCGACTTCGAGATCCCGGCCCGCGACGGTGTACCGGTGACGCTGCGCCAGGCGATGACCCACACCACCGGCTTCGAGGAGCAGGTCCGCGCGCTGATCACGGCCGACCCCGACGAGATCTCGCCGCTGGGCGCCGCGCTGAAACACTGGGTGCCCGAACGCATCCATGTGCCGGGCGCCACGCCGGCCTATTCGAACTACGCGACCGCGCTGGCCGGTTATATCGTCGAGCGCGTGTCGGGCGAATCGTTCGACGACTACATCGAACGCCATATCTTCCAGCCGCTCGGCATGGCCCATTCGAGCTTCCGCCAGCCACTGCCCGCGCCGCTGCTGGCGAACATGTCGATGGGCTATTCGAAGGCGTCCGACGGCGAAGCCAAGCCCTACGAGTTCATCAGTCTGGCGCCAGCCGGCAGCCTCGCCGCCACCGGCGCAGACATGGGGCGCTTCATGATCGCGCATCTGCAGGACGGCGCACTCGGGAACGCACGCATCCTCGACGCCGACACCGCGCGCCAGATGCATTCCACCGGCCAGGCGTCGATCGGACCGCTCAACCGCATGATGCTCGGATTCTACGAAACCTCGGTCAACGGCCATCGTGCGATCTCGCATGGCGGCGACACGCAGTGGTTCCACAGCGACCTGCAACTGTTCCTCGACGACGGCATCGGCCTGTTCGTGTCGATGAACAGTTCGGGACGCGACGGCGCGACCGGTCATATCCGCTACGCGCTGTCGCGCGGCTTCGCCGACCGCTACCTGCCGGGCACGCCCGCGCAGACGCCCGGCGTGCCGGAAGCCGACGCCAAGGCGCACGCCGAGCAGATCGCCGGCACCTATACCAGCAGCCGCCGGCCGGACCGCAATTTCCTGTCGCTGGCTAATGTGCTGGGACCGGTCAAGGTGGTCGCCAACGCCGACGGCACGATCACCGTGGCGATGGCGACGGGCGCGAGCGGCGCACCCAAGCAGTGGCGCGAGATCGCACCCTACGTGTGGCAGGACCGCGACAGCACGGACCGCCTGGCGGCCGACGTCGTCGATGGTCGGGTGGTGCGGTTCACCATGGAGCCGTACGCGCCGATCATGGTGTTCGAGCGCATCTCGGCCTGGCGCGCGCTGGCGATGCCGCTGCTGGTTGCGAGCCTCGTCGTGCTGCTCCTGACCGTCGTCGCATGGCCGGTTTCCGCCCTGGTGCGGCGCTACTACGGGGCGCCCTACCGGCTGGCCGGCACCGATGCCCGCGCGCATCGCCTGGTGCGGATCGCCGCGCTGCTGGTGTTGCTGGCGATGGGCGCGGCCCTGGCGCTCGTCGTCGGCATGCTGAGCAACCTCGCGATGACCAGCCCGGATACCGATGGCCTGATCATCGCCGTGCGCCTGTTCGCCACGGTGGTGCTGCCGCTCGGCGCGGCGGTCGCGGTCTGGAACGCGTGGCAGGTGCTGCGCGGCAGGCGCCGGGTGCTGGCCAAGCTGTGGGCCTTGCTGCTGGCGCTGGCCTGCCTGTTCCTGCTGTGGATCGGTATCGCCCAGCACGTCATCGGCTTCGGCGCGAACTACTGACGACCCGATGCACCGGCGGCATCAGCCGCCGGTGCGTTCGCCCCTGTCCCTACGAGGAACGCGCGTGACTGCCCAGCCGGTCGAACTCGAGCTGCACAACGAACCCTTGCCCCTGTCGGCGCCGTTCCGGATTGCCGGACACGTGTTCTCGGCGATGCCGGCCACGGTGGTGACCCTGCGCGCCGGCGCGCATGTCGGACGCGGCGAAGCCGCCGGCGTCTACTACACGCACGATCATCCCGAGACGATGCTGGCCACACTGGAGGCGATGCGGCCACGCATCGAGGCGGGGCTCGATCGCGAGACCCTGCGCACGCTGCTGCCCGCCGGCGGCGCCCGCAATGCACTCGACGCTGCGTTGTGGGAGCTTGAATCGCAGCAGGCCGGTGTGCCGGTGTGGCGACTCGCGGGTCTCGACGGCGTGCGCACGCTGCTGACGACCTTCACCGTCGGCGCCGACGATCCCGCGGTCATGGCCGATCACGCCGCGGCGTATACCCAGGCGCGCGCACTGAAGCTCAAGCTGACCGGCGACGCGGACCTCGACGCGGCGCGCGTACGCGCGGTACGCGCGCGCTGTCCGGCGGCATGGATCGCTGTCGACGCCAACCAGGGCTACGACGGCGCGTCGTTGCCCGCCCTGATGCCGGCGCTGCTGGAAGCGGGCGTGGCGCTGCTGGAGCAGCCTTGCGTTCGCGGCCGCGAGCACGAACTCGACGGCATCACGCGCGCACTGCCGTTCGCCGCCGACGAAAGCATCCTCGATCTCGCCGAACTCGAAGCGCGTCACCACCACTTCGACGTCATCAACATCAAGCTCGACAAGTGCGGTGGCCTGACCGAGGGGCTGCTGATGGCGCGCCGCGCGCGCGAACTCGGCAAGCAGGTCATGGTCGGCAACATGTGCGGCACCAGCCTGGCGGCCGCGCCTGCGTTCGTGCTCGGCCAGTTCTGCGACGTGGTGGATCTGGACGGGCCGATCTTCCTCAAACAGGACCGTTCGCCGTCCGTGCGCTACACCGACGGCCATATCTGGTGCGGTGACGAGGTCTGGGGGCCGTCGGCCGCATGACGCCCTTGGGCGCCACATCGCTGGTTCCCGCCGACAACACGTTCGCGCTGCTCGCGGTGTTCTTCGGGATCACCGCGATCGGCGCGCTGCTCGAAAAGACCCGGTTCGGCCGTCGCGTATCCGGGGTGATGCTGGTGATCGCGATCGCGATCGCACTGGCCCATTTTCGGATCATTCCGGCCGCCGCGCCGGTCTACGGCGCCATCTGGACCTACTTGGTGCCGCTGGCGATCGCGCTGTTCCTGCTGCGGGCCGATCTGGTCAGCATCGTGGTCGAAGGCGGACGCACGCTGGTCGCGTTCCTGTTCGGGGCGGTCGGCGTGGCGGCCGGCGCCTGGCTGGGCGCGCAGCTGCTCGACCTGGGGCCGTTCGAAGCGCAGTACGCGGCCGTGTTCAGCGCGACCTATGTCGGCGGCTCGCTGAACTTCGCCGCGGTCGCCGAAGCCATCGGCTTTCGCGACCCGAGTGCACTGGCCGCGGGCGTGGCGATCGACAACGTGGTCGGGCTGGGCTATCTGCTGATGGTGGGGGCGGCCGCGTCGTGGCCAATCTTCAGCCGGCACTTCGCCTGGCGCGCGTATCGCCTGACCGACGTGGGCGACCAGGCCGATGCAGTGGAACGCGTCCCCACCGTCATCGACCTTTCGCTGGCACTGGGCTTGGCTGCCCTGGCCTGCGCAGCGGGGACCGCGATCGCCGACGCGCTGGGACAACCGGCCTACGCCATCCTCTACATCACCCTGCTGATGGTCGCGATCGCCACGCTGGGCCGGCGCTGGCTGGGCTCGATCGCAGGGCCGGAGCTGGCCGCAACCTTATTCATGTACCTGTTCTTCGCGCTGCTCGGCGCGGGCGCCGACATCGGCGCGATGCTGGGCGCGGCGCCGGCCCTGTTCGCGTACGTGCTGATCATCTTCGCGGTCCACGTTGTCTTTATCCTCGTGGGCGCGCGGCTGTGCCGGCTCAACCATGCCGAGATCGTTATCGCGTCCTCAGCCTGCATCGGCGGCCCGCCGATCGCGATCGCGTTCGCGGTGCTGTTCGGCTGGCGGCGGCTGGCGGTGCCGGCCGTGGCCACGGGCGTGCTGGGGTATGTGCTCGGCAACTTCGTGGGGATCGGCCTGTTCGAAGCGCTGGTGCGATGAGCGGCCGTCGATGTGGCACGGTCCGCGGATGCGCGGGCGACAGGTTCGCGGACAGCCGGGAATGTCCGCATCGGATTCTTGGAGACCGACGATGTATCGACTGACCCCCGTTCTGCTGGCGTCCGCGTGTGCGCTCGCCCTCGCCGGCTGCAGCACGACGCCAGCGTCCGAGACGCTGTCAGATCACTACGACCTGCTGATCCGTAATGGCCTGGTCTACGACGGCACGGGCGGCGCGCCGCAGCGCGTCGACGTGGCCGTGCGTGGCGACCGGATCGCCGCGCTGCTGCCGCCGGGCAGCGCCGCGGCCGCCGACACGACGCTCGACGCGCAGGGCCGCGCGGTGTCCCCGGGCTTCATCAACACCCTGAGCTGGGCGACCGAATCGCTGATCGTCGACGGCCGCGGCATGAGCGACACCAGACAGGGCATCACGCTGGAGATCTTCGGCGAAGGCTGGTCGATGGGACCGGTCAACGCGCGCATGAAGGCCGACGCGCTCAAGCAGCAGGGCGACCTCCGCTACGACATGCCGTGGACCTCGTTCGGCGGCTACCTCAAGTTCCTCGAGCAGCGCGGCATCACGCCGAACGTCGCCTCGTTCGTCGGCGCGACCACGGTGCGCATCCACGAACTCGGCGAGGACGATGTCACCCCGACGCCCGCGCAGCTCGCCGGCATGCAGGACGTGGTGCGCGAGGCGATGCGCGAAGGCGCGCTCGGCGTCGGCAGTTCCCTGATCTATCCACCGGCGACGTTCGCCGACACCACTGAACTCGTCGCCCTGGCGCAGGCCGCCGCGGAATCCGGTGGTGGTTACGTCTCGCACATGCGCAGCGAGGCCGACCGCTTCCTCGAGGCGCTGGACGAGACCATCGCGATCGCGCGCGCCACCGGGCAACGCGCCGGGGTCTACCACCTCAAGGCAGCGGGCGAGAAGAACTGGCCGAAGATGGCGCAGGCCATCGCCCGCATCGAGGCCGCGCGCGCCGAGGGCCTGCAGGTCAGCGCCGACATGTATGCCTACACCGCCGGTGGCACCGGCCTGACCGCGAGCCTGCCGCCGTGGGTGCAGGCGGGCGGCCACGATGCGATGGTCGCGCGTCTGCGCGACCCCGCGATCCGCGCACGCGTGCTCGCGGACATGCGCGCGCCCGGTGTCGACTGGGAGAACCTGCGGCTGCTGGCGGGCTCCGACGAGCGCCTGCGGCTGCTCGACTTCCGCAGCGCGGCGCTCAAGCCGCTGAGTGGCCGCACCCTGGCCGATGTCGCGCGCGAACGCGGCACCTCGCCCGAGGACACCGCGATCGACCTGATCATCGAGGACGATTCCCGGATCGGCACGGCGTATTTCCTGATGAGCGAGGAGAACGTCGAGCTCGGCCTGAAACAGCCGTGGGTCAGCCTGGGGTCGGACGCCGAATCGTCGGCGCCCGAAGGTGTGTTCCTCGAATCCAGCACCCATCCGCGCGCCTACGGCAACGTCGCGCGCTTCCTGGGGCACTACGTGCGCGACCGCGGGCTGATGCCGCTGGAAGAAGGCATTCACCGCCTGACCGGACTGCCCGCGGCGAACTGGAAGCTGGACCAGCGCGGCTGCCTGCAGCCCGGCTGCTATGCCGACATCGTGGTGTTCGACCCGGCGACGATCATCGACCACGCCACCTACGACGCGCCGCGGCGCTACGCGACCGGCGTTGGCGATGTGTTCGTCAACGGCGTGCAGGTGTTGCGCAATGGCGAACACACCGGCGCCACGCCCGGGCGCGTCGTGCGGGGTCCGGGCTGGCAGCCATCGGCGATCCCTGCGACCGAGTGACGTGACCGGGTGGCACGCACTGCGAGCCGTTCTCCAACCGTGTTGACAATTCTCTGATTGGGATCATGATCCCTGATTAGGATAATCGTCTGGGGAGACAACCGATGCACGCGTTCCGATCCGCACGTCCGTGGTTCCGCTCACCGTTGTTTCTCGCCATCGCCAGCACACTGGCCTGCGCCGCCACGGCGCCCCTGCTGGCCCAGGACAGCGCCGACACCTCGTCGTCGCCACGGGCCACTAATGCCGTGACCCTCGATTCGGTCGTCGTCACCGCCAACAAGCGCGTCGAGAACGTCCGCGCTGTCGGCGCCTCGATCAGCGTCATCGGCGAGCGCCAGCTGGAGAACATGGGCGCCAGTTCGCTGTCCGATTACGCGGCGCTCATTCCCGGCATGCAGGTGCAGAACGGCGGCAGCCCCGGACTGAGCACGGTCTCGCTGCGCGGCATCTCGGCCCTGTCATCCGGCGCCACTGTCGCCACTTACATCGACGAGGTGCCGGTCGGTTCCAGCGGCATCTACCAGGACGCCAGCGGCCTGATGCTGGACCTGCTGCCCTACGACATCAGCCGCGTCGAGGTGCTGCGCGGTCCGCAGGGCACGCTGTACGGCGCCGGTGCGATCGGCGGCCTGCTCAAGTACGTGACCCGTGCGCCGGACCTGACCCATGCCGAGGCCCGCGTCGGCTTCGGGGTGCGATCGGTCTCTGACGGCGGCGAGGGCTGGAACGGACGCTTCGGCGTCAGCCTGCCGCTGCAGGAGGACCGGTTAGGGCTGCGCATGAGCTTCGCGCGCAACGGGCTGCCGGGCTACACCGACAACGCCATCGACGGCCGACAGGACATCAACGGGGGCGAGCAGGTCGGCGGGCGCATGGCGCTGTCGTGGGACGGCGACGTGGCTGATATCGACCTCTCGGTCCTGCACCAGCGCATCAACGCGCACGACCGTGCGCAGGTCGCGCTCGAGCCCGGCAGCTACGCGCCGCTGGGCGGCGAGTTCGAAGGCAGGACGTGGCAGCCACAGCCCTTCACCAAGGAACTGACGCTGGCGTCGCTGAGCGTGGTCTGGGACCTGGGCTGGGGCGATTTCGTCTCCGCGACCGGCTGGTCGGAGACCAGGACGCTGGACCAGATCGATAGCACCGTGCAGTTCGGCGAAGTCGCCGACCTGCTGCTGGGCTTTCCGGAACCGGGCAGTTCGAACGTGCGCTACACCTTCGACCTCGACAAGATCACCCAGGAGTTCCGCTTCACCTCACGCACCGGCGGACGCTTCGAGTGGATGGCAGGCGCGTTCTATACCAAGGAAGACGCGCAGCAGAACCAGGTCGCGTGGCTGGGTCAGCGCGACGGATCGCCGCTGCCGGCGCCGTTCGACACGGCATTCGGCACTCTGGCGGTGATCGGCCTGCCGAGCACGTACGAGGAAGTGGCGGTGTTCGCCAATGCGTCATGGCGGTTCGGTGAGCGCTTCAAGATCGATGCCGGCCTGCGCCAGGCGCGCAACGATCAGTGGTTTAGTCAGAACGTCAGCGCAGGCATCCTCGCGCCGATCGGAGATGCACCCGGCGAATCGACCGAAGATGTGTTCACCTGGAGCTTGAGCCCGCAGTTCAAGCTGGCCGAGGACACGATGCTGTACGCGCGCTTCGCCACCGGCTACCAGCCCGGTGGCCCCAATGTCGCACTGCCTGGCATCCCGCCGAGCGTCGATTCCTCGATGCTGGCCAGCTACGAGGTCGGGCTGAAGTCGCAGTCCGCCGATCGCCGTTTCCAGGCCGACGTGTCCGCGTTCCGGATCGAGTGGGACGACATCCAGGTGGCGTCGTCGTTCAACGGCATCGGCGGCCTGGTCAACGGCGGCGAAGCGACCAGCGAGGGCGTGGAACTGGCCTCGCAGTTCCGCGCCACCGAGGCGCTGACGCTCGGCGTCAATGCGGCCTACACCAAGGCGCGGGTCAAGAACGATTTCGAAGCCACGACCATTCCGCAGGGCGATTTCGATGTCGTCCTCAACACCGGCCTGGCCGGCGACCGCATGCCCTATGTGCCGACGCTGTCATGGGCGGCGACCGCCGAGTACGCGTTCATGACCGCGCAGGGCCTGTCCGGTCAGGTGGGCGGGGTGCTGCGATTCACCGGCGAGCGCTTGAGCGATACCACCGAACGCCAGCGCGTCACCGCGCCTGGCGACCCGTCCACCGTGCTGCAGGAGGAGGTTACCGCGCCGTTGCGGCTCGACAGCTACCGCGCCCTCGATCTCTACGCCGGTGTCGGCCGGGAACGTTGGGAACTGCGCGCTTACGTCAGCAACGTCACCGGTGAGGGCGGCTTCTCGTCGATGACGCCGGCGGCCGGCGCGCTCAGCGGCGCGGTCGCGTATCTGGCGGCGGTGCCGATCCAGCCGCGGACGTTCGGCGTCGAATTCGACGTCCGGTTCTGAGGCGGACGGACCCGGCCCCATGCCCACTGTCGCCGTCGTGCCGCACGCCCCCGAGGCGTTGCCGCAGCCGTATCTGCTGTTTCTCGGGGACATCGTCGAACCCGGCTATGCGAAGACCGCGTTCGGTCTGCGCGACTGGGCGCCCGAGCGGTGCATCGGCGAGTTCTCCTGTCCTGGCGCGACGGTCAGCACCGGCCTGCCGCTGCTGACGCCCGTGCAGGCCCGCGCGCTGGGCGCGCGCGCGCTGGTCATCGGCGTCGCCAACCCAGGCGGGAGGATCCCAGCGGCCTGGGTGCCCGCGCTGCTTGATGCGCTGCAGGCAGGGCTCGACCTCGTCGGCGGCATGCACGCCCGGCTGGCCGGCATCGACGTGCTGCGCAACGCCGCGATCGCGCATGGACGGCGTCTGATCGACGTGCGCGAACCGCCTTCGGAACTGCCCGTCGCCAGCGGCCGCAAGCGCACCGGCAAGCGTCTGCTCACCGTGGGCACCGACTGCGCCCTGGGCAAGAAATACACCGCCCTGTCGCTGGCGCGGGCGTTTCGCGAACGCGGCCTCGACGCCACGTTCCGCGCCAGTGGACAAACCGGCATCCTGATCGCCGGCGCGGGTGTGCCGATGGACGCGGTGGTCGCGGACTTCGCGGCCGGCGCTGCGGAATTCCTGTCGCCCGATGCCGACCCGGCGCACTGGGATGTCGTCGAAGGCCAGGGCTCGCTGTCGCATCCGGCCTATGCGGGCGTGTCGCTGTCGCTGTTGCACGGCAGCCAGCCGGACGTCATCGTGGTCTGCCACGCAGTCGGACGCGAACGCATGCTCGGCCATGCGCATTACCTGGTGCCGTCGATCGAGGAGACCATCGACCTCGCGCTGCGGCTGGGCGCCCGCACCAATCCCGCGATCCGCTGTGCGGGCGTGAGTCTCAACACCGCGGCGCTCGAAGATGCAGCCGCGCAGGCAGCGATCGCATCCATCGCTGCCCGCCTGGGCCTGCCGGTCGCGGATCCGGTCCGCGGCGGCGCGGCCTTCGAACGGCTGGTCGACGCCTGTCTCGCATGACGTCCCGGGCCAGCTGGTTCCAGCGCTACCTGCTGCCGGGCTTCGTGTTCCAGGCGGCGGTGATCGCCGGCGGGTATGCGACCGGGCGCGAACTGGTCGAGTTCTTCCTGCCGGCCGGTCCCTGGGGCGGCCTGCTCGGCATGACGGTCAGCATGCTGGTCTGGAGCGCGGTGCTGATGGTCAGCTTCGAGCTGGCCCGCGTCGCCCGCGCCTGGGACTACCGCACGTTCTTCAAGGTGCTGCTGGGCCGCGGCTGGTTCGCGTTCGAGATCGGCTACGTGCTGCTGATGCTGGTGATCCTGGCGGTCATGGGCGCGGCCGCCGGCGAGATCGCCTTCAGCCTGTTCGGCCTGCCGAAGCTGGCGGGCTCGCTGGCGATGATCGCCGCCACCGGCGCGCTGCTGTTTTGCGGCAGCGCCGCGATCGAGAAATTCCTGGTCGCCTCGGTCGGCTATCTGTACCTGGTCTACGTGGTGTTCGTGATCTGGGCGGTGGTGGCATTCGGCGACCGCATCGGGACGAACTTCGCGTCGGTGCCGGTCGACACGGGCTGGTTCAAGGCCGGCGTGACCTACGCCGGCTACAACGTCGCCACCATTCCCGCGGTGCTCTTCTGCGTGCGTCACTTCGGCCGTCGCCGCGAGGCACTCGCCGCCGGCGCGCTGGCAGGACCACTGGGCATGCTGCCGGGCGTGGTGTTCTACATCGCGATGATGGGCTATTACCACGAGATCGGCGCCGAGGCGCTGCCCTCGGCATTCCTGCTGGCGAAGCTGCAGGCGCCGTGGTTCGAATGGGTGTTCCAGCTCGCGGTGATGCTGACCCTGGTGGACACCGGCGTCGCGCTGCTGCACGCACTCAACGAACGCGTGGCCAATGCCTGGGCCGAACGCCAGCGGCCGATGCCGCGCTCGCTGCGTCCGGCGCTCGCGGTCGGGGTCATGCTGATCGCGGTGTATGCCGCCACGGCCGTCGGCCTGGTCGACCTGATCGCCAAGGGTTACGGCACCCTGACCTGGTATTTCCTGGCGATTTACGTATTGCCGCTGATGACCTGGGGCGTATGGCTGCTGTGGCGCCGCAGGTCCATCGAAGCCGCGCCCCTGCCTTGAACGACACGTCCGCGAGGACGGGAGACACTGTCATGCCGACCCACCTGCCGGCCATCACCGCGGCGCTTCTGTCGCTGTTCGCGATCACTGCCGTCGCGGCGCCGCCTGCCGGTTTCGATGCGCGGGTCGAGGCGGCGATGCACGCCCGCGACGTGCCGGGCATGGCGATCGCGATCGTCGAGGACGGTCGGATCGTGCACGCCAAGGGCTATGGCGTGCGCCGGCTCGGTGCGCCCGAACGCGTGGACGCCGACACGATCTTCCCGACCGGTTCCACCGGCAAGGCGGTGACAGCGGCGGCGCTGGCGATCCTCGTCGACGACGGGAAGCTCGGCTGGGACGACCGCGTCATCGACCATCTGCCCGATTTCCGCATGTACGACCCCTGGGTCACGCGCGAGATGACCGTGCGCGATCTGCTGCTGCATCGCAGTGGCCTGGGGCTCGGCGCGGGCGATCTGCTGTTCATTCCACGCACCTCGCGCAGCCGCGCCGACATCGTGCGGGCGCTGCGGCACATCCGGCCCGCCACGAGTTTCCGCAGCGGCTACGCCTACGACAACATCCTCTATATCGTCGCTGGCGAAGTAGTGGCAGCCGCCAGTGGACAGGATTGGGAAACCTTCGTGCGCGAGCGCATCTTCGTGTCGCTGCAGATGCGTACCGCAACCAGTCATGAGGACGACCGGTTCGCGACCGCCAATCGTGCGCAGCCGCACGCCCGCCTGGATCAGCGCCTGCGCGGCCTCGGCCCACAACAGCTGCTGCCGGAACGCGAAGGGCTGGGTCAGGTCGGTGCCGCAGCAGGCGGATTGTCCTGGAGCGCGCAGGACTTCGCGCGCTGGCTGCAGGTGCAGCTGGCGCTTGGCGCGCTCCCCGACGATCGCGGCCGGCTGTACAGCGAAGCCTCGGCGCATGCGATGTGGACGCCGCAGGTGCCGGTGCCGATCCACCCCTACCCGGCGCCGATCACCGACATCACGCCGCAGTTCTCCGGCTACGCGCTGGGCTGGAACGTCCAGGACTACCGCGGCATCAAGGTGGTCCAGCACGGCGGCGCGGTGTTCGGCGTGCTGGCGTTCACCGTGTTGGTGCCCGAGCGCAACCTCGGCATCTCGCTGCAGATCAATTCCGAAGACGTCGAAGTCCTGCGCGGGCTGGGCTTTGAGCTGCTCGACCACTACCTCGGCTTCGAACCCCGCGACTGGGTCGCGGCGTTCGCCACCTGGAACCAGGCGCGCCTCGCCGACGGCCTGGCCGCGCTGGAGGCGACTGGCGCGCAGGTCCGCAAGGCATCGCGGCCCTCGTTGCCGGCGGCGGGTTACGCCGGGACCTACGCCGACGCCTGGTACGGCCCGATCGCCATCACTGAAACAGGCGACAGGTTGCGGATCGACTTCCGCCAGACGCCCGGCATGCAGGGCACGCTGACCCACTGGCAGTACGACACCTTCCGGGTGGCCTGGGACGATGCGGCGATCGAACCGGCCTCCGTCGCCTTCGCCTTGGATGCAGGCGGCAAGGTCGCGCAGATCCGCATGCAGGCGGTCTCGCCGACCGCGGATTTCAGCTACGACTACCACGACCTGCTGTTCGAGCCGCAGGCGGTGAAGTAGCGCGACATCTGCATGGCGCGGCCGCCTCCGGGTTTGCCGGACATGCCGCCGAGGTGATCGCCGACACGCGCGTCTTCCGAACTGCGAACCTTTGCGCTCGTTTCGGCGGCCGGAATCGTCGATGCTCAACGGGCCCGGGCGGCGATGTCGCGCTTGCGGTGGTGACGATGTCGAAGGGGTGCAGAGGATGGATGACGGAATCCGGGGTCCGGAATGCTCATGGACATGATGAAAGCCAGGGAGCGGCGCACTGCTGCACTGCACGTGCAGGCGTTCGCACGTGACCGCGACGAGGCACGATGCGGGGTCAAAATTCTGCTGAATTCAGCGCGCGGCATCGGCACCATTCCTAGTCCTTTGCGCGCGCATCGCGTGCTGCTCGTCAGCCTTGCGCTTGCCCTGGCGGCCTGCGCGCCCGCTTCGAATCCAGCAGCCCCGCCGGTCGCTGTGACGAACCCGGCACCGGCAGCGACCTGTCCGAGCGAGAGCTTCGACGCCTTCATCGAACGCTTCGGTCGTGAGATCGCGTTCCAGGAACTGGCAACGTCGGATCCACTCGTCATCGAGCGTTACGACATCGCGGCCGAGCCGGAACCGCGTCGGGTCGTGCAAGAAATCGCGTTGGCGGATGTGGTCTGGCCGGTGATGCCGCGCCTAGATCTGATGAGCGGTCGCGGTCGCGTCTACGACATCGCCCCAACCGCAGAAAATCGGATGGAAGTGCAAATCCGCACGCCCGATACCAGCGACCAGCAGCGCTACGTCTTCGGCCAATCTCCGTGTTGGCAACTGCAGCGTGTGGTCGACGAGTCGATCTGAACTCTGCCGCGCTTCGATTCAAGGCGCCAGCTCGCTTCAAGGAGTCATGGATGCACACAACATGGATGTCTGCGCTGTTCTATCTGGTGCTTCTCGCCGGATGCGGCGCCCAGGAAAGTCCGGCCGCTGCACAAGATGCAGAAGACAACGCAACGCGTGCTGATGCCTCGCCCACGCACGCGCCGGAAGTACATGCATCGCCAACAGCCGGAACGTCGGTCTCGGATGATCCGTCCGCTTTCGCGCCCGAGGGCGCCACCTTGGTCGATACCCTGCGGGGTGATCTGACAGGGCGTGGCACCTCCGACGCATTGATCGTGTTTTCGCCGGCCACGACAGAAGCGCAGCCCCTCGGGAGGGGTCAGGCGCGTACGGTTGTTCTGCTGCGTCGTGATGCGGCGGGCACTCTGCAGAAAGTGGCCGAGAACGCGCGCATCGTGCCGTGCGAGCGCTGCGGCGGCATCGCTGGCGACCCGTATGCCTACGCCCGGATCGAGGCGGGTACCGTGACCCTGGCGGTGGCCGGCGGTTCGCGCGAACGCTGGTTCAGCGATTACGTTTTCCGCTACGCGCCGGAGCGCGCGACCTGGCAGCTCGATCAAGTGGTCCGCGGTGTGACGGACACGCAGACGGGATTACAGAAGCAGACGGAACTGCTCGTCGAGGACTTTGGCGATATTGGATTTGCGGATTTCGATCCCGCGGCCCTTCCCCCGGCACCAGCATTGGATTGACGGGTGGAGGGCGTCTCGATCAGCCAAGAATTGGCGGAGCCGCTCCGTCACAACGCACCCAGCAGAAGGAACTGCACATGACCACAGAACGGGAAGCACAGCTGTTGCACGATGCCTATGCAGCCGGCATCACCCAGCCACGGGAACTGGCGAACTTCATGGCCCAAGTGGGCCACGAATCTGGCGGGCTCGAGCGGCTCGAAGAAAGTTTCCGCTATACGCGGAGTGCGGAGCAGATCAGCAGCAACGTGCGCTCGGCATTGCGCGAGGGTCGGGATGCGCTGGAGGCCGCTCGACTGGAAGCGCTGGCAGGCCGCCCCGAGCAGCTTGCCGAGTTGATGTACGGCGGACGTATGGGCAACGCAGAACCGGGCGACGGCTATCTGTATCGCGGGCGCGGCTATATGCAGCTGACCGGGAAGAACCAGTACGCGGCCGCTGGCGAAGCACTTGATCTGGATCTGGTTGGAAACCCCGATCTCGCAGCACAGCCCGAGCACGCGTCACGCATCGCGACGTGGTACTGGCAGCAGAACGTGCCGCGGGACGCACGAGAAGATGCGCGCGGCGCAGGCGCGGCGATCAACGGTGCCGATCCGCCGAACGGCCTGGCAGACCGCGAGCAACGTTTCGCGCGCTGGGATCGCGAGATCACGCCTGAACGCATCCAGGCCGCGGCGGTCGCGCAGGGGGTCGGGATGGAGATCAGTGGTGCGGCATCGACCAGCTTCGATCAGACCATACGTCTCATGCTCCCGCCGCAAGCCGGCATCGCGCCACACGTCACCGGCCACTATGGCGAACATCGCGGGGAGCGTGCCCATGGTGGAACGGATTTCAACTATGTCGGCGGCCAGAACGGGCTCAATCTGGCGCACCCAGCGGTGCACAGCCCGGTCGCGGGCGTGGTCACGATGTCCGGCGGCGCATTCGGTACGGTGAAGATCCGCGATGCGCAGGGGCACTCGCACGAAATCCTGCATCTCGAAGATCGCCTCGTCGTAGCGGGTCAGACGATCGCAGCGGGCGATCCGATCGGCACGATGGGGGGGCGGGGGCCTGACGGCCCGGAACAGTACGCGCGGCACGTGCACTATCAGTTGCGCGATCCACAGGGTGCGCTTCTCAGTCCGGAAGCGTTCTGGGATCGCGCGCCAGTTGCGATGCGCGAAGAAGCGGTCCCAGCAGACCCACTTCGGGAAGGCAGTCGTGGCAGGAACGTCCACGACCTGCAGGTCGCGCTCGCCGGACTCGGCCTCACCGACGCGCGTGAGATCCCGCTGCAGCCTGACGGTGTATTCGGCGCCCGGACGGCAGAGGCCGTTCGGGCGTTTCAGCAGGCGCAAGGTCTGGACGTCGATGGCATCGTCGGGCCGGCAACGCGAGGCGCACTGGAACGATTGGCGCCGCATCAGTCAGCGGCGGCCCCGGGCGCGCCGCAGAATGCGAGCCCATTCGCCTCGCCGCTCGACGCGTTGCTCGCGGCCGCGAAATCTGGCGATCCAGACACGCTCAAGGACGCACTGCACGATTTCTCGCAGACCAGTTTCGGTCGCGAATTCAAAAGTGCACAGACCGAACGCGTAAACGAACCAGCGCAGAGCGCTCAGGAAGCCGCTCCGGAACAGGGCTGCCGGTGATCGAGGTGTGCCGATGAATGGGAGGAGTCGACGAGCTGGGGTCCGCCCCAGCTGTCGACGCATGCGTTGGAGGCCTAGGGTTGGGCTGTCGGTCTTAGGGAGAGGGTCATGAGCTTCAGCGTCCAGTCGTCGAACGTCGCGCAATCCAGTCTGCAGGCATTTTCGCCAGTGGATGCCTCGCGCGCGCAGCCGCAGGGCGCGCCGCCCATCCCGACCGGCAGCTATCAGCTCGAACCGGGCTATCACCCGCAACTCGGTGCGCTGTTCGCCGCGGGTGGCAATGCCGCGAATGCGGCGTCCTTCGATGCGCAGGTGCGCGGACAGGATGCCAAGGTAATCGATCTTGAGCTGATGCAGATCTCGTCCGCGGTCTACGATCCGGCCGTGCAGCAGGTCGGCGACTGGAGCCGGGTCAGCGATGCGGATCTGATGGCCGCGGGTATCGATCCGGCGTTGCTGGAAAACCCGGAAAGCGGGTTCCGTGCCGGCATCTATACCGATGGCGAGGGCAACCATGTGCTGGCCTTTGCCGGATCGAACGATCTCAAGGACTGGACCGGCGCGAACTTCCGTCAGGGCCTGGGCTGGGAGTCCGAGCAGTACGACGAGGCGGTGCAGCTGGCGCAGCTGGCGTCGGCGGCGTACGGCGACGATCTGGCGATCACCGGGCATTCGCTGGGCGGTGGACTGGCCGCGACTGCGGCCATGGCCGTCGACGGGGCCGCGGTGACCTTCAATGCCTCCGGTGTGCACGACCGCACCATCGAAGGTCTGGGCCTGGATCCCGCAACCGCCAAGGCCGACGCCGCCGACGGCCAGATCCGCCGCTACAACGTCGACGGCGAAGCCCTGACCAAGGCCCAGCAGGACATCTGGGGGGTCAACTCCATTCCCGATGCGCCCGGTCACGAGATCGTGCTGGACGATCCATCCCCGCTGACCGGTTTCGACCGCTTCAATCCGATTTCGATCGTCTCCCACAGCATCGCCAAGCACATGCAGGACGTGGTGATCGAGGCGCTGTCACAGCAGCAGCCGTGGGCGAACTGAGCTGATCCGTGTCGAGGGGATGCCCGCGGCGGCTGTGTGAGAATGCGGGCATGCGCGCCGCAGTCCTGAGCCTGTTGCTGATGTTGTCCGGCGCCGCCTGCAGTGGAGACGCGATGGACGCTCGAGCCGCTTTCACCGATGCCCGCGCGGCTGCGCTGGCCGATGCCGTTGCGTCCGACGACGCCGATGCCGTGCGCACCCAGGTGCAGGCCGGCGCCGATGCCAACGCACGCGGCGACAAGGGCGTGAACCTGTTGCAGATCGCGATGCTGGCGCAGGCCAAGGACGCACTGAAGGCATTGCTCGATGCCGGCGCCGATCCTAATGCGCCCGGCCTCGGCGGCGCGACGGCGGTGCACGGGGCCGCGATCGCCGACGATCCCGAATACCTGCAGATCGTGCTCGACCGCCGCGGCGATCCTGATGCCCGACACGGCGAAACGAACGCGACGCCGTTGGCCGGCGCGACCGGCCCACGGACCGATGTGCAGTTCCGCATGCTGCTCGCCGCCGGCGCCGATCCGGGCGCCGCCGACCGCACCGGCAACACGCCGCTGCACAAGGCCGCGATGATCAACGCAGGCGACCACGTGCTGGCCCTGCTCGACGCCGGCGCCGATCCGCTGGCGAAGAACACCCAGGGCGCCACGTTCCAGCGGTTCTTCTTCAAGACTCCTGACGCCCGCCTCAACGACACCGCGCGCGCGAAGCGCGAAGAAGTGGTGGCATGGCTGCAGGCGCATCAGGTGCGGCTCGAGGCGGGCAGCGGCTGAGCGTGTCAGCGGTCCACAATCTGACCTTCTGCTGAGCGGCGTCTCCTGACTGCACTTACAGATGACCCCGCGGCGCTTGGGTCGGATCAATCGACAGTGCTGCCGTCTGCATGACCTTGTATCTCGGTTTGCCCTGACTAGCGTCGTGTCTCTGCCAGGGTCGAGTGTTCGTCGCGGCGTTGCGCCGGGGGGCCGGGAAGACGTTGGAAATGCCCAGTCACTCCTGCGGATTTCGACAGACGCATGTCCGCTCAAGCAGAAGTCCATGGGTGCGCGCGCGGACATGACGAAAGTCCTCGGATGACCGGACATACGTCCGCTGAAAGCCCCGCCTTACCAGACATGCGTGTGTTGAGAGCTGCGGGAACGACGACGCATGGTTTCAGTCGCCAGCTGAGGCACGACGCTCATCAGGTCCCTTTGCGAGGGCGCCTGTTCCGTGCTGGATCCAGGGTCGCCGCGATCGCGCGTCCGGTGACGGACGGCCGGCGTTGTCAGCCTGAACGGGATGGCCCGGGATCTGGTGCGCTCTATCCACGATGCCCGTCTGCGTCCTACGCAGCGCATCACCAGATTGAGGGCGCCGTCGAATCGAGGCGGCGCAACCGCCTCAGGCTGCCTCCCAAGCCGACAGCACGCCACCGCGCCGCCTAGTGCCCGCCCTAGATGGCAGCCGCTCCCACCCGCGCTAGCGTGGAGTCCTCGAAGAGCCTGAGTGGAGCACGGTCATGTCCCTGACCATTGGCGATGGCATCGGTGGCGTCCAGGACACCTGGCGTCCGCAACAGACGCCGTTCCAGTCATACAGCCCGCCGCTGCCCCCGCCGCAGAGCGGTAGCTACCGTCTGGACACCGGCTATCACCCACAGATCCAGGCACCGGGCACCTCGCCCGCGCAAAGCCAGGGGCAGGGCGGCACCAGTCCGTACGCGATTCCTGCCGGCAGCACGCTCGACGAAGTGGCCAGCGGCACCCAGGCGCAGCCGTTCGACGTCACGCTGTCGCAGCTGGCGACTGCCGTCTATGGCACCCGCGGCGCCCCGCCTCCGGGCTGGGACGCGGTCAGCGACCAGCAGCTGATGGACCAGGGCGTGGCCGATCCGCAGGCCTGGCGTCTGCAGTACCTCGGCGCCAACGACGCGGTGCCGGCCAACGATCAGGAATTCCGTGCCGAGGTCTATACCGACGGCGCCGGCAAATACGTGCTGTCCTATCGCGGTACTGCCGAGGGTGGTCCGGACTGGGAGAACAATTTCCGCCAGGGCCTCGGCTACGAGACCAACGACGGCGACAAGTTCAGCGTCACCGCGGTCAATACCGCGCGTGAGTTCGCGAACGTGTTCGGCGACAACGGCGCCAATTCCTCGAATCTTGCAATCACCGGCCATTCGCAGGGCGGTGGCCTGGCCAGCGTAGGTGCGCTGGCCAGCGGCATCCCAGCGGTCACGTTCGATGCGTCTGGGATCCATCCCGATACGCTCGACCGCATGGGCATCGATCCGCAGGCCGCGCGCGACAGCGCCGAGGGTGGACAGATCCGCGCCTATTCGCTGTCGAGCGATGCATTGACCAACGTGCAGGACAGCTGGGTGACCGGCATCGTCGCGCCGGATGCGCTGGGCACGCAGATCGTGGTCGACCCCGCAGCGGCCGACGCGAACAGCATGTTCTCCAACTACGGGCCGATCGAAGGCTTCTCGCAGTCGCAGAGTGATGCGATCAACACCGGCGTGGAGATCGTCCGGCATCCGCTGACCGGCGCGGTGATGCCACTGGCGGGCCTGATCGGCAACGTCGCCTACGCAGGCATCAGCCACAGCCCCAATGCGTTGACCGCCGGCATGATCGAAGCACAGCCATGGCAGGCCGGCTACCAGAATCCGTCGTCGCTCGGCCGCGATCTGCAGAACCTGCTGCCCGATGTGACCAAGGACGACTACGCCCGCAACGTGCATGACTTCGCCACCGACATCGACGCCGTGGTCGCGAACGAATTCGCCAACGGCCAATTCGTGCAGGGCGGCATCAGCTTGGCGGGTGACTTCGCCGAAGGCGCGTTCAATTCTGCCGGCGACACCATCGACGGCTATGCCGATCAGCTGGCCGGGGTGGTCGATCGCAACGTCGGTGGCTGGGGCGGCGATCTGCTCTCGGGTGCAATCGACGGCGCGGGCGATGTCGTCGAGTTCAGCACCGATGTGGCCGGCCAGGTGACCGAGACGCTCGCCGACGGCGCGGGTTGGGTGGCCCAGGGCGCGACGAACTTCGTCGGTGGCCTGTTCGGCCGCTGAGGCTCACGGACTGCGCTTGTGCCGTGGGTATGATCGGGCGCTGACATGATTCGCCTCCGCGCCCTGTCTTCGACCGTCCTTCTCCTCTGCGCCGCAGGGTGTGCACAGCCGTCCATGAGCAACGACGCATTCAATACGCCGACAACGGCGCAACTGGCCGATGCCGTCCGCCGCGGCGATGCCGCCGAAATCCGCCGCCAGCTTGAGCACGTTGCCCCTGACACGCCGGGCAGTGATGGTGAAACGCTGTTGATGGAAGCGATCCGCCAGCGCCGCGCGGCCAGCGTGGAGGCATTGCTCGAAGGCGGCGCCGATCCCAATCGCGTCAATGCGCGTGGCGACACGCCGGTGCATGCGGCCGCGTTCTCCGGCGATCCGGCCATCCTGCGCGCGGTGATCGCCAGGGGCGGCGACGTCGACGCGGCCAACCCGCATACCGGCGCCACGCCGCTGATGCAGGCCCTGCTGTCGCCGACCGCCGGCCAGGCCGAGGTGCTGCTCGATGCCGGCGCCGATCCGAATCTCGCCGATCGCAATGGCGACACGCCTCTGCATGTCGCCGGCCGCACCAATGGCGGCGCGGCGATCCTCGCGTTGCTGAGCAAGGGTGCCCGGCCGCAGACGGAGAATTCGCGCGGCGTGACCTTCCAGCACGCGTACTTCGGCTTCCCCGCGCACCTGCTCAACGACCGCGCCCGCGCCGAGCGGCGCGAGATCGTCGCCTGGCTCAAGGCCAACGGCGTACCCCTGGAAGCGAACGTCGCCGCGACGTACTGAGCCCGCTGCCGCCCTGAACGGCCGCGGGGCTACCTAGGGTCCGCACCAGCTGTCCGGCGCCGTCCGGCCACCTATCGTCGGGCTATCGTTTCCGTAGGTGCGCGCCATGAGCCTGTCCCCGGTATCCGGCAACAACACGCCCGTCGATCCGTTCCGCGATTTCGCGCTCGATCCCGCGCTGCAGACCTCCGCAGTCCTGCAACCGCGCAGCCCTGCGAACGTTGACACCAGCGCCGGCTTCCCGCGCGGCGATGGCAGCTTCGCCGATTCGGTCCGCGGCACCGACCCGCGGCCCGAACAGGATCTGCAGTTCGCGTTGATGGCCAACGACAGCTACACGCTGACCGGCCCCGATGGCGTGACCGGGACCGCGTCAGAAGCCGATCTGCAGGCCGCTGGCTGGAACCGGCTGCAGCCCAGCGCCGACGGCACGCACCTCGTTGATGCGCAGGGCAACCAGATTCCCATCTCCCCCGGCGACCTGCACGACGCGCAGACCGGCTTCGATGCTGCGATCTACCAGAACGCCGAGGGGCAGTACGTGGTCGCCTATCGCGGCACCGACAACTGGGGTCTGGGCGCCGGCGGTGATTCGCGCGCCAATGGTGGCCAGGGTCTCGGCATGGAGACGGCGCAGTATTCGCAGGCGATGACGCTGGCGAACATCGCGGTCGATACCTTCGGCGAGGGCAATGTCGCGATCACCGGCCACTCGCTGGGCGGCGGCCTCGCATCGGCTGCAATGTTGGCGACCGACGTGCCGGGCGTGACCTTCAACTCGTCCGGCCTGAGCAACAACACGCTGGCCGGCCTGGGCTTCAATCCCAATGCCGCGCGCGGTGACATTGCCGACAGCGGACAGATCCGACGTTACGTGGTCAACGGAGATCCGCTTACGCTCGCGCAGCAGGATATCCCCATGCTCCCGATCGGCGGCGTGTCGCCGCCGAACGCGGTCGGCACCGAGCTGCGCGTCGCGCCGCCCGAAGGCATGGGCCGCTTCGACATGCTGGGGCTGCACGGCGGTGGCGGTGACAATCCGTCCTACGTCGAAGCCCTGCGCCAGCACGAGCCACAGGCGCCGGTCGACCGTTCGGGCACCAGCCTGGGTCTGGCGTTGGGCACGATCGAGAACATTGGCGAGCACAATCTCAACCAGCTGGGTTCGCTAGCCAATGGCATCGGCGGGCTGTATTCCGATGGTCGCTCGACCGTGACCGAAGCCGTCAGCGGCATTACCGACACGGTACAGAACGATTACGGCAACGGTCGTTATGTCGGCGGCACCTTCAGCATTGCCGGCGATGTAGTCGACGGCGTGGTCGGCCTCGGCGGCGATGCGATCTCCAACACGCTGGGCACCGCAGGTGACGTGGTGGAAAACGTCGCCAACCTCGGCGGCGGCGTATTGCGCGACCTGGGTGACCGCACCGGTCTCGATGCACCGTTCGACGCAGTGGCGAGCGGCGTGGAATGGACCGGCCGGGCGGTCGACACCGTAGCCGACACCGTCGGCGACGGCGCGCAGTGGGGGCTGGACAAGGTTGGTGATGGCGCCGAATGGGTCATCGACCGGGCTGGTGACGGCGCCCAGTGGGTGGGTGACCGCGTGGTCGATGGCGTGACTTGGACCGGCAATCGCGTCGCGGACGGCGCACGCGCGGTCGGTGACGCCGCCAGCTGGACCGGCGACCGACTGGCCGACGGCGCGCGCTGGGCCGGTGAAAACCTCAATCCGCTCAACTGGTTCCGTTGAGTCGCGCATCTGCGTACGGCGTCGGTGTCCTGCCTCTCCCCCGCTTTGTCACAACGCCCGATCGCAGCTCGGGCTAGGCTGATGCCTTGTACCGCTTGGGAGGCCTCGCCATGACCGGTGTTGCTTCGATCACGCCCTATCCGCAGTGGCGGATCGTCGCCTGCATCGTGCTGGCGCTCGCTGCCAGCGGCGCCTGCGCCAGACAAGGAACCAGCATGACCCAGGACCACGCTTCCGACCCCGCCGCCTCCGCGCTCTCGCGCGCCGCGAGCGCCGGCGATGCCGGAGAGATCCGACGCCTGATCGCCGACGGCGCCAATCCCAACGCCAAGGACACCCAGGGCTCGCCGCTGCTGCAGGCCGCGATCCTGCGTGGCGACCGCCGCGCGTTTCAGGCCCTGCTCGATGCCGGCGCGGACGCGACCACCGGCGCGGCCAACGGCAACACCGCCGTGCACGTGGCCGCGATGCAGGACGATGCCGGCTATCTGAAAACGCTGTTGGACGGCGGCGCGTCGCCCGACACACCCAATACCAAGAACGGCGAGACACCGTTGTTCAACGCGCTCGAAGCGCGCAACGACGAGAACATCCGGCTGCTGCTCGAAGCCGGCGCGCGCGCGGACGCGACCGACGCCTTCGGCGCGACCCTGCTGCACAAGGCCGCGCGCATCAACGCGACCGGCTGGGTGGTGCGCTTCCTCGAAGCCGGCGCCGATCCCACCGCCCGCGACCGCGTCGGCGTGACCTTCCAGCCTTCGTTCTTCCGCGCCCGCGACGCGGTGTTGTCGGCCGATGCGAAGCGCGATCGCGAGACCGTGCGCGACTGGCTGGTCGCGCGGCAGATTCCGGTGGAAGACAAGCACTGATCGAAGAAACGCAGTGAGCGCACGGACGCGTTCGGCGAGCAGGTACGTCTGAATAAGCCCGCGATTGCGACCCCTTGCAGACATCAGCGCCGCCGTCCCGGCGCAGGCCGGGATCCAGCGCCTTTTGCCATCGCAGGGTGCAGTGGGAACTCAACTGCGCTGCGGCCCCCCGTCAATGGCCGCGGTGAAACTCGAGAAGGCTGGATAAGCCGCGCTTCGCGCTGCCGAGATGCAGCTGCAGCCCACGCTCGGATTGCGATGGATCGCGCGTTCCGTGCAGTCAGGCGCCCACCGGCTTCACCACGCTCGAGTCACGGCCAGGCAGGCGGCGCGGACTGCCACGCGGCGAATACCTCCGCCAGCGTCGCGCGTTCGGCGGCCGTCCAGTCGGGCAGCAAGGCCGGATAGCGCGCCGGATCACTCCACAGCGCAGGTTCGGTGCGTACCGCCGCTGCATACCAGCGCACCGCCTCGTCGCGGCGGTCGTTCGACCACAGCGCCAGTGCGAGCGTCGGCGGCGCCCACGAGGGACGGACGAGCCGGCCCTCCAGCGCCTGCCGCCATTGGTCGAGCGCTTCCTGATGGTGGCCGCGGCGATACAGATCCCAACCGTAGTTCCAATGCACCGTGCTGCGCTGGGGCGAGCGCGCCGGCAGCGCACCGAACGCCTGTGCATACATCGCGCGGCCGGTGTCCTCACGGCCGCGGCGCATCAATGCCTGGGCGAGCTGGGCACGCGCCTGGTCGGCATTGCGGGCGTTGCGGTCGATCAGCTGCATCAGCCGCGCGTGTGTCTGGTCGTCGTCGCCGGCGATCGCGACGACCGGCGATGCCGTGCGCGTGTCGTCATCGAAATAGAACTCGGCCGGCGCCGGCAGCGTCTGTGCGCCGACGGTCGACGCGAGCAGCAGTCCAAATCCGCACAAGCCGGAACGCAGGTACCCCATGTCCATTTCCCCCGTATGTCGTTGCTGTGTCGTGCCGATGACCCCACATCCCCGGCACGATTGTAGCCACGACGCGCGGTCAAACGCCGGGGCCGGGTTCACGGATGGCGCCGCAGCGGTCGGTATACGGGTGATCCCGGCGTCACGAGTTGCCGGTTTCGCTGGATTCGTTGCAGTGATCGCAGCGCTCGAAGCGCGTGCGTGCCGCTACCGGTCGAGCGCAGCGCGCGCGGCGCTGGAGCGAAGCCAGACCAGGCAGCGGTTGTTCGACGGCATCGCGATGTCGTCCTGCAACCGCAGCCCGATGCCCGACGCCAGCGCATCGACCGCTTCGAAATCGCGGATGCCCGACCGCGGATCGCGGGCCTTGAGCCAGCCGTCGAATTCGCGGTTGCTGTCGCTGGTGTACGCGCCGCCGACATTGAAGGGGCCGTAGATCACCAGCGTCGCATCGTCGGCAAGCGCCTGAGCGAGCCCGGCGAAGCAGGCCTCGACCTCCGCCCAGCTCATGATGTGCAGGGTATTCGCGGTGAACACGGCATCGAACCGTCTGTCGGCTGCGGTTGAGGCCGGCCAGGTGGGCTGGGTGACGTCGAGCATCACCGGCGCTGGCGTATTGGGCAGGCCCGCCTCGTCGAGCCACAGCGCGATGCCCGGCAGATGCGCCTTGCGTTCCGAGGTCTGCCAGCGCAGCCACGGCATCGCGCCCGCAAAATACACCGCGTGCTGGCCGGTGCCGCTGCCGATCTCCAACACATGCTGACGGCGCTCGAACCGTTCGCGCAGCACCTCGAGAATCGGTGCGTGGTTGCGGTCGCACGAGGGCGCGAAGGGTTTGTCGCGTGGCAGCGGACGCGTCGTCATGCGCGACACGATACGGCACGCCGGGCGTGCATTCGTCAGTCGGGGATTCTGTCGTCTTCCCAGCGGCCCCCACGCCGCAAGCGGATCGGGCCCACGATCGGCGCGTCCGGATCGAGCACTGCGTCCGACTGGGTGATTCGCAACACGCCATCCGACGCAAGCGCTTTCGCAACGCGTCGCACATCCGCCATCGCGTCACGCCAGGCTGGGCCGGTGTGCAGACGGCGTGCGACTTCGGATGGACAGATCGACGCCCCCGACGCGCGTTCGCTCAGTAGCGCGCGGATCTCCGATGCGATGCGGAGATCTTCCGCGGTCACCGGCTCAGGCCGGCTGCAACAGCCGCAGGCCGAAGCGATCGTTCCCGTCGTTCCAGCCATGGGTGACCCGAAGTCCGGCCCGCGCGGCCAGCGCGGAGAACGAGGCATCGGTGTACTTCTGGCTGATCTCGACGTGCATCACCTCGCCCGCGCCGAAATCGAAAGCGTGTTCGCCAATCCGCACAGTCTGCGCGCGTTCGCTGACCAGCATCGTCTCGATCCGCATCCGCTCGCGCGCATACACCGCACGGTGGCGAAACCCATCGATCTCGAAATCGCTGCCGATCTCACGGTTGAGCCGCGTCAGCAGGTTGAGCGTGAACGCAGCGGTGACACCGGCCTGGTCGTTGTAGGCGGCCTCGATGATCGCCGGGTCCTTGTCGAGATCGATGCCGATCAGGGCGCATCCGTCGTCGCCCATCGTGTCGCGCATCGAACGGAGCAGACGGATGGCCTCGTCGTCGGAAAAGTTGCCGAGCGTCGATCCCGGAAAAAACACCAGCGTGCGCTGTGCCGGCCGGTCGGCGCGGGGCAGCGACACCGGGCGGGTGAAGTCCGCGCATACCGGCAGCATCTGCACGTCGGAAAATTCCTGGCCGAGACGGGTGACGCTGTCCATCAACGCGGTACGCGAGATTTCGATCGGCGTATACGCGACCGGCGCCTGGAGCCCGTCGAGCAGAAGTTCGGTCTTGCGCCCGCTGCCGCTGCCGAATTCCACCACGTGCACGCCATCGCCGACGGCCTGCGCGATGGACGCCATCTGCGCTTCCATCAAGGCCAGTTCGACACGGGTGAGGTAGTACTCCGGTTGGCGCGTGATCGCTTCGAACAGGCGCGAGCCTTCCGCATCGTAGAAGTACTTCGACGGCAGGGTCTTCGGCGCTGCCGACAGGCCGGCGATCGCGTCGGCGGCGATGTCGTCGGGCTGTGGACGCAGGTCGGTCAGGGCGGCCTGCGCGCGGGCCCGGGCGATGGCGGCATTCATGCGGAATCCTTGGCCAGGCGCAAACCGGCGAATTGCCATCGCGCATCGGAGGGAAAGAAGTTGCGGTAGCTGGCGCGCACATGGTCGGCGGAGGTCGCGCAGCTGCCGCCGCGAAGCACCCACTGCGCGTCCATGAATTTGCCGTTGTATTCGCCCAGCGTGCCCGGCCACGGCCGATAGCCGGGATACGCGGTGTACGCGCTGGAGGTCCATTCCCAGACATCGCCGAACATCTGCTGCAGACCGGTGGACTCAGTCGCCGGCGAACAGGGATGGAGCCGGCCGCTGTCGACGAAGTTGCCGGCCACCGGCAGCGCGGCCGCCGCCTGTTCCCATTCGAACTCGGTCGGCAGTCGCGCGCCGGCCCAGCGCGCGAAGGCGTCCGCTTCGTAATAGCTCAGGTGACAGACGGGGGCCTCGGGATCGAGCGGGCGCCACCCCGCCAGCGTGAACTCGGTATCGCAGTCCTGGCTCCAGTACAACGGCCGGGTCCAGCCACGCGCGCGCACCATGTCCCAGCCGGCGCTGAGCCAGACGCCCGCCGTGCGATATCCGCCAGCGTCGACGAACGCGCGGTACTCGGCGTTGCTGACCGGCCGACTCGCCAGCGCATGCGCCGGGACCAGCACACGGTGCCGCGGTGATTCGTTGTCGTAGGCGAACCCGTCGCGCCCGGGCCACACGGGATGACCGGCCTCGATGATCGTCTCCTGCCGCGCGATCCAGTTGAGTGCGGACGCGCTGCCGCCCGCGCCCGGCAGGTCGTCGCGATAGGCGGGGTGGAGCGGGTTGCTGAAGAACGCATGCTTGATGTCGGTGAGCAGCAGTTCCTGATGCTGCTGTTCGTGCTGAAGACCGAGTTCGACGACGTCGAGCAGCCGCGTGCCGAGATCACCGCGCTGCAGACGGTCGCGCATGCGCGATTCGACCGCTTCACGGTAATCGGACACCTGCGCGAGGGTAGGGCGGGACAGCACACCGCGGTGCGGCCGCGCATGCATCGGCCCCGCGCTCTGGTAGTAGCTGTTGAACAGGTAATCCCAGGCGGGATCGAAGGGCGTATACGGCGCCCCATCAGCGAGTACGAAGCGCTCGAAGAACCAGGTCGTGTGCGCGAGATGCCATTTCGTCGGGCTGGCATCTTCCATGCTCTGGACCATCGCGTCCTCGGGCCCGATCGGCGCCGCGAGCGTCGCGCTCCGCTTGCGTACGGCATCGAAACGCTGCGCGAGCCAGCGGCATCGCGCGTCGACATCGCCAACTCCAGAGGAGGGCGGAACAGGATCATGCAGCGGCATCCGCGAAGTTTTGGCTGCATTGCGTGACGATGCTGTCATCGTCGCGCTGCAGGCGCCTGACACTTCAAGCCCATGCAACATTCTTGAACTGGTGGTGCGAATACGCTTGCACATAACGGAATTTCTACGGACTGAATGACACCGGCGATACACCCATCCGCCCACACTGCGGCTCAACATCCATGAAGGAGTTCTTCGATGCGACGTATCGCTCTCCCGCTGGTGGCCGCGATGGCCTTCGCGTTCACCGCCTGCAGCAACGACCCGCCGCCGCCGGATGTGACGCCGACCGATCCGGCGCCGATGAACGATCCTGCCGCGCCGCCGGTCGATCCCGCCACGGATCCGATGAATCCGACGCCGACCGATCCCATGACGCCGCCGCCGACGGATCCGAGCATGCCGCCGCCGGCCGATCCGATGGATCCGACGACACAGCCCCCGACTGATCCGATGACCACGCCGCCAGCGACGCCGCCGATCGAAGGCGACGGCACGACCTCGAGCGGCACCTGATCAATGCGCGTTCTCTCGAATCTGCTCTGCCAGTGAGACCGGTTCGACGTTTCTGACGTCGGCGCCCCCCGGCGCACTCTCTCTCCGACCGGCCTCCGTTGCCGTCCGCCTCCTCCAGGGCGGGCGGCTTTTCTTTGGCTGTCGGGATGGTCGAGCCATGCGTCGCGCTGTTCCAGCCACGATCCCGCAATCCGGTGGTGGCTCGCCAGCGTCGCTGACCGGTCCGCTGCGCTGCTACTTGGGCAGCCGCCAGGGCATGCCGCGATACGTCGCCATGTGCGCCAGCCTGAGCAGTGCGCGATCCTCGTGCGTGTCGCCATGTGCATGGACCTCGCGATAGGCCGTCATGTCATAGCGTTCGCGGACGCGCCGGACTTTCTCCTCCGCGGCGCACTGCGCACCGGCGTAACGACCGGTCATGTGACCGTCCCGCGCTTCCATGGATGAGCACACGAGTTCGACGCCCTGCGCTTCGCACCACGGCGCCAGATAGACGTCGAAGCCGGCGGACACCACGACCACGGTATCGCCGCGCTCGCGATGGGCATCGATGCGCGCCTGCATCTCTGGCCGCACCAGTGGCGGCAGGACGGTGGCAGCGAAACGCCGGCCTGCAGCTTCGACCTCGGGCTGCGGTAGACCGCCGAACGCATAGCGGACGAGCAGGGTGCGCAGTACAGATACCGGCAGCAGCTTGAGCTTGTAGGCCATCACTGGGAGCGCAAACAGCAGCTTGCCCAGGCGTAAGCGTCGCGGCGGGATGGCGTAACGCAGGAAATCGGGCAGCGTGTCGCGCGTGGTGATCGTGCCGTCGAAATCGAACAGCGCCAGCACCGGTCGCGTGTCCGACGTGTCAGCGCCGCTCATGCGACCGAGATCGCCGCCTGCGCCAACAACGCGACGACGCAGCCGATCGCCGCGAACCAGGCCAGACTGCGCAACCACGCGAGATCGGCGACATAGGCGATGCCGTGCAGCAAGCGCAGGATCACGAAAGCGACTGCCAGCATCGCGATGCGGTCATGTGCGATGCCGGCGAGCTGCGCGAGGACCACGCCCGCTGCGAACGGCGCGAAGGCTTCCAGCGCATTGAGATGCGCGTTATAGGCACGCTTGAGACGGGGATGATCCTGGCGCGCGATCCAGCCGCGCGGATCGCGGTTGTCGTATCGCGGCGCCGAGGCTTTCGCGAGTGCGACCCAGCAATAGGGCAGCAGTGCAGCGATCAGCACGCACCAGTAGGCGGTGGATAACGTCATCGGGTCGTTCCTTGAGTTCCGGTCGATGGCTTATCGCATGCAGACGCGGGTCGTGTCTCGCGTGCGCGAGGTGAGACGGATCGAGCCCTTCCCTGCAAAGCGGGGGAGAGTTGGGTGGGGCAAGCGTGCCGGTCAAGGCGTGATGTCGCTCAAGAGCGGAGGTGAGTCCTTGATCCTCGGGTTCTCGGAGAGCTGACAGTTCGCCCCCACCCAACCCACCCCCGCTTTGCGGGGGAGGACTTAGAGCAAAAAAAGGCGGCGACATCGCTGTCGCCGCCCTCGTATCACGTACTGGCAGACGCTGCCTTACGGCGCGCCACCCGCCTCACTGCGCATCTGGTCGCGCGCGGCCTTGAACGGGTTGCCTTCGTACCAGTTCGGCCACTGGCCGTCGTCGGCCAGCGTACGGCCCACGCCGTACAGCGCTTCGAGATCCTGCACCACGCCTTCGAGGTTCCAGTCCGGGTTGTACTCGTCGCTGGGCTGGTGATAACGCTTGGCGTAGTCGTCGGTCGCGGCCTTGCCCGCAGCAGTGCCACCGTCGACGAGATCATTGCCGCCCTTCGCATACAGCGCCGGCACGCCGGCCTTGGCGAAGTTGAAGTGATCGGAGCGGAAGTAGAAACCGCCGGCCGTGTTGCCTTCTTCCACCAGGGTGCGGTTCTGCTGGTCGGCGTAGGTCTGGAGGATGTCCTCGAGTTCCGAGTTGCCCTTGCCGGTGACCACGAAGTCACGCGACGGACCGGCGACGCTCATCGCATCGAGGTTGATCACGCCGACCGTCTGCGCCAGGCCGATGCTCGGCTGCGCCACGTAGTACTTGCTGCCCAGCAGGCCCGATTCCTCGAGCGTGACCGCCAGGAACACCAGCGAGCGCTTCGGCTTCGGCTCGGTAGTAGCGAACTTCTCGGCGATCTCGATAATGCCGGCCACGCCGGTCGCGTTGTCGATCGCGCCGTTGTAGATCGTGTCGCCCTCACCCTCGTGCTTGCCGAGGTGATCCCAGTGCGCGAGATAGAGGATCGCCTCGTCCGGCGTTTCGCTGCCCGGCAGGATGCCGATCACGTTGCGCGAGCTCTTCTCGGCGATCGTGCTCTTGAGATCGAAACCGACCGTCGCGTTGAGCGGCACCGGCTTGAAGCCGCGGGTATTGGCGGCCTTGATCTGTTCGTCGAGATCGAGGCCGGCGTCGGCGAACAGCTGCTTGGCCACGTCGCCGGTGATCCAGCCCTGCGCCGGCAGGCGCGGTTCGGGATCGTCCTCGGCACGCAGGTCGAACTGCGCGCCCGACCAGGAATTCTTCACCACGTCCCAGCCGTACGAGGCCCCCGGCGTGTCGTGGATGATCAGCGCAGCCACCGCGCCCTTACGCGCGGCTTCCTCGAACTTGTACGTCCAGCGGCCGTAGTAGGTCATCTTTTCGCCATCGAACAGCGTCGCGTCGTTGGCGTGGAAGCCCGGGTCGTTGACCAGCATGACGACGGTCTTGCCCTTGAGGTCGAGGCCGGCGTAGTCGTTCCAGTTCTGCTCCGGTGCATCGACGCCGTAACCGACGAACACCAGTTCGCTGTCGGCGACGTTGATCTCAGCTTGGCCGGTGCGCGTGCCGATCACCATCTCGTCGCCGAACTTCAACTCACGCTCGCCCGCGGTGTTGCGCAGGCGCAGCACGGTCGACGGATCGGCGGTGGTCTCGACCATCGGCACCGTCTGGTACCAGTCGTTGTTGTCGCCGCCCGGCTGCAGGCCGATGCGCTCGAACTGCGCCTTGATGTATTCGACCGTCTTGTCTTCACCGGCGGTGCCGGGCGCGCGGCCTTCGAACTCGTCGGACGCCAGCACGCGCACCATCTCGCCGAAATCGCCGGCGGTGATGTCGGGCGAGAACGTATGAGCAGCCTGGGCATCGGGCGGCGTGGCCGTATCCGGCGTGGCGGTCTTGTCACCACACGCGGCGAGCACCAGCGCGGCCGGCAACGCCAGCAGCAGAAGGGGTTTGCGCATCCTGGAATCTCCGGAAAATCGTGGAGGCCGCACTATACGTGCGTTCAGGGGGCGATGCTTTTAAGTGTGCCAATGGCCGTCTGCTGGAAGGCAGAGGTGACACAAAATGGGCGTTAATCGCACCAGCTCGAACCGTGCGATAGATGAGCCCTTCTCCCTTTGGGGTGAAGCGGCACGTTTGCGAGCCGTCGACTCGCGGGTCGACGAACGCCCTCGCGTCAGCGCGAGGTCCGGGGCGCGGAGCGGGGGTTGGGATGAGGGTGCTTTTGGGGCTTGTCGAGCACAGCCCCAGCCCTCACCCGAAGCGCTACGCGCTTCGACCTCTCCCGGAGGGAGAGGTGCTTGATGCGATCTAATGCGTCCCGACTTCAGTAGACCCCAGGCCGCGCGCTACATAGACCCTTTTCCAAAGAGAGAGGGGGCCAACTGTGACGACGCTTTATTCCTAAGCCCCTCTCCCTTCGGGAGAGGGGTTGGGGTGAGGGTGCTTTGGGATCGATGCCGAGCAAAGCTTCAACCCTCGCCCGAAGTGCCGCGCGCTTAGACCTCTCCCGGGAGGAGAGGTGTTCAACTGCACCGACGCTTCAGTCGATCCCTGCGGTCCGTGACACCCCGCGACTTCAATCGCGGCGGCAACGAACGCGCCGGTCCATCACTTGGCGCCCTTACTCCTGCGGCGCCCGCGCGCTGTCGTAAGGCACCGCGGTCGCGCCGCTGATCGCGCCGGTCTTGGCGCTGGTGTGCACATACAGCGTAACTTCGCGCTTGAACTCCAGCGGGCCGTCGACGACCGCGTCGGGACCGATGATCACGCGCGGGTTGCGACGGCTGATCGTCACCGGAAACCAGTTCGACGACGGCTTGTCGACCACCAGCTTGCCGCGCACGTGCGAGCCGGTGCCGATGGTGACGTCGCCATTGACCGTTTTCACGTCACCGGTGACTTCGGTGCCGACCACGCCGATCGCGCCGTTGACCGTCGAGACGTTGCCGTTGATACGACCGCCACGGTCGACGAACACGCCGCCGCTGACGCTCTCGACGTTGCCGCCGACCTGGGCGTCGGTGCCGACGCGGATGCCGCCGTTGACCGTGGTCAGCGATTTCGCCTGCGCACGCGCACCGACCTGGATGCCGCCGTTGACGGTTTCCATGTCCTCGACCTGGATGCCATCGCCGGCGCGGATGCCGCCGTTAACGGTTTCCACGTCGCGCGCCTTGGCACCATCGCCGATGCGGATGCCACCGTTGACCGTGCTCAGGTCGCGGTAGGTCTGGCCGGCTTCGGCCTCGACACCGCCGTTGACCTTGGAGATGTCCGACTGCGCGAAGACGGCACCGGTCGCCAGCGCGAGCGCGGCGGCGAGCAGCAGGGGGGCGGAGCGCAAACGCGCATGGGCTGGGAACATGGCCGTGACCTCGTGAATGAAAGGGCGGGCGCAAACCCGTCGACAGGTAGCTTGCCCCCGCTTCGCTACAATCGCATCTGTCTTTGGTCACTGGGTCGATCGTCGTGCCGCACGCTGCCAGCTCTCCCCGTCCGCGCCCTGTCGTCCTGCTGATTCTCGACGGCTGGGGGCACCGCGACGATCCGCGCGACAACGCCCTGGCGCTCGCCGACATTCCCAACTGGCGGCGCCTGCTGGCCGAGCATCCGTCCACACTGATCCACACCGAGGGCCGGCACGTTGGCCTGCCGGACGGGCAGATGGGCAATTCCGAAGTCGGCCACATGAATATCGGCGCCGGACGCATCGTCTACCAGGACCTGACCCGCATCGACGCGGCGATCGAGGACGGCAGCTTCTTCGACAACGCCGAACTGCTGGCCGCCTGCGACGCAGTGCGCACGAACGGCGGCACGCTGCACGTCATGGGCCTGCTGTCGCCTGGTGGCGTGCACAGCCACGAAGCGCATCTGGCCGCGATGCTCGACCTCGCCGCCAAACGTGGCGTCGCCCGCGTCGCCGTGCATGCGTTCACCGACGGCCGCGACATGCCGCCGCGTTCTGCCGAACCCAGCCTGCGCGCGCTGCAGGACCACTGCGCCGTGCTCGGCAACGCGCATGTCGCCAGCGTGTCCGGCCGTTACTACGCGATGGACCGTGACAATCGCTGGGAGCGCGAGCGCCTGGCCTGGGATGCGATCGTCGACGCGACATCGCCACACCACGCGCCCGACGCAGTCGCCGCATTGCAGGCCGCCTATGCCCGCGACGAGAACGACGAGTTCGTGCTGCCGACCGTCATCGACGGCGCCACGCCGATGGCCGATGGCGACGCCGTCGTCTTCATGAATTTCCGCGCCGACCGCGCACGCCAGCTGACCGCTGCGTTCGTCGATCCGGCGTTCTCCGGCTTCCAGGCGCGCCGCCCGCAGCTCGCGCGTTTCGTCTGCCTGACCGAATACGACGCGCGCCTGCCGGCGCCGCTCGCATTCGCGCCGGACAACCTGCCGAACACGCTCGGCGAAGTGCTCGGCGCGAACGGCATGACCCAACTGCGCATCGCCGAGACCGAGAAGTACGCGCATGTGACGTTCTTCATGAGCGGCGGCCGCGAGGATCCCTATCCGGGCGAAGACCGCATCCTGGTGCCGAGCCCCAAGGTCGCCACCTACGACCTGCAGCCGGAAATGAGCGCGCCCGAAGTCTGCGCAAAGCTCGTGCAGGCCGTGCGCGACCAGCGCTTCGACGTGGTGATCTGCAACTTCGCCAATCCGGACATGGTCGGCCACACCGGCGTGCTGGCCGCGGCGATCAAGGCCGTGGAAACGGTAGACAAGGCGGTCGGCGAAATGGTCGCGGCCGTACGCGAACAGGGCGGTGAACTGCTGGTCACTGCTGACCACGGCAATGTCGAAATGATGCGCGACCCGGAAACCGGCGAGCCGCATACCTCGCACACCGTCGGCCCGGTGGATCTGATCTACGTCGGCAGCCGCGACGTGCCGCTGCGCGGCGGTGGCGCACTGCGCGATCTGGCGCCCACAATCCTCGATCTGATCGGGGTCGAACAGCCGGCCGAGATGACCGGCCGCAGCCTGCTGCAGGCCGCCGGCTGAACATGGCCCGTGGCCGCGCGCTGCTGCTGGTCGCGCTGCTCGTCGCGGCGCTGCCGGTGCTCGAGGCTGCGGCGCAGAACAGCCGCGAGACCGAGCGCCGGCTCGAGCGCGTGCGCAAGGAACTGCGCGACGTCGCCGCGGAGCGTCGCCGTCTTGAAGGCCAGCGCGGCGAAGCGGCGCGCGAGCTGCGCGCGGCTGACGAACAGGTGTCGACCTCCGCGCGCGCGCTGCGCGAAACGCGGATCAAGCTCGCGGAAGAACAGCTCGCGCTGGAGAAATTGCAGGCGCGCCGGGTCGAACTCGAATCCACGGTCGAAACCCGCCGAGAAGAACTCGCCGCCCTTGTGCGCGCCGCCTACACGGTTGGCGACGAGGCCGCGCTCAAGCTGATGCTCGCGCAGGACCGCGTGGCCGATGCCGGACGCCTGCTGACGTATCACCGCTACCTGCAGCAGCAGCGCAGCACGCGTATTTCCGAACTGCGTGCGGAAGCGGCGGAACTCGACGGGATCGAAGCGGCCATCCACGACCGCCGCGCCGCGCTCGAAGCCGCGCAGGTCGAGCAACGTGCGCAGCTGGCCAAGGTCGAAAGCGATCGCAGCCAGCGCGCCGAAGCCGTCAAGGGCATCGAGTCGCGCTTCAGCGATCGCAGCGCGCGCGAAAAGGCGCTAGGCCGTGACGCCCGCTCGCTGGAACGCGTGCTCACCCAGCTGCGCGAGGCCGCGCGCCGCGCCGAAGCCGAACGTCGCGCCGCCGCCGCTGCCGCACGTGAACGTGAAGCGCGCGAGGCCCGGGAAGCGACGGCCGCGGGACGTCCGCGCCCACCGCCGCGCCCCCCCACCCAGGTCGCCCGCACCAGTGCACCGCAGGTCGGTGGCCTCGGCTGGCCGGTCAGCGGCAGCCTGCTCACTGCCTACGGCGGCAAGCTGCCCGACGGCCGCAGCAGCACCGGCATCCTGATCGGTGCACCGGCCGGCACGGCGGTCAAAGCCGTCGCCGACGGCACCGTGGTGTTCGCCGAATGGATGACCGGCTACGGCATGCTGTTGATCGTCGACCACGGCAACGGCTACATGAGCCTGTACGCGCACAACGACGGCCTGCTCAAGAGCGTCGGCAACACGGTGCGCCGCGGCGACACCGTCTCCAGCGTCGGTAGTTCCGGCGGCCAGGGCCGCAGCGGCCTGTACTTCGAGCTGCGCCAGAACGGCACGCCGGTGAATCCGACGACGTGGTTGCAGCGGCGGTGATGGGGGCTGGCTGAGCGCTGTCAGCCGCCTTTCAAAATCAGCCTCACCCCAACCCCGCTCCGCGCCCCGGCCCTCGCATTGACGCGAGGGCGTTCGTCGACACGCGAGCCAAGGGCTCGCGAGCGTGCCGTCTCACCCCAGAGGGAGAGGGGCTGAAGCAGGTCGCGCGTCGCTTTCAAAGCCCCTCTCCCTCTGGGAGAGGGGTTGGGGTGAGGGCCGACGCTCGCCAAGACCTGTTCCGGAGCCCGGCGTCGACCCCACCGCGGCAATCCCCCACGCCCGCCTCCCGCCTCCCCCGAGTGAGATCTGCACCCACGCACCGCAACAGTGCACCCGGATCCCCAGGAGCCCGGCGCATGCAGTCCACGCCCGCCAAACTTCAGTTCGCGCGCCAACTCCGCCGTGAATCCACCGATGCCGAACGCCTGCTGTGGTTCCACCTGCGCGATCGACGCCTCGGCGTGAAGTTCAGACGGCAGCAACCTGTCGGTCCTTTCATCGTCGACTTTCTGAGTGTCGAAGCCAGGCTGATCGTCGAACTTGATGGCTCGCAGCACGATGAAGGCATCGATGCCAGCCGCACGTGTTTTCTCGAGCGCCGAGGCTATCGCGTGCTGCGCTTCTGGAATCACGATGCGCTGGTGCGCACGGAATCGGTGCTTGAGGTCATCCTCGCGAGCGTCGCCCTCACCCCAACCCCTCTCCCGGAGGGAGAGGGGCTCAAGCTGCGTTGAGCAGCGCCGGTTGAAGTAGATCGGGTATCACGCCTGCGCAGATTCAAGCCCCTCTCCCTCAGGGAGAGGGGTTGGGGTGAGGGCCGTCGACCGCAGTCCACTTCGACCGTGCGACTTAACCCGTGCACCGACAACCGAGCGCGCGGCCAGATTTGCCCGCCACTCACCCCACCCACAGAACTGAACATCCCCGCCCGCCTTTAACGCATTCACGCACCCTGCCCGCATAATCGATCGACGCGCGACCGCGCGTGTCGCCCGCCTTTCCCCGGAGTCCTGCATGCGCGTGAGTTCACTGACGCTGGCCTTGTCCCTGCTGTTGTCGCCAGCCGCGTTCGCGCAGAGCCCGCCGCCCGTTGAGGCGCCAGCCGAGATCCCGAGCGACGCGTCGGAACCCACGCCGCCCGCGACTGCGCCGAGCGATGCGCCCTCGCCTGCGGACGACGCCGAAATCCCAGTCGCCGCCAGCGACGATCCCGGCGCCATGGATCAAGCCTCCAACCGTGTCCCGCTGCAGGAGATCCGCCGCTACGTCGGCGTCTTCAACGCCGTGCGCGAGGCCTACGTCGAGCCCGTCGAAGACAGCAAACTGATGTCCTCCGCAATCCGCGGCCTGCTGCTCGATCTCGACCCGCATAGCGTGTACATGCAGAAGGAAACCGCTGCGGCCTTCGACGAAGGCACCGAGGGTGCTTACGACGGCATCGGCGTCGAGGTGATGTACCTGGGCGACGGCAGCATGCGCGTCATCGCGCCGATCGACGGCACGCCCGCCGCGAAAGCCGGCATCCGTGCGGGCGACGTCATCGTCAGCGTGGACGGCCGCACGCTTACGCCGTCCGACAACAACGGCGCCGGTCCACTGCGCGGTGCGCCCGGGACATCGGTGATGCTCGGCGTGCTGCGCGATGGCGAAACCGCACCGCTGGAGATCCGTGTCGACCGCGAAACCATCCGGGTGGTCAGTGTGCGCGGCCGCATGCTCGAGCCCGGCTACGGCTACATCCGTCTGAGCCAGTTCCAGATGGACACCGCCGCCGACTTCAGCCGCATCGTCGGTGAACTCAAGCAGCAGGCCGGCGGCAGCTTGCGCGGCCTGGTCATCGACCTGCGCAGCAACCCCGGCGGCCTGCTGACCTCCGCGGTACAGATTGCCGACGACCTGCTCGACAGCGGCAAGATCGTTAGCACCCGCGGCCGAATTCCGATCAGCGACGCCGAATTCAGCGCCACCCCCGGGGACCTGCTCGACGGTGCGCCGGTGATCGCGCTGGTGGACGTGGGCTCGGCCAGCGCTTCCGAAGTGCTGGCCGGCGCCCTCCGCGACAACAACCGCGCCCGCGTCATCGGCAGCCGCACTTTCGGCAAGGGCTCGGTGCAGACCGTGCTGCCGCTCGACAACGGCGACTCGGTGAAGCTCACCACCGCCCGCTACTACACGCCGAGCGGTCGTTCCATCCAGGCCCGCGGCATCGACCCCGACACCATCCTGCGCCCCGAAGGAGCCGAAACGGCCGATCCCAACGCCCCGCGCGCCGCCACTGTCTACACCGAAGCCAACCTGCCGGGTCACCTGCAGGGCGACGAGGAAGACGGCTCCACCGGCGGCGAGGCCCTGCCCGGCGACGGCCCGATCAACGCCGCACTGGCCGAACTGAAAAAGCCGTGGGTGCCGACCGCCCAGGTCCATGCGGAGGACGCATCACCTGCGGCGGCGCCAGCGCAGGCCACCGAGACCGCGCCTGCAACAGCCCCGGCGCCCGCAACACCGCCCGCGCCGCCGACCGAGTCTGTACCGGAAACGGAACCCACCGTCGACCCCGCGCCGGAGGCAGAGCCAGCCAGTCCGCCTGACACCTCGACGGATCCGGAAGCGCCTGCAGCAGATCCGGCCACACCTGAAACAGCCGAGCCCCCGTCGACAACGCCCTGATCGCTGCCAGAAGCGCCGTCGCCCCGGCGTAGGCCGGCGACCCGGCCTCGGCCGTTTTCCAAGCACAGACAGGCAGCGGACGCGGGTATACGGCCCCGTCGCCCCAGCGCACGCTGGGGACGATGTTGAGGTTGATTGAGCGCTTGCCCAGCAATTACAGGCCGAGCGCGCAGAGAGTCCGCCAGCAACAGCAATAAAAACGGGAACTCCTGCCCCCAGCCCTACAGCGAGTACCGCCAGCCGGAACCAACGCTCCACCGGGCCCGATCACATCGATGGACGCATCGACCGCGCGCCGCCGCAATTACTGCGCAGGCTCTCGTAGCGACCGGGGAAGCCGGGCCAACAGAACTCACGAAAATCCCTGTTGCGAAAGACCCTCGACCGCAGGAAACCCACCGCGTCGAACTTCGCAGAAATGGTGCGCCTGGAGGGATTCGAACCCCCGACCAATGGCTTCGGAAGCCACTACTCTATCCGGCTGAGCTACAGGCGCATCGCACACGCCGAGCCGTCGGAACGGGCAGGGCGGTCGCGCATTGTATCCAAACCGGGCATCAGCAGACAGCCACCCCCTGCGTATCAGGGGCCGGGGCGGAATCCACCTCCGAGGGCCGCAGGGCGAGCGGAGTGCAGAGGTTGCGCACCGGCGCTCAGTCACCGCCGAACAAGTCGCGGCTGTAGACCTTGTCTCCAACGTCGCGGATCTCTTCGGTCATCCGGTTCGCGAGAATCAGATCGGCCTGCTGTTTGAACACAGCGAGGTCGTTGACTACGCGAGAGCGGAAGAAATCCGGCGCGTCGAGAACAGGCTCGTACACGATCACCTCGATGCCCTTCGCCTTGATCCGCTTCATGACGCCCTGGATGGCGGAGGCGCGGAAGTTGTCGCTGCCGGCTTTCATCACCAGGCGATAGATGCCGACGACCTTCGGGTTGCGACGCACGATGTCGGCCGCAATGAAATCCTTGCGTGTGGTGTTGGCCGACACGATCGCCTGGATCAGGTTCTGCGGCACCGCGTCGTAGTTCGCGAGCAGCTGGCGCGTGTCCTTCGGCAGGCAGTAGCCGCCGTAGCCGAAAGAAGGATTGTTGTAGTGATTGCCGATCCGCGGATCGAGACAGACGCCTTCGATGATCTGACGCGTATCCAGGCCGTGCGTACACGCGTAGCTGTCGAGCTCGTTGAAATAGGCGACGCGCATCGCGAGATACGTGTTCGCGAAGAGCTTGATGGCTTCTGCCTCGGTCGATTCGGTGAACATCACCGGCACATCGGGCGTGTGCGCGGCCTCGCGCAGGAGCTCGGCGAACACGGCAGCGCGCTCCGAGCGCTCTCCGACCACGATGCGGCTTGGGTGCAGGTTGTCGTGCAGCGCCCGCCCCTCGCGCAGGAATTCCGGCGAGAAGAGGATGTTGTCGGTGCCGAACATCGCGCGGACACGCGCGGTGTAGCCGACCGGCACGGTCGACTTGATGACCATGGTGGCCTCGGGCGCGATCGCCAGCACGTTGGCGATGACCGCCTCGACGGATCGCGTATTGAAGGTATTGGTGGCCGAGTCGTAATTGGTGGGTGTGGCGATGATCACGTAGCGCGCGCCGGCGAACGCGTCTGATGGAATCAACGTGGCGCGAAAATCCAGGTCGTCCCGTCCCAGGTACGCGCTGATCTCCACGTCGTCGACAGGTGACCTGCGCTGATTGAGCATCTCCACACGCGTCGCGTCGATGTCCAGCGCGACGACCGAATGCCGCTGCGCCAGCAGCAGCGCATTGGAGAGGCCGACGTAGCCGGTGCCGGCAATGGCGATGCGCATGCGCGTGTCCGGGAGGGCTCGGGGCCGATGCTAGGCGCGCAATATGTCGGCTTCGCGACCTTGGGCTGCCGAACCGGATACGCATTGCGCCGATGCAGTGCACAACGGCCCTTGGGTCGAGCGGGCATCCCGCGCACGTGGTCTTCGCGTCAGCGCTTCGGCCTTTTGGTGCCACTGATATTCTTCCGCCATGCACGACTACGAACGCTTCGCCGAACCCACGGTCCCCCGCTGGCGTGAGCGTCTGCGGCAGTACTGGGCGCTGGTGCGCGGGGATCGGCCGATCGGGTGGTTGCTGCTGTTGTGGCCAACCTGGTGGGCCTTGTGGATTGCAGCTACCGGCGTGCCGCCGTTGTGGACGCTGTTCGTGTTCAGTGCCGGTGTCTGGCTGACACGCTCGGCCGGGTGCGTGATCAACGATTACGCCGACCGTTGGCTGGACCCGCATGTCGAACGCACCAAGGACCGGCCGCTCGCCAGCGGCGCGGTGCGTGGGCGCGAGGCCTTGCTGTTGTTCGCGGCGCTGATGCTGGTTGCGTTCGCGCTGGTGCTGACGATGAACCGGCTCACCATCGCGATGAGCGTCGTCGGCGTCTTCCTCGCGGCGAGCTATCCGTATCTCAAGCGGCACACCTATCTGCCGCAGGTGTATCTGGGCATTTCCTTCGGCTGGGCGATTCCGATGGCGTTCGCGGCCGTGCAGGGCGCGGTGCCGCCGATCGGTTGGGTACTGTTTGTCGCCAACATCTTCTGGACCACGGGCTACGACACCTGGTACGCGATGGTCGATCGCGAGGACGACATCCGCGCCGGGTCGAAGTCGACGGCAATCCTGTTCGGCGATCTCGATCTGCTGGCGCAGGGTGTTCTGTACGCGCTGGCGTTTGCCGCGCTCGCACTCGTGGGCCGCGAAGCGGCGCTGGGACCGAACTACTGGCTCGGCCTCGGATTGGCCGCGCTGCTCGTTATGTGGGAGTTCATCGTCGCCCGGCACCGCGAGCGCGACGCCTGCTTCCGCGTGTTCCTGCACAACCACTGGGTCGGCATGACGATCTTCGCGGGCATCGCGGCCCATTACGCGCTGCCGCCAGTGACGGCGCTGATGCGCTGAGTGGGCCTCTGGACACGTCCCCCGAGGGACGTGCCCGCGCCGTCATTCGACCGGTGGGTTCGTCAGGGTGTCCACCATCGCCTGCGCTTGTTGCGCCGAGGCCGTCTGCACCTGGAAACGCTGTCCGACCGGCGCGCCGATGGTCGGCGCCGACACCAGGTGTTCACCGACGACGATGCCCAGCACCCTGCCGACGTTCGCTTCGGTCAGATCCCGCAGGGCGGCGCCGCCGCTCGAGGTCAGCGCAACGTCCACGGTCGGCGCGGCATCTGCATTGACGCTGATCGATTGGATCTCCGCGCCCGGAATCGTCAACGCATGTACGAGGTGCACGGGCTTGTCGTCGAATGTCGTCCAGGTGCGCTCGCCAGGCACGGGCGTGTGCGCCGTGCCGGGCTGCACCGGGTCGTATGCGCCGACGTGGAATTCGATGTCGCGGTAGCGCGGGCCATCGGCATCGGGCGCCGCATTCGAACACGCCGCGAGTGCCAGTGTCGCGATGATCAGCAGGGCGCGGAACGCTGGTGAGGGCATGGCGGATTCCTGTGGAAAGTGGAAGAGGATTCAACAGACCCGCGCACAGACCCAAGCATCGACGCGGGCGACCCCGGCGCGCCGCAACACATGTGCGGCGGCGTGCAGCGTGGCGCCGGTGGTCATGACATCGTCGACCAGCACCACATGCGCGGTCGTGGCCGACAGACCATGGACTGCGAACGCGTGACGCAGATTGCGTCGGCGGGCCTTTGCGTCAAGCCGCGACTGCGGCGCCGTGGCCCGCACCCGATGCAGCAGGTCACCGCGTAACGGCAGTGCATGTCGACGCGCCAGGATGCGCGCGAGTTCCAGGGCCTGATCGTAACCGCGCTCCCGGAGTCGCGCGACGTGCAACGGCACCGGGATCAGTGCATCAGGGCGGGTCGCAGTTGACGTCGCGCGCGCAAGACAGTCGCCCAGCAGCGCACCGGCAGCGAGATCGCGGTGAAATTTGAAACGCGGCAGCAGCCGGTCGACGGGAAAGCCGTAATCGAAGGCGGCGATCACCGCATCCAGTGGCGGCGGTCGACGCAGGCAGGCACCGCAGAGCGAGTCATCCGTGGGCAACGGTTGTGCGCAGCGGGTGCAGGCATGCGGCATCCACGGCAGGGCCGCGGTGCAGGCCGGACATAGGTCGCGGCCCGCCGCGCCCGGCTCGCGGCAGACCAGGCAGCGACCGGGCAGGGCGCCGTGTAGCAGGTTGCGGAGCCATCGCCGCCAGCCGCCGTCAACCGGGCGGGGTGGATTCTGGTTGACAGCGTCGGGCATGCTTTCCAGACTGCCGGGCTTGTCCCGCCGTCACCGTCGGTAGATCGCCATGTCCGTTGTCAGCCACGCCCGCGAAGCCGCCGGCCAGCCCATTCCTGCCCACGCGCCGCTCCGCCACGACTGGTCGCGCAGCGAGATCGAAGCGCTGTTTGCGCTGCCGATGCCCGAGCTGCTGTTCCGCGCGGCCAGCGTGCATCGCCAGCATTTCGACCCGGCGGAAGTCCAGGTCAGCACGCTGTTGTCGGTCAAGACCGGCGGTTGCCCCGAGGACTGCAGCTACTGCCCGCAGGCGCAGCGCTATCACACCGGCGTGCAGGCGACGAAGCTGATGGAGACCGACGCGGTGCTGGAGAAGGCGCGTCAGGCCAAGGCCGCGGGCGCCACGCGCTTCTGCATGGGTGCGGCCTGGCGCTCGCCCAAGGACCGTGATGTGCCGAAGGTCGCGGCGATGATCCGCGAGGTCAAAGCGCTGGGCATGGAGACCTGCGCCACGCTCGGCATGCTGACCGGCGACCAGGCGCGCGCGCTCAAGGACGCGGGCCTCGACTACTACAACCACAACCTCGATACCGATCCCGAGTTCTACGACTCGATCATCCAGACCCGTGAGATCCAGGACCGCCTGACCACGCTCGAGCACGTGCGTGATGCCGGGCTCAAGACCTGCTGCGGCGGCATCGTCGGCATGGGCGAGACCGGGCGCCAGCGCGCCGGACTGCTGCGCACGCTGGCGAACCTGCCCTCGCATCCGGACTCGGTGCCGATCAACCGACTGGTGCAGGTCGAAGGCACGCCGCTGCACGGCACCGAGGAGATCGACCCGTTCGATTTCGTCCGCACGATCGCGGTCGCGCGCATCCTGATGCCGCGTTCGATGGTGCGGCTGTCGGCCGGCCGTCAGGACATGAGCGACGAGCTGCAGGCGATGTGCTTCCTCGCCGGCGCCAACTCGATCTTCTACGGCGAGCAGCTGCTGACCACCGGCAACCCGGATACCGAGCGCGACATGGCACTGTTCGCGCGCCTGGGCCTGCGGCCGATGCAGGTGCACGTGGATGCCGAGCATCACGATCACCCCGGCACCGCACACGTCGACATCATCGAACTGCCGCAGCACCCGCGGAGCTTCGCTGCATGATCCCGTGGTTCGCCTGGGTCTACCTGGCGCTTTTGGCGCTGGTGGGGCTGAGCGGATTCGCGCTGACCGTGCGCGATGGCCAGTCGAAGCTGCTGGCCATCGCCCGGTTGGCCGCTGTCGGCGTCCTGATGTGGGGCGTCGTCCTGTTCTTCCGCGACGCAGGCGCGCATGTGTTGTTCGCCGGCGCGCTGTTCGTGGCGGTGCTTCTGCTCGCGCACAAGAGCGTGTCCGATGCGCAGGACGCTGTGCGCATGCAGCTCGACCGCTCGGCCCGCATCGGCGTGGCGATCAACGGTCTGGTCGTGTTGCCCGCGATCGCGATGGGCGCGCTGGCGATCTGGGCCGGCCGTGGCGCCTGAGCGGCCCGATCTGCGCACGCGTGCGCGGGACGCGCGCGAAGCCCGCACGCTGGCGCAGGCGCGTCGCGTGCGGCGCACGGTCGCGCGTCGCGACGGCGTACGTTGCGAAATCCTCGACGGCTCGGGCGCAGGGCGCTGGCTGCTGAACTTCTGCGGCAACGACTACCTCGGCCTCGCGTCGCACTTCCAGGTCTCCGGCGCGCTGCAGGACGCCGCGGCGCTGCATGGCGCCGGCAGCGGCGGCTCGCATCTGGTCAGCGGTCATCACGCCCTGCACGAAGCGCTGGAACGCGAGATCGCCGACTGGCTGCAGGTGCCGGCGGCGCTGCTGCTGGGCAGTGGCTTCACTGCGAACCTCGCCGTGCTGCAGGGCCTGCTCGGGGACGGCGATGCCTGCGTGCAGGATCGCCTGAACCACGCCAGCCTGATCGATGCGGCGCGGCTGGCCGGCTGTCGCCTGCGCCGCTATCCGCACGCCGATGCACAGGGCGCGCTGCGCCAGTTGCGCACGCTGCCTGACGGCGCGGCGGTGCTCGCGACCGATGGCGTCTTCAGCATGGACGGTGATGTCGCGCCGCTGCGCGAGCTGGCGATCGTCGCGCGCGTGCAGCAGGCACTGCTCTACGTCGACGATGCGCACGGCATCGGCGTGCTCGGACCCGAGGGCCGCGGTAGCGTGGCCGATGCACGGCTCGGCATCGACGCGGTGCCGTTGCAGCTGGTCACGCTGGGCAAGGCGCTCGGCGGCTGCGGCGCGGTACTGGCCGGCGATGCGGATCTGATCGGCCATCTCGCCGAGACCGCGCGTCCCTACATCTACACGACTGCATTGCCACCCGCGGTCGCCGGCGCCGCGCTGGCCGCGGTGCGGATCGCACGCCATGAACACTGGCGCCGCGAACGCCTGGCCGCGCTGGTGCAGCGCTTCCGCATGCGCGCGCAGCATCGTGGTCTGGACCTGATGCCGTCCGATACGCCCATCCAGCCGCTGCGCTGCGGCGACAACGCGACCGCGCTGGCGATGTCGCGCGCGCTGGATGCGGCGGGTTTCTGGGTCGCGGCCATCCGCCCACCCACCGTGCCCGAAGGCCAGGCGCGCCTACGCGTGACTCTGAGCGCCGCGCACGCCGATGCCGATGTCGATGCGCTGGTCGATGCACTCGCCGCCGCGCGCGATGCGCTGCCGCCCGTGCCTGCGGTCACGCGGGCCATCTCCACGCCATGACCGACCCGCAACACGACGCCCGCCGCGCACTGCTCGCGGTCGGGATCGCGCTCGTTTCCGCGCTGTTCTTCACCCTGACCTACGTGCTCAATCGCGCGAGTGCGAGCGGCGGTGGCCATTGGGCGTGGACGGCGTGTCTGCGCTACTTCATCACCCTGCCGCTGCTGCTGCCGTTGATGCCCTTTCAGGGCGGGGCGGGGCCGGTGCTGCGCGCGATCGCCGCGCATCCGTGGGCATGGTTGCGCTGCAGCGCGATTGGTTTCCTGCTGTTCTATTGCATGCTCTCGTTCGCGGCATCCAGCGGTCCTGCGTGGCTGGTCGCCGGCAGTTTCCAGTTCACCGTGATCGCCGGCATGTTGTGCGCGCCGTTGCTGTATCGCGATGCGCGCCGGCGCATTCCGCCCGCGGCGCTCGGCATCGCCGCGGCGATTCTCGTCGGCGTGCTGCTGATGCAGTTCGGTCACGGCGGTCCCGGTCTGGATGCCGCCGGCTGGATCGCATTGGCCTGCGTGCTGACCGCAGCGGTGGCATACCCACTCGGCAATCGCCTGTTGCTGCTGTATCTCGAACGCACCGGCGAAGACCTCAACGCGACCCAGCGCGTGTTCGGACTCACGCTTGCCAGCCAACCGCTGTGGCTGCTGGTCGCGGCGTTCGCCTGGCATGAAGCCGGCACGCCGTCGATGTCGCAGGTGTGGCTGGCGGCGGGCGTGGCGCTGAGCGCGGGCGTGATCGCGACCATCCTGTTCTTCCAGGCGACCGGCATGGTCCGCAACAACCCGGTGGCGCTGGGCGCGGCCGAGGCGATGCAGGCCGCCGAACTGCTGTTCGCGGCGCTGCTCGGTGCGCTGTTCCTGCAGGAGGCGTGGCCGCAGGGGCGCGCGTTGATCGGTGCGGTGGTGGTGACGCTTGGCATCGTGGCATTCACGATCGTCGTCGCACGACCCGCTGCCGGCAGTGCGCGTCGCATCAAGGCGTTGCGTGGAGACAAGGGCGCATGAACACATTGGACAATCCGCATGGCCTGCACATCGAAGTGGCGGGCGAGGGCGCGCCGCTGGTGCTGCTGCATGGCTGGGCGATGCACGGTGGCGTCTTCGCGCCCTTGGTCGAACGCCTGCGTGCGCAGCGCACCTTGTATCTGGTCGATCTGCCGGGCCATGGCCTGAGCCGTGACAGCACGTTGCCGCTGGCGATCGATCCTGTCGTCGAAATGCTGGTGGACGTCCTGCCGCCCGCGCCATGGCTCGGCTGGTCGCTCGGCGGCCTGTTCGCCTTGCACGCGGCAGCGCTGCATCCCGATCGCGTGCCCGCGCTCGTCATGCTGTGCGCCAGCCCGCGCTTCGTGCGTGGCAGCGACTGGTCGCACGGCATGTCGCCGGAGATCTTCCGTGACTTCGCCACCGGCCTGCGCAGTGATTACCGCGGCACGCTGGACCGCTTCATCGCGCTGGAAACCTTCGGTTCCGACGATGCCCGCGGCGAACTGCGCGCGCTGCGCGCCGAAGTCTTCGCGCGCGGCGAACCGGCCGCGCACGTGCTTGCCGACGGCCTCGGTCTGCTCGAAACCGTGGACCTGCGCGCGCGGCTGACGACCCTCGCGGTGCCGAGTCTGTGGCTGTCCGGTCGACGCGACCGTCTGGTCGATCCGCGCGCGATGCAGGCCGCCGCCGCGCAGGCACCCGACGCTGTCGCCCACACCATCGACCATGCCGGCCACGCGCCATTCCTGACCCACGCCGACGCGGTCGCCGCGCGGCTGCACGAGTTCCTCATCGCGCCATGAAACCGATCTTCGATCCCCGCCAGGTGCGCCGCGCGTTCTCGCGCGCATCGACGAGCTACGCCGCCACCGCCGCACTGCAACGCGACGTGGAAGCGCAGTTGCTGGAATCGCTCGAGTATCTCGACGACCGCGTGCCGGGCGTTGTGCTCGATGTCGGTAGCGGCCCGGCGCATGCGGCGCTCGCCATGCGCCAGCGCTGGCCGAAATCGCGCGTCGTCGCGGTCGATCTCTCGCTGTCGATGCTGCAGCAGGCCCCCGTGCGCACGGGTTGGCGCGACCGTCTCGGCCTGCAGAAGCCCGTCGACCGCGTCTGCGCCGACCTGCGCCTGCTGCCCTTCGCCGACAACAGTGTCGACGTGCTGTTCTCCAATCTGTGCCTGCAGTGGGTGGAAGACCTGCCGTCGGCGTTCGCCGGCTTCCGCCGCGTGCTCAAGCCCGATGGCCTGCTGCTGGTGTCGACCTTCGGCCCTCAGACGCTGATCGAACTGCGCGAATCCTTCGGCGTTGCCGATGCGCAGCCGCACGTCAGCCCGTTCGCGTCGATCGCCGAGTTCGGCGATGCGCTGATGCGCGCAGGATTCCGCAATCCCGTCGTCGACCGCGACGTGGCCGTGCACTGGCATCCGGACATGACCGCCCTGATGCGCGAGCAACGCGCGATCGGCGCGACCAACGCACTCGCCGATCGCCGCCGCGCACTCACCGCCCGCGCCCGCTTCGCTGCCGCCGCCGCGCACTACGAACAGTTCCGCACGCCCGAAGGCCTGCCCGCGAGCTGGGAGTGGATCACCGCGATGGCCTGGTCGCCGCCGCACGGCGCGCCGATCCGCGAAGGTGCGGAAGAACTGGCGCGCTTCGATGCGGCGTCGATTCCGGTGCGGCGACGCGGCGGCGGCTGACCTACAACCGGAACAACATCAGGCGCCGTCCCGACGCCGACGCTATGCGGGCGCGCAGTCACCAGCGTTTGGTCAATGGGATGAGCGCAGTGCGTGGCGCCTGCGGATAGATCTGCGAAAAGCTGTCGGTAATGACGTAGCGGCGGTCGGTGACGTTGTCGATGTTGAGCAGCAGATCCAAGCTGTCGCCGAATGCGTAGCGTGTCGAGGCGGGCCCAAGGTGCGTCGAGCGTGCGCGCGCCTCTCGCCCAGGGCTACCACTTGGCGGCCAACAGTCAGGACGTCGCCTCGGCCGCGCATGCCGCACAGCGGCGACGTTCCCAGCACGCCGCACGCGCCCGTCGACCGGAGCCGCGGCGTCTGGCCTTCGGTACACCGCAAGGCGTGCCGAAGGCAGGCCCGTCAGAGCTTCATGTTGAAGCCGACATAGAGCACGCGACCTGCCGAGGGCGAAAACATCGGCTGCGCGGTGTCCTGGAAGAACGTGTCGTACCAGGCATAGACATACTCGCGGGCTGTTGCGTTCTTGACCTGCAGGTCCACGCTCAGGCGTGGATTGATCCTGTACTTCGCGCCGAGATCCACAACCGCGAACCCGCCGAACTTGCCGGTGACGTTCTGCTCCTCGAGGTAATGGTCTCCCTGCCCGCGCGCCTGCAGTCCGAACTCGAGTGCATCGCTCGCGCGGTAGTCCACGCCGAGGTTGCTGATGTAGCGCGGGGTGGCGGCGACCTCGTTGCCTTCGATCGACAGCCCGGCCGGGCGGTCGTCGCGTTCGATCTTCGCTTCCTGGTAGGCGTGCGAGGCGCGTACCGTCCAGCGCTCGCCGAGTTGCGCGTCGATCTGCGCATCCACGCCGCGGCGGCGGGTCTTGCCCAGCACCACGTTGGTACCGGTGGCGGGCATGTTGGAGACCTCGTTCTCCGCGTCTTGCTGCCAGACCGCGAGACGCGCCTGGGTGCCGGCAAACGGCATGAAGCGCAAGCCCGCCTCCATGCCGGTATTGGTCGAGGGCTGGATCGCCGCCTGACCGGGCGTCAGATAGGCCGGCGGCGTGGATCCGGTCAGCACCTGGAAGGTCCGGCCCCAGTTCGCATAGACGTTGGTGTCGGGCGACAGCGCGTAGACGACGCTGAGCTTCGGCTGGCCGATGGTGCCGTAATCCTGCAGTGGGGCGCGCACGCCGCCGAGCAGGTGCGTGGCGCCATCGAAACGGTCCACGCGGTAGGCCGGCACGATCTTCAGCGCGTCGATGGGCTGGTAGATCGCCTGCACATAGGCGCCGGTGTTGTCGAAGCTGTGGAAATCGTCGTTCTGCACGCGGGCGGGCGTGGCGTCGAAATCGGTCGGCTCGGTGTAGTTGAAGCGCAGGCGCGTATAGCCGTTGCGCTGCTGCTCGTGATTGGCGCCGCCCTCGAGAGTGAGCGTATCGCTCGCGGCCCAGGTCAGCGTGGCGAGCATGCCGGTCTGCTTCTCGTCCCAGATGCGGCGCTGACGCGGCGCATTGCCGGTGGGCAGATCGCTGAAGGTGACGCGGCGGTCGTCCTCGTAGCGGTTGTAGTACAGCTTGCTGCCGAGCACGAGGTTCTCGGCAAGCTTGAGGTCCATGTGCACGGCGACCTGCCGCATGTCGCGGTCGTCGCCATCGTTGGCGTTGCGGCGGGCGGACCCGCGACGATCGACGGCAAGCTCTTCGGCGGTCATGAAGCCCGGCTCGTCGGCCTGGTGATGGTAGGCACGCGCGGTCAGGCCGATGCGCATGCCGTCGTCGAGGTCGCCATAGAACCACTTGCCGCCCAGGGAATACTTCTCGGACGCGTCATGGGCGCGGTAGCCGTCGGAGGTCTGCACGCCGACGAAATAGTTCTGCGCGAAGCCGCCATGCTCGCGACCCACCGCGATCTGCGCGACGCGCGTGTCGAAGCTGCCGAGGGTCAGTCGCGCATCGGTGTAGTCGCCGCCCTGGCGCGTGCCGAAGTTGATGTTGCCGCCGATGTTGTGCAGGCCGTAGCGCGGATCGTTGGTGCCGCGCACGACTTCGATGTAGTCGATTTCCAGCGGGAACAGCATGTCGATGAAGCGCTGGTTGCCGCTGTTGACGTTGCTCGGAATGCCGTCGATCAGCGTCTTGATGGCGTTGAGATAGCCCTCGCCGTTGAAGGCGCGAAAGCTCACCTTGCCCGACTCGGCGCCCTGGCGCGTTTCGGTCAACTGCATGCCCGGCATCTGCCCCAGCAGCTCCCAGCTCTGGCTCACCGTCTTGTCTTCGATCTGCTCGGCGCCCAGCACGTCGACCGAGGTCAACACTTCATGGGCGGTGAGCTGACCGCGCGCCTGATGCACATGCACCGTGCCCATGCTGGTCGTGGCGCTCTGTGATTGCGCCAGGGCGTCGGGTGCGGTCAGGGCCGCGACGACGGCGGCAGCGAGCAGATGGAATTTCATGGGATGTGGGACTCGTGGAGGTGCCGGCGCGGCGCCGGCGAAAAGGAAAACGGAAGCGGAAAAGGCCGTGATCAGGGGTGGTCCGGTGCGAACGCCGGCGCGCGCGGATAGTCGTCCGCGGTGAACGGCACCTCGCGGAACAGATAGCCGTAATAGAAGTGCCGCAGCCGGGCGTGGTAGGCGCGGATCCGGTCCTGATAGGCGAGGTGGGCGCGCATGTCGGTGCCGGCCCATCGCGTCATCAGCACCTGCATGCCCACCGGCGGCAGCACCCAGCCGACGCGCGCAGCCGCATCGGCGCGCTGCTCGATTCCCCGGCGGTACGCCGCCGCCTGCTCGGCCACACTGTCGTCGCCGTTCTGATGGAAGGCGAGATACCACTTGTAATGGAAGGCGTGGCCGAGCAGCGCCGAGTCCTGCCACTCCGGGTACTTGGCGTAGAAGCGCTGCATCGTGAGGTCGCGCGGCATGTCCCAGGCCGCGTTCACGGCTTCGCGTTGCGCGCGCGCGATCTCGGCGCCCTGATCCACCCGGATCGCCCGCTCGATCGCCACGTGCGACAAGGCGGGCAGGACCAGGGCGATCGCCGCCCACACCGTGACCAGGGCCGCGGCGTTGGTGGACGAGGACCAGCGGCGCCGCGCGACCAGCAGCGCCAATGCGATCCAGAACACCGTATAGCCGATCGTCAGCGCGACCACGGCGGCGATCAGTCCCGGCGCCACGCCCTGGTGCAGTGCGAAGCCGACGAACAGCGGCACCACGCAGGCGAGCAGGGCGACGCCGCGCACGACCGCCCGGCGCGCGTAGATGCGCGCCAGCGGGTGCGGCAGTGCACGCAGCATCCGCTCGCGGCCCGCTTCGGCCTCGGCCGAGCGCAGGTCGTGGAAGAGCACGATCACGAACACCGGCAGCAGAAAGGTCAGCAGGAACGCGAAGTCGAACCGGCCCGCCAGCGCGAGCTCGGGATTGAAGGTGTCGCCGTCGTGGATCTGCGCCTCCAGGCCCAGCGCGCGCACCCGCAGGATGTAGGGCGCGACATCGCGCATGCCCACCGCCGCAAATGCCAGCGGCTCGGGCGCGTGCCAGGTGGGATGGAAGGTGTAATAAGCGGCGTGGCCCGCGTCGGTGGACGTGCCGTGGGCGTGGATCACCGCCGCCAGGTCGGTCTGCTGCAGCGCCGGGATCCGCTCGATCGCCGCGCGCTGGCTATCCATGCGTTGCACGCCCGACATCAGGCTCGCGAGTGCGAGCAGGGTCAGCAGGACAAGGCCGGCCACGGCGACACGCGCCCGCAGCAACAGGCGCCATTCGTAATGCCACAGGTTCATCGGGCGCCTCCCAGCCGGCGCGCCGCCAGTGCCAGCAACAGCGCCGCGCCCAGCAACCACGCCAGCAGCACCAAAGCCGCGGGCCACATGGCCTGCAGCAGGCGTCCGGCCTGCTCGGGCACGAATGCGAAGCTGGGAATGTCCTGCCAATGCCCGCTGTCCACCCGCTTGCGGCGGTCGGCGTCGGCGTCGCTGGCAGTGTCGTCGGCATAGCGCACGCCATCGGCCTGCAGCTGGTTGAGCTGTTGCACGATGGTGTAGCGGTAGGCCTCGGTCTGCTCGAGGAACCGCACATGCGCTGCCAGGTCGGTCGCGGCCGCCGCCATCGAGAGTCGCCGCAGCGGAATGGCCGGACTCAGGACGCCGAACAGGGCGACACGGGTGTTCTGGCGGTCCTGGATCGCCGCGCTGCGCGCGGCATAGGCCGCGAACAGTTCGGAGGTCAGGCGCTCGCCTTCGACGGCGACCAGTCCGCGGTAGTTCACCGGCAGGTCTTCGATACGCTCGACGCCGTACCGCGCGAGCACGCTGCGCCGGAAGTCGTTGAAGTAGGGATCGTCGGGATCATGGCTGTCGCCGATCGCACGCAGGTCGGCGCCGATGCCGACATCGGTCTGCAGGCGGTCGGGCAGCGGGAACGCGGCATAGGCGGCGTCGGTAGCCAGTCGCGGCACCAGCAGCGCCGCGACTGCCCAGATGCCCACCAGGGCGAGCAGCGCATCGCGGCGCCGGTGGGTCAATGCCGAGAGCGCGGCGATCAGCAGGCACCAGATGCCCAGATATCCGGCATACGCCAGCATCAGCGCCATGGCCACGGTGACCGACGCGCCGGGCTTGGCCGCCATGACCGCAAGGCCCGCAATGGCCGGCAGCATGAAGATGCCGGCCGCGACCGACAGGGCTGCGAGCTTGCCGGCGACGATGTCGCGCAGGCGCGCGCCCTGCAGCATCAGCTGGCGCAGCGTGCCGCGTTCGCGCTCCTGGGCGAGCACGCCATGGCCGAGAAAGATCAGCACCAGTGGCGCGAGGATCTGCAGCACGAAGGCGGGCGTGAGCTGGCCGAAGCGGGTCAGCACCGAGCCCTGCATCACGTCGCCGAAGTTCGCGGTGTTCTGGCGATGGCCTTCGAGAAACATGCTGCTGCCGGTGAACGGGTCGACGCCGGCATCGAAGGCCGCCAGCGCAGACGGCAGGCGGTAGACGAAGTGCCCGTAGTGCACCACGCGATGCGGATGGCGGTCGGGTTGTGCTTCGAACGCCGCCTGCGCGGCCGCCTGCTGCCGCGCGCGGTAGTCCGCGGCGTCGGCCATGTGATGCAGCGACACCGCCGTGGCGACCGTCGCGAGCATGACCAGCAGGGCGATGCCGGCGAGCGCGGTCCGGGTGCGCGCCATTGCGCGCAATTCGTTGCGCATGACCGCGGCTACGACGCTCATGCGGCGCGTGCCCGTCCGGAGAAGTGGGCGTGCAGCGCCGGCAGATCGAACTGCGCGCGCGCGGCCTCGTGCACGATGCGGCCATCGTCGAGCACGCCGATGCGATCGGCTACTTCGACCGCACCGAGCAGATCATGGGTGACCATCAGCACGCTCGTGCCGCGTGCGCGGACCGATTCGAGCAGCGCATGGAAGTCGGCGCTCGCACCCGGATCGAGGCCCGAGGTCGGTTCGTCGAGCAGCAGCAGCGGCACCTCGCGCATCGACGCGATCGCGATCGCGACCTTCTGGCGCATGCCTTTGGAAAATCCGGCCAGCCGCTGCGTCCATGCGGTCTCCTGCAGACCGGCGGCGCGCAGGGCCTCGCGGATCGCACCGGCATCGCGGCGCCGACCTGCCAGCGACAGCAGGTAGTCGGCGTTCTCGAGCGCCGACAGATGCTCGTAGAGCGCCACGTTCTCGGGCAGATAGGCCAGCTGCGCACGCGCGTCCTCGGGCGCCTGCGCCGGGTCCACGCCCGCGACCCGCACGCTGCCCGCGTCCGGCTTCACGAAGCCGAGCAGGACAGACAGGGTGGTGGACTTGCCGGTGCCGTTGCCGCCGAGCAGCGCGTAGATGTCGCCGCGTTCGACCCGCAGATCGAGATTCGTCAGGACCGGCCGGCCCGCGAACGAAACGCGGAGCGCGCGGATATCGATGACGGCGGAATCAGGCGTCACGGCGGCACCTCTCAATGAATGGGGGGCGGCACTTTATCATGTAATAACATTACAAACTCGAGGCGGAGCAGCCGGACCGGGCTTGCCGGCAGGCGCTTCGTCGCCACGCTGATGCACGCGGGCGGCGACCTAGGCGCCTGCAAAGTGGTGGGGATTGCCGGCACTTCGCGACCGCCCTGCGCAGCCGGTCAGGTATGCTGCAACGCAACATCCGCCGCCTGTCCCCGTGTCCGCCCTCCACGCCAAACCGTCCCAGTCCGCTCCCGATGACGCCGCCGAGGCCGCCGCGGCAGTCGCCGTCGCCGCGCCCGACGCCTCCCCGCAGCGGCATACGCTGGTCGAGGATGTGCAGGGGCTGGTGCTGGCGAGTCTGGTCGGCGCCCTGGGCATGTCGATCCTGGCCACAGGTGGCCTGCTGGTCGGCGGCATTGCGGGCGTATCGCTGCTGGTGCACTACGCAACCGGCTGGAACTTCGGTCTGCTGTTCGTGCTGATCAACCTGCCGTTCTACTGGATCGCGGTGCGGCGCATGGGCTGGGAGTTCACCCTCAAGACGTTCCTCGCCGTCGGCGTGACCGGCTTCGTCGCCGACGCCATTCCGCGCTGGGCGCCGTTCGAGTCGATGCATCCGGCGTTCTCGGCGATCTTCGGCGGTGCGCTGGTCGGCATGGGCATCCTGTCCTTCATCCGCCATCGCGCGAGCCTCGGCGGGGTGGGCATCGTCGTCGTCTGGCTGCAGCGCAGCCGCGGCTGGAGCGCGGGCAAGTTGCAGATGGGGTTCGACACCGTGCTGATGCTGGTCGCGCTCGCGATCGTGCCGCCGGTGCAGGTCCTGTATTCGGCGCTCGGCGTGCTGGTGCTCAACCTCGTGCTCCTGTTCAACCACCGGCCCGGACGCTACATGGGCGCGTGATGCGCACCGCGCGCGTTGCCAAGGGTGCGTGGCGCGGATCGATGCCGCTGCATCGCGCGCCCGATGGATGTTCAGGCGTGCGCCCCTAGACTCGCTCGAATCGACCCTGCCGGTCCATGGAAGCCCTGCGATGCGCCGAATCGTGATCACGCCCCTGCTGTGTCTCGCCCTCGCCGCACCGGGCATCGCGTCCGCCCAGCAGTATGAGATCGACCTATCGCGTCTCGACCCGGCCGCAGTGCTGTCGACCGGCAGCGACGTGTTGCGACGTGCGTCCTCACAGTCGGTCGACGAGCTGTTCCAGGCCGTGCTGCACGCCTCCCGCGAGCCGAAGGAATCACGCGCGCTGTGCGCGCTGTTCGAACCCGATGCACGTCGCGATCTCGCGGCGTTCCAGCGCACCGTGGACACGCTGGGTCCGGCCAGTCGCAACCGCTTCGCAAACGCCTTCACCAATGTTGCAGTGAGTGGCCTGCAGGGCCAGCCGCAGACCTACGATCCTGCAGTCGCGCAGCAGGTGCTTCGATCCGCGGCGATCACCGCTACGCTGCTGCACGACGGTTTCATGCTCGGCCTGACCTCGACCGGCACCGATGAGGCCAGTCGTCAGGCGCGCTGTCGCTCGTTCCGGCAGGTGGTCGACGTGCTCAAGGACCAGCCGCAACCGCAACGCGTGTTGGCGACGCGTTGGCTGCTCAACGAGGGATTGACCCTGGTGGCGGACGAGCAGCGGCCGGCCGGTTGAATCCAGGCGTCGTGACATGCGCGGCCGGCGCCACCGTGCAGCCGATCCCGACCGCGTAGAGTGACCACTCTTCGCAGCAGGCCTGTTGAGGCGCTTGGGTTCGAAGCGTCGTGGGGCTGGGTCTGACTGCATTCCACGCTGATCCGGCTTGTCCGGCCTCGATGGCCGGTCTGATCGATCGTGCCTGCGTCGTTGCGGGTATTCGCGTTCGTGCACGGCCTTCAGAAGGCGGCTGCATCATGCAGGACCCAACCCCCTCCACGTCCCGTCCCAGGCGGGCACGTTCGCCGAAGCAGGTGGTGAACGATCTGCTCACCCAGTTGCGGTTGCGCGACCTTGCCGATGCGCGGACGTTCGAATGGACGGTCGATGTGCGCGGCATGACCGACGAGGCGCTTGCGCGGACGGTCGCGCTGCTGGCGCGGCAAGGTTATGCGGCCCAGTACTCGCCGAACGACGTCCCCGGTTTCGCGCACTTCATCCTGCGCTGGTGAAGCATGGAGACGCTCAGCCGACCTGCGTCAGCCAGTCTTCGAGGTTGTAGTAGTTCGTGACGCGTGCGATGCGACCGTCGCGGATGTCGAAGAATGCCCCGCCCGGCAATACGTAACGCTGGCCATTCGCCGGCGGCAGCCCGGTGTCGTCGGCGATGTATTCACCATGCACCACGTACTCGGCGGCGGCGCGCGCGCCGTCGACTGACGCCATCACGACGATGTCCGCCAGCCGTTCGCGATAGCGCGCGTCCATGCGTTGCATGAAAGCGACGAACGCGTCGCGTCCGGTTTCCCGTGGCCCCTGGTTGAGGTCATGCACGACGTCATCGGTCAGCAGCGCGAGCATCGCGGCGCGGTCGCCGGCATTGAACGCGGCGTAGTAGTCGTGCACCAGCTGCAGCGCGGTGGCCTGCGCGGTTTCGGTCATCAGGTAAGTCTCTGTCGGGCCGCGTCCCACAGGTCGCGATGGAAGAAGTACACCTCGCGCAGCAGGAACTCGCGCTGGGTGCGGAACGTGCGGAAGCGGGTGGACGGCGTGGGCGAACCGAGGGCGTCGATCCCCAGTCGCTTGCTGGCGCGCAGTGCGCGCGCCATGTGCAGTGGATCGCTGACGATGATCACGCGGTGCAGGTCGTGGTCCTGCAGCAGGCGCCGGGTTTCGACCAGATTCTCGAGCGTCGTACGCGAGCGCGATTCGATCAGGATCGCCGCCTCGGGGATGTCCTGGCGCAGCGCGTAGCGGCGCGCGACCTGCGATTCGGAGAAGCGCGCCTTCGCGCCGCCGTAGCCACCGGTGAAGATCAGGGTCTTCGCATGACCGGCGCGATAGAGATCGAGACCATGATCGATACGCGCCTCGAACACCGGCGACGGTTGCGCGTCGTAGGCGGCAGCGCCGAGTACGACGATGGCGTCGGCCGGGCCGGCCTCGTCGCGATTGCCGACGTGCATGATCCACGCCGCCACGCCCAGCAGCCAGATGGCCAGCAGCAACACCAGCCAGAACACGAGACGGAAGAAGCGGCGCATGGGGCCGCGTTTGCGTGTCATGGCAGATGCGCGCCCGTCATGACTGCCACGGCAGGCGATCCGGATCGACGTTGCCGCCGCTGAGCACCAGCCCGACGCGCAGACCGGCGAACCGCGAACGGTTCGCGAGCACCGCCGCCAGCGTGATCGCCGACGACGGCTCGACCAGTTGCTTCATGTGGACCGCGATCCGCCGCATGGCCGCGACGGTGTCGGCGTCCTCGACGGCGATGACCTCGACCGGCGTGCCGTCTCTGCTGCGGTGGGCATGCAGAATGTCGAAGTTCGGTTCGCCCAGCAGGCCGCGCAATCCGTCGCAGACCGTCTCGGGCACGAGATCGCCGACACGCGCGCCGGCCTGCAGCGAGCGCAAGGTGTCGTCGGCACCGCGCGGTTCGGCCAGCACTAGGCGGGTAGAGGGTGAGGCATATTGCAGCGCCAGCGCCGTGCCCGATGCCAGCCCGCCGCCGCCGACCGGCACCACCAGCACATCGAGCGGGCCGGCCGCGTGCAGCAACTCCAGCGCCGCGGTGCCCTGACCGGCGATCACGTCGCGATGCGTGTACGGGTGGATCAGCGTCGCGCCGGTCTGCACGCGCAATCGTTCGCAGGCTGCTTCGCGCGCGGCGAGCGTCGGCGCGCAGTGGTGCAGGACGGCGCCATAGCCGGCGATCGCCGCGAGTTTCGCTGCGACCGCGCCGTCGGGCACCACGACGTGGCAGACCAGGCTGCGGGCTGCGGCGGCAAGCGCCAGTGCCGCACCATGGTTGCCCGAGGAATGGGTCACGACGCCGCGCGCGGCGGCTTCATCGTCCAGCGACCAGACCGCATTGCTGGCGCCGCGGAACTTGAATGCGCCCGCGCGCTGCAGATGCTCCGCCTTGAAATGCAGTTCGCAGCCCGCGGCAGCATCGAGCGTGCGGGCCCGCAGCACCGGCGTCAGATGCGCGTGACCGGCAATGCGCGCGGACGCGGCCAGCACATCGTCCGGCGTCGGCAGGGAAATCGGATCCGTCATGCCGCAAGCGTAACGGAGCGCTCGACGGGATTCACGAACGGACCGCAGGATGAAGCGACCCGCAGGCGATTGGAACGCTTAAGGGCCGATTCAATGCCACGGGTGGATGGTGGACGTCTGATCGACAGGGGTGGACCGACATGATCCGCAAGGCTTTTCTGCTCGTTGCCTGCATGACGCTGGCGGGTTGTGCCACCTACGGCTATCGCGGCGGCAGTGGCGACTACTACTACGGCTCGCCCGGGACCACCACTTACCGCCATTACGGTGCGCCCTACGGCAGCCTGGGGTATGGGCGCGGATATGGCTGGTTCGGCGGCGCCGGTTACGGCGTGCCCTACCCGGGCTACAACGCCTGGAACCGCTATCCCTACGGAGCATACGGATATGGGGGCGGCTATTACCGGCCGCCGCCGGTGATCGTGCGTCCGGTCTATCCGGGGCGTCCGGGCGGTCATCGGCCGCCGGTTCGGCCGCCTTATGAGCATGCCCGACCCGAGCGGCCGGGCTGGGGTCACGGCCGGCCGGATCGCCCGGATCGTCCAGGCGTCGACCGGCCCGAACGCCCGGACCGTCCAGGCATGGGCCGTCCCGGTGGGCCGGGCCCCGGTTTCGGCGCCCGCCCGCCCAACCGCGGTGATGCCGACCGTCCGGGTCGTCCGGGCGGTGGCTGGGGCGGTCGCCCGCCGCGCGGTGAGGGGCAGATGCGTCCCGACACGCGGCCCCCCGGTGGCCAACGCCCGGGACGTCCCGAAGGTCAATCGCGTCCGGTCATCCAGCGTCCGCCGCAGGCCACGCCGGTCAGCCGCCCGCCACCGGTCCGTACGGAGTCGCGCCCGAGCTCGCGCGTTGAAAGAAGGACGACGGTCACACACCGGGAAGTCGAGCCGATTTAAGGCTTGCGCTGTCTGGGAGGCGGGAGGAAGCTTGGCCCCGAGTGACCGGTTGCGTCGGTTTCGGACGTAAACGTCACACCAGTTGTCGACTCCCGGCGGGGAATACCGGATCCCCCCTGTTCCGTCTCCGCCGGGTGTCGGCTCTTGATCAAGCGCTCCGCCGAGCGAGCCAAAAAAATGGGGCCGGATGTCCCCCGACATCCGGCCCCGTGCTTCCCCGCAGCGTACTTGGCCAGCCCTGTTCCAATTCCGGCCGCGCCCCCCTTTCAGACGCTTGCCGCTGCGGGTGCGCCGTAAAGCACGCAGAAACTGTGCCAACTCTGGCGCACTGGCTGCCGCGCGCGACGAACTCGCGGATAATCCTCGCCATGTCCAACGACTTCCACAGCTACGACGTTATCGTCGTCGGCGGCGGCCACGCCGGCACCGAAGCTGCGCTCGCGTCTGCGCGCGCCGGCGCCCGCACGCTGCTGCTGACCCACAACGTCGAAACCATCGGCGTGATGAGCTGCAACCCGGCGATCGGCGGTATCGGCAAGGGTCACCTGGTCCGCGAGATCGACGCGCTCGGCGGCGTGATGGCCCGCGCGGCCGACGGTGCGGGCATCCAGTGGCGTCGGCTCAACGCATCGAAAGGGCCGGCCGTGCGCGCGACGCGCTGCCAGGCGGACCGCAACCTGTATCGCGCGTTCGTGCGCCGCGCCGTCGAGGGGCAGCCGAACCTGACAATCTTCCAGTCCGCGGTCGATGACCTGGTCATCGAGGGCGACGCCGTGCGCGGCGTCATCACCCAGACCGGCCTGCGCTTCGACGCGCCGGCCGTGGTGCTGACCGCGGGTACGTTTCTCGCCGGGCGGATCCACATTGGCGAGGCCCAGTCCGCGGGTGGGCGCGCAGGCGATCCGCCTGCAGCGACCCTCGCGGCCCGCCTGCGCGAGCGTCCGTTCGTCGTCGATCGTCTGAAGACCGGCACGCCGCCGCGCATCGACGGCCGCACGCTCGACTACGCCGCGATGACCATCCAGCCGGGTGACGATCCGCGCCCCGTGTTTTCCTTCATGGGCACGCGCGACGATCATCCGCGCCAGGTGCCGTGCTGGATCACCCGCACCACCGAACGCACGCACGAGATCATCCGCGGCGCACTGCACCGCTCACCGATGTACTCGGGCCAGATCGAAGGCATCGGTCCGCGTTACTGCCCGTCGATCGAAGACAAGGTGGTGCGCTTCGCCGACAAGGACAGCCACCAGATCTTCGTCGAGCCCGAAGGTCTCGATGTCGCCGAGATCTATCCCAATGGCATCTCGACCTCGCTGCCGTTCGATGTGCAGCTTGAGCTCGTGCGCAGCATCGTCGGCTTCGAGAACGCGCATATCACCCGCGCCGGCTACGCGATCGAATACGACTTCTTCGACCCGCGTGGGCTCAAACACACGCTGGAGACACGCGCGGTCGCGGGCCTGTATTTCGCCGGCCAGATCAACGGCACCACTGGCTACGAGGAAGCCGCCGCGCAGGGACTGCTCGCTGGCGTCAACGCCGCGCGCCAGGTGCGTGGCCTCGATGCCTGGAGCCCGCGCCGCGACCAGGCCTATATCGGCGTGCTGGTCGACGACCTGATCACGCACGGCACCAAAGAGCCCTACCGCATGTTCACCAGCCGGGCCGAATACCGGTTGCAGCTGCGCGAGGACAATGCCGACCTGCGGTTGACCGAAGCCGGCCGCAATCTCGGTCTCGTGGATGACGCGCGCTGGGCGCGCTTCGAGATCAAGCGCGACGCTGTCGAGCGCGAAACTGCACGGTTGCGTGGCCTGTGGGCGTCTCCGCGGAACGCGATCGGCCATGACGTCGTCGCAACGCTGGGCATTGAACTGCGGCGAGAGAGCAACGGCATCGATCTGCTGCGTCGCCCCGAACTCGGCTACGCCGATCTGATGCGCGTCGACGCAATCGGCCCCGGCGTTGAAGCGCCCGAGGTCGCCGAGCAGGTGGAGATCGAAGCCAAGTACTCGGGTTATCTCGACCGTCAGCGCGTCGAGATCGAACGCCAGCAGCGCCAGGAAACTACCGCGATTGCCGAGAGCTTCGACTACGCGCAGGTCCGCGGGCTCTCCGCCGAACTCGCGCAGAAGCTCACGCAGGTGCGGCCGCTGACCGTCGGCCAGGCGCAGCGCATTCCGGGCATGACGCCTGCCGCGATCTCGCTGCTGCTGGTGCATCTGGAACGCGCGCGGCGCACGCGCGCGGCCTGAGGGCAAGAAACGGCGTCAACGACGCGGCGATGCGTGCAGGTCGGCGATCGCAACCGCGTCGCCGCACGCGAGCACACCGCGATCAGCCGGTGTTCCGCGCACGTGTGGTGTGGTGCGGACTTCGATCTTGCAGGGCGACAGGAATGACGAACAGACCCGTACTTTTCGGTGCAGGCATCTCCGCCATCGTCGGCATCGCGTACTGGGCAGCGGTGTCCGGGATGTCGGGCGGCGGCGAACCCTGGGATGCCGACGCGTTCTGGACGCTGGTGTATCCGGGCGCGCTGCTGCTGTCTGCAATCCTCGGCGTCGCGATGCCAAGGCGGGCCTGGCTCTGGGGCCTGATCGCCGTCTTCGTCCAGGTGCCGGTCGTGATCGCGGTATCGGGCGCGGGGCCGTTGCTGCTGGCAGGCGTGTTGTATGCGGCAGTGCTGTCGATTCCTGCAGCGCTGGTCTCCGGTGCCGCGGGGTGGATCCGGCGCCGCATGCACGGCGGGGTGCCTCACTGAGGCCACGCGTGCTTTCGCCAACGATGCTCAGGGGACGCGCAACGCCACCGGCTCCGCTTCATCGGGGCGGGCTGTTGACTGCACGCGCGCCCGCATCGGCAGTCCGAACAGCGGACGCAGCCAACCGATGCGGCGGATCAGCAGTTCGTGGATCAGCAGGCAACCCGCAACGGTGAGCGTGAGCACGAGCAGCGGCTCCCACAGCGCCCCAAGGTGCAACGGGATCAACCAGTAGGCAGCGAGCACGATCAGGCTCTGGTGCAGGATGTACCAGGGATACATCGCTTCGCTGGCGTAGCGCAGCCATGTGGAAGGCCGGTTCAACAGTCGCGCGCTCCATGCCAACAACGCGAGGAGTGCGGTCCACCAGTAGACGGTCTGGATGACCCGCACCACCCCACGCCAGGCGTCCAGCGGCATCAGTTCGAGATAGGCAGCATCGGGGAGCCAGGCGCCCATCGCCCGTAGCCCCAGATACAGCGCACCAGAACCTACAGCGAGCCAAAGCAGCCGGACGCGCTGGTGGAGCAGCGCCGACCAGAACGGATCGCTGCGCGCGACGAGCAGGCCGAATGCGAACACCACGAAGTACCGCGCGTGGTTGAACCAGTCGCCGAACAGCGCATGCGTCGACGGAAACCGGGGGTCGAGCACCCACAGCGCGAACAGGTACCACAGCGGCGGCACCGTCCACAGCAGCCAGCGGCCGCGCGTCGTCAGCCAGCCGGCGGCGCGCGCACCGCCGATCGCGCGGAACACCGGCACCGCCAGCAGCGCGAGCAGCGTGTAGAGCCAGAGGTACGGCAGATACCAGAGATGATTCCAGGTGAAGCCGTACTCGGCGCCGGTGAACGTGCCGGCCGGCCACGGCCGCAGCTGCAGGTAACGCAGCAGGAACCTAGCGAAGTCGGCGTCGTACGTGCCGAGCATCCGCGCTTCGCACCAGGCCTGCACCGGCACGATCAGGGCGATGCCGAACGCCAGCGGCAACAGCAGGCGCCAGCTCCGGTTGCCGATCAGACGCGCAGGCGACTTCCGTATCAGCACCAGCCCCAGCGCGATGCCCGACAGCAGGAACAGCAGCGACATCCGCCAGCGGTTGACCAGCACCATCGGCCATTCGACCCAGGCCAGCAGTGTCGGGCTCTTGATGTGGAAGCCCCAGTCGACCACGTAGACCATGCCCACGTGATAGAGAATCAGCAGGGCGAATGCGATCACGCGCAGTGCGTCGATGTCGTGGCGTCGGTCCATACACGGTGCGGTGGGGTGCGGAGGAGGCCGTTACATTGCCGGGTCGTATCGCGACACGGTCCGGCCAAGGGCTTCACCGCGTGGCTTCAGGGACGAACCGTGGGCCGACAGGGACGAATGGGACGGGCCAGTCCGCAGCCGCTCCCTAGAATGCGGGCATGTCTGAACGTCCCGCCACGCCGCACACAGGCGCAGAGCGCTATCTCGCCATCCGCCGACCGGTCGAGGTCGGTTACTGGCTCATCACCTATCTGCTGTCCGGGGTGGGCAACAGCGTGACCACCTGGATGGATGTCGAGCGCCTTGGCCTGGACTACGCCGCCTGGGAGGTCGCGAGCTGGGAAGGCAGCAGTGCCATCGCGCTGCTGATGCTGGTGCCGGCGATGGTGTGGTTCACCGCGCGATGGCCGGTGCACCTGGACAACTGGCGGCGACGCCTGCCGCTGTACGCGGCGGCAAGCGTGGTCTGGTCGCTGCTGCACGTCGGGTTGATGGTGGCCATCCGCAAGCTGGTCTACGCCTGGCATGGCGGCACCTATGTGTTCGGCGACGCCTTCGTCTACGAATACCTGAAGGACGCGCGCACTTTCCTCGGCCTCGTTGTGGTGCTGCATGGTTATCGCCTGCTGGTGCGGCGTCTGCAGGGCGAAGCCTCGCTGCTGGCGGCGCCCGACGATGACAGCGCGCCGGTGGAACCGGTCGAGCGGCCCTCCCGCTTCCTGGTTCGCAAGCTCGGACGCGAATTCCTGGTGGCCGCCGACGATATCGAATGGGTCCAGGCCGCGGGCAACTACGCCAACCTGCACGTGCGCGGCAAGGTCTATCCGCTGCGCAGCACGCTGGGCGAACTCGAATCACGCCTGGATGCCACGCGCTTCCTGCGCGTGCATCGCAGTCACCTGGTCAACGCCGACCGGATCGCCTCGATCGAGCCACTCGACAGCGGCGATGCGCGCATCCACCTGCACGACGGCACCATCGTGCCCTGCAGCCGACGCCATCGCGAACCGCTGCGTCTGGCGATGGCGCGCTGAGGGGCGTCAGCGAAAGAAGCGCACCACGTTGCGTCGCAACCAGCCGCCGTGTTCATGCTGCCGGGCAAAACCGTTGAGATGCTGTTTGACGGTTTCGGAGTAGGCCTGGTCGTCGTAGCGAATGTGGTTGAACAGCCAGCGCCCCAGCATCGCGTGCAATTCGGCGCCGATGTCCTCGCCGGCCTGCATGCGCAGGCGGTACTCTTGGACGCGCCGTGCGAACAGCTCATGCACGCGCCGGTGCGCGGCACTGAAGGGATAGCCTGCCTCCTCGATCAACGCCTCCTCGAACGCGAAGTGCGACAGCGTGTAGTCGACCAGTTCGTCGAGCACGCCGCTCAGCGTTTCGCGCGCGCGAGCGTGCTGGGCACGTTCGAGCTGATTGATCATGTCGACGATGCGTCGATGCTGGCCATCGATCACATCGATGCCCGTGTCGAGCGCGTCCTGCCATACCAGTTCCGCCATCACCCTCGGCTCCTCACCCGTGTCGACTGGAGTCTGTGGCCCACGGTCTTCGCCCGCCTTGATCGGGCGCAATGACGGACGAGGCGCGCCGTGCGCAATGCGCGCGGCGTCGTCGAGCCTAGCGCCGATGCAGGGCAATCGATCGGTGTTCCCGTGCGCGCTCTGGATCGCCGACCCACGCCAGGCGATGCACGCGCGAACTTATCGGAGTTCCGAGGGCGGAATCCCGGGCACGCCGCGCCGGATCGCGCGAGAGAAATCGGGGTCGCTGTCCGCATCGCGCGCGCGGTCGGTGATGCGGCCGGCCGCTTCGAGCCGGGCGAACGGGCCCTGGCCGGCGAGCCCGCCGTGCGCATGCGCGTACTGCCCGAACCAGCCCGACAGCAGCAGGCGGATATCGAGCGGCAGGCCCGGCGCGATGTGCCGGGCGATGTCGAAGACGATCGTCGTGCAGTTGCTGGTCACGGTGTTGTAGAAACGCGGCGCCTGCTGCAGCGTGCCGGCCTCATCGACGTAGGCGAGAAACAGCGTGCGCAGCTGTTCGCGCGGAATCGCCAGCCGGTACAGGTACACGTCCTCGTCGCGCACGTTGCTGCGCACCCGCACGATGTCGCGCTCGTCGGCGGCGATCAGCACCGCCTCGAACTGTTTGAAGAAACCGCCGATCGCCGAGAACGATTCGTGGCGCTCCTTGCGGATCTCCAGCGAGAACACCACGCGGCTGCCATCGTCGAAGCCGAACGACACCAGCGTGTGCGCGATCGCCGGGCCCATCCAGTACGACATCACCAGATCGGCGGATGCCAGCCGATCGAGATCGTAGCGGCGCGTCTCCCAGCGCGGCACCGGATCACCGTCGCGGGTCCAGTCGAAGTTGCGCACATTGCGCAGGGTCACGCGGCTGCCTTCGACGTCGGCATCCAGCAGGCGCGCGACGTCATCCGACCAGTCGCGGTCCTGCATCGGCAGCACGGTGTGCCACCAACCCAGCACTAGCAGTGCGGCGACCAGGCCGGCGCCCAGCACACGACCGCGTCGCGGCTGCGGCAGGCGGCCCGCCATTGCCAGCAGCATCGCGACGCCGAGCACGCTCCACAGGGGCAGCCACAGCCAGCGCAGCGGCGCCTGGTGCCACAGCGCGCCGATGCCCCACAGCACGAACACGCCCACTGCCATGCACAGCAGCACACGCAGAACACGACGCAGTGCGACGCGTGCCGCGGCCATCAGGGCACCGTCCCCGGCCCGCACGGAGCGGTGTGGCGCATGGGTAGGCAGTGGCGGTGTATCGGCATGCGGCGATTGTGGTGCAGGACGGCGCGGGGCCGGTAGCTGCGCCCGTCACCTGCGGCGCTGTAGAACGTCGGCAACGCAGTTGACGGGATCATCCGCATGGCCAGGAAGAAAAGCCTCAAGCTGGCGACGTTCAACGTCAATGGCATCGGGACGCGCCTGCCCAACCTGCTCGAGTGGCTGGCGCACGAGACGCCCGACATCGTCGCGCTGCAGGAGCTCAAGGCCACCGACGAGGCCTTCCCGGCCGCCGAGATCGAATCTGCCGGCTACGGCGCCATCTGGCATGGACAACGTGCCTGGAACGGCGTCGCGCTGCTCGGGCGCGGCGTGGAACCGGTGGAGAGCCGACGCGGCCTGCCGGGCGATCCGGATGACACGCAGAGTCGCTACATCGAGGCGGCGGTGCACGGCATCATCGTCGGCGCGCTGTACCTGCCCAACGGCAATCCGCAGCCGGGCCCGAAGTTCGACTACAAGCTCGCGTGGATGCAGCGCCTGCAGCGGCATGCGAAGACGCTCGTCGACCTGGACCATCCCGCCGCGCTGGTCGGCGACTTCAACGTCATTCCGACCGACAACGACGTCTATGACGCGAAGGCCTGGAAGAAGGACGCGCTGATCCAGCCAGAGGTGCGGCAGGCCTATTTCGATCTGCTCGCGCAGGGCTGGACCGATGCGCTGGCCGAGGTGTTCGGCGACGAACAGGCCTTCACCTTCTGGGACCATTTCCGCCAGCACGCCGAGCGCGACCGCGGCCTGCGCATCGACCATCTGCTGCTCAATCCGGTGCTGGCGGAACGCCTGGAATCGGTGGGCGTGGATCGCTGGGTGCGGCTGGAATCGCGCCCCAGCGATCACGCGCCCACATGGGTCGAACTGCGCCTGTAATCGGTATCGGTATCGGCGCAGGCCGCAGGCCGCAGGCGCGCGCCTCGACGCCCTGTTGCAGCGCAGCCGGGCGGAGGTGGGACAGACGATCATCGCCCTCGACGATCTGCGCGTGGATCCAGGCTCCGGACGCGTGACCCGCGGTGGACGCGCGCTGCCGGTGCTGCCGGTGGGCCCGAAGATCCTGGCGACGCTGATGCGGCATCACCCTCGCGTGGTGACGCGCGCGGAACTGCAATCCGCGATCTGGGGCTCGCGACTGCCGAAATCGGATGCGCTGCGCAGCACATGTACCAGCTGCGGCGCACGCGCAACGACGGGTTCGAAGAGCCGCTGATCGTGACGCTACCGGGCACCGGATTCCGATTCCGCGCGCCGCGGCCGGACGCGCCACTCCAGATCTGACGCGTCACCGGGTCAGGTGCCGGTTCCGAACGGACGCCTGCACGGGGCTGCGTTGGCCGGCCGATGACACGCAGCCGCGCATACTGCGCCGATGACGAGTTCCGACCGCAAGAACGCGCCTGCTGCGCGCAACGCCCACGCCCTGTCCCTGGTCGCACGCGGACGCGTGCACTCGCTGGAAGCCCGGCTGTCGATCTCGACCGGCGGCCTGCTCGCGGTCGGCGCGCTGGTGTCGGGCATCCTGCTCGGCGTCACCGCGATCGTCGTCGCGTCGACGCGGAAGCTGCCGGACGGCACCACGCCCCGCGACCTGTAGGCACGGGCGGGCGATTGCCTGCACCATCATCAGGACGTCTGCGACGCCCGGACGATGTGTCCGAGAACTAGGGAAGGTGTGAACAATTCCGCCTTTGGTCGTCATTCCCGCGAAGGCGGGCATGCAGGGTCTTTGGTGTTCAAAGGCTTGAAGTCACTGGATCCCCGCCTTCGCGGGATGACGGCAGTTATTCAGACCATCCTTAGCGCCCGCGTGCGCGTGCGAACGCGTCGGCGAGTGCGTTGTTGCCGGGCGCGGCCGCGGTCTGCGCTGGTTTCCCGCCGGGACGTCCGCCGCGCGGACCGCCCGGACCACGACTGCCATTGCGATCCTCCCGCGAATCGCGCGCCGGTTTCTCGCCCGGCACATCGTCGAGCCGCCGCGTCAGTGCGATGCGCTTGCGCAGCACGTCGACCTCCAGCACCTTGACCTTGACGATGTCGCCGGCCTTGACCACGTCGCGCGGATCCTTGACGAAGGTGTCCGACAGCGCCGAGATGTGCACCAGGCCATCCTGGTGCACGCCGATGTCGACGAACGCACCGAACGCGGCGACGTTGCTGACCACGCCTTCGAGGATCATGCCGACCTGCAGGTCCTTGATGTCCTCGACGCCGTCGGCGAACTGCGCGGCCTTGAACTCCGGGCGCGGATCGCGACCCGGCTTCTCCAGTTCCTTCAGGATGTCGCGCACGGTCGGCACGCCGAACGTCGCGTCGGTGAACTGCTCGGGCTTGAGCGAGCGCACGAACGCGCCGTCGCCGATGATCTGCTTCACGTCGCGGCCGCTGCTGCCGGCAATGCGCTCGACCACGGGATAGGCTTCGGGATGCACCGACGACGCATCCAGCGGCTCATCGCCGTCGGCGATGCGCAGAAAGCCCGCGCACTGCTCGAAGGTCTTCTCGCCCAGACGCGGCACCTTGAGCAGATCCTTGCGGCGCTTGAATGGCCCGTTCGCATCGCGGTGCACGACGATGTTCTCGGCCACGCCGGCCGACAGGCCCGCCACGCGCGCAAGCAACGCTCCGGATGCGGTGTTGACGTGCACGCCGACCGCGTTGACGCAGTCCTCGACGCGCGCATCCAGCGCACGCGCCAGACGGTACTGGTCGACATCGTGCTGGTACTGGCCGACGCCGATCGCCTTGGGATCGATCTTGACCAGCTCGGCCAGCGGATCCTGCAGGCGCCGCGCGATCGACACCGCGCCGCGGATCGACACGTCGAGGTTGGGGAATTCCTTCGCAGCCGTTTCAGACGCCGAGTACACCGACGCGCCGGCCTCGCTGACGACGATCTTCTGCAGCTTGAGCTCCGGCGAAAGCTTGATGACGTCGGCGGCGAGACGGTCGGTCTCGCGCGAGGCGGTGCCGTTGCCGATCGCGATCAGCTGCACGCCGTGATCAGTGCACAGCTTGCGCAGCGTGTGCACCGACTGGTCCCACTGCTTGCGCGGCTCGTGCGGATAGATCGTGTCGGTGGCGACGAGCTTGCCGGTCGCATCGACCACCGCGATCTTGCAGCCGGTGCGGATGCCCGGATCGAGACCGAGCACGGTCTTCGGGCCGGCGGGTGCGGCCAGCAGCAGGTCCTTGAGGTTGTCGCCGAAGACATTGATCGCTTCGGCTTCAGCCTTCTCGCGCGCCTTGCCGAACAGATCGATCATCAAGTGCAGGTGGATCTTCGCGCGCCATGCGAGGCGGCAGGCGTTGAGCAGCCAGGTATCGGCGGGGCGCGACTGCGCGGCGATACCGGCGTGGCGCGCGATGCGGCCTTCGGCATAGGCGTTGCCCTGTTCGGGATCGGTGCCGGGTTCGAGTTCGAGGGTGAGAAACTCTTCGCGCCGGCCGCGGAACAGCGCGAGCAGGCGGTGCGAGGGAATCTTCGCCAGTGCTTCGGCATGGTCGAAGTAGTCGCGGAACTTCTCGCCCGCGGTCTCCTTGCCGGCGGCTACCTTGGCACGGATCACACCGTTGGCGTCCAGCCAGTCGCGCAGCTCGCCGAGCAGCGTCGCGTCCTCGCCCCAGCGCTCCATCAGGATCGCGCGCGCGCCTTCCAGTGCGGCTTTTGCATCGGCGACGCCTTTGTCGGTGTCGACGAAGCCGGCGGCGAAGGTTTCCGGCACCAGCGTCGGATCGGCCAGCAGGCCGTCGGCCAGCGGTTCCAGTCCGGCCTCGCGTGCGATCTGCGCGCGCGTGCGGCGCTTCTGCTTGTAGGGCAGGTACAGATCCTCCAGTCGCGCCTTGCTGTCGGCGGCTTCGATATCGGCGCGCAGCTCCGGGTTGAGCTTGCCCTGCTCGTCGATGCTGGAGAGGATCGCCGCGCGGCGGTCTTCGAGTTCGCGCAAGTAGGACAGGCGCGTTTCGAGATCGCGCAGCTGGGTGTCGTCGAGCCCGCCAGTGACTTCCTTGCGGTAGCGCGCGATGAACGGCACGGTCGCACCTTCATCCAGTAGCGCAATCGCGGCGATCGCCTGCGCGGGCTGCGCGCCGATCTCGGCGGCGATGGTGTCGGCAATTCGACGGGCGAGGGCGGCATCAGGCTTGGACATGGGTTCCACACGGGCTCGCGGCAGCAGCGCCGCGCGGCGATTGTGGCAACCCGCTCCGGTCGGCGGTACCCGTTGACAGATGCACCGGTTGGCACTCCGTAGGAGCGCGCCTGCGCGCGATGAAGCTGACGCGGTCACGCCCTTCGCGCGCGAGCGCGCGCCCACGGGCAAGTGGACGTACCGTTACGGCCGTCGGCGCCAGGGCAACGGAATCTGGAACAGCACCAGCGCGATCCACGCCGCGCGGCTGGAACCGCTCTCGCGCGTCACAGGCAGCGGCGCATCGGCCTCGGGATCATCTTCGACGCCAAGCTGGAATTCGCCGGCATCGAGACGCCGGATGATGTCCTGCGCCTGTGCCAGCTGGTCGTCGCGCACGTGCAGCTTCACGCCGCCGATCGCGAGCCGCCACTCCCAGTTCGCCAGCGCCATGTTCGCGTCGCCCAGGTGGACGTCGATGCCCTCGGCCTGCAACAGACCGCAGGCGATCTGCGCTTCGATCGGATCCGTGTAGCGGGCGACGATGACGCTCACGGGCGGATGTGTGGACACATGTACATGCCGGTAAGGGTACGCTTGCATCCTTGAATCCGTCTCTCACGTGGAGCCTGGCGCATGCCTGCTTTCGACCGTCCCGCACGCGTTTCGACCCTGCGCACCACACTCGCGCTGTTGACTGCTTCACTGCTCCTCGCGGCCTGCAGCAGCGATGCGCCCGAGCAGTCGGCGGCGCGCACCGCGACCACCGATGTGACCGCGCCCAGCGAGATCGTCGACTGGGCCTTGCCGGAGACCGGGGCCGGTTCGGCATCGCCCGACCTCGTCGCCGGCCCGGATGGCGTGCTGATGCTGAGCTGGGTGAATTCGCGCGAAGGGCGCCGGCATGTGTTCCAGTTCTCGCGCTTCGATCCCGCGCAGCAGCGCTGGCGCAATGCGCCGACGACGATCGCGATCGGCAACCGCATGTTCGTCAACTGGGCCGACACGCCGCACGTGCAGGCCACCGCCGACGGTGCGCTGTGGGCGCACTGGCTGCAGAAGAACGGGGAGGCCCCGTACACCTACGATGTCGCGCTGGTGCGCTCGCGCGACGGCGGCGCGAACTGGGGTGCCTATACCGTGCCGCACGACGACGGCACCCAGACCGAGCACGGCTTCGTGTCGATGTGGCCGCAGGGCGACGGCATCGGCATCGCCTGGCTCGATGGCCGCAACACCGTTGGTGCGAGCCATGAGGGACACGATTCGCCTGCAGGCCATGCATCGCCCGGCGAAGGCCGGCCGATGACGCTGCGCGCCGCGAATTTCGACGCGAGCCTGCGCAAGACCGGCGAACAGGAAATCGATGCCAGCGTCTGCGACTGCTGCCAGACCGCCGCCGCGGTCACCGCGCAGGGCCCGGTGCTGGTCTATCGCGGGCGCAGCGATGGCGAGGTGCGCGACATCATGGTCACTCGCCGCGAGGGCGATGCCTGGACCACGCCGACGGCCGTGCACGCGGACAACTGGGTGATGCCGGCCTGTCCGGTCAATGGCCCCGACGTGGCGGCACTGGACAGTGCCGTGGTCGTCGCCTGGTACAGCGCGCAGACCGGCACGCCGCAGGTGCAGATCGCGCGCAGCGACGACGCCGGCACCAGCTTCGCTGCGCCGGTCGTGCTCGACAGCGACGCCGCCGTGCAGGGCCGCGTCGCCGTGGCGCTCGACGGCCAGCAGGCCTGGGCGATGTGGCTGCGCGAGGACGCGAATGGCGCGCAGTCGTTGTGGCTGTCGCGCCGCAGCCCGGACCTGGCGACCGAGTACGAACGCATCGAGGTCGCACGGCCGCAGGGTCGCGGTCGCGGTACCGGCTTTCCGCAGCTGCAGGCGGTCGACGGACATGCCTATGTCGTCTGGACCGATGTCGTCGACGGCGCGCCGACACTGCGCGGCGTGCGCGTGATGCGCTGATGGGAAAAACGCTGCGCGCCGGCCCCGTCCTGGCGACGCCAGACGCCGCATCGCCAGCGTGCCGTGGCGCACATTCAGCGCGGTCCGCAGTGCCGCGGTGAGGGACGTCGTCGCAGGCTCGACCTGAACGCGACTGGCTCGCGCCGCGCTCACTCAGCCGGGCGCACCGTAAGCACAGGACATTTCTCGGATCGACCGTGCTTTCTTCTCCCCCCACGCCGCAGACCGCGGCGAAGACTGCGTGTGCGTCTGCCTTGGACCTGTTCGTCCGCGACGCGATGGCGCGCCATCCCGCACTGCCGCTGCCAGGCCATGGCGACACACTGACCCGTTGGCGTCGTCTGGCGGAGATCGCGGCGCAGGACGTCTGCGGCATCAAGGTGCTCGAGGCGCATTACGACGCGCTCGCAATCCTGACCGAGCTGGGTGCGCCGGAACGTGCGCTGGAGGGTGCGCTGCTGCATGCAGTCTGGGCCGCGGAGCCGCCGGATGCGCGGCTGGAATTCACGCCGGGCGCGGATGGCATCGGCACGCTCAATGGCATCAAGGCCTGGTGTTCGGGCGCGGATCTCGTCGACGCGGCGCTGGTCACCGCGCATGACGGCGACGCGCGTGTCCTGGTGCAGATCATGCGCGCCGCACCGGGCATCGCGCCGATCCCCGGACACTGGCAGGCGGTCGGCATGGCCCGGGTCGAAAGCGGGCGGCTGTCGTTCCGGGACGTTGCGGCGGTGCAGATTGGCGCAGCCGGCGACTACCTCGCACGGCCCGGCTTCTGGCACGGCGGCGGCGGGATTGCGGCGTGCTGGTTCGGCGCTGCGACGGCGATTGCCGAAACACTGCGCCGCCATGCGCGCGCGGCCAACAGCCCGCATGCGATGGCGCATCTGGGTGCGATCGACATGGCGCTGTCCGCGGCCGCGAGTCTGCTGCGCGAGACCGCGGCCGCGATCGATCTTGAGCCCGATGCCCCGCACGCCACCGCAGTCACTCGCGTGCGCAGTGTGGTGGAACGCGCGGCCACCGACGTCATCGACCGGGTCGGCCGTGCACTCGGCCCGGGTCCGCTGTGCGAGGACGGCGCCCACGCGCAGCGCTGCGCGGACCTGACCACCTTCCTGCGCCAGAGCCACGCCGAGCGCGATTGGGCGGCACTGGGCGCAGCGGCGCAAGGTCGGGAGGCGACGTGGCAGCTGTGAGTCTGGCGTCGCAGCAGGACGCGCCGCGGATCGCGGGCGACGGGGTTCCGGAATCGGCATGGCAGCGCTCGGCATGGCTGGCCGCGCTGCCGTCCTTGTCTGCGCAGGACTGGCTGACTGGCGTTTCGCGGTTGGTGGTCGTGTCGCCGCATCCCGATGACGAAGCACTGGGCTGTGGCGGACTGATCGCCACCGCACGTGCGATCGGCCTGCCGGTGCGTGTCGTTTCGGTAACCGATGGCGAGGCCTGCTATCCGGATTCACCGGTGTGGCCGGCAGAGCGCCTGCGTGCCGTGCGCCGACAGGAGCTCGAATGTGCGTTGGCGCTACTCGGCGTCGATGCCGATGCGATCGACACGCTCGACATCGGCGACGGCCGGGTCGCCGAACGCGAATCCGCCCTGGCGCATGCGCTCGCGCCCTTGCTGCATCCGGGCGACCGGATGCTGACGACCTGGCGCGGCGACGGTCATCCCGATCACGAAGCCACGGCGCGCGCGGTCGAACGTGCCGCGGTGGAGCGCGGTGCAAGCGTGATGCAGTTTCCGGTCTGGGCCTGGCACTGGCTGTCGCCGGATGTGCCGGTCTCGCCGCTGCTAGGCGCGCAGCGTCTCGTGCTGACCCCTGCAGCGTGCCGCGCCAAGGCCGCCGCACTCGGATGTTTTGTCTCCCAGCTGCACGACGACAGACCCGGCATGCCGGCACCGATCCTGCCGCCGCACGTGCTCGAACGTTTCGATCGCGATTTCGAAGTGGTGCTGCCATGAGCGCCGCCACGCCCAGCGAATACTTCGACGCGATCTACGCGCAGGACGATCCCTTCGGGTATCGCGAGCGCTGGTACGAGGCGCGCAAGCGCGCGTTGCTGCTCGCGAGCCTGCCGGCGCAGCGTTTCGGCCGCGCCTGGGAAATCGGCTGCTCGAACGGGGAACTGACCGCCGAACTCGCCACGCGCTGCGATCAGCTGATCGCCACAGACCTCAACGCCCGCGCGGTCGCGCTCGCCACCGCGCGCACGCGGCTGCACGGCCACGTCGACGTGCGTCAGGCCCGCCATCCCGACACTTGGCCCGACGGGCTGTTCGATCTGATCGTCTTCAGCGAAGTGGGCTACTACCTCGACGCCGACACATTGATCCAGATGGCGCGCAAGCTGAAATCCAGCCTGCGCGATGATGGCGTGCTGGTGGCCTGCCACTGGCTCGCATCGTTTCCGCAGGCGCCGCAGACCGGTCGCGATGTGCATCGTCTGCTGCGCCGTGAACTCGGCATGCAGCGCGTGTTCGGGTATGGCGATGCCGACGTGCGACTCGACGGCTGGGCCCTGCGAAGCGAGTCGGTTGCGCAACGGGCGGGCCTGCGATGATCGGCGTCGTCATTCCCGCGCACAACGAGGACGCCTGCATCGCTGCATGCCTGGCCTCGGTGCAGGCGGCCGCGCGACATGCCGCGCTCGGCGACGAGGCCGTGGAAATCGTGGTCGCGCTGGATCGCTGCAGCGACCGCACCGCCGACATCGTCGCCGACTATGGCGTCCGCAGTGTCGTGCTGCACGACGGCAATGTCGGTCGCGCACGTGCCGCAGGTGCGGCCTGCGTCATCGGTCTGGGCGCGCGCTGGGTCGCGTGCACGGATGCCGATTCGCGCGTGCCGCAGGACTGGCTGGCCTGCCAGATCGCGTGTGCGGCCGACGCGTTCTGCGGCATCGTGACCGTCGACGACTGGCTCGATTACGACGACACCGTGCGCATGCACTTCGGCACGCCAGAAGAACAGCGCGACGGCCACCCGCACGTGCATGGGGCGAACATGGGATTCAGTGCGGCAATGTACCTGCGCTGTGGCGGGTTTCCGCCGCTGTCCGCGCACGAGGATGTTGCAATGGTCGCCGCGCTGCATCGCGCCGGCGCCGATATCGCGCGTCGCGCGACCCCCGTGGTGCTCACCAGTGCGCGCCGCGTGGCGCGTGCGCAGGGCGGGTTCGCCGACTATCTGCTTGCACTCGAAGCGCGGACCCGCCTGCTCGCGGCGCCGCTGCGCAAGGCCGCGATGCCCGACGTCGATCTCGACCTCGGAAGTGACGCGCATGCCGCCTGAAGTCATTGGCTGGGCGGCCTCGGCGATCCTGCTGGCCACGTTGATCCGGCAGATCGTGACCCAGCTGCGCGACGGCAGTGCGCAGGGCGTGTCGCACTGGCTGTTCGTGGGCCAGATCACCGCCTCGCTCGGCTTCGTGACCTACAGCGCGATGGTGGGCGACTGGGTCTTCATCGTCACCAACGCCTGCATCCTGTTGACGGCGATCACCGGTCAGGTGCTGACCATGCGGCGCAGGCGTGCGCAGTCGTGAGATCGACGTATGTGCATCGACGCAGTGCACCGCCCGACGCGTGTAGACACGCGCCTCCGGCCATCGATGACCGCGCAGGATTCACGCGTGGTCGATACCCCGCCTTCCAAGATTGCGACAGATGATTCTGGAGAAACGTATGACCACCTACACGCTTCAATACGACATGGGCCTGCGTTTCTGGGTGCTCACCGACCCGCAGGGCCAGACCGTGGCGACCTACCTGAGCCGCGCGACCGCGTTGCGCGACGAGGTGGTGCGTAACGTGCTCGAACGCGGCTGCATCCTGCGCATTCGTAACGCCGATGGCACGTATGAGCCCTCGGATGCGCCTGCACCGCCCAGGACCGACGCGGCTGCATTGGCAGCCGTATCGATGCGCGCGGCGGATAGCGTGGCCGCCTGATTCCAGACCAGCCGGTCGTCACAAAAAACGTGTAAGCAACCAGGCCGCGATATCGGGGTGATGACCGGGTTGCGCACCACGTGCGACACGGTCTGCAGACGTCCGGCGGGGCGCGCACCACACGGTGGCGCCCCGACGGTATGCCGGCTCAGGCCAACATGCGCACCTTCTTCTCGCGGTCCCACTGACGGGTCTTGGCCTGGGTGAGGAAACCCTTGGCATCGCCGGCATCCAGCACGCCGGCATCCTTGGCGATGCCGCCGGCCTTGAGCACCGCCTGGGCGCCGTCATCGGCGGCGATCGCCTTCAGGTGTCCGAACGCATCACGCACCCAGTCGACGGCGGCCGCCTCGCGCGACAGCTGCTTGCCGGCTTCCGCCGACAGCACCACGGCGACCGCATCGAACACGGTCGACGGCGTCCCGGCGAGCTGGCCATCGGCGGGCAGACGCTTGCCGTCGGAGAGCTTGGCGCCGCCGAGCTTGGGCGCCACGATCTTGACCATCGCGCCTGCGCCCTCGGCCGCCTTGCGCAGCGCCTTGACCGTGGCGGCGTCGGAGCCGTCATGGACCAGGATGCCGACGCAGCGGCCCTGCAGGGTGTCGCGCATGCGGTCAATGATCCGCAGCGCCGGCGAGACCGGCATGTCCTGCGGCGCGACGCGTGCTTCTGGCGCAGGCGGCAGCGCATCCATGCCCAGGCCGTCGGCGACCCGCTGCGCGAGTGACGGATCGACGTGGCGCAGATGGCCGACGACGGCCTCGCGGACATGTGCGGTCTCGACCTTCGACAGTTCGAACACCAGCGCGCTGGCCATGTGCGCCTGCTCGATCGCGCTCTGGCTGCGGAAGAACATGCGCGCCTGGCTGTAGTGATCGGCGAAGCTCTCGGGCCGCACGCGACCCTTGACGCCGTCGTCGACGGTCGCGTGGTGTCGGTAGCCGGCCTCGCGCGACGCCCGCGGGCTGTCGCCCTGCAGCGAGCTGGGCTCGTAGTTCACCCGGCCCTTGGGCACCTGCATCTGCATGTGGCCGTCGCGCTGGTTGTTGGCGAACGGGCACTTCGGCGCATTGACCGGAATCTGGTGGAAATTCGGGCCGCCCAGACGCGAGAGCTGCGTATCGAGATACGAGAACAGGCGGCCCTGCAGCAGCGGATCGTTGCTGAAGTCGATGCCGGGCACGATATTGGCTGGGCAGTAGGCGACCTGCTCGGTCTCGGCGAAGAAGTTGTCCGGCCAGCGGTCCAGGGTCATGCGGCCGATGACCTGCAGCGGCACCAGTTCCTCGGGAATCAGCTTGGTCGCATCGAGATGGTCGAACGGGAACGCGTCGGCCTCTTCCTCGGTGAACAGCTGTACCGCGAGATCCCATGCGGGGAAATCGCCGGCCTGGATCGCCTCGAACAGGTCACGGCGGTGGAAGTCGTTGTCGGCGGCCTGCAGTTTCAGCGCCTCGTCCCATACCGTCGACTGGATGCCCAGCTTCGGGCGCCAGTGGAACTTCACGAAGGTGCTGTTGCCGTCCTTGTCGAGCAGACGGAAGGAGTGCACGCCGAAGCCTTCGATCGTGCGCAGCGAACGTGGGATCGTGCGGTCGCTCATCGCCCACATGATCATGTGCATCGCTTCAGGCGTGAGCGAGATGAAGTCCCAGAACGTGTCGTGCGCGCTGGCCGCCTGCGGAAACGCGCGGTCGGGTTCCATCTTCACCGAGTGCACCACGTCCGGAAACTTCATCGCGTCCTGGATGAAGAACACCGGGATATTGTTGCCCACCAGGTCCCAGTTGCCTTCCTGGGTATAGAACTTGACCGCGAAGCCGCGCACGTCACGCGGCGTATCCACCGAGCCGGCGCCGCCTGCAACCGTCGAGAAACGCGTGAATACCGGCGTCTTCGTGCCGACCTCGGTCAGCAGGCGCGCGGTGGTGTACTGCGACAGCGACTTGGTCAGCTCGAAGGTGCCGTGCGCGGCGCTGCCGCGAGCATGGACGATGCGCTCGGGAATCCGTTCGTGGTCGAAGTGGGTGATCTTCTCGCGGAGGATGAAGTCCTCCAGCAGCGCCGGACCACGCGGGCCACCGGACTTCAGCGAGTTCTGGTTGTCGGCGACCGGGATGCCCTGGTTCGTCGTCAGCTGCGGATGGGTGCCGCCGGCCTGCTGCTGCAGCTCATCGCCTTCGCCGCGCAGATCGGTGGCCTCGCGTGCAGGTGTCTTGCCGGTCGACGGCGGTTTGCGGGACGTGGCGGGGGCTGGCGTCTTGCTGGCCATGGGCAGGGCTCCGGGGGATGAACGCCCAGCGTGGGCGTGCGCTCGTGAGCGCGCCGTGCACTCTGCGCATTGAGGTTCGACGACGGGCGCGCGACGGAGGGCGGGGATAATCGTCGCCATGACTGCAGACCCCTCAGACCTCAACGCCCAACGCGGCGCCACCGACTGCGTGCGCGTACGCGGCGCGCGCGAACACAATCTCAAGGACGTCGATGTCGACATTCCGCGCGATGCCCTGGTGGTGTTCACCGGCGTGTCCGGCTCGGGCAAGTCGTCTCTGGCCTTCGGCACGCTGTTCGCCGAAGCGCAGCGGCGCTATCTCGATTCGATTTCGCCCTACGCGCGCCGCCTGATTGACCAGGCCGGCGTGCCGCAGGTCGATTCGATCGAAGGTCTGCCACCCGCAGTCGCGTTGCAGCAGGCGCGCGGCACGCCGACCGCGCGCTCGTCGGTCGGCAGCCTGACGACGATCTCCAATTCCCTCCGCATGCTGTACTCGCGCGCCGGCGACTACCCGCGTGGCCAGGCCATCATCTACGCCGACGGTTTCTCGCCGAATACACCCGCGGGTGCATGCCCGACCTGTCATGGGCTGGGCCGCATCTACGACGCGACCGAGGCCTCAATGGTGCCGGACCGCAGCCTGACCATCCGCGAGCGCGCGATCAAAGCGTGGCCCGGCGCCTGGCACGGCCAGAACCAACGCGACATCCTGACCACGCGCGGCATCGACGTCGACGTACCGTGGTCGAAGCTGCCGAAGAAGACCCGCGACTGGATCCTGTTCACCGACGAGCAGCCGGTCGAACCGGTGTATCCAGGCTTCGATCTCGACGAGGTCAAGGACGCGCTCAGGCGCAAGACCGAGCCGGCCTACATGGGCACCTTCACCAGTGCGCGCCGGCACGTGCTGCACACCTTCGCCAACACCCAGAGCCCGCAGCAGAAGAAGCGCGCCGCGCAGTATCTGATCAGCGCCGCATGCCCGGAATGCGACGGCAAGCGGCTGCGGCGTGAAGCATTGTCGGTGACCTTCGCCGGTCTCGACATCGCCGCGTTCTCGCAGCGGCCTCTCGATGAACTTGCCGCGCTGCTGGCACCGGCTGCGGACGGCAAGACCCACGCAAAGGCGCATCCCGAACAGGCGCTGGCGGCCCAGCGCATCGCGCAGGATCTGCTCGCACGCATCAGGGTGCTGCAGGATCTCGGCCTCGGCTACCTCACGCTCGCCCGCGCGACCCCGACGCTGTCGCCCGGTGAGCTGCAGCGGTTGCGCCTTGGCACGCAGATCCGCTCGCAGCTCTTCGGCGTGGTCTACGTGATGGACGAACCCTCCGCCGGCCTGCATCCGGCCGACACCCAGGCCCTGCTGCGCGCGCTCGACCAGCTGCGCGCCGCAGGCAATTCACTGTTCGTCGTCGAGCACGAGATCGAAGTGATCCGCCACGCGGACTGGATCGTCGATGTCGGACCCGCCGCCGGCGAACATGGCGGGCAGGTGCTCTACAGCGGACCGCTCGCCGGCCTGTCGAAAATCGAGGCCTCATCGACGCGCCGCTATCTCGACGACGACGCTGCATCGATCGCGCACACCACGCGCGCGCCCGAAGCTTGGCTGCAGCTGCGCGGCATCCGTCGCCACAACGTGCACAACCTCGATGTCGACATTCCGCTGGGCGTGTTCACCACCGTCACCGGCGTCAGCGGCTCGGGCAAATCCTCGCTGGTGAGCCAGGCGCTGGTCGAACTGCTGGGGGCGCATCTGGGCCAGGGGCGCGACGATGCGGACACGCCGCTGGATCCGCTGGAACGCGGCGTCGAAGTGCCGCTGGACGGGCGCATCGCAGGCGGCGCGGACGCGATCAGGCGTCTGGTGCGCGTCGACCAGAAACCGATCGGCCGCACGCCGCGTTCGAATCTCGCGACGTACACCGGCCTGTTCGACCACGTGCGCAAGCGCTTCGCCGATACGCCGGCGGCGAAGCGCCGTCGCTATGACGCCGGGCGCTTTTCGTTCAACGTCGCCAAGGGCCGCTGCGCCACCTGTGATGGCGAAGGCTTCGTCAGCGTGGAACTGTTGTTCATGCCAAGCGTCTATGCGCCGTGCCCGACCTGCCACGGCAGCCGCTACGACGCGAAGACGCTCGAGATCACCCTGCGTGGCAAGCACATCGCCGACGTGCTCGCGATGACGGTGGCCGAGGCTGCGGACTTCTTCGCCGACGACGCGGCGATCGTGCGTCCGCTGCAGGCGCTGCTCGAAGTGGGTCTGGGTTATCTGCGGCTCGGTCAGCCGGCCACCGAACTGTCGGGCGGTGAAGCACAACGCATCAAGCTCGCCAGCGAACTGCAACGCGCCCAGCGTCGCGGCACGGTGTACGTGCTCGACGAACCGACCACCGGGCTGCATCCCAAGGATGTCGACACGCTGATGCGCCAGTTGCGCGGGCTGGTGGACGCGGGCAGCACGGTCGTCGTCGTCGAGCACGACATGCGCGTCGCCGCGGCCAGCGACTGGCTGATCGACATGGGCCCGGGCGCGGGGGGCGACGGCGGTCAGGTCGTCGCCGCAGGCGTGCCTGCCGATGTCGCGAAGTCGACGACCAGTCGGACCGCGCCGTTTCTGCGGCAGTCCTTGGGCGGCGCCCGGTAGGAGCGCGCTCGCGCGCGAAGGCTGTCCCGGTGAAGCCCGTCGCGCGCGAGCGCGCTCCTACGACGTGCCCGCTCTAGCTTTCCCGCGACAGACGCCGGACTCTGCGCTAGCGTGAGCGCGCCGCAACTGCGGCCGGAGGATGACGATGACGGGATATGTACGCATGCGACGACATGGGTTTGCAGTGCTCTTGATGACCGCGTTCGCGACGGCGCAGGCCGCAACGCCGGAGGACATCCGCCCATCGCCACCGGCATCGGGCCATGCGCCGGTGCTCGCGATCCACGGCGGCGCCGGTGTCGAACGCGGCGACCTGGACGCAGCCGGTCTCGCCGAGGCGCGCGGCGCATTGGAGACTGCATTGCGCGCCGGCCACGCGAGGCTGCAGGCAGGTGCGCCGGCGATGGACGCGGTCAAGGCCGCGATCACGGTGCTGGAGGATGCGCCGAACTTCAACGCCGGCAAGGGCGCCGTGTTCACCCATGAGGGCCGCAACGAGCTCGACGCCGCGGTGATGGATGGCGCCACTGGCCAGGCCGGTGCGATTGCCGGCGTGACCCGCGTGCGCAACCCGATCCTGCTCGCCGATGCGGTGATGACATCCTCGCCGCACGTGATGATGGTGGGCGAGGGCGCCGAGGCCTTCGCGCAGACGCAGGACATCGCGTTGGTGGATCCGGCGTACTTCCGCACCGAGCGGCGCTGGCAGCAGTTGCAGCGTGCACTGGAGGCCGAACGTCGGTCGCAGCCGCAAGCGTCGGTGCTGACCGGCGATGCGCGGCCGTATTTCGGCACCGTCGGCGCGGTCGCCCTCGACGCCGACGGTCGGCTGGCCGCAGGGACGTCCACCGGCGGCATGACCAACAAGCGCTACAACCGCGTCGGCGATGCGCCGCTGATCGGCGCGGGCACCTGGGCCGACGCGCGCTGTGCGGTGTCGGGCACCGGCTGGGGCGAGTACTACATCCGCGCCGCCGCCGCGCACGAGATTTGCGCCCGCGTGCGGTTGCGTGGCGACGACATCCGCGAGGCTTCGGATGCGGTCATTGATCGCGAGATTCCCGCCGCGGGTGGCAACGGCGGCGCGATCGCGCTCGACGCCGATGGTCGCGTCGCGTTTCCGTTCAACACGCCCGGCATGTACCGCGGGTGGATTGGCGCCGATGGGGTGCCGCATGTCGCGGTGTTCCGCGAGGACGAGATTGCATTGCCGGATGGGCGTTGAGCCAAGGCGTTCGAATTCGCTTCCGACGAGCCCTTCTCCCTGTGGGACAGCCTGCCCCGTACTTGATACGGGGTGCCCGAAGGGCGGATGAGGGCGCTCTTCGTGGTCTTTGAACGGAAGGTTCAACCCTCACCCGACGCGCGATGCGCGTCGACCTCTCCCGGAGGGAGAGGTGCTGGTCTCAGAGGGACACACGTCACGGTGGCAACGAGGCGCGCCCACCGCACACCGCACGCCATGCGTTCTCAATCAGCGCTCGTGCCGCCAGTTCACCGAACCGCGGTTCTCCAGCGTGCTCGACTCGATCTCCACGTCGAAGCCCGCGCGCAGCAGGTACTTCAGCGTCAGGACCTGGCCCGTGCCCAGCAGCGACACACCGAAGCCGACGTAGAGCCGCGGCGAGAGTTGCTTGCCGAAACCGAGCACGCTGCCGCCGAGTGCACGCGACTGGCTGATGCCGGCGTTGTCGAGGCCGATCTTGCTGCCGAGCTGACCGGCGACCAGATTGCCGCCGGCGTTGAGCGCGGCCGCGGCGGCGTCGATCTGCTGGCCTTCGTCGCTCGTCAGGCTCGAGGCCGAACGACCCAGTGCGAGATACGACAGCGCTTGCGATGCATCGCTCGATGGATTGGTCCACACATTGACCTGCGGCGCCGACGCGCGCCCGCTGACATCGATGCCGGCGGTGATGTCCTCGGCGTCGATGCGGCGCTCGGCGCGCACGTCGAGCATGGGGTCGGAGACCGGGCCGTTGTTGAAGATCAGGTTGCCGCGGGTGACCTGCAACTCCTGGCCGTAGGCCTTGTAGCGGCCGTCGACCGCAAGCCGGCCGTTGCCGGTCATCTCGCGACCGGGCACCGCGCGCACGCGCAGTTCGCCCTTCATGCGGCCGTCGAATCCGAAGCCGCGCAGGCCGACGTTGTCGCCGACGGTCAGGGTTAGATCGAGTTCCAGCGCGGATGCGGTGGTGTTCTCTTCCGGGTCGACCGGATCGAGCACGACGACATCGGGGGACACCGACACGCCCTCGCTCAGGCCTTCCAGGTCCAGCAGCGCGACATCGACGAAGACCTTGCCGGTGACGTTGAGCGGCTGCCGCGCGGCGTAGCGCACGGTGATGTCGGGCGAGGCGATGATGTGCATGTCGCTGGTGTCCGACACCAGCACGTCGGTGCCCCTGATGGTGAGCACCACCGGCGTGTCTTCGCCTTGCCAGCCGATGCTGCCGCCGATGTCGAGCGTGCCGCCGCCCGAGCGTACGCTGCCGGCAATGCGCGCCGTGCCGTCGGGCAGGGCATCGAGATTGATGTTGCCGGCCTCGAGCGCGATCGCCAGCGAAGGAATCTCGGTGGCGAAGTCGGCCAGGCGCGCCTGGCCGCCGATCGTCGGCTGCGATCGCGTCCCACCGAATGTCACGTCGGCCGTCAGGCGTCCGCTCGGCTCGACAATATCGGGCGAGAACAGTTCGACGAAGGTCAGGTCCTCGACATTGGCGACCAGCGAACCCGACAGCGGCGAGTACGCATCCCAGCCGTTGGTCAGCTGCGCCTGCACGCGGCCGACTTCGTTGAGTGTCGTCGACAGCGTGGCGCTGAGCCGGTTGGCGTCGAACTCGGCGTCGAGACGGAAATCGTCGTAGGTCACCACGTCGTTGCGCGCGCGCTCGGATGTGCGCACGCCGCCCGTGGCCGAGCGGATGCTCGCGCTGCCGACGAAGCCGTTGCCGACCGGGCGTGCGCTGCCTTCGATTGCGATCTCGCCGCGCAGCACGAACGGACGTCCGCCGTCCTGCTCGGGCAGATAGGGCGTGACCAGTGCGAGCGGCAGGCCGGTGCCGTTGACCGACACGCCCTGCCGCGGCCAGTCGGCGCTCGCGCACAGCGAACCCCCGCCGCTGGAGGCGAAGCAGCTCTCGGTCAGCGTGTAGCGCGTGCCGATCTGCTGGAACTGCGTCGGCGACTGCAGCGCCCAGCTCGCGCCGGTGGCTGGCGCGAGGCGCAGGCTCGCCAGCGTGCCCTGCCAGTTGCCATTGCGGCTTTCCGCATTGCCCGACAGATCGAGCGTGCCGATCTCGCCGCGCGCGCTGGCCTCGAGCTGCAGCTTCTCGATCGCACCGCGCGCGGCGAGACGCACTTCGTCGAGCGCGACGCCTGCATTGACCCCGGTCGCGACGACATCCAGCGAACCGGCATCGCCGCGCCACGGTAGGTTGCCCTGGACGCGCGCGCTGGCGGCGGCGTATTCGCCGTAGCGCAGGGCGGTGCCGGTCAGGTCGGCGGCGATGTCGGGCGCGGTGCGCGCGCCGGTCACGCGTACGGTGCCGCGCAGCACGCCGCCGGTGTCGGGCAGGAAATCGGCCAGCTGCAGCGGCGCCAGCGTGGCGTCGATGTCGAGGCGATCGGTCACGGTCGCGGTCGCGTCGACCCGGCTGTCGCCGAGCGTCAGCGCGACCTCGCCTTCGAAATCGGTGCGGCCTGTTTCACCGGCATCGGAAGCCGGGCCGTGCATCGCGAACGTTGCCCGGCCGTCGAGCCGGCGGCCGCGCAGCGTGCCCCCTAGATTGCTGGCATCCACCGCGACTTCCAGGCCGCCGTCGTCACGCGTGTTGCCGGTGCTCGCGAACGTGCCGTTGACCGCGCCCTTCCAGTCGCGGGCGAAGTAGCCGGGATCGAAGCCGGCCAGCGTCGCGTCGAGATCCCACTGCAGTGCCGGCGCCCAGGCGAACTCGCCGCTGGCATCGAGCGTGCCGGTCGGCATCGTCACGCGCGCGGTCTGCAGGCGCATGCGCTCCGCATCGCCGCGGCCGTCGAAGTCCACGTTCGCGCGCAGGCCGTCGCGTTCCACGGTAGCCGTGCCGATCGCGGCCCACGCGGCGGTGCTGCCGGCGATGCCGAGATCCGCGTCGGCGCTGATCGGCGGCGCGGGTTCGGCAGCATTGGAGTCCGCGCCAAACTGCAGGCCGCGTGCATTGGTCGCGAAGCGGAAGCGCACATCGCCCGGCTCGGCCACGTCGGCGAAGCCGCGCAGCGTGACCCGGCCTTCGAAGATGTCGACCACCAGCGGATCGAGATCGAGCCGCTGGTCTTCCAGTGTCACCTTCGACGGCTGCAACACGACGCGGATCGGATCCGCATCGCGTTCGCCCCAGGTCACGTCGCCCTGGAGCTCGGCCGCGCCGCCCTGACCGTCGGCACGGATGTCGAACGCCAGCGGTGTGCCGGGCTCACCGCTGCCCATCAGCAGCGCAGGATCCAGGCGCGTGGTATCGGCGCGCAGCGCCCAGCCGGGGTTCTCGCGGCCACGCAGGGTCAGCACCGCCTTCAACGGCTCCGGCACGTGACCGACCACGGCGATATCCAGACGCGACAGGTCGCCGCGCGCCACCAGGCCGATGCGCGGGCGCGTGCGCGCCGGCGGCGCGGGCATCAATGCGCTGGCGGTGATGTCCATGCGGTAGTCGTCGTCGGGCGCATAGACGCCGTGCGCGGTGAACAGGCCGCGATCGCTGTCGACGACGATGTTCTCGAGATTCAGTGCACCCTGCTGCGCGTCGAGCCCGCCGCGTACGCTGCGAATGTCGATCAGCAATTCGCCGGCCTGTTCGACACGGAAGCCATCGATGCGGATCGTGTCGGCCTGCATCGACAGCGGCAGCTCGATGCGCGGCAGCGATTCGGGCCAGCGCGGCAGCTCGAACGGCGTGTCCACCGACGGCGGCATCGACAGCACCGCGTTGTCGATGTCGAGCACGTCCAGGCGCAGGCGGCGACCGATCAGCGGCATCACCGCCGGATCCACGGTCACGCGTTCGGCTTCGAACACCAGCACGCGCGGCTCGTCGCACTGGCCGTAGGGCACCGGCTGTTCTTCGACGTCCGGACAGCTGCGCTGCACGTAACGCACGTCGTACATCGTCAGCGGACCGGAGGCCGGCCCTTCGGCCGCGCGCCAGGTCAGCTCGGTGCCGGCGGGCAGGCGCGAAGCGACCTGGCCCAGCAGGAAATCGCGGCCGCCGAACGTGGTCAGCAACCACCACGCGACGATGATCAGCAGCACGATCAGCGCGGCGATGCCGATCGCGCTGCGGATCGCGAGTTTGCGCGCGCGGGCGCGGCGACGCGCGCGCAGTTCGGCGATTCGCGCCTCGCGTTCTTCGGGGGTCAGATCACTGGGCAGGCGACGGCGGCCGAAAACCATGTCAGAACTCCGCGCCGATCGACAGGCCGATCGTGAACGCCGAATCGGGGTTGTCGAGACCACGCGCGATATCGAATTTCAGCGGGCCGACTGGCGACTTGTAGCGTGCGCCGATGCCCACGCCTGTGCGCCACTGCGGCGAGGAGCCGTCGAAGGCGTCGCCGCTGTCGACGAACACGGCCGCGCCGATGGTGTCGGTGAAATAGCGTTCGAACTCGACACTCGCGGTGACCACACTCGTGGCGCCGATCGCGAACGCGCGCCGGCCGTTGCGTGCGGGAATGCGCGGGCCGACCTCACGCCAGTCGTAGCCGCGGATGCTGCGGTCGCCGCCGGCGTAGAAACGCAGGCTCGGCGGCATCGCCACCAGCGCATCGGTGAAGGTGTGACCGAGCTCGCCGCGCACGATCAGGCGGTTGGACTCGCCGATGCCGCGGAACCAGCTGGCCCGCGCGTGGATCTGGGCGAACGATGTATCCGAGGCCGCGCCTTCGACGCCGCCGCGCAGCATGATCGAGCCGCCGATGCCGCTGGTGGGGAACAGGCGGTCGTTGACGTCGATGTACTCGGCGCGCAGCGAGGGATACGCGAACGTGGCGTAGCGGTACAGCGCACCGTTGAACTCGTCGTTGGGCGGCAGGGGATTGTCCGGGTCTTCTTCCGGTGCGTAGGCCCAGCGTTCGCGCAGCACGTGCAGCGAGGCGACGAGATTCAGGAACTCGTTGTACTGGCCGTTACGGCTGCCCACCAGTTCGACCCGGCGCGAATCGATGTAGTCGGTCTGCTCGTCGGCAACCTGCAGGCTGGCGGTGTACCAGCCATCGAACCAGGCGAACGCGGGGATGCGGTACTGCAGCGTCGCGGTCTTGCGGCGCTGCGCGTAGTCGATCTGGGCCAGCGCCTTGTGTCCACGCATGTTGACGTAGCGCCGCTCCACGCCGAGCCGGATACCGGCGCCGCTGTCGGTGCCGTAGCTCACGCCCGAGGTGTAGATGCTGCGCTTGGCGGGTGTCAGCGTGACCTTGACCGGCACTTCGCGGCGCTCGTTGGCCTCGCTGACCTGCGGCTCAATGTCGATGTTGGAGAAGTAGTCCAGCCGGCCGAGCGACGAACGCAGGCGGTCGATACGGCCCTGGTGGTAGTAGCTGCCTTCGTCCCAGTAGACGAGGCCCTCGAGCAGGCTGTCGTTGACGATCTGTTCGGGCGTCTGCTCGAACGTGGTGGCGCCCATGTTGTAACGGTCGCCGCTGGTCCAGACCACATCGATGTCGGCGGCGAAGTCCGCGCGCGTGACCTCGACCCGGCGCGACGCGAATTCCGCATCGAAATACCCGCGCTCGGCCAGTCGTCGGCTCAGCTGGTTGCGGCTGGACTCGTAGTCGGGATGGCTGAACACCGCGCCCTCGCTCGGCAAGAAGCGGGCGATGTCGCGCGCCAGATACCGGTCCTGGCCACCCTCGCCGATGATCGCGATGTCGCTGTTGCGCACCCGCACGGGCTGTCCGGCATCGACGACCACGCGCACCGAGATCGCATCGTCCTCGCGGTTGCGCTGTACGTCGATGGTGGGCGAGTAGTAACCGAAAGGCTCGAGCGCCCTGCGGGTCTCACGCTCGGCCTCGCGCAGCAGATAGGCCATCCGCCGGCCGGAGATGTCGCGGCCGATGGCGTCGTAGAGCGCCAGCGAGACGCGGACGTTCTCGGTCATCTCCTCGTCGAGGCCGACGATGTCGACGCGTTCGACACGCGCAGCGTGCGCCGCGGCCGACGCACACAGGAGGAGGACGGCGGCGAGATACACAGGGACGCGAGGCATCGCGCGAGGATACCGGAGTGGCGTCAAGGCTCGATTAACGGGGCGCGCGCGCGACGGCGTCATCGAGGATCTTCATAACCGTCATTCCCGCGTAGGCGGGAATCCAGGGACTTTGCTGTCAATGGGTGAACGTCTATGGATACCAGCCGCTCGGCTATTGAGAGCCTCGCCTGGGCGGGAATGACAAACGAAGCGGAGCGACCTGTCGGTCCCTCGACACGTCTGCGATTGAAGCAGCGCGCTTCATGCGCGCCGCGCGCGCATCCCTACTCGTTCAGCTCGACAGATGCTCGATCGCGGCCACGCTGCCCAGGCGCTCGGACAGGCGCTTGAGCAGCGCGAGCCGATTGGCGCGCAGCGCGGCATCGTCGGCATTGACCATCACGCTGTCGAAGAACGCATCGACCTGCGGCCGCAGCCGCGCCAGATGTGTCAGCACCGACACATAGTCGCCGTGTGCGAGTGCGTGACCCGTTTCGCCGCGCACCGCTTCCACCGCCTCGGCCAGCGCGGCCTCGGCCGGCTCACGCAACAGCGCCGGATCGACGTCGCCGGGGATCTCGATGTCGGCCTTGCGCAGGATGTTGCGGATGCGCTTGTCGGCGGCGGCGAGGGCCGCGGCTTCGGGCAGCGCGGCGAAGGTGCCGATCGCGTCGATGCGGCGGTCGAGGTCGTAGAGCGACTTCGGTTGCAGCGCGGCGACGGCGTTGAACTGCTGCACGGTCACGCTCTTGTCGGCGTAGTAACCCTTCAAGCGGTCGAGGATGAAGTCGTAGAGTTCGCCACGGTCAGCGAATGCGCTCGCGCCGTCCTTGCTAGTGGGCAGCGCGCCCACACGCTCGATCGCGCTGGCCAGCAGCGCCTGCAGATCGAGATCGAACCCACTTTCGATCAAAGTCCGCGCCAGACCCAACGCATTCCGCCGCAGCGCGAATGCATCCTTGTTGCCGGTCGGCTTGAGACCCGCAGCGAAACCACCGGCCAGCGTGTCGAGACGCTCGGCGATCGCCAACACCTTGCCCAGCGGTGACAGCGCGATATCGTCGCCGGCGAAACGCGGTTGCCAGGCTTCGTCGAGTGCATTCGCGAGCGCGGCGCGATCGTCGTCGGACAGGCCGGCCAGCGCCGCGTCCTGCCTGGCGTAGTAACGACCGGCGATGCCCTGCAGTTCCGGGAATTCGTTGACCATGCGCGATTGCAGATCGGCCTTCGACAGCAGCGCGGCCTGCTTGGCGAGTGCGGCGTCCACACCGACCTGCGGCGCGATCACTTCGGCCAGTGCGGCGACGCGCACGGTCTTGTCGGCGACGCTGCCCAGCTTGGCCTGGTAGGTCACGGTGCGGAGGCCATCGTTCATCGCCGACAGACCCTGCTTGAGGTCCTCGTCGAAGAAGAACTTGGCATCGGCGAAGCGCGGGCGGATCACGCGCTCGTAGCCCTTGGCCACTTCGGCCTCGTCCTTCGACACGATGTTGGCGATGCCGATGAAATGTTCGGTGAGCCTGCCGTCGCGCAATACCGGGAAGAATTTCTGGTTCGCTTCCATCGTCGCGATCAGCGCTTCCTGCGGCACGGCGAGGAACTCGGGCTCGAAGGTGCAGGGCACCGCCTTCGGCCATTCGACCAGGCACACGACCTGCTCGAGATTGTCGGCCTCGATGCGCGCATCGCCACCGACGGCGCGCGCGGCGTCCTCGACCTCGCGCACGATCTCCGCGCGACGCGCATCGGCATCGACGATGACCTTCGCATTGCGCAGCGCGTCGACGTAGTCGCCCGGCGTCGCGATCTCGACCGCGGCGTCGTGCATGAAGCGATGGCCGCGACTGCCGCGGCCGCTGCGCACGCCGAACAGTTCGGTGTCGACGACCGTCCCGCCGTGCAGCAGCACCAGCCAGTGCACCGGCCGCGCGAACGCGTAGCTGTGGGCACCCCAGCGCATCGGCTTGGGGATCGGCATCGCGGCGATCGCCTCGCGCAGCACGTCCGGCAACAGCGCCGCGGTCGTCGCACCGGGTGTCACCGCACGATGCACGAAGCGCTCGCCCTTGGCGTCACTGGTCTTATGGAGCGCGGTCCAGTCGATGCCGGCCTTTGCCGCGAAGCCCTGCAACGCCTTGGTCGGGTTGCCGTCGGCATCGAGCGCGATGCTGAGATAGGGGCCCAGCACTTCCGAGCGCTGCTCGGGCTGTTCGCTCGCCACGCCCGGCAGCAGCACGGCCAGGCGACGCGGCGTGTACAGCGGCTTCGCGCCTTCGCGCTCCACTGCCACACCACGCCTGTCCAGCGCCGCGATCACGCCGTCGAAGAACGCCTGCGCCAGGCCGGGCAGGGCCTTGACCGGCAGTTCTTCGGTGCCGAGTTCGATCAGGAGGGGATGCATGTCAGTCATGGCGATTCGATCCAGAAGAAATTCCCTTCTCCCTCGGGGAGAAGGTGGCGCGCAGCGCCGGATGAGGGCGCTTTACTAGCGGGTGCGCGAACAGCGCCCTCACCCCAACCCCTCTCCCGCAGACGGGAGAGGGGCTCAAGCTGATTCCGGCGCGCGCTTCAGCCCGGGAAATCCCAGCGCCTCACGCTGCGCGTAATAGGCCTTGGCCACGCCCTGCGCCAGCGTGCGCACGCGCAGGATGTAGCGCTGGCGCTCGGTCACGCTGATCGCGCGGCGGGCATCGAGCATGTTGAAACTGTGGCTGGCCTTCGTCACCTGCTCGTAGGCCGGCAGCGGCAGACCCAGCTCGACCAGCTTCAGTGCCTCGGCCTCGCATTCGTCGAAGCGGCGGAACAGCACGTCCACATTCGCGTGCTCGAAGTTGTAGGCGCTCTGCTCGACTTCGTTCTGGTGGTAGACGTCGCCGTAGGTCACCGGCGTGCCGTCGGGGCCGTGCGTCCACACCAGGTCGTAGACGTTGTCGCAGTTCTGCAGGTACATGCACAGGCGCTCGAGACCGTAGGTGATCTCGCCGAGCACCGGCTTGCACTCGATGCCGCCGGCCTGCTGGAAATAGGTGAACTGGGTGACTTCCATGCCGTTGAGCCAGACTTCCCAGCCCAGACCCCAGGCGCCGAGCGTCGGCGATTCCCAGTTGTCCTCGACCAGGCGCAGGTCGTGCACTTCGGGATCGATGCCGAGCGCCTTCAACGAGTCGAAATACAGCTCGACGATGTTGTCCGGGTTCGGCTTCATCGCCACCTGGTACTGGTAGTAGCGCTGCAGGCGGTTCGGGTTGTCGCCGTAGCGGCCGTCGGTCGGGCGGCGGCTCGGCTGCACGTAGGCGGCGTTCCACGGCTCGGGGCCGAGCGCGCGCAGGAACGTGGCCGGATGGAAAGTTCCCGCGCCGACCTCGAGGTCCAGCGGCTGGATCAGCACGCAGCCCTGTCTGGCCCAGTAGGTGTTGAGCGTGAGGATCAGCTCCTGGAACGTCGGTCCGGTCATCGGAGAATCGCGTCTGCGGCGGCGCGCTAGTATAGCGGGCCGCATCGAGGCGCCCGCCGTACCATGCGCCATGGAGGACCCGGCTTGAACGATCCGCGCATGCCGCAGTATCCGACCGGCCCACGTCCGCCCGCCGAATTCGGCGGACGTCTGCCGCCGGGCCGTCTGACCCTCGAACCGGTCATCGACGCCCTGCTGGCCGATGGCCTGCTGGCGCCGGGAGATGCCGAGCGCGCGCGGGTGGGCGGGCGCAATACGCGCGGTCTCGATGCGGTGCATCCGCTGGTGCTGCTCGCGAATCTCAAGCTGCCGTCGGCGCGCCGACCCGGCACCGAGCTCGGCCTCGAGGCGCTGACCGAATGGCTGGCGCAGGCCACGGGTCACGTCTATCTGCGCATCGACCCGACCAAGATCGCCGTCGGCGACGTCACCGACCTGTTCTCCCACGCCTACGCCAAGCGCCACCGCATCCTGCCGGTCGAGGTCACGCCCGACCGCGCGCGCATCGCGACCAGCGAACCGATGGCGCTCGACTGGCTGACCGACATCCAGCGCCTGCTGCGACGCGAGATCGATCTGGTCATCGCCAATCCGCTGGACCTGCACCGCTACACGATGGAGTTCTTCGGCGTCACGCGGTCGATCCGCGGCGCCAAGGACGGTCGCGAGACCAGCAGCAACGCGCCGACGTTCGAGCAACTGGTCGAACTGGGCCGCTCGGGCGACGTCAACGCCGACGACCACCACATCGTCCACATCGTCGACTGGCTGCTGCAGTACGCCTACGAGCAGCGCGCCTCCGACATCCATCTCGAACCGCGTCGCGACGTGGGCCGCGTGCGCTTCCGCATCGACGGCGTGCTGCACAAGGTCTTCGAGATGCCGCCGCCGGTGATGACCGCCGCCGTCAGCCGCATCAAGGTGCTGGGCCGCATGGATCTGGCCGAACGCAGGCGCCCGCAGGACGGGCGCATCAAGACGCGTTCGCCGGGTGGCCGCGAGGTGGAAATGCGTCTGTCGACGATGCCGACCGCCTTCGGCGAAAAGGTCGTCATGCGCATTTTCGACCCGGACACCGTGTTCAAGCCGATCGAACACCTCGGCTTCGACGCTGGCGAGGCGGCGGCGTGGAACGATCTCGTCGCGCGACCGCACGGCATCGTGCTGGTCACCGGCCCGACCGGTTCGGGCAAGACGACCACGTTGTATTCGACGCTAAAGAAGCTGGCGTCCGACGACGTCAACGTCTGCACGGTCGAGGATCCGATCGAAATGGTCTCGGTCGAACTCAACCAGATGCAGGTGCACAACGCGATCGACCTGACCTTCGCGCAAGGCGTGCGCACGCTGCTGCGTCAGGATCCGGACATCATCATGATCGGCGAGATCCGCGACCTCGACACCGCGCAGATGGCGGTGCAGGCCTCGCTGACCGGACATCTGGTGCTCTCCACGCTGCACACCAACGATGCGCCGTCGGCGATCACCCGTCTGCTCGATCTCGGTCTGCCGCATTACCTGATCGCCTCCACGCTCAACGGCGTGCTGGCCCAGCGCCTCGTGCGCACGCTGTGCCGGCACTGCAAGCAGCCGCAGCCGGTCGATTCTGAAGCCTGGCGCGCGCTGCTCGGCCCCGACAGCGACGTGCCGCCGCCGGAGACCGCGTGCGGACCGGTCGGGTGTCTCGAGTGCCGCAACACCGGTTATTTCGGCCGCGTCGGCATCTACGAACTGATGCCGGTGACGCCCGCGCTGCGCGCGAAGATCCAGCCGGACATGGCGTTGTCGGGTTTCAGCCAGGCCGCGGTCGGCGAGGGCCTGCGCACGCTGCGCATGGCCGGCGCCGAGAAGGTTGCCCAAGGCGTGACCACGGTGGAAGAAGTGATGACGGTGCTGCCGCCGCGGGAGTAGGTGGCTTGTGCCTCGTGACTCGTGACGCATGCGTCGGCGCGACCGCGGTACGCGACGTAAGGGGCACCTCTTCCTTTGGGAGAGGTCGACGCGTAAAGCGCGTCGGGTGAGGGCAGGGCGGTGAGGCTCGATCCCACACAACCGCTCACCCGCCCCGATCCGCTACGCTGCGCCGTCCTCCCGCTCCGGCTGCGCCTACGATGTCCTTCGACCGCTGCTTCCTGATCGTCGAAACCGGCCGCCCCCTGCCTTCGATGCGCCGCTACGGCGGCTTCCCGCACTGGATCCGCGTCGCGGCCGGCCTGTCGGAGGGTGACGCGGTGGTGGTCGATGTCGAACACGGGGCCACGCTGCCGGACGTGGACGATTTTGCCGGCGTCATCGTCACCGGCTCCGGCGCGATGGTCACCGACCGCGCCGACTGGAGCGAACGCACGGCTGCCTGGCTGCGCGACGCCGCGCACGCCGGCGTGCCGTTGTTCGGCATCTGCTACGGCCACCAGCTGCTCGCCCACGCGTTGGGCGGCGAGGTCGGCGAGAACCCGCGGGGTCGCGAGATGGGCACCTTCGATGTCGAAACCGAAGCTGCCGCCTCCGACGACCCATTGTTCGCCGCCGCCGGCCCGCGTTTTCCTGCCCAGACGACGCACCTGCAAACCGTCCTGCGCCTGCCCGAGGGTGCGACCCTGCTGGCGCATTCCGAGTTGGAACCGCACCATGCGTTCCGCTGGGGCGATCGGGCCTGGGGTGTCCAGTTCCACCCGGAGTTCAGCGCCACCCACATGCGCGGCTACATCCGCGCGCGCTCGGGGCCGCTGTACCAGGAAGGCCTCGACCCGGTCGCGCTGGTCGCGGCGGTGCGCGCTGCGCCGGAAGCGCGGGCGGTGTTGCAGCGATTCGTCCGCTTTGCAGGCGCGCTGCCGCGCGACTGATTCGTTCGCCGTCATGCCCGCGCATGCGGGCTTCCATGGATGTTGGTTCGCTTTGGCTTTTTGGCTTTGCAGTGATGCTGCTCTGCCGTTGCTTTTGCTTTTGCTCTGGCTCCCGCTTTTGACTTGAATCGAGCCGTAGAGCGAGCCGAGCATCGCAGGGCGGCGGGGTCGAAGAGCAGCCCATGTCTGAGCGTAGCGAGTTTGGGCTGCGTGCCCCGTCGACCGAGAAGCGCAGGGGACCGCCGCGGCTGTATCGCGGCGGATCGCGTCCGGCGAAGGGACCTTTTGGTTCCTTTTGGGTCCATCCAAAAGGGACTCGCACGCGCAGCGGGCGAAAGCCTTGCACTTGCTCAAGCTTCTTCGCCCGTCGCTTTGCGACCCTGATGTTCCGAGAAAGAAAGAATCAACCGCAGGAGCGAAGATTAAGGACAGGGCTTCCGCGCTGTCGCGCGGCTTACTTTTGTCTTGGCAAAAGTAAGCAAAACCGTCTTCGCCGGACGCGAGCCGACGCATGAAGCCGCGTCGGTTCCCTCCGCTCCTCGCCTGACGCGGCACGCAGCCCAAACTCGCTGCGCTCAGACATGGGCTGCTCTTCGGCCACGCCAGGCTCCGGTGCTCGGCTCGCTCTACGGCTCGATTCAAGTCAAAGGCTGGAAGCCAAAGCCAAAGCCAAAGCCAAAGCCAAAGCCAAAGCCAGAGCCAAAGCCAGAGCCAGAGCCAGAGCCAGAGCCAGAGCCAGAGCCAGACGCAAAGTCGCTGGATGACCGGATATGCGTCGGTTGAAAACCCGCCTCCGCGGGAATCACGGCCGCAGCGCCCTGCAGAAAAAGGCGGGCGGCCCGCGCACAGCAGGGCAGTATCTCCAGCACGAACAGGCCGAGCGGCAGCCCGGAACCCACGCCGCCATCGCCGCTGAACACACAGCGCATCCCAGCGGCGTCTCCGATGCATGCGATACGATGACCGCCTTCGTGGCACGTCCACGCGACAGACACCTGGAATACGGCGGAAATGACGACTCGGACGGTAGGAGCCGGCCACGGCTGGAAGTGGATCGTGCAGGGCGTCAACGTCGGTCGCGCCAATCCGCGCGCGGTGTACGGGGCGACGGCGATCGTGGCGTTGCTCGCGCTGATCCCGAACGTGCTCCAGGCGGTCGCGCAGATCGCGTTCGGGCTCGATGCCAATACCCAGGTCATGCTGATCGGCGCCACGTCCCTCGTGTCGATCATCGTCTACCCGCTGCTGATCGCCGGCGTGCTGCACGTCATCGACGCGGCCGAGCACGGGCGTCCGGCGCAGCCGACCGATGTGTTCGCGGTGTTCACGGGTGGCAATGCCGGGCGCCTGATCGGCTTCGGCGTGCTGATGGGCGCGCTCTACATCGCGACGTTCTACGCGTTGGTCAGCGCGTTCGGCGACGGCGTGGTCGACTGGTATATGCAGGTGCTGACGATCAGCCAGGAAATGAGCACGCAGACGGGCCCGGCCACGCCTCCGGATCTGCCGCTGCCGCCGGCCGGCATCGCGCCGCTGATGGCGCTTGCGATCTTCTTCGGCGTCTACTACGCCACCGTCTATGCGATCGGCCTCGGCCAGGTGGCGCTCGGCGACCGGCCTGTGTTGCAGGCGTTCACCGATGGCCTGGGCGGGGCGCTGCGCAATGTGTTGCCGGTGGTCGTGGCCGCGGCGATCGCGATGGCCGGAGGCTTTGCGCTGATGCTGGCGTTCGCGATGGTCGTCACCATCATCAGTGTCGTGGCCAGCCTCGTGCATCCCGGGCTCGCCGCGCTGCTGGTACTGCCGCTGTATCTGATCCTGCTGCTGATCCTCTACATCGTCATGTTCGGTGCGATGTATGCGATGTGGCGCGACGTGTGCGGTCCGCAGGACGACGCGTCGGCCGGTGGCCCGGCGCCGGGCGCCGGCGACAACAGCCGCATCGAGCTCTGATCGAGCGCGTCTAGAACCCGAGCGTCGCGTCGAGCGCGGCGGCGAGGCTCTGGTCGATCCTGTGCATCAGCAGCGCCAGCAGCAGGAAAAATGCCGAGGGCTGCAATACCAGCCACAGCCGCGCGAGCATGGGGATCGGCGCCGGATCGGGCTGTAACACGCGTGTGCCGGCGATGCGGTCGTGCAGTGCCTGGTGGCGCGGCGCGCGTGCGGCCATCAGATGGCCGATGTTGAAGCTCACCCAGGACAGCAGACCGGCCGCGTTGCGCAGGCCGGCGCGCACATAGCCGGGCGGCAGCCCGTCGTCATCGACCACCTGCAGGCCGAGCAGGCGCTTGCCGGGCGTGGCCTGCCACTGCGAACCCTCGAATGCGCTGAACCAGGCGAAGGCGACCAGCGCGAACACCGCCATGGTCGGCAGGACCAGCGCCGACACCGCCAGCGTCAGCGCGGTGATGGCGACCTGGAGTTGGGGATCCGCCATCCAGACCTGCAGCAGGGCAGGCGGCGAGGCGGCCACTTCGAGCGTCTGCTGCATCAGCGCGGCCATCGCCTGCGTGAGGGCGTCGATCGCGCGCGCGCAGGTCTCCAGGGCTTCGTACAGGCGCCGGTGCATCAGCGCGACCACCAGCAGTCCAATCGCCGCCGCATCCAGCGACCAGGCCGTGTACCGGCGCAGCAGCGGCGTGGGCGTGGCGACCGGCGGACTCATGCGTCGTCGCGCACCGCGCCGGGCTTGGGGGCGAGCAGGCGCGCGGCGATGATGCCGGCTTCGTACAACAGACACATCGGAATGGCGAGCATCAGCTGCGAGACGACGTCGGGCGGGGTGATGATCGCGGCCAGCACGAACACACCCACGACCGCGTAGCCGCGTGCCTCACGCAGCTGGTCGGTGGTCACCCAGCCCAGCAGCACCAGGATCACCAGAGCGATCGGCAACTCGAAGCTGAGGCCGAACGCCAGAAAGATCACCAGCACGAAATTCAGATAGGCGTTGATGTCGGTCATCATCGCCACGCCGTCGGGCGTGACCATCGTCAGGAAGCTGAACACCGACGGCAGCACGAAGAAGAACGCGAACGCGCAGCCGATGTAGAACAGCGCGACAGCCGACGCCAGCAACGGCATCGCCAGGCGTTTCTCGCGCTTGTACAGGCCCGGCGCGACGAAGGCCCACGCCTGGTAGAGCAGCCACGGCATCGTCACCACCACCGCGGTGAAGAACGCCAGCTTCAGCGGCGCGAAGAATGGCGACGCGACTTCGATCGCGATCAGGTGGGCGCCGTCGGGCAGTTTGTCGAGCAACGGCTGCGCGAGCAGGCCGTAGAGCTTGTTCGCGAACGGCAGCAGGCACAGCAGCACGATCCCGGTCACGGCAACCCCGCGCATCAGGCGCATGCGCAGTTCGATCAGATGGTCGATCAGGCTGCCCTCGCCGCCGTCTTCGTCAGCGTGCAACGCCACGATCGCCCTCCTCGTCGGCTACGGTTGCCGCGACGGGCGGGGACGTGGGATCGCCGGCAATCGCATCGGGCGGCAAGGGTGCGTCCGGTTCGGGTGCAGGCGGTGCGTCGAGGCTGCGATGCGTCGCAGGCGGTTCGACCGACATGCGCCGCGCCTGTGCAACCAGATCGCCGGCCTCCCTGCGTACGCCATCGATGCGCTCGCGGGCCTGCTGCTCGGCATCGCGCAACTGGGTGCCGACATCCGCAATCGATTGCTGCGCGTCGCGCACGCTGCGCTTGAGGTCCTCGGCGGCCAGCTCGCGTTCGAGTTCGGACTTCACCGAATACCACTGCGCACGCGCGCGACGTATCCAGAGACCGGCGAAGCGTGCCGCCTTGGGCATTTTCTCGGGACCAAGCACGACCAACGCGATCAACGCGATGAACATCAACTCGGCCGTGCCGATCCCGAACATCGACCGCGCCTCGCGTCAGCGCGGGGTGGTGTCGTCGTGGCGCGTCCTGTCGGCCTCGCGGCTCACGGGATCCTGCGAACGGTCGTCGAGACGCTCGGGCGTCTCGTCGTCGTGCATGCCTTTCTTGAAGCCTTTGACCGCTTCGCCAAGATCACGACCGGCGCCGCGCAGCTTCTTGGTGCCGAAGACCAGCAAGACGACAACGAGGACGATGGCCCAATGCCAGATGCTGAAACTGCCCATGGCGGAATTCCGGGAGCTGCGGGTGGTCGGGCAGGATAACGCACCGCACCCGCACGCAACGTGCGGGTGCGCGCCGGATCAGTACTCGGGCAGCGGTTCGACGGTCGCAGGCTGGTCGTCGACGTTCTGGAAGCCCTGGGTCGAGGGCTGGCCCTGCTGGGACTGCAGCGGCGCCGTGGAGGTGTGGGGCACATCTTGAATCGCCGGCGTGTAGGCCGGCTGCTGCACATTGCGGGCGACCGGCACGCCGGTTCCGCCGCGCGATACGCGTGCGGTGGCGCTGGCTTCCTCCAGCCGGTCGCGGAAATCCACGACAGCGCTCGATGGCGCCTGGCCAGGGCGGTTCTCCAGAATCGCCCGCGGCGTGGTGTTGCGGCCATAGACGGCCATGTTGGCGGCATCGTCGATCTGCAGCACCGCCCCATCGAGGGCGACGCCTGCGAACAGCCCGCGCGCGCGCGACCACGACCAGATCTCCGCCTTGAGCTGGCCATCTGTCAGCGCGGCGGCGTTGCGGCCCACCGGGCCGGCGGCCACACCGGCATCGGCGCCCAGGGTGAACTTGCCGTTGACGATCGATTCCAGACTGCGCTCGTTGCGGAACACCAGCACCACGTCCGAGGACTGCACGCCGGCCTGGAACCCGATGCTGCCGCCAGTGATCTTGACGAAGGCCGGGCTTGACCAGGTGCCTTCCGGGGTCTTGACCGACATCACGCCGTGGCCGCGGCGGCCGCCGATGATCAGACCGGCCTTGATGGTGTCGGGAATCACGACGATCGCACGCGCCTCGTCGAGCAGCTTGTCGGGGATGCCCGACTCGGGAATCGCCTGGATCTCGTTGAGCACCCGCACCGCGTTCTGCGCACGGGTGTCTTCGGTCGGGCCGGCAACGGCGGGACCGGCGACGAACGCGGCGGCGAGGGCGGCAACCAGCACGGTGTGGCGGAACGGACGGGTCATGGTGGCTCCGGGGCAAGGGCGCAAATCGGACGGGCGCTGAGGACGCGCACGCAGAACGGATTCAGGCTAGTGACGGCGCAATGAATCGCGCATGAGTTCTTCCCGGGCACGGGACGCTGCCATTGCACCGGTCCGCCTGCCATTCTATGCGGATGTCCGAATCCATCTCTCCGCGCGCCGCGCGCGATGCCGTCGTGCTCGTCAATCTCGGCACGCCCGATGCGCCCACGCCAAAAGCGGTGCGGCGGTATCTCGCCGAGTTCCTGCACGACTACCGTGTGGTCGCGCTGAGCCGCTGGCTGTGGTGCCCGATCCTGCACTTCGTGATCCTGCCGTTCCGCTCACCGCGCGTGGCGAAACTCTATGCCGGCGTCTGGATGGACGACGGCTCGCCGCTCGCTGTACACACCGCGCGGCTCGCGGCGGCGGTGCAGGCGGACATGCCCGATGCCGAGGTGGTCTACGCCATGCGCTACGGCAATCCGTCCTTGCGCAGCGTGTTGACGCGTCTGCGCGACGCCGGCCATGCGCGGGTGCAGGTGCTGCCGCTGTACCCGCAGTATTCGACGACGACGACGGCATCGGTCCGCGATATCGTCGACGAGGTCTTCGGCGCCGATGGCGTTGCGCGGATGCGCGACGACTATCACCTGGACACGGACTGGGTCGAGGCGGTGGCCGCGTCCATCCGTGCGCACTGGGAGACGCACGGCCGCGGTGAGCGGCTGCTGTTCTCCTTCCACGGCATTCCGCAGCGACTGGCCGACGCTGGCGATCCGTATCCCGTGCAGTGCCGGGCGAGTGTCGACGCGATCGTGCAGGCGCTGGGGCTGGCACCGGGCGAGGCGATGCTGACGTTCCAGTCGCGCTTCGGCCGCGAACCATGGTTGCAGCCCTACACCGACGAGACGCTGAAGGCCCTGGGCGGCGATGGCATCCGCGTGATCGATGTCGTGTGTCCGGGGTTCGCGGTCGACTGCCTGGAAACGCTGGAGGAGATCGCGCTGCAGAACGCCGAGATCTTCCACGCGCACGGCGGCAAGGACCTGCGCTACATCCCCTGTCTCAACGACGCACCCGCGCATGCGCGCGCGCTGGCGGCATTGACGCGTCGCGATCTGGACGCGCACGTATGAGCGGCCTCGCACCAGCGCAGCCGTTCGAGGTCGAAATCGGCATCGGCACCGTACGTGGTCTGCGTTTCGGTACCGTCGGCGAGCGCCGCGTGCTGGCGCTGCACGGCTGGCTCGACAATGCCGCGAGTTTCTTGCCGCTGGCCGCGCATCTCGACGGCCTGGATCTCGTCGCCCCCGATCTGCCCGGCCATGGCCGCAGCGCGCACATGCCGGTCGGTACCGACTACACCTTCGTCGGCGCCGTGCACCAGGTGCTCGACATCGCCGATGCGCTGGGCTGGGACCGCTTCGCCCTGCTGGGGCATTCGATGGGCGCGGGCATCGCCAGCCTCGTGGCGGCCGCGGTGCCCGAACGCATCGAACGCCTGGTCGCGATCGAAGCGCTGGGCGCACTGCCCGAGAGCGAACCCGAAACCGTGCCGCGCCTGCGCGAAGCGGTGATCTCGTCGCGGGGGCTGGGTACGCGCCCGCTGCGTGTGTTTCCCGATCTCGATGCGCCGATTCGCGCGCGCGTACGGGTCAACGACCTGAGTGAACCGGTCGCGCGGCTGCTGGTCGAGCGTGGCGTGCAGGCGGTCGAAGGCGGCCATGTGTGGTGCAGCGACCCGCGCCTGACCATCCCGACCGCCGTGCGCATGACACCCGGCCAGGTCGACGCCCTGATCGCCGGCATCGAATGCCCGACGCGCGTGATCTATGCCGACCCGCCGCAGCCCTATCTGCCCGAACCCGACCGTTCCCGTCGTGCGCGCCTGCTGCCCGATGGTGATCTCACCGTCATCGCTGGCGGCCATCACCTGCACATGGAACAGCCTGCGGACGTCGCGGCCGCGATCGGGGATTTCCTGCTGCGCTGAGCCGGCTGCGGCGGCGCGCCTGCCAACACGCGTGTCGACCAGCGTCCCTCCCCCTCTGAGGTGAGAAGGCAGGCTTGCGAGCCACTGGCTCGCGTGCCGACGAACGCCCTCGCGGTGACGCGAGCGCGGGGGCGCAGAGCGTGGGGTGAGGTGAGGTCACGTCTGCCGAATTTTTCGGGCGCTGCCCTCAAAGCCGCGCGGCCCCGTCCTGCAGCTGCAGGCTGACGATCACCCCCGCATCTTCCGACGGTTGCGCCGGCTGGTTCCGGTCGAACGCGAACAGCGCACTGCGGCCATCCTTCTCGAATGCGAGTACCGCGCTGTCGCCGCCACGGTGCGTGACGAGCCGGCGCTGCCAGCCATCGTGTTCCATCGCGCGGCGGGTTTCCTGCGACAGCGCCACGACCTCGCCTTCGGCGAGCAGGCTGATGATCTGCGTGCCCGGCATGTCGGTCAGCGTGTCGATCGCATAGCGCGCGGGCAGATGGACATCGCCCGGAAAATCCGCTGGTAGCGCCAGTGCGGTCGCACGCGGCGACACTGGCGTCGCCGCGACCCGGTCGCCGCGTGCGTCGAAGCGGACCGTCGTGCCCAGGGCCTCGCCGGGCTGGCGGCAGCCCGGCAGCATGACAACGAGCAGCAGGGCCAGGCACAGGCGGACCATCGGATTCTCCGGCGGCGATGGCCGCTCATTCAGGTCAACGCGAGTGCGGCTCGGTAGCGGCCATCGGGCTGCTCGCCGCGTTCGGCTCAGGCCAGCAGGGCGTGCAGGTCAGCCTTGAGCCGCCGCCCGCTGTCGCGGAAGTAGTCCCGTGCGTCACGCCAGGCCGGGCAGCGCGTTTCGACCTCGCGCCAGAATTGCCGCGAGTGGTCGGCATGGATCAGATGGCAGAGCTCGTGCACCAGCACGTACTCGAATGCGGACGGTGCGCCGAGCACCAGCGACAGGTCGAGATTGAGCGTGCCGTCCGGCGCCAGCGAGCCCCATTGCGAGGACATCACCTTGAGGCAGATACGCCGGGGCGTGCGCGGCAGGCCGGGCAGATAGGTCGGCAGCCAGCGGCCGATGTCGGCACGCGCCTGTGCTTGGTAGAACTCGCGCAACGCGCGCTGCAGGGCGGCCGGGCCGGCGTGCTCGGGTGACACGAATGTCAGCGCGCTGTCCTCGTCCACGCGCACATGACTGAATCGTCCGGCCTCCCAGCGCAGCGGATGCAGCGCCCCGCGCAACGGCAGATGCGAGGTCACGCCACGCTGCAGCGGTAGCGCTTCGCCCTGCGCCGCGATTTGCGCGGCCAGCCATGCGCGGTGCTGCTGCAGGAACGCATCGCCGGATACAAGGCTTGCGCGCAATGGAAGAGTCAGGCGTGCACCGCGTTCATTGACGCTCAGGCGCATGCGCCGCGCGCGTGGATCGCGCACGCGCAGCACCTCGATCTCACGCCCGTCCTCGAGGGTCAGATGGAGCGAGTCGCGCAGGATCGAAGCAGGCTTCGCAGGACGTGACAGCAGGCGCGACAGGGACGGCATGTGCGGATTGTAAGACGCGCGGTGCCGCCGCGCCTTTGTAGGAGCGGGGGGGGGGGCGGGGGGGGGGGGGGGGGGGGCCCCCCCCCCCCCCCCCCCACCCCCCCCCCCCCCCCCCCCCCCCCCCCCGCCCCCCCCCCCCCCCCCGCGACCGCGCTGCTGCATCCACGTAGCGCCCCTCAAGGCGTTTCAAGCGATGCCTGCAACGCCGTCGCCAGTGCCGCATCCCCGCTGACCAGAT